>NZ_JAMPOT010000009.1:0-600857 GCF_028480685.1 Providencia sp. PROV174
CGCCACAGAGCGAAGTATGACGAATATTTATTGATAAAAATAAATCATCGATACCCCACGTTACTATGATAAAAAAATATCATCTATTGAACCCTATTATACTGATATTATTACTATCTGATTTTAAGAAACATTTCCCCTTTGCTATTTTTCTAATGGTGTCTCTCATGGCGCAAGTGTCACGGGCAAGAAGCCTTGGCAAGTATTTTCTTTTGCTTGACAACATGTTGGTTGTTCTAGGCTTTTTTGTCGTTTTTCCGCTTATTTCTATTCGTTTTGTTGATCAACTGGGTTGGGCCGCTGTGGTGGTTGGTTTTGCCTTAGGACTTCGTCAATTTGTTCAACAGGGTTTAGGTATCTTTGGCGGTGCTATCGCTGACCGATTTGGTGCGAAGCCCATGATTGTCATTGGAATGCTATTACGTGCCAGTGGTTTTGCGGTGATGGCGGTGGCCCATGACCCTTGGGTTTTATGGCTATCTTGCGTACTTTCGGCACTGGGTGGAACCTTGTTTGATCCTCCACGAACCGCATTAGTTATTAAATTAACTCGCCCGTATGAACGTGGTCGTTTTTATTCTTTGCTGTTAATGCAGGACAGTGCTGGTGCAGTTATCGGTGCTTTGATTGGTAGTTGGCTACTACAATATGACTTCCATTATGTCTGCTGGGTTGGCGCTGCGGTGTTTATTATTGCTGCTATCTGCAATGCTTGGTTATTACCTGCTTATCGAATCTCAACCGTCAGAACCCCCATTAAAGAAGGCATGGGACGCGTACTGAAAGACAAACGTTTTGTAACTTATGTGGTCACATTGGCAGGCTATTTTATGTTGTCAGTACAAGTGATGCTTATGTTTCCTATTGTTGTCAATGAATTAGCAGGCACACCCACTGCCGTCAAATGGATGTATGCGATTGAAGCAGCGATATCTTTAACATTGCTTTATCCCATTGCGCGTTGGAGCGAAAAACACTTTCGCCTTGAACAACGGCTTATGGCCGGGCTATTTTTAATGAGTCTCAGCATGTTTCCGATTGGCATGACAACCTCTCTCAATACGCTATTCGCCCTTATGTGCCTATTTTATTTAGGTACGGTAACTGCAGACCCAGCGAGAGAAACATTGAGTGCCTCTCTTGCTGACCCTCGAGCCCGAGGCAGCTATATGGGTTTTAGCCGCTTAGGCCTTGCTTTAGGTGGAGCTGTCGGTTATACCGGCGGCGGCTGGATGTACGATATTGGTCACCAATGGAACTTACCTCAACTTCCATGGTTCTTATTAGGAATCATCGGTTTTATTACTTTATGGGCGCTACATAAGCAATTTAACCGCAAAAAAATTGAAACAGTCATGTTGAGTGGGCAGTAATGCGCTAAACTAGCGGTATTACTGTAAAAGGAGTCTCTATGAAGAAGTTTTTAATCGCCGCTATGGTAGGCTTTCTCACTCTCTTATCGGGTTGTAGTCAATTATCTGAGTTTAGTATTAGTGAGTCACAAATTAATAATTACCTTGCTAATAAAGTAAAATATGACCATAAGGTCGGTATTACGGGCTTTGCTGATGCGGATATTCAACTCGCTAATTTAAAATCAGAAATTGGCCGCAGTGAACCAGGAAAAGTTGCTTTAACGGGGGATGCAACCGTTAAATTAGACTCGCTGATTGGTAAAGCAGAAGCACAAATTAACCTGACACTCACTGCTCGCCCTTATTTTGACGCCAAAACAGGTTCAATTTACTTAAAAGAGTTGAATATTAGCAGTTACAAAGTGATGCCAGAAAATATGGATACAGCGATGTCAGCGGTTATTCCTTACTTGAATAGTTCCCTTGAAACTTTCTTTGAAACTCAACCTGTTTATGTGTTAAATCCTGATAATGGCGCGGCTGAAGCAACCGCGAAAAAACTCGCTAAAGGGCTTGAAATCAAACCAGGTAAACTGGTCATTCCATTAGTTGATTAATTTTAACCATAAATAATTTCGATTGATAAAAGCATTAAAGGCAACAGGAAAATCTGTTGCCTTTTATATTCAATCAAAATTATTAATCAATAGCGCTAACTAAAACATCAGTAACATCACCATAAAAAGTGACAGTGTCACGATTATTCAGTTTCTGAGTCAAGCTCATCACGCAGAGCAATGACTGCATCACGCGTAATTTGAGCTAAAGTACGGTAAAAGGTAGTAGTTGCATGCGCTTCAACTTTACCTAAAAAGCTGCCATACCAACTAAGAATATAGCTATCAAATAATTCTTCTTGAGCGGCGGTTTCATCTTCTGCCGCTTGGTCTTCTAACCAAGAAGCCGCGAGTAGCAACGCACCAAAAGCGTCAGCAGGCGCATTCGTCAGGGACATTCCTCTAACGGTTAAAAATTCGCGAACTTCTGCTTCTGTAATTTCAGAATCGTAATCATTCGCTAACATTGAAACTGCAGGAGATTCCCCCGCAAATAGGGCTTGGTAATCCGCATTAACTGCATTGACATCGAGGTCTTTTGCCATGCGTGACCACAACTCATCTTGTTCCAATGGCCATGATGCTTTTAATTTATCTTGAGCAATCATATCAATAAGCGGTTTTACGAGGCTATCAGAGGGACTACGTTGAAATAGTGTCCCCAAAATACGGCAGACGATTGAAAATTCGTTCATATATTATCCTATTTTACAGATTCAGTAGTCACACCTCGTGACCAAAGCAGTTACTTTCAGTATATCGAAAAAATAGGAAAGATATTAGGGGGAGGTAATTGCAAGTGGTCATAAAGACCACTTGCAGCAAAGAAGTGACTAATAACCGCGTTGCATATCAACGACACCAACAGGCGCTTGCCCTGCTTCGATACGTTGGATGTTGCTGACAATCATATCCATAGCTTCTTTCGGTTTTGTAAAAGCAGCAACATGAGGGGTGATAGCGATGCGGGGATGTGTCCAGAACGGGTGCATTTGCGACAACGGCTCACTGGCAAAAACATCAAGTGCAGCACCTGCAATTTGTCCTGATTCGAGGGCTAAAAGCAAATCCTGTTCAATCAGATGGGCGCCTCGTGCAAGGTTGATAACATATGCCCCTTGCTCTAACTGGCTAAATAGTTGCTGGTTTAAAATTCCCACCGTTTCTGGAGTACTTGGTAACAGATTAATAATTACACGGGTACCAGAAAGGAAATTAGCTAGCTGGTCATGACCAAAATAACTTTTTACGTTATCAAGTTGTTTTTCAGAGCGGCTCCATGTTCTTACATGAAAACCAAAGCTGACTAAGCGCTTTGCAACTGCTTGCCCTAATGCCCCTGCGCCCATCACTCCAATAACAAAATCTTCATGTTGGTAGGCTGGTAACTGCTTCCATTGGCGCTGTGATTGTAATTGGCGATATTCATCCATACGACGAAAGTAACTTAACACTTTTGCACAAGCGTATTCTTCCATTTGAATCGCCATACCCGTGTCTTCCAGACGCATTACGGGAACCCCAGCTGGCAGGGTCCCTGGTTTATCTTGTTCTTGTTTTAAGATAGCATCCACACCCGCGCCTAAAGCGAAAATTCCTTTTAAATCACTGCGACCAGCGAGACATTCATAAGGCGGTAACCAAACCATGGCGTAATCCGCACTTTGGTTATCCCCTTTTTCCCATTGGCGAATATTCACTTGTGGTAAGCGTGCTTTCATGCCGTCAATCCACTGTTTTGAATCAAAAAATGGATGGTAAAATAAAATATTCATGGCAACTCCTCTTTGGTTTCTAACAGAGTGTGCCGAATGGGATTTCTTTTCAAGTTAATCAAGCCGATACACTGTACACAATCAGAATTTTGTTAACTAGCTAACGGTTTTTACTTCTGTGACTTGCCGTTTTAAATTAACATTAAAAGTATTATTAACCTTAGCCGATAACATTTGAGATTAGATAATAATCAAATTGTTTTTTATTTAGCTAAACAGCAACAAAAGTCGGAAAAAGGATAAATAGGGAGTTGACGTAAGACGCTATTTTCCCTATAGTAGCGCCCCGTTGCAGAGCAGGTTTTTATTCCCTACTCCACAACAGATTTAGAAAAACGGTGAGGTGTCCGAGAGGCTGAAGGAGCACGCCTGGAAAGTGTGTATACGGCAACGTATCGAGGGTTCGAATCCCTCCCTCACCGCCATTTTTCTTCTAGTTTTTACCCTCTTCTTCTTGATATGCCATCCCTTTATTTTGTTTCTCTTTCGGTTCTATACCTATTCCTTGCGCATGGTATTCACGGCTAATATCTTCCCAGAGTTCTGCATTTTCTATTCCGGCCACTTTCGGGTCAAACACTGGATCAACACCTAATTTTTCCTGCCGTTCAAAGTCACGCAGTGCCCGTAGCGCCGGTTTTGACAAGAAGACAATGGCGATAAGATTAAGATAACTCATACTACCGAACCCAATATCGCCAAGGCTCCACATTAAACTGACTGACTGAACACTTCCCATAAAAACAATAATCAAAAATACAAACTTCAGTATCAGTTTTAGAATGGGGTAACGTAATTTTCTATCAAGGTAAACAATTGTGGTTTCTGCAATATAGTAATAGGCCATCAATGTTGTGAATGCGAATAAAAATACGGCGATTGAGACGAATCCCGACCCTGCGGAAGTAAAGACTGTTGATACCGCCATTTGTGTCCATGCGGTTCCCGCAGCAACCCCAGGAACGTATTCGACTAAGGCCGTTGCCGAACCGTCTGGAAAAACGTTATACATATTCGTGACAAGGATCATTAGACCCGATGCTGTACACACAACAACAGTATCAATGTAAATTGAAAATGCTTGAATTAACCCTTGTTTTACAGGATGGCTTACTTCGGCTGCCGCAGAACTAAATGTAGCTTCACCCGCACCTGCTACGTTGGAAAAAACCGCGCGGCGCACCCCCCATGAAACAGCCGTACCAATAATACCGCCGAATACGGCATCCATTCCCATCGCGCTACGGAAGATTAAACTGAACATTCCTGGCACTTGTTCGTAATGGCTACCCAAGATGATCACCATCATGACGATATAAGCTAACGCCATAATTGGTACGATTTTATCCGCAGCACTCGCAATACGTTTTACACCGCCAAAGATTAGCCATGCCATCAGCACTGTCACAATGCCGCCTGTCGCAATTGGAGGTAAGTTGAATGAAGTTTGAAAGGAGTCAGCTATAGTATTGGCTTGAATACCCGGAACTAGTACGCCATAAGATAGGCAAATAACAGCAGCTACCATAATGGCAAATGGCTTCAATTTTAACCCTTTCTCGATATAGTAAGGCGAACCGCCACGGTATTGACCATCAGAGCGCTGCTTGTATATTTGAGCGAGTGTTGATTCGATAAACGCACTTGCTCCACCTAATAACCCCATGACAACCATCCAGAAAATCGCGCCAGGACCACCCGCAGCAATAGCTGTCGCTACACCGGCGATATTCCCCACCCCAACTCGTCCTGATAATGCTAAACAGAATGCTTGGAAGGAGGAAATTCCTTCTTTTGACGCTTTATTTTCCTTTAACAAACAGACCATTTTAATGAGATAGCGAAACTGTACACCGCGAGTTGCTAATGTAAAATAGAGCCCAACACCTAGCGATAATACCACTAATGCATTACCCCAGATGTAACCAACGATTGTATTAACGATGGCTTCCATTTTGTACTCCTTCGTTATTGTAATTGTTTATTTGTATTTGCAGGGTAAAAAAAACCGGAGTCCACTAGGGGACTCCGGCCAACGTTTTACTGATGGATAAACCAGATAACCTTCGTTTGAGTATATTGTTCAAATGCCTCTAAGCCGTTGTCTTTACCGCCAAAACCTGATTGACGAAAACCACCAAACGGCGTTGTAATATTGCCCTCACTAAAGCCATTGACTGAAACGGTACCCGCGTTAATACGCTGTGCATTTTGCATGGCTCGGTGAATATTTTGGCTATAAAATGAGGCGGCTAAGCCATATTGAGTATCATTGGCTAAAGCGACCGCTTCATCATCAGTTTTAAACGATGTGACGGCTAAAATAGGGCCAAAAACTTCATACTTAAATAGCGACATTTCAGGCGTGACTTCATCAAAAATTGTCGGTTCGATATACCATCCAGCCCCCAATTCATGATGAATTTTTCCACCCGCAACTAATTTTCCTCCCTCTTTTAACGTGATATCTAAAAAGGATTTTACTTTCTCAAAATGAGCCTGTTCGACCATTGGCCCAATTGAAATATCTGCTTGCCTTGGGTCTCCGACTTTCCATTCTTTAATGGCGACGGCAAGCTTCTCTAATAGTATTTTTTTGATGCTTTCGTGCACAATTAAGCGAGAACCACAGCTACAATTTTCACTCATATTCCAGAAAGCCGCCGCCATAATATGTGGAATTGCCGCCTCAATATTCGCATCTTCAAACACTACTTGAGGACTTTTACCGCCACATTCGAGTACAATTTCTTTTAAGTTACTTTCGGCGGAATATTTTAAAAATAAGCGTCCCACATCTGTTGAACCAGTAAATGACACCATATCAACATCATGATGGCGGCCAAGCGCTTCCCCGACTTTTTCACCTAATCCACAAACGAGACTTAAAGCGCCTTTAGGAATACCGGCCTCATAGGCCAGCTCTACCATGCGATGCGCACTTAATGAGGTCAATTCGGCCGGTTTCACTATCACCGAGTTGCCTACAGCAAGAGCCGGAGCCACTTTCCACGCAAACATTTGAGCAGGGAAATTCCACGGTAATACCGCGCCCACCACACCAATAGGCTCATGCACTATTAACCCCAATTCTTGATGACTTGTTGGTGCAATTTTGCCAAACAGTTTATCAATCGCTTCGGCATACCAATAAAAGGTGTCAATCGTTGCAGGTAAATCAGTATTTAAGCATTCAGTGATAGGCTTACCTGCATCAATACAGTCTAGCGCTGCAAGTTCTTCACTGTGTTTTTCAATCAGATTAGCCCATTTAAGCATGATAGCTTTACGTTCTTGCGGCGATAACCCGCGCCATTCACCTTGATTAAACGTGCTACGCGCCACCTGTACCGCGACATTAATATCGTTAGCATCGCCATCTGCAATAAAACCAATAATGCTGTTGTCGATTGGGGTACGGTTTTCTAATCTATTTTGCTGTTCTGGGTGCCCTGCAATTAAATTGCCTGCCCACAGTTTTCCTTGTTTTGCACGTTCAAATACCTGCTGCTGGGTAAGAGTCATATTTCCCCCTAGCGCTTAATTAATTTAATAAAGTCATCGCGTTCTTTAGACGCTATATTTGACAGAGGCAAACGAACCGGACCTACATTGAATGTGCCATTCAAGCAACCCGCCTTGGCTTTTTGGTTATAATCCCCTGATTCCATTGAGTAAATTGCAGGGTAAATTTCATTCATAATCTGCTTGGCTTGTTGCCAGTCACCCGCTTGTGCAGCATTAAAAATAGCAACTTGCTCTGCTGGAAATACATTACCCGCTCCCGCAATCCAACTTTTGGAACCCCAAAAGAAGAAATCCACTGGTTGATCATCGCAACCACAAATGACCTCAAAATTTTTGAATGGTGTTTGTAATAAATGCAGTGCTCGACTAAAGTTCCCACTGCTTTCTTTGATAGCGACAATATTGTCAATTTCGGCTAGCTTAATGACCGTTTCAATGTCAATTTCAATACCAATCCGAGCTGGGAAATTGTACATAATAATGGGTAATGGTGTTGATTTTGCGACTTTTTCATAGTGGGCATATACCCCTTGCTGGTCCGGCAAACTATATGGCGGTGGCGACAGCATTAACCCTTCATAACCGAGTTCTTGAGCTTGTTTCGCACGTGCAATTGCCCCCTCGGTTGATAAATCATTAATACCCGCAATTAATGTCACTCGTCCTTTGGCAATTTTGCAAACGGTTGACAGCACGGTCTTACGTTCATCTTCGTTTAATGCGTAATACTCCCCTGTTGTCCCACAAACCACTAACCCCGTCACACCCCGCTCAATAAGTTTTTCAGTTAATTCAGCAAGTGCACTGATATTTAATGTTAAATCATCATGAAATGGAGTCACTAACGGAACAAGAATGCCATGGAAATTCATTTGAATTCTCCTCAAAATTAAAGAAATCGTTCAATGGAAAAAGCAGTACAGTCGATACTTGTCGGCTGATGATGGATAAAACTATTCACAATATCTGCGGTGATCGCCGCTTGGGTTAATCCCAAGTGTTGGTGACCAAATGCAAAAATATAAGGACCTTTATGGTCTAAAACAGGCAATGAATCAGACGTAGATGGGCGAAATCCCATCCATGATGTAGATTGTTGGCTATTTAATGTTTTCTTTAGCATGGGTTGCGCTAATGGGAGAAAATGTTGAGCTCGCTGCATATTTGCAGGACGTTTTAACCCTGCGTATTCTACGGTTCCTGCGAGGCGTAACCCTTGAGACATTGGCGTCATAATAAAACGCCTATCCATACTTGATACTGGTATCGATAATCGACCTAACTCATGGGGCAACATCAAATGATAACCACGCTCAGTTTCAAGTGGCACTTTGATACGACTCACCATTTTGACTAGCGATTTAGAGAATGCGCCCCCTGCAATCACTATTTTTTGTCCTGTAAACAGCCCTTGAGTGGTTGTCAATATCGCTTGTTGATTCGACGTTGATGTAATTTCTGTTACTTCACAGTGGGTTAATACTTGCCCACCCGCATCGATAAAAGCTTCTGTCAGTTTTTTGTGTAACACACATAAATCCACAACATGGCCTGTATCGGGGTAAAAAATGCCACCAATTTGGCTTTCAGATAAAGCAGGTTCGCGCGTTAATAGCGCATCTTGATCAATCAATTGATTAGTCACACCAATACTTTGTAGATACTCACTGTGCTGGCTTAGCTTATCGAGCGTCTCTTTTTTCTCTGCCACCAATAGTGACCCCTTCATTTTGACAAGGTCATTTAATTGCCATTTCTGAATAAATGCTTGCCATGAATCGAAAGCGGCACTATTTAGTGTCATCAATGTGTGATGAATATGGGTAAAAGGCTTATGGCGCATGTTACCCAACAATTTTATTAACCAAGGTGTTAGCGGTAATAAATAACGCCAATCCAGGCGCAGAGGGCCCAGTGGGTCAAGTAACATTTTCGGAATTGATTTTAAAACGCTCGGATCCGCAATCGGAAAAACCTGTTCTGTCGCAATATGCCCTGCATTGCCAAATGAGGCTCCTTGGCCAATTTCATGTTTATCAAGCAACAGCACTTGTGAGCCATTAGCTTGCACTGTCAGTGCAATACTCAAGCCAATAATGCCGCCACCCACTACAATCACTGGATATTTGCGTTCCATTTCATTCCCCTATG
Source organism: Providencia sp. PROV174 (assembly GCF_028480685.1). Classification (NCBI taxonomy): domain Bacteria; kingdom Pseudomonadati; phylum Pseudomonadota; class Gammaproteobacteria; order Enterobacterales; family Morganellaceae; genus Providencia; species Providencia sp. PROV174. The sequence goes on from NZ_JAMPOT010000009.1 coordinate 9,427, forward strand.
CCACTGAAATTCCAAAACGAAATGGATCTTGTTCATCTATCAATAAGGTATTTTTCCCACTGATATAGGCATGACCACGAATAGTTGGAATAATGCCGTTTTCATCAGCCTGTTGATAACTGGCCTGAAATTGGCTGCCAATCACACTGGCTTGATGCCAGATGTCACCAGCCGCCAGCTTTTTATCCGCGGCTAAACAGGCAAGTTTGGCACTTGTTCCTGTTCCACAAGGGGAGCGGTCATAGGCGCCTCCGGGGCATAACACAAAACTTTGGCTATTGGCTTCGGGGTGTGTACCGAATAATTCGATATGGTCAATTTCTTGGCCATCTTTACCGCAAATACCTTGATCAGATAAGGCTTGCTTAATCTTTAAACTGACTTCTGTCAGTAATTTAATATTTTGGTAATCAATAGCGACTGGTGACTGTTCAACAAGAAAGAACCAATTTCCGCCCCAAGCAATATCCCCGGTAATGGTGCCGAGTTCTGGAACATTAACTTGTACCGCTTTGCGATAACGATATGAATAAACATTCTGAATACTCACACTGCCATCTTGATGCAAATGAGCCGTGACATCCCCTACCGGGGTTTCGATAAGATGTTTACCGAAAGTGATATGGCCGAGAAAATGCAATGAAGCCACTAAACCGATAGTGCCGTGGCCACACATTCCCAAGTAACCTTGATTGTTAAAAAAAATCACACCGGCTGTTGCTGCTGGGTTTTGTGGTTTACACAATAGAGCACCCACTAAAATGTCATTACCTCGTGGCTCTAAAATGGTGGTTTTACGCCATACATCATGTTGATGGCGTAATATCTCCAGTCTTGATGCGATGCTTTGCTGCCCTAAATCAGGGAATCCGTCGATAACGAGCCGAGTTGGCTCGCCTGCAGTATGGGAATCGATAACTTCAATTTTGTTATATTGATATTGCATTGGTTAGCATCCTATCCATTATTATTGTTAATAGAATGCTTGATTTTTGTTAACAACTCTTGATATCTTTCCAACAAACTTATGCGCTTTTCTGCACAATCTAAAAATATTTAACAGAATTAGTAAAATTAATTTAATATTTCGGAGCGCAGCATGATCAATCTAAATAAATTGTTATTGATTAGTCAGGAAAATATGCTGTTTCCTGTTGATAATATTGATGTTCTATTAAATCATTTAGGCTTAGTGATGCCCCTCATTAATACCTTGCCGAATGTGACTTTCTTTGTGAAAGACCATAATGCAAAGTATGTGTTGGCCAATGATAATTTAGCCACCCGTTGTAAAATCGATAGCGTTAATCATCTAGTTGGTAAATGTGCTGAGGATATATTTCATTCAGAACTAGGCCAAAGCTATAGTTCTCAAGATTATTTAGTGATGGAGAAGAAAATTAGCGTCATTAATAAACTTGAACTTCACCTGTATAAAGCGGGTTTGTTGGGATGGTGTTTAACGACTAAGGTTCCTATTTTTAATACACGTAACCAAGTTATTGGAGTTGCAGGTATTTCAGTGGATTTACAAGATGTGAAATCGGTCAGCCCTAAGCTAAACAACCAACTTAGCCGTGTTGAACGTTATATTAGTGAGCATTTCGATACCGCAATAAAAATGACAACTCTGGCTGACATATCTGGCCTCTCGCTTTCTCAATTGAATCGCCAGTTTAAAGCTATTTTTTTGATAACCCCTCAACAATATATTCAAAAAATGCGCCTTGAACATGCAATTGAACTACTCGACGATGATTTTTCAATTACTGAAATTTCCAGTAAGTGTGCTTATGCCGATCACAGCGCTTTCTGTCGAAAATTCAAAGAAATGACCACCATGACACCTAGCCAATTTAAACGAATGCGTTCAAAAATCGATAAACAGAGGATATTGGCCTGATCGAGTATCATATTGGTTAATCAGTTTTTCCTTAATACCAATAAATCCATTCTCTTTAGCTTTTATGACGTATTTTTTGCTTTTATATTCAAATAGTTACCGTGGCATCGTCGATGAAATTACTAGATAACGTCCCTTGGTTATTTCCTAACTTAAGATAGCTCTTATTGCAGACATCCATCAATCGGGTATTGATATATCCCAATGCTGCATCTAAGTGCAGTGATGAGAAAGGAATACTCAATGACCATTTACGATCTGAAACCTAAATTTCAAGATCTTCTTCGTCCAATTGTTCGTAAGCTATTTAGTGCGGGTGTTACGGCTAATCAAGTCACTTTGGCAGCTTTACTTTTGTCTGTGATCTGCGGAATGCTATTACTGTTCATTCCAAACCCACACCTGTTTATTTTATTACCTTTCGTACTGTTTATTCGTATGGCACTCAATGCGATAGATGGCATGTTAGCAAGGGAGCACAACCAAAAAAGCCACCTTGGTGCAATCTTGAATGAGCTTGGTGATGTTATTTCAGATATCGCACTATACCTACCATTTGCGGTTATTTTCCCTCAAGCATTTTGGCTTATTTTATTCATTCTATTTCTTACGCTACTAACTGAATTTATTGGTGTTATCACTCAAACAATTGGTGCGTCTCGTCGCTATGACGGCCCTATTGGTAAAAGTGATCGAGCCTTTATTTTCGGTGCGTTAGGGCTGCTTGTGAGTATTTTTCCACAAATCATATTTTCTAGTTGGGTAAGTTATCTGTTTATCCTTTTAACTTTGTTGCTGTTTTATACTTGCTATAACCGTATTCGTCGTGCACTTTGTGAATTATCTGCATCGGCGAATAATAATTAAGGAAGAATTATGAACGCTCAGACAGATTATCTGACGCAACGTCCCGTTATTGAGTCCCAATTTACCACCAGTGACCATACTTCTCTTTTTTATCGACATTGGCCAACAGAGACTTCGACCAACAAAGCGATTATTTTATTTCATCGTGGCCATGAACATTCTGGCCGTGTCGCCCATTTAGTCGATGAACTCAATTTACCTGACTATGCGATGTTTGCATGGGATGCCCGTGGCCATGGTAGAAATGATGGCCCTCGAGGTTATAGCCCTTCACTAAGCACGTCTGTCAATGATGTCGATGAATTCGTACATCACATTTCCTCCCAATATAATATTCCCTTAGAAAATATCGTTGTTATCGGGCAAAGTGTTGGGGCCGTCCTTGTCTCCGCTTGGGTTCATGATTACGCCCCCAAAATTCGTGGAATGGTACTCGCCTCTCCTGCATTTAAGGTTAAATTGTATGTTCCATTTGCCCGAGCAGGGCTTGCTTTAATGCAAAAAGCTCGCGGTTTGTTCTATGTGAATTCCTATGTCAAAGCTAAATTTCTGACTCATGATGAACAACGAATTGATTCGTTTAATCGCGACCCATTGATCACTCGCCCTATTGCCGTCAATATTTTACTTGAATTATATAAAACAGCTGAACGTATAGTGGCCGATGCAGGTGCAATTACCTTACCAACTCAATTATTTATTTCAGGTAGTGACCACGTTGTCCACCATCGACCTCAACATCAGTTTTTTGAAAAATTAAATACCCCAATAAAAGAAAAGCATATATTGCCCGGTTTTTATCACGACACGCTAGGTGAAAAAGAACGCCATATCCCAATTGAAAAAATCCGTGATTTTATTGGAAAATTATTCGCCTTACCGCGCTACCAACATAATTATCAATATGAGGATATCTGGAGTGTCAGTGCTGAAAAATATCGTTCGCTCATGACTCCTTTGCCTAAATGGTGCCCTAAAAATCTTGCTTATAAAATTATGGGCAAATCAATGAGCACACTAGGCAAAGCTTCTGAAGGTATTCGCATTGGTTATGATAAAGGGTTTGATTCAGGTTCAACTCTCGATTACGTATACCGCGACGAAGCCCAAGGTAAAGGCTTATTTGGCCGTGTGATTGATAGGCAATATCTCAACAGTATAGGCTGGCAAGGAATACGCCAACGCAAAGTGAATATTGAAAATATTATTCGGCAAGCGATTCGTGACCTCACGGAGACAGGTACCCCTGTTCGAATTATGGATATTGCCGCAGGCCAAGGTCGTTATATCTTTGATGCAATTAATGATTATAGCAAAGTTGAGTCTGTCCTATTAAGAGACTATAGCCCTATCAATGTTGAACAAGGACAGTTACATATTAAGGAACGTTACCTTGAAGATAAAATTCAATTTACTGAAGGTAATGCTTTTGACGCCGATGATTTAGCCGCGGTTTCACCATCTCCAACAATTGGCATTGTCAGTGGTTTGTATGAACTGTTCCCCAGTAATGAAATGATAAAAGCTTCATTAAATGGACTTTCTCGAGCTATCCCATCTGGCGGGCTATTAATTTATACTTGCCAGCCATGGCACCCTCAAGTTGAAATGATTGCTCGGGTACTACCAAGCCACCAAGGTGGCCAAGCATGGGTTATGCGTTGTCGTAGCCAAGGCGAAATGGATACTTTAGTTGAAGACGCGGGCTTTGAAAAACTAAACCAATCAATTGATAACTGGGGCATATTCAGCGTATCCATAGCTAGACGACGTTAGTCTATTTATCTCGCATTGTGATTGATGCCACATTGTTGACATCAATCACTAACTTCAACTTTAGGTGATAGCCATTGTTTATTGCCCGCAAAGCACCTATGCTGCTTAGCGTTATTTATTTCCCTAATCATTTACTGATATCACCGCCAGTTCGTTGCCATTTAAAGGAATAGGATAAAGGATGATAACTGCAACCCGCAAACCTCAACAGGCTGTATCTCGACGCCAAATAATACGCTCTGGTTTGCTATGGCTAGTTTTTCTAGCACCTTTTTTCTTCCTAACTTATGGCCAAGTCAATACGTATACCGCAACGTTAAATCAGGTTCCTTCTATCGTTTTTTCTTGGGAAACCCATATTCCATTTCTCCCTTGGTCTATCATTCCCTATTGGAGCATTGATCTTTTTTATGGGTTATCTTTATTTATTTGCACAACCCGTAAAGAACAAATGATCCATGGCTTACGGCTCATCACGGCTTCGATTGTCGCTTGTATTGGTTTTTTGCTATTTCCACTTAAGTTTAGTTTCCCTCGACCAAGTACTGATGGCCTATTTGGCTGGATGTTTGACAGCCTAGAGCTATTTGACCTCCCCTTTAACCAAGCTCCTTCATTACATATTATTTTATTGTGGATCTTATGGTTACGTTTTCGAGCACATACACCAACAAAATGGCGCTGGTTGCTTCATAGTTGGTCGATACTCATTCTCCTGTCCGTATTGACGACTTGGCAGCACCACTTTATTGATGTCGTCACCGGCTTTGCCGTTGGCTTATTAATTAGTTATTTACTTCCTATACAAACTCACTGGCAATGGCATTACACGGGGTCACCTCGCAGTTTTAAAATGAGCAAAAATTATGGCATAGGTTCTCTTGTTTGCTTTATTCTTGCGTTTATCTTCCAAGGATTCGCTTGGTTACTGTTATGGCCCGCTATCGCTCTCTTTTTTATTACCCTTGGTTATTTAGGCGCTGGTGCTAGCATTTTCCAAAAAACACCGGAAGGGAATATTTCCCCTTCTGCCGCTATTTTATTACTACCATACCGGCTGATTGCTTGGGGAACCTATCATTACTTTGCTAAGCACTGCGCACAACCCAGTATTGTGAATAAACACATTGTTTTGGGAGGGCGCCCACTTTACGCTTTGCAAACTCAAGCTGTGTTAGATATGACTTGCGAATGGCCTCGCAATTCTTACAGCAAAGGGCTTAAATATTGTAGCCAACCGCAAATTGATTTGTTACCACTAAGCGCGGAAGATATCGAAAAGTCAGTCCATACTATGGATGCACTGGTAAAACATGGGGCGGTATACATTCATTGCAAATTAGGTTATTCACGAAGTGCGACTGTTGCTGTTGCATGGTTGGTACATCATGGCGATGCTAAAAACACAGAAGAAGCCGTAGCATTAGTTGAACAAGCTCGCCCACAAGTGATTTTAAATGCAGCAACGATACAACAACTGAATAATTGGTATGCCGATTACCATCTAAGTCGAGTGAATAATGAATACATTGATGAATAAACAACAAGGTGAAGTTATCACTATTTTAACTCATAGTTGGCGTTATTTTGCGACTGGGTCTGTATTGGCATTATTTTGTCAATTCGCTTTGTATTTCCATTCTAATTACCCTAAATATATTTTATTCGCCAATATAATTATATTTATAACTTGCCAGTATTATATATATCGCCTATGGCTCGATAACCATTTTTTTAAAATTATCTACACACATAATGAAACAGAACATTTTGATAATGCATTAAATTTTTTATTTCCAAACAAAATCAAACATCACACAATGCAGCAAAGGTGGTCAGGGACTAAACGTCTTTTCACTCATGCTCTTGGGTTAATACTCGTGCAATGGATAGGGTTATTGGTAGCAATAATAGCAAGTTGATTGATTAAGTATTAGTCAATACTATTATTTATATTTACCGTTCAAAAAATAAAATTGCTATTACATATATGTAGCCTAAAACTAAAAAGCAGCTATATAAAATGTATTCTAATTGTTTTTCTTTATAATATAACGGTTTTTTACTTTTGTTACTGAAAACGTTATGATAATTGCAGATTCATTGATACATAACAGATTTTTTTCAGATTGCTAAGCGTATCCTTATAGGTACATCTTTCGTTTATTTTTCACCCTGTTATTTGGTAGGGTATAATGAGTACAAAAAAAATTAATAGGTTGCGCCCTTTTAGTGCGCTAATAGATTCTTGTTGGAAAGAAAAATATACAGCTACTCGCTTTATTAAAGATTTAATTGCGGGTATTACCGTGGGTATTATCGCTATTCCGCTCGCAATGGCTTTGGCTATTGCAAGTGGTGTTCCGCCGCAATATGGGCTATATACCGCGGCTATTGCAGGGATCGTCATTGCGATAACAGGTGGGTCTCGCTATAGCGTTTCTGGCCCCACAGCTGCATTTGTAGTGATCCTCTACCCTGTTTCACAGCAATTTGGGCTCAGCGGGTTGCTGGTTGCGACAATGATGTCAGGGGTTATCCTGCTTGCGATGGGCTTTGCTCGGTTCGGTAAATTCATCGAATATATCCCTGTATCTGTTACATTAGGCTTCACTTCCGGTATTGCCATCACCATTGCCACAATGCAAATTAAAGATTTCTTTGGTTTGCAAATGGTGCATGTCCCAGAAAACTATGTTGATAAGCTAATTGCTATTGGTAATACATTCCCCACGTTTCAATACAGCGACACACTAATTGGGCTTTCAACTCTTTTGGTGCTTATCTTCTGGCCTAAATTAAAATTAAGATTTCCCGGCCATTTACCTGCCCTGATTGTCGGGACTTTCGTCATGTGGGTGCTTTCATTATTTGGCATGGAAGTCGCGACTATTGGTTCTGAATTTAGCTATTTATTGCCTGATGGCTCTGAAGGTAATGGCATTCCCCCTATCCTACCGCAGTTTATTTTGCCATGGGAGCTCCCCGGAAGTGCGCCAATTAACTGGGCGATGATCACCGCATTAATGCCTGCTGCATTTTCTATGGCAGTGCTTGGTGCGATTGAATCACTACTATGTGCCGTAGTATTGGACAACATGACGGGAACCAAACACCATTCCAATAGCGAACTTATTGGCCAAGGAGTGGGGAACATTGCAGCACCTTTTTTTGGTGGTATCACCGCAACTGCCGCAATAGCTCGTTCTGCGGCTAACGTCCGCGCAGGCGCAACATCGCCCATTTCTGCCATTATTCACTCAATATTGGTGATACTCACATTATTGGTTCTGGCTCCAATGCTCTCTTATTTGCCATTAGCCGCCATGTCTGCATTATTATTGATTGTAGCTTGGAACATGAGTGCGGCGGGTAAAGTCGTTTATTTGATTAAACGCGCGCCAAAAGATGACATTATTGTATTAGTACTATGTATGTCTCTAACCGTTCTATTCGATATGGTTATTGCTATCACTGTCGGGATTGTTCTCGCGTCATTATTGTTTATGCGACGAATTGCCAATATGACCCGTTCAACACAACTAGCGGAAACAGATGAAGAGCGAAGCCGTTTAGTCGTAAGAATAAATGGCCCATTATTTTTCGCTGCTGCTGAGCGTATTTTTGATGAATTACGTGTCAAAAGCGCAGGTTATGAAACCATCATTATGCAATGGGACGCAGTACCGGTCTTAGATGCGGGTGGCTTAGAAGCTTTCGAAAAATTCATCGATGCCGTACGCAAAGATACCCATGTCTTAGTTTGTGACATTCCGTTCCAGCCATTAAAAACGTTGGCAAGAGCAAAAGTTACACCGATTGAAGGCGTGTTAAGTTTTTATAATTCAATGGATCATGCACTTGAAGCTGTTAAGGCTATCGAACAGGCGGGTTCTATCGACACAGAAAAGGCAACAACAGCGTCTTAATTAAGTCCCTTAACTAAACCGCCATGTTATTTTACATGGCGGTTTAACTGTTACTCATTGAAGCAAAACATCTCATTCCCCGCTTCTTTCCCTTTTTCGCAGGCTATTGCCCTTAATTTTTTTGCTTTTACTGGGTCGATAGCCACCGTTCCTGTGTTATCTTCAGAAAATCTAAATGCTGCCATCCATTCTGCATACCCTGGATAAGTCATCTCATTTGCCTTATCAAACCATTGTTGTGCTTGCTTTTCATCTTTTGCGACACCTTGGCCATCTAGGTAGATAACGCCAAGCAAAACTGGAGCAATAAAAAAGTCTGGGTTATTTAGCGCGTTAACTTCCTTTAGAAGTTCTATAGACTGTTGATAATCCGTTTTACCTGCAATTGGGTTTATCAATGACTCTGCTAAACTGATTTTTCCCCGTGTACTGCCCATTTCAACCGCTTTAATCGCGTATTTACGTGCATCAACCAATTCCTGTGAAAAGTAACTATCACTTAATAGATTGATATCCGCCAATAACGCATAACCATCTGCATTACCATTTTTTGCGGATTCGTTTGCCCATAAACGCGCACTATTAAGATTTTGTAGAACACCTAAACCGGAAAAATACATTTGGGCCAGCTGATACTGAGCAAGGGCATCTTTCTTCGTTGCTTTTTGGTGAGTTTGTACAAATTTTTGTTTATCTTCAGGGGTAATATCAAGTTGAGCAATAGCTTGAAAAGAAAACGTAATTAGGGATGAAACGATAATAGCTTTAAAAAAGTTTGGTTTCATAATTGTTCTCATTAAAGAAGTCAAAGCGCAGAGCCTTGGCCTCCCCATTTTAAGAAGTATTGATATAAGTTATTCATTCCTACCCAATGGTTTTCACACCAGCTCGGGGCGAGTAACGTCGGTTTTCTGGCACTGGCACTAATACGGTGGTAGACAATGTCAGTTGGAGTATGACGCACCATTTCACCGGCAATTTGGGTATATTCATCAAGAGAAAGTGTTGCCAAGCGCCCTGCTCGCCAACTTTTTGCCATTACACTACCTTCAACAATATGTAGCGGGTGAAGTTTGATGCCATCCGTTCCACACTCAAGTACTTTATCCAATGTTTGCATATTCATTTGGGCATTTTCACCGGGTAGCCCACAAATCAAATGCGTACAAACTTTTAATCCAAGGCTACGAGCTTTTTGCGTTGTTTGTTGGTATGCATCAAAACCATGGCCGCGATTAATACGATGTAGCGTTTTATCATGAGCACTTTGTAAACCTAGCTCAAGCCATATTTCATAACCTTGTTGTTGGTAACAACTCAATAAAGATAATACCGCATCAGGAACACAATCAGGGCGCGTTCCAACACACAAGCCAATAATATCAGCCTGTTGTAAAGCGTCTTCATAGAGCTGCTTTAGCAGACTCACTTCTGCGTAGGTACTGGTATAGGCTTGGAAATAAGCTAAATAACGTTTTGCGCGGGAAATTCGGGTAATCTGTTGGTGAATTTGTTCACTGATGGTTTGAGATGATTGTCTTTCATCGGCAAAAGAAGCCACATTACAGAAGGTGCAGCCGCCTCGCCCAAGGGTGCCATCACGGTTTGGGCAATTAAAACCACCATGTAAGGTAATTTTATAAATTTTTTCACCATATCGGCGCTGTAAATCAGCGCCGAACATAGAAACGACTTCAGTGAGTTGCATAAACCGCCTAACTTAGCGACTTGTATCTAACTCAGGGAAGCTTTTTACAACTTCGTCGATTGCTTTCATTTGTTTTAAGAATGGCTCTAGCTTATCTAATGGTAATGCTGATGGACCATCACAACGCGCGTTGTCTGGGTCTGGATGGGCTTCAAGAAATAACCCTGCGATCCCAACCGCCATTCCCGCTCTTGCCAGCTCAGCAACTTGACCACGACGGCCACCAGATGCTGCACCAAATGGGTCGCGGCATTGCAATGCGTGGGTTACGTCGAAAATGACAGGACAGCCTTTTGATGCTTGAACCATGACATTAAAGCCAAGCATATCAACAACTAGGTTGTCATAACCAAAGTTTGCACCGCGGTCGCAAAGAATAATTTTATCGTTACCACCTTCGATAAATTTCTCAACGATATTTCCCATTTGTCCTGGGCTGATAAACTGAGGTTTTTTGATATTAATTACCGCATCTGTTTTAGCCATTGCTGCAACTAAGTCCGTTTGACGGGCTAAGAACGCTGGTAATTGAATGACATCAACAACTTCGGCAACAGGGGCAGCTTGTGCTGGCTCATGAACATCCGTAATGATTTTTACGCCAAATGTTTGTTTCAGCTCTTGGAATATTTTCATTCCTTCTTCAAGACCTGGACCACGGTAAGAGTGAATTGATGAGCGGTTAGCTTTATCAAATGACGCTTTAAATACGTAAGGGATCCCCAACTTTTGTGTCACTGTGACATAATGCTCACACACTTTCATCGCCATATCGCGGGATTCTAATACATTCATCCCACCAAATAACACAAACGGCAAGTCGTTCGCGACATTGATATCACCAATATTGACTACTTTCTGTTGCATACTCTTACCTTTAATATTGAAACAGGAAAATTGGCCTGTATGTTAATTAATGTAATACGACTGGATGGTTATCCAGCGAATAAATTTGTATTTTAATCATTTCAGAGACTGGGTCTTCTGGGCAATGTTCAATAAAATAATTGAGATCGCTCAATGCCACATGATTACAATCTAAATGCGCAAGAATTAACCCTCTGTCACGAATTTCGTAAGGGTCTTCAGGATCAAGAGTCAAAAGCGTTTCACAAACCCGTAACGCTAACTCCATCTTTTTTTCTTCCATTAATGCAGCTTTGAGCGTGTCAAAAATTTTACGAATAACAATGCTGTTTTCTGCTGCCTCAAGTTGGTCGTAGTAAAACTCAGAAAAAGGATCAACGGTTCCTTTGAGCCACAAATTTAACGTGTGTAATGATAAAGACTCACCATTAACAGGGTTAATTACCCATTGGCTGCCATCATTTCTTTCACTAACAAATAATAATTGAGTAGGGAAAATAGCGGGATAAATCGCAATATCAAGGCGTTCGGCAATATATAAAAAAATAGCACCGAGTGTCACAGGCGTACCTTGTTTAGATGACAATACTTTGTCTAGCCACAGCATATCCGATAACAAATAGATCCCTTCAGCTGCGCCAAACGACCACTCTTGGTAAAAAAGTGAGGCCAATTGCTGAATTTTTGTTTCGTTATCAGCGGTTAAATCGATACGAGACTTGGCTGATGAGACTAAGCTATCTAACTGAGCTTGCACTTTCATCAGCGGGAAATCATGACGGATACATTGTGAAACAGTCATGATCCCTTCACTTAAAGGGAGTTGATTAAATTCTATATTCGCTATGGTTTTCATTACATTCCCACTGCTATGCCACTTAACCATTCCATTGACCGAGTGAAATTCGCTCTCTTCCACCATAATCAAGACAGGTCTCAATTTTGGTGTACCCATGTACTTCAAATAAATCACGCACCGCAAGACCTTGTGTCCAGCCATGCTCAAGAAGCAACCACCCTTGATTTTTAAGATATTTTTTAGATTCTTGAATGATATGCATTAAATCAGCTAAGCCTTCATCCTTAGCCACTAGAGCGGTTAACGGCTCAAATCGCACGTCACCTTCGCTGAGATGCGTATCATTTTCATCAATATAGGGTGGATTACTGATAATCATATCAAATTGTTGAATTGATAGTGAAGCAAACCAATTACTTTGTATAAAATTGACATTTGAAATATTCAAACGCTGCTGATTTCGTTGTGCTAAAGCAACTGCATCAGGGTTAAAATCAACACCGATAACCTGACTTTGCGGCATTTCAGATGCCAAGGCTAGTGCAATTGCTCCTGTCCCAGTACCTAAATCTAAAATTTGATTTTTTTGCTCTGTTAACCTAGATAAGGCTTGTTCAACAATGCATTCGGTATCAGGCCTAGGTATTAATGTCGCAGGAGAGACGTAAAGAGGAAGGGACCAGAACTCACGTTCACCGATAATATAGGCAATAGGCTCACCTTTCTCACGGCGTTGCAAAAGACATTCAGCTTGTTGGCATTCTTCGGCATTGAGTTCTGTCTCACCAAATGCAAAAAGATAGGTACGGCTGCGACCTGTGACATGTTCCAGTAAAATTTCAGCATCTCGCTTCGCGCTGTCACTTGCAGACAGTCTGTTGACTGCCTGCTTGACCCATTCGATATACTGCATTATTCCTGCTCAGACAACGCAGAAAGTTGGTCTGCCTGGTATTCATTGATGATAGGTTGGATAAGTGAATCCAATTTCCCTTCCATCACTTCATCCAAACGATATAACGTTAAGTTAATACGGTGGTCAGTCACTCGGCCTTGTGGAAAATTATAGGTACGAATACGGTCAGAACGGTCACCGGAACCTAGCAGATTACGACGCTCAGATGCTTCTGCGGCTTGGCGCTTATCCATTTCGGCTTGGCGAATACGCGCACCTAATACAGACATCGCTTTTGCTTTATTTTTATGCTGCGAACGTTCATCTTGGCACTCAACAACAATGCCCGTCGGAATATGGGTAATACGTATTGCTGAATCTGTGGTGTTAACGTGCTGCCCACCCGCACCCGATGAGCGGAAAGTATCAATACGTAAATCCGCAGGGCTGATCTCAGGTAATTCAGCTTCTGGCAGTTCAGGTAAAATCGCTACAGTACAAGCGGATGTATGAATACGGCCTTGAGATTCCGTTTCGGGAACACGTTGAACACGGTGACCACCTGACTCAAATTTTAAGCGACCATAAACGCTATCACCGGAAATTTTCGCGATGACTTCTTTAAAACCGCCATGTTCGCCATCGCTCGTGCTCATTAATTCAACGCGCCAGCGGTTGTTTTCTGCATAACGGCTATACATACGGAATAGATCACCCGCAAAAATTGCCGCTTCGTCTCCCCCGGCACCCGCACGGATTTCAACGAAACAGTTATATTCATCATCAGGATCTTTCGGAAGCAGCAACAATTGTAATTGCTGTTCGAGCTCTTCATTGCGCGCTTTGGCTTCTTTAAGCTCTTCTTGAGCCATTTCTTTCATTTCAGGATCGTCTAACAACATTTCAGCTGTTTCGATGTCATCCTGTACTGTGCGCCATGCGCTAAAGCATTTAGCGACATCAGACAATTGTGCATATTCTTTTGATAAAGCACGAAAACGGTCTTGATCGGCAATTACACCTGCATCAGCAAGGTGCGCTTCAATTTCTTCGTAGCGTTCTTGTAATGCTTCTAATTTTGCGACAATAGAAGGCTTCATTCGTTATATAAGACCTATGATTAAAATGTGGTTATTGATGGTCCAGCCCTAGGCTGTCCCTAAGTAGATTTAGACGCTCGACATCCCCATTACCTGCAGCTTGCTGCAAAGATTTGGTTGGAGCGTGAATAAGGCGGTTGGTTAATTGTTGCGATAATTGCATGATCACTTGCTCAGGGTCTGCGCCTTGACGGATAGCGGTCAACGCTTTTTCAGTCATGTTTGCCCGAATGGCCTCAGCTTGTTCTCTATAATCGCGAATTGTAGACACTGCCGCTTGTGAGCGCAACCAATCCATAAAGTGGCTACTTTCTTGCTCAACAATATATTCAGCTTCAACGGCTGCGGCTTTTCGCTGAGCAAGGTTCTGTGCAATGATAGATTGCAAATCATCCACAGTATAGAGATAAACATCTCTTAATTTTTCAACATCTTGTTCGATATCTCGAGGAACGGCAATATCAATTAATAACATCGGCTTACTACGACGTATTTTCATTGCACGTTCGACCATCCCTTTCCCTATGATGGGTAAAGGACTCGCCGTTGAGCTAATGACAATATCTGCTTCCGCTAAGCGGTTATCAATATCCGATAACGAAATGACTTGTGCATTGACCTCATTGGCCAATAATTCCGCCCGTTCACGTGTTCGGTTAGCTATCATCATTTTTTGTACGCCATGTTCACGTAAATGACGCGCCACAAGCTCAATTGTTTCCCCTGCACCCACTAACAAGATGTTTAAATGTTTGAGTGATTCAAATATTTGGCGAGCAAGTGTACAAGCTGCAAATGCGACAGAAACTGCATTCGCACCAATATCGGTTTCTGTGCGCACACGTTTTGCAACAGAAAACGATTTCTGGAAAAGACGCTCAAGTTCGCTCGATAACGAGTGGTTACCTTGTGAAAGCGCAAACGCCTTTTTGACTTGCCCTAATATTTGTGGTTCACCCAAAACAAGTGAATCCAAGCCACTAGCGACACGCATTAGGTGACTAACCGCGCGGTCGTCTTGGTGCCAATAGAGACTCGGCTGTAAATCTTTTTGGGTTATACCATGAAAATCACACAGCCATTTTACTAGCTGTTCTTGAGCTCGTTCTTGCGATTCAAGGCTCAAATAAAGCTCAGTTCTATTACAGGTAGACAGCACAACGCCACCATTCACTTGAGGCTGTTTGAGAAGTTCCTCAAGTGCATGGTCAATTTTTTCAGGACCAAAAGTCACCCGCTCACGCAGGGCTACTGGTGCTGTTTTATGGTTGATGCCTAAGGCTAATAAGGTCATTGTGCTTTACGACTTGCTCACATTGCTTACAGTGCTAATTATTTTCAGTTATGCTCGATGGGTATTTCCTACCAATTAGCATGACTGTTATTTATATTGTTCTATTGTAGATGATCCGCGTCTCTCTTTCTACGGTTTGCATAAGCCTATCCTTCAGAAAGATGACCCACGCCAAAAAATAAACCGAAATAACAGACGTAATGGCGATTTTATCAGTCAAAACTGATCGTAATTTTATCGTTTATTTATACTATATAAAACTGATTATCAGCCATATCATTATTAACAATGATAAATTAACTGCAATAAGATGCATAGAGGATGCAATTATTTCGCACAGAAAGCAAATGGTGACAAGCTTAGGTTGGTCTAATAATCACTTTAGAAAACCATTCCTGCTGTCAATGCACTATGTTATTTGTATACAAACAGTAAATCACTTACAGATTTTTATCGGTTAGGTATATCATCGAGTGCAATAGATGACTCAGATAGCCATATCGCGCTAAACTAAACCTCTTTAAATGCAAGTAACTCAATAGAGACTGCTATCAGCGCCCAATACAACTTTGAGATTTGATATGCAATTAACTCAAGCTTTACCGTTTATGCACATAAATAAGCACTTTTTTCGCCTATTGCCACTTTCATGCGTCTTGCTAACTGCTTGCGTGACAACGTCACAAACAACCACGAAAGGAACTAGTTCCGCATCGGATGCTAAGTGGAAAGCACATCAACAAGAATTAAGTCAGCTACGTGATTACCAAACACGAGGCTCCTTTGCCTATAACGGAGGAGAAACAAAAACGTACGCTAAGTTTTTCTGGCAACAATATACACCGGAAAAATACCGTTTATTGTTAACCAACCCATTAGGTAGCCGTGAGCTTGAACTTACCGTTGAACCTGATTTAGCTCGATTAACTACCAAAGATGGTCAAACCCATATGAGTGACGTACCGAGCGAGTTGATTTATCAGCTCACTGGTATGGAAATCCCAATTGATGACCTAACCGCTTGGTTAACAGGTTCGCCCGGACGTGCAACAGACTTCACCTTAGATGAAAACCACCTGCTAAAAAGTGTTACGTTTAAAAGTAATGGTGAAACATGGCAGCTCAACTATATTTCCTATGACAGCAAAACAACACCAATGCTGCCAAACTATCTCGAGTTACGCCAAGGGGATAGACTTATCAAATTGAAAATGGATAGTTGGACACTGAAGAAATGACGTTAACATGGCCTTCTCCGGCAAAATTAAATCTTTTTTTGTACATCACAGGCCAACGCCCTGATGGCTATCACGAGTTACAAACTCTATTTCAATTTGTCGATTATGGCGATGAAATCACTATCACAACACGTGATGACGATCAGTTGAATTTATTGACGGATATGCAAGGGGTTCCCCCCGAAAAAAACCTAATTTTACGGGCTGCTAGATTATTACAATCCTATTGCCGTGATACGTTGCAACACAGTGGCCCACTAGGTGCCGATGTCGGTATTCATAAAATATTACCGATGGGCGGAGGTATTGGTGGAGGCTCATCAAACGCAGCAACCACCTTAATTGCGCTTAACGAACACTGGAAAACACAGGTTTCTGATGAAGTCCTTGCGCAATTAGGCGCATCATTAGGAGCAGATGTTCCTGTGTTTGTTCGCGGGCATGCTGCTTTCGCCGAAGGGGTTGGTGACATTTTAACCAAAGCTTCCCCTAAAGAGAAATGGTATCTGGTGGCTCATCCCGGAATTGAAATATCAACCCCGATGATCTTCACAGATCCACAATTAAATCGAAATTCTCCAAAACGTTCCCTAGCCGCATTATTACTGGCTCCGTACGCAAATGACTGCGAACCAATCGCAAGAAAACGTTTTCGTGAGGTTGAACAGCTTGTTTCTTGGCTGTTAGAATATGCTCCGTCTCGCCTTACAGGAACAGGCGCATGTGTTTTTTCTGAATTTGAAACACAAGCGGATGCCCTGCAGGTGTTAAATAAAGCCCCATCGTGGGTGCAAGGGTTCGTCGCTCAAGGCGTTAACGTTTCCCCACTGCACAAGTTCCGCGCTGGGATAACCCGTGTATTGCACCAATAAGCCTTGTCGCTGTTGGTCAACAATATCTCTCTGGACGCAAGCCTGAGGTTTTTCTCGTGCCCGATATGAAGCTTTTTGCTGGTAACGCTACACCGGAACTAGCACAACGTGTTGCTAACCGCCTTTACACTAATCTTGGAGACGCGGCTGTTGGTCGTTTTAGCGACGGCGAAGTCAGTGTTCAAATTAATGAAAATGTTCGCGGTGGTGATATTTTTATCATCCAGTCAACTTGTGCACCAACCAACGATAACCTGATGGAACTGGTTGTTATGGTCGATGCCCTACGCCGTGCATCTGCTGGTCGTATTACCGCTGTTATCCCTTACTTCGGTTATGCAAGACAGGATCGTCGCGTACGTTCTGCCCGTGTACCAATCACCGCTAAAGTTGTTGCCGATTTTCTGTCAAGTGTAGGTGTAGACCGTGTGCTCACTGTCGATTTACACGCAGAGCAGATCCAGGGCTTCTTTGATGTTCCTGTGGATAATGTATTTGGTAGCCCTATTCTTCTGGAAGATATGTTACAGAAGAATTTGGAAAACCCAATCGTTGTATCTCCAGACATCGGCGGCGTGGTACGTGCTAGAGCTATCGCAAAACTCCTGAATGACACTGATATGGCCATTATTGACAAACGCCGCCCACGTGCGAACGTTTCTCAAGTCATGCATATCATTGGTGATGTTTCAGGTCGTGATTGCATCTTAGTGGACGATATGATTGATACCGGTGGTACTCTGTGTAAAGCAGCTGAAGCACTGAAAGAACGTGGTGCGAAACGTGTATTTGCATACGCAACACACCCGATTTTCTCAGGTAATGCTGTAGACAACATCAAAAATTCAGTCATTGATGAAGTCATTGTTTGTGACACTATTCCTCTTTCTCCTGAAATCAAAGCGCTGAGCAATGTTCGCACTTTAACGCTTTCAGGTATGTTAGCTGAAGCTATCCGTCGTATTAGCAACGAAGAGTCAATTTCAGCAATGTTTGAGCACTAATTCTCCAATATTGGGTTTTAGCGTTCAACCGTGATGAAAAAGTCACAATAAAAAATATAAGCCCCTGCAATATCATTTGCAGGGGCTTTATGATTTTGGCAGGGAAAAAACCACTGGTGCTTATTTTTTTATTTTATCGCCGATCATAGTGGTGACTTCACGTTATGAAACGACAAAAATAGCCATCTAAAATAACGAACAATATTCACGACAAAAGAGCAAAATTCTTTGGAATTTCACTCTTATTAATGCCTAATTATCAAACTAGTTCACCATTATCAGCAATTAATTGCTCTAGACTATTTATGGATAGCGGTGATTGTCTCTGCGTGAATGATATTGTTGTTTCAATTGCCAGTAACGGTCTGCAACTTTTTCACGGCCGCCGATCCTAGCACCGACTAACCATACCATCGCACCGATAAAAATGCCGAATAAGGAACCGTTCGTGATGAGTTCTGAAAGGCCTAAGTTAACGATATGAGAGAATAAGTTGACACCGATACTTCCGATCATCAACACCATTCCGATTCCCATGAAGATATTACCTAGAAGATGAGCGCTTTTCCGTTTCATATATACCTCCAGTACCAGTAAACTGATAAGCAAGCATGTGTAAATAAATTCGGTCATACTTTATATTTATGTAATGATTATAGTGCATTAAGTAAAATTTTTTGCGATAGACATCACAAGGAAGGAAGTTAGCAAGAATATCTGTACAAAAAATGCTTTTTATCAAGAAATCAGAAAATCCGAATAGTTTATTCAGCAATTATAAACATAGTTACTTTATCCATCACAATTTTGTACATCCTGCATTTCACAAGGTAAACTAGGGCATTATTTTTCATAACTGATAGTGAAATCACCACCGTGAGCAAAATTAAGTTAATTGTTGGACTTGCCAATCCGGGTGCTGAATATGCACAAACGCGCCATAATGCAGGTGCATGGTATGTTGATTTACTGGCTGAGCGCCATAATCAGCCATTGAAAGAAGAAGCGAAGTTTTTTGGTTATACCGCACGTATTAATATGGGTGGTAATGACATCCGCCTGCTGGTTCCAACCACATTTATGAACCTAAGTGGTAAATCAGTTGCCGCTATAGCCAATTTTTATCGCATCAATCTCGATGAAATTTTAGTCGCCCATGATGAACTCGATTTACCTCCCGGTGTAGCTAAAATGAAATTAGGGGGCAGTAATGGCGGTCACAATGGGTTGAAAGATATTCAAAGTAAATTCGCCAATAACCCGAATTTTTATCGTTTACGCATTGGTATTGGCCACCCAGGTGATAAAAACAAAGTCGTTGGCTTTGTTTTGGGTAAACCGCCGTTATCTGAGCAAAAACTCATTGATGATGCGATTGATGAAGCGGTCAGGTGTACTGACATTCTACTAGCTGATGGTATGGACAAAGCAATAAACCGCTTGCATGGCTTTAAAGCAACTGCATAAGAGTTCATTTCATCCAAATCGACTTTTTGTGTATAATCAGCGCCAATTTCTAAACATTGGGTGCAGCGCATGTCTGCCCCTCGCTATTAAGGTGAGAAACATATGGGTTTTAAATGCGGTATCGTTGGTCTGCCTAACGTGGGTAAATCCACTCTGTTTAATGCATTGACCAAAGCCGGCATCGAAGCAGCCAACTTCCCTTTCTGTACAATTGAACCAAACACGGGTGTTGTGCCAATGCCAGACCCACGTCTTGATCAATTAGCTGAAATTGTGAAGCCACAGCGTATTTTACCAACTACGATGGAGTTCGTGGATATCGCGGGCTTAGTAAAAGGTGCATCTAAAGGTGAAGGCCTAGGTAACCAATTTTTAACGAATATCCGTGAAACCGAAGCCATTGGTCACGTTGTTCGTTGTTTTGAAAATGACAATATCATTCACGTTGCAGGCCAAGTTGACCCTGCCGCAGATATTGAAGTCATTAATACTGAATTAGCACTTGCTGACCTTGATACCTGTGAGCGCGCTATCCATCGTGTCCAAAAACGCGCAAAAGGTGGCGATAAAGACGCAAAAGCAGAATTAGAAGCATTAGAAAAATGTTTGCCGCACCTAGAGCAAGCAGGTATGTTACGCACATTAGAGTTATCTAATGAAGATAAAGCCGCTATCCGCTACTTGAGCTTCTTAACATTAAAGCCAACGATGTACATTGCTAACGTTAATGAAGATGGTTTTGAAAATAACCCATTCTTAGATGTGGTGTATAAAATTGCAGAAGCCGAAGGCTCTGTAGTTGTTCCCGTCTGTGCAGCGATTGAGTCCGATATTGCAGAACTTGAAGACGAAGAGCGCGATGAGTTTATGGCTGATTTAGGTATTGAAGAACCGGGTCTTAACCGTGTTATTCGTGCTGGTTATCAGTTATTAAACCTGCAAACTTATTTTACTGCAGGGGTTAAAGAAGTGCGTGCATGGACTATCCCTGTCGGTGCAACGGCACCACAAGCCGCAGGTAAAATCCACACTGACTTCGAAAAAGGCTTTATTCGCGCACAAACCATCGCATTTGATGATTTTATCCAATACCGTGGCGAACAAGGCGCAAAAGAAGCCGGTAAAATGCGCGCAGAAGGTAAAGACTATATCGTTAAAGACGGCGATGTGCTGAACTTCTTGTTTAATGTGTAGTACTTAACATCAGCTTGGTCTATAACGTACCATAAGTGTATTGAAACAGCATAAAGCTCAGGTGTTACCTTGGTTTTATGCTGTTTTTTTATATTAGCCTATCACAAGGTTAATTTGTGTTTCTATCTTCCATAATCATCGCTGCGGCGCGTTCTGCAATCATTATCGTTGGTGCGTTGGTATTGCCACTTGGAATTTCAGGCATTACAGAACAGTCCACGACACGTAAGTTTTCAATACCATGTACACGTAACCGCAAATCAGTCACTGATGTTGTGGTATCCGTTCCCATACGGCAAGTTCCCACAGGATGGTAAACTGTTTTACAAAAATTTCGGACAAACTCTTCAAGTTGAGCGTCATCATGACGTACAGAAGCGGGTGGCATTAAAACTTCTTTGCTTAGCGCTTGTAATGAAGGGGAATCCAATACTTCTAAGCCAAACTTAACTGCGCGCTTGCAACCTTCCATATCTTCAGGTGAGGCAAGATAATTAGCGTGAATTTTTAGTGGGGCTTGTGGGTCTGTGCTGCGCAATAAAATTTCACCTCGAGACTTAGGTTGTAAGTAGCCGACCTTTAATGAAAAGCCGTGTGCGGCGGGCAGAGGCTCACCAGGAACGTCATCCCAACTATCTAAAATAGGTAAAAAGTGAATTTGTACATCAGGGCGACCTTGGTTGCAGCTGTCTTTAAATGCAGCGCCTTCTAAAACGTTAGAGGTGAGCAGTCCACTGCGAAATGCCATCCACTCAACCCCGTGTTTAATCGCATTTAAACCTTGGTCCGCGCCGAATAAACTTATTGGCTGCTTAGTTGTGACGTTAATTGACATATGTAGGTGGTCATGAAAATTTTTGCCAACAGGTAGATTCACATGCGTATGGATCCCCAACGAAGACAAATGCTCCTCTGGCCCGATCCCTGATAGCATCAATAATTTTGCAGAGCCCATCGCACCCGAGCAGACCAATACTTCGCAACTGGCAAATGCTTCAACTTCATGGCCATTTTTTCCTTGATAGGCAACACCAATCGCGTGGTTATCGCGGATGATAATACGGTTCACTTGAGTGCTAAGCTTTAATGTCAAATTATCACTCTTTTCCACTGATTTTAAATAGGTTCTTGATGTACTGGCTCTTTCTCCATTATGTGTTGTCGTCTGGTAAAAGCTTGTTCCTTGTTGGCTTTCTCCGTTAAGGTCATTGACATAAGGAAGACCATGCTCTTGCGCTGCACGAATAAATGCCATTGATAATGGGTGCCGGTATCTATTTTCACTGACAGGAAGTGGGCCTTCTGTTCCATGGTATTCTCCTGTCAGGCTTTCATTACTCTCAGCTTTTTTAAACCATGGCAATACATCTGAGTATCCCCAGCCTTCACATCCGTAATTTAGCGCCCAATTATCATAATCTTGTTTCTGGCCTCGGATATAAATCATTCCATTGACAGAACTACTTCCCCCCAACACTTTCCCTTGGGCAATTTGCATTTTACGGTTATTCGTGTGAGGCTCTGGCTCAGTTTCATAAGGCCAACTTTTTTGGGCAATAATTTTCGCCACGCCAGCTGGCATACGAATAAACAAGTGGTTATCGCTACCACCCGCTTCAATAAGTAATACTTTGGATTGCGTCTCTTGGATCAACCGAGCAGCAAGAACACAACCGGCAGAACCTGCACCTACAATAATATAATCATAATTTACTGCGCTCATTTGTCACCCCGCCAAATAAAATAAACAATTTGTTTTCATTTTTTTAACAATAGCGCTTTTGATTCATTAATGTATGAACAATATTCTGCATATGTGATTTAAATCAAAAATAATTTCTCATGTAATTATTATTAGTTCTTAATAAACATTGTTTATTCAAGAAAAATTTCAAGCCAAGTCAATACTCAAACCTCACTCAATCTTTATTAATAAATGAATGTTTATAGCTAGTTAATAAGTAATCTGTTATATAGAAATATCCTATTTTATTGTGTTTAAGCGAGTCAAAATCCCCTTCGATGTTATCAGCGACTATAACGCTTATTTCCAAGCAGGAGTTGCAAGATAATCGATGAATGCTATAGTAATGACCGATTAATATTCTTTCGGCTTGAGGACGACCTCAAGTGCGTATCAGCAACAGGGACGGCCCTTTCTTCTAAAGGAAAACAATATGGGGCGCTTCTGTTTCAATAGTTCACTCATCCCGTTAACAACTTGGTGTCGGTTAATTGGCTCTTGGTTAGTCGTCATTTTCTTTATCTTAAGTGGTGAAACATTACTTAATGACAGCCTTTCTGCATTTAGTGCAACTTGGATTTTTTTACTGCTATTCATTACGATTCTAACCGCTTCCTTCGGCGTCGTTAAAGAGGCTGACCATCTTGCTCAACAATTGGGTGAGCCATACGGAACGCTGATCCTGACTTTATCTATTGTCTTAATTGAAGTCATTCTTATTGCCTCGGTTCTACTAGGTCCCGGTGATTTTCCAACCATTGGCCGTGATTCAATATTCGCCGTGATGATGATTATCATGAACCTCGTCGTAGGTATCTGCTTACTCGCAGGTTCAGCTAGAAATGGTGAACAAGAATATAATACGCAAGGGGCAAACAGTTATCTTTCAATGATCGTATTACTGACTGGTTTAGCGTTAGTCCTACCAAATTATACCTCTAGCCAAGGGGAGTATTCCTATACGCAAGCCATTGGTATTTCGGGTATTACTATACTTATCTATGGTGCTTTCTTGTGGATGCAGATGCGAGGCCATCGTCGGTTTTTTATCCAACCGCCTAAAGGGCTGATGAGTGTCCCAGAACAATACATTTCAGCTAACAATGTTTTGACAGACAATAATATCGAAAAGAAAGATAACCACTCTGAGTCAAACAAAAAAGCCATTATCATTCGTTCTTGTGTGTTAATTGGGCTGATACTCCCTATTGTGTTACTTGCGCATTACTTAGCCATCGTGACTGATTACGGAATTGAAGCTTTAGGAGCACCAGTAGCAGTCGGTGGTGTCCTGATCGCCATTATCGTATTTACGCCTGAATCAATCACAGCGGTAAAAGCGGCAATGAATAATGAAATGCAACGAGCGATAAACCTTTGCCAAGGTGCATTTGTCTCAACCGTAGGTTTAACTGTGCCTGCAGTATTAATTATCGGCATTATTACCGGTAAACAAGTCATTATGGGGATTTCAAACGCGGAAATTGTTTTATTCGCAATCACCATGTTACTGACTATGCTTTCATTTAATGGCCAGAAAACATCCCCTATTCAAGGCTGGATGCACCTTGCCATCTTTGCTGTATTTGGGCTTATTCTATTTTATCCGTAATGACTGATAAAACGTGAAGGCTGCATAAGAAAATACCCGATTGGGTATCAAATTTTATGTAAGCCTCGCTTACTCTTTTCTTATTCTTAACATATCCAAAGCCAAATCATGCCATGCTTGTGCACGACGGCTTTGGTGGTGACTTTTTACTGTCGCTAAAGCAATGTCATAAGCCAATGTTGGCTCAATAACTGGAATAACGGATAATCCCACTGAACTGGTGTTCTGCCACATACTGTCCGGAAGTAGCGTTATCCCTACCCCGGCTCTTACCATAGCAGTCACCAAATCTAAATGACTACTGCGCCCAGAAATAGTGGGTTTTTTACCATAAACACCGCAAGCACTAACAACAAGTTCATTAATTAGAAAATCATCAGAAAAGAAAATAAAAGGCTCATCGGCTATTTCACTAAATTTAACAAATTCACGTATTGCGAGTGGATGCTGATTGCTGACCAATAGTATTAATCGGTCGGTTGAAAAAGGGTGTACTTCAAAGTGGTCATCTGCAAATGGTAACATCACAGCTGCAGTTTCAACTTCGCCATTTAACATTGCCTCACGCATTTTGCGCGTACCCAACTCAAGAATTTTCAGTTCCACCTGTGGATAACGTTGGCTAAAAGCCATAATAATATCAGCAAAATAGGTCGATGCTATCACGGGTGGTAGCCCCACGGGTAGTACTCCAGATATAGGGCCTGACCTTTCCAGTAACGCTTTTTTCATACTGCCAAACTGTGAAAGGATTTGCTTCGCATGAGCCAATAAAATATAGCCTTCCTCTGTTAATTTAACGCCATCGACTTCCCTAATCAGCAAAGTATAACCAAGTTCATCTTCTAATTTTTTAATACTGCGGCTAATCGCTGGTTGCGTGACAAATAAACTTTCTGCCGCGCGGCTAAAACCATTGAGCTGCACAACTTCAACAAAATAACGTAATGAACGAATGTCCATTTCGCCCCCTATGATTTTTAGTTATAGATAGAATGAGTTTAAGTGATTTCCTTTAAAGCATAATAAACGATAAAAATAATTCAACTTAGAATTATTAGCTAGGCAATTAATGGAGATCAGCATGATGAATAAGACGGTTATCGAGTACGTATTAGATCAACTTTACCAAATCGGTATTCACGATATTTTTGGTGTTGCTGGTGACTACGCATTTCCTATTGAAGATGCAGTATGTGAAAGTGAAAATATGCGCTGGATTGGTAACTGCAATGAACTCAATGCCTCATATGCTGCGGATGGTTATGCTCGTGTGAAAGGTGCTGCGGCGTTATCAACCACTTTTGGTGTCGGCGAACTCAGTGCTTTAAATGGTATTGCCGGCGCTTATGCTGAACATCTTCCCATTTTTCATCTTGTTGGTATGCCAGCAAGTGGGGTTCAGAAAAACCACCGTTTAGTTCACCACACCCTAGGAAATGGTGATTTCGATGTGTTTTATCAAATGAGCCAACATTTAAGCTGTGCTCACGCTATTTTAACGCCTGAAAACTGTATTGCCGAAACAGAACGTTTAATTACAACCGCTTTACAAGAATCTCGACCCGTTTATTTAGGTTTCCCTTCTGACTACGCTGTTATGCCAATTAAAGCAGATGAAACACCTGAAACTATCACTATAAATAAAAGTCATAGCAAGTCATTATCAGCTGCGGTTACCGCTATTGTCGAAAAGCTCACATCGAGTACAAAAGCCTGCATTATTCCTGGGATTTTAACGGCTCGTTTCGGCTTAACGACTGATGTTGAGGCTATTATCCAGAAAACTGGCCTGCCTTATGCCACCATGTTTATGGATAAAGGGGTATTAAGCGAATCTAATGCTCAATATATGGGGATTTATAATGGAAAACTAATGAACCCTGATGTGCGAGAATTTGTCGAGAGTTGTGACTGTATTATGGGGATCGGTGCAGTATTAACGGACTTCAACTCCGGTAGCTTCACCGCAACGATTGCCCCTGAAAGCTGTATTAACATCCTTTCTGACCATGTGAAAGTGGGTTCCGCTATCTACCCAAATGTATTGATGAAAGATGTGTTAGATAAATTAAAAGAACTTGCGCCCTCACTTAACCATGTTGGGCTCAAAGCTCAAGGATTAGGATCACCACAGCAAGGTGAAAATGGCCAAATTACCGCCTCATATTTGTACCCTCGCCTAGAAAAAATGTTCCGTAAGGACGACATTATTATTGCAGAAACGGGGACAGCATCTATGGGGTTAGGTTTTGCTTTATTACCTGAAAATGCACAATTTCACAATCAAACATTATGGGGATCTATCGGCTGGGCTACTCCTGCAGCCTTTGGTGCAGCAATTGCGGAGCCACAGAAGCGAGTTATTTTAGTGACTGGGGAAGGTTCTCACCAACTCACGGCCCAAGAAATTAGCCAGTTTGCCCGCTTTGGTTTAAAACCGATTGTTTTCGTCCTAAATAATGATGGCTATTTAATTGAACGACTTCTGTGTAAAAACCCTGAAGCCTATTACAACGACTTACCCCAATGGAATTATACACAGCTTCCCGCCGCATTAGGTTGTAATGATTGGTATTGTCAGCGTGTTACCAACTGCAATGAATTAGACAATGCGATTAAGCAGGCCGAACTATCGAACCATGCGGCCTATATTGAGGTAGTTATGGACAGATATGCAGCATCTGAGCTTGCTGAAAAACTGGGGAAATCAGTCGCGTCCTTATATTCATATTAGATTGACAAATTATGGCAGCCATTGCGCTGCCAATGTCTTTATGATTCAAATACCAGCCCTACATCGTCTCGTGACTGATGCAATATTTTTGAGACAATTAATGCTAATTCAAGCAATTCATCGCATTTAGCACGGTTTTTACTGGCGACTTGCTCACGAAAGAATGCAAACTCATAGACCATATGATTGATTGTTGCATTCCGAGATACGTTGGATATTTCCCCATCAATACAAACCTCAACTGACTGGCACAGGCTTGGGGCTCCCGTGATACAAATATGCCCTTTAGTACCTTGAATAATAAAGTAACCGGGGCTCGCCGAATCTTTCGCTCCCACACACGATGCAACTGAATGCTCAAAATGGGCCGTTAGTACCCCTGATGTATCAATTCCATTAAACCCTTTATTACAAATATAGTGGCTACTATCGGGTGCTCCCATCAAGGCCGATAACAAATAAATGTTATATAGATTAATATCATAGAGAGCGCCACCTGCTTGCTGTGGGTCAAAAGCGGCATGAATACGGCCTTGCAAATAGTCATTGTATCGACTTGAATATTGGGAATAATTACCGTGAATCACTTTGATTTCACCTATTTTATCAATATGTTGCTTGATAAAATGAAATTCAGGGGTATGAATAGACGTAATGGCTTCAAACAAAAAAAGCCCCCTAGTCTGTGAAATGGAAATTAACGCCTGCAACTGTTGCCAATTTGGTGTAAACGGTTTTTCGCATACCACATGTTTGTCAGCCATCAATGCATCAAAGGTATACTGATAATGCAAATGATTTGGCAAACCTATGTATATCACCTCAACATCCGGGTCTTGTAACAACTTTTGATAATCAGTATATAACTTTGCTATACCAAATTGTTGGCAAATATCCTGCCCCTTTTCAATACTTTCCGCCCGAACACACAGTGCGACTAGCTCTATCCCCTGCACCTGTATTAAAGCATCAAGGGCCGACATGATTATTTTTCCAGAACCGACCAGCGCTAGTTTCATCTCTGTTATCCATTAAGAAAAGTGAATTTCATTCTGCCATAAGGCTCATTATTTAAGAAATGCCTTCGATGCTTTTTTGATAACCTCTACCATTTCCGAATTTTTCCTCTTAAAAATTCAATAAAAACGACGTATTTTTTCGCTGGAGGTTCTTTTATTTATTACTGGTGTACGAATCAATTTCACTAGGTGAACCAAATAACCGCCATAAATGACGACTAGCTTTCCATTTACAATAATTTCTATTCATGTTGCCATCAAAACTTTCTCATTTTACGTTTTATATAACCAATTGTTTTATCTTATAAATATTTCATTTTTCTTTTTTTTCACTGGCAGAAACCTTTTTAAAACCCTAACTCACCTCACAATTTATTAACAACTCTCTTGAATCATTTTTTATTATTCTCCATGCTAATTTTATTAAATAAACCAATGGTTTACTGTATAAACCAGTCGAGGTTGAGATGAAAGAGAATATTGTCACTGCCGTTGATGATGCTTTATTGCTATTGATGCTATTAGGTGAAAAAAACAATCTTGGATTAAGTGAACTTGCACGCTTATCTGGCATGAATAAATCCAAGGTATACCGCTTATTATGCACATTAGAAAACCGTCATTTCGTGCAAAAAAATGAAAATCCAGTGACCTATAATTTAGGCCATCAATTATTAAGCTTGGGGAATTGCGCTCGCCAGCAAATAAACTATATCCAAGTCGCGGAAGTTGAAGCAGAGCAACTCCGTCAACGTTTTGATGAAAACATTCAAATGCGTATACGTGACAACGGTGAAATTTTACAAGTTCTTCATAAGCCATCAGGGCAATCACTTCAAGTACGCAGTGAAGCTGGCAATCGCCGACCGTTAGGATCTGGAGCGTCAGGCAGAGTACTATTGGCTTACTCACCTAAAGATGTTCAAGCACATTTTATTGAAAAGAACCCCTCAATTGAAAAATCAATTGCCACCATACGCTCACAAGGTTTTGCCATTACCCGAGGCGAATTAACCGCAGGTATCGGTGCTATTGCCGCACCTATCTTTTCACAACACGGGGAATGCATTGCTTCACTGAGCATTAGCTTACCACTAAGCCGTTTTTCTGATGAAAAAGAACAAGATATGACTGAACAACTGCTTCTGTCTGCTTTACGCATATCAAGGCAGCTCGGTTACGACTCATAATTAATACAATAAAAGAGACAACACCATGCAACCAACAAACAACACCATACAAACTCCATCGTCACCGCCAGGCTGGCAAATGAACCCAGTTTTAGTAATGTTAACTATTGTTATCATTGCCTTTTTAATGACTTATTTTGTTAATTCAGGCCAATATGAACGCGATGGCAAAAAAGTCATTCCTGACTCTTACCAAACTATTACTAAAGACATCACGTTAGAGCAATTATTAGGCACTGAAAAATCAGCAGAAGGTACTGCCGCGCCCGTCAGTTTACCTCAACTGTTTAAAGCGATCCCCGAAGGAATTGTTAAACAATCACCGCTTATTTATATGGTGCTATTCATCGGAGGAATGTTTGGAATTCTCAATAAAACAGGGGCAATAGAATCAGGGTTAGAACGATTGCTTCACGTCACCCGAGGCAATATCTATTTGTTGATCCCTTTCTTAATGATTGTATTTTCCATGGGAAGTACCTTTATGGGGTTAGCCAAAGAGTATCTTTTAGTTATTCCCATGGTTATTGCCTTAGTGAAACGCGTTGGCTTGAATGAACTTATTGGGCTTGCCATTGTAGCGATTGCAGTTAAGGTAGGATACCTCGCCTCCATCACCAACCCATATGCGCTTTCTATAGCACAACCGCTTGTTGGTTTACCCGTTTTTAGTGGTTTAAGTATGCGAATTGCGGCGTACCTTATTTTTATTACACTCGGAATTTTATTTGTTTTCTATAGCATTCGTAAAACGACACTCACAAGCTATGTGGCTGAAGAACATAATCAAGCCACACGATTAACCCATCGCCATAAACTTATGTTAATTGTCTTAGCTATCGGTGTTGCATTTTTAGTCTATGCCTCTAATCGCTGGCATTGGAAAAATAATGATTTATCTGCTTACTATTTATTCTTAAGTGTCATTTTAACTTTTTGTAGTGGTTTAACCGCAAGTGCCGCTGCTAACGCATTTGTCAGTGGAATGAAAAAAGTCCTTATCGCAGGGGTGTTAATTGGGTTAGCGACTGCGGTCGAAATTATTCTTTCTCAAGGTAAAATTCTCGATACCATTATTCATCAATTAGTTGGATTAGTCGGTAATCACGGTCCTTATGTTTCATCATATAGCATGTTTATTTCTCAACTATTATTAGACATTGCCATTCCATCTACTTCTGGGCAAGCCGCTGTCACAATGCCAATTTTAGGCCCCGTTGGTGAAATTTCTGGTGTCTCCCCTCAAACAACTGTTTTTGCATTTTTAATAGGTAATGGGCTGACTAACATGATCACACCAACATCCAGTGGGTTATTAATCTTCTTAGCTACGGCAGGCGTAAGTTGGACTACTTGGGCGAAGTATATTTTACCGCTATTTTTAATTTTTATGGCAATCAGTATCGGCTTACTGACCATCGCCGTGACCATAGGGTATTAATAAGATGGATATGAAGAATTACCGGATAAAAATGCGTGATGGAATAATGCTATCTACCGATGTTTACTTTCCACAAACTCAATCAACTGCATCTTTTCCCGTTATTATAGAGCGAACCCCCTATGATAAGAGCGCACCTTCTCGTTCGGAAAAAACAGTATCAGGCCAGCAAATAACACGCCAAGAAATGGCGAAATACTTCAATGAGTATGGTTTTATTGTTGTGTATCAAGATTGCCGTGGACGCTATGAGTCCGAAGGAAAGTTCACAAAATATATTAATGAAGCCGAAGATGGTTTTGATACATTACAATGGATTATGGAACAACCCTGGTGTAATGGCAAAATAGGTTCAATGGGCCTCTCTTATGCCGCGCATACACAATTAGCAATGGCGTGTCTAAACCCACCAGGCTTACACACGATGGTGCTGGATTCCGGTGGATTTGCCAACGCCTATCAATGTGGGATCCGTCAAGGAGGCGCTTTTGAACTCAAACAAGCTACTTGGGCATTTAAACAAGCTAAATTAAGCCCACTCGCCCAGCAATCTCCCGATATTTTAGCTGCACTCGAACAAGAAAATATCCATGAATGGTTCACAACAATGCCATGGTATCAAGGACAAACATTGCTTAAACACGTCCCTGAATATGAATCGTATTTATTTGAACAATGGGAAGAAGAGTGTTTTTCCGATTATTGGCAGAAAATAGGCATCTATGCTGAAGGCTACTATGACCAAATACCTGATATCCCAGTATTATTCATGTCCAGTTGGTATGATGCCTATGTCAGTTCAACATTAGATAACTATCATGCATTTGTTACTAAAAAACAATCACCTCAAAAATTAATCATGGGCCCTTGGCTCCATGGTGACCGCAATATCACTCATAGTGGTGACGCAGAGTTCGGTGATATCGCCGCATTTGATAATAATGTCAGTGAAAATTGGCTTTCTTGCCGGTTAAACTGGTTTGAAGCTCACTTAAAAGATGAAGACTCCAAAAACAATCATGAAGATGTAACGATATTTATGATGGGTGGTGGAAGCGGTAAACGTGACCGACAAGGGCGTATAGAGCATGGTGGAAAATGGCTTAACTGCCATCAATGGCCTTTAGCAAATACTGAAAAAACTGCATATTATCTGTGGCCAGATAACAAATTATATCTTCACCCCTACACTAAAACAGCCTCAATATCCTATTGTTATGACCCTAAGCACCCTGTCCCTACCATTGGCGGTGCCTTAACTTCAGGCCAACCGATATTTTGGGGAGGAGCTTTTAACCAACGTGAATTACCGCAATTTTTTGGTAGCAAACAAAATAACCTACCTCTTTCTGCACGTAGTGATGTCTTAGTTTTCGAAACCGAAGAATTGCAAACAGATGTCTGTTTAGCCGGTGAAATAGAGGTGTCGCTTTGGATCAGTAGTGATGCTTTAGATACGGATTTTACTGCAAAGCTTATTGATGTTTACCCACCTAGTGTCGATTACCCACAAGGATATGCCATGAATATTACAGATGGCATTATTCGCTGCCGTTTTCGGCATGGATATGAGAAAAAGGAATTATTAACACCGAATGAAATTGTCGAAGTGAGAATTAAGCCCTTTGCCTGTGCAAATCGTTTCGCAAAAGGACACCGTATCCGATTAGATATTTCCAGTAGCAACTTCCCTAAGTATGACTTCAATACAAATACGGGTAAAACTATCGCAGGTGACAGAACGTGGAAAATAGCCTGTAATAGCCTACATTTTTCTAGTGAGCACCCGTCAAAAATTATTTTGCCAGTGATCAACGAAGCTTAAACTCTTATTAGCTAATAAACTATTTGCCCGCTTTAGCTGCCAACAGCACTAAAGCGGGCTACATGAGAAGATAATTATTGCGCTTGAACCCAAAACACACCATCACCGTCTAAGGCAGTGAACGTTTTATGTAAGTAATCGCTATCCGCTTGCGGATCAAGGTCTGCAAACAGCTCCGGATGGATGAATTTTGCAATTGCTTCCACTGCAATAATATTGAATGGCGTATCATAATATTGCTGATAGAGCGCCAATACTTGCTTGTTTTTGAAAGCAGATAATGAACGAAATTTAGGGCGATCCATTAGCTTATTCAGTCTAGCCAAAGAAGTTTGTTTATTTCCGGTATAACCTAGTGGTACAGAAGCACTACCTTTACGAGTGTTATCCCAATCTGCTGCCGTCATTAAATAGTAGTCTGGGTTGCTGTGAATCAGTTGTTCTTCACTGATTTCCCCCCCCATTCCAATACTGAACCATTGGGAACCGAGGTTATTTCCACCAGCGGTTTCAACAAATTCACCAAAATTGCCATTACCAAACGTTTTACAGCAATAATCTTCCCCTTGGATACCAGCGGCTCGTTCAATAAATACGCTTGGGCGTTGCTCTTGACTAAGTTTAGCCACTCTTGAACGGATTAAGTCTAACTTTTGCTGGTAAAACTGATTAAATGCTTGCGCTTGTTGTTCCTCACCAAATACTTGGCCCAATAACGTCATACTCGGCAAAGTGTTTTTCAGTGGATATTGTCTAAAATCGATAAAAATGACAGGTAAGCCACTTTTTTCCAATAATGATAGAGTGCCACTTTCTGTGAGCTTACTCTTTAAGCCAATATCAAAAATGAGTAAATCTGGCTGTGCAACCAACGCTTTCTCAACGCTAAAGTCCGTTGTATACGGGTTTGGGAAAACAGGGATCTTGCTTAATTCTGGGAATTTTTTGCTATAAGCCACACTCAGGTCAGGCGCTTTTTTTATTAACGCATCATCCCAAGCAATAATCCCTTTTAGTGGTTCTTGTGGATGTAATATATTCAGCGCAACTAAGACACGGCTATCTGCCAGCATCACTCGAGATACTGGCGCATTGACGGTTACGTCCCTACCCGCAATATCCTTCACCGTGATAGGTGCAGATAAGCTACTAGCCGAAAATAGTAGGCTAACCGTACCAAGAACCAGCACGAATATATTGATAAGTTTTCTCATTATCATTGTTCTGCCTTGTATTTATTAAAATTTTACAGATGCTTGAACATAGTAAGTTCTTGGCTGCCCCACATAGATACCATAATTATTATCCGTAGAACGCGTAAAATAGGTTTGATCAAAAAGATTTTTAATACCCGCTGATAGCGTTAAATCAGACAAACTTTTACCAAAATGGTACTCACCTCGTGCATCCCATACCATATAACCGGGGATTGTTCCGTATCGACCATCCGCACTGGGCTTTGTTACATAATGGCTTGATGTCCCTGGCGATTCTTGAGTAGATTGCGCATAGGTATTTAAGTTCCATACCCAATCCCCCGTTTCATAACGGCTACCTGCGGTAAAGACCTGCCGTGAATAAAACGGTAAATCTTTATGGGCAAAGTCACCTTTTTTACTGACCGCTTTCGTGTAGGTATAGGTGCTGTATACGCTGATACCCTCCAATTTATCGCTCAGGTCAGACAGGTTATACCTTGCAGCCAATTCCACACCTTGGTGAGTCGTGGCGCCCAGATTTGTCCAACCCGTTGTATTTTCAACATAAAGTAGTTGGTCATCAAAGTCGATATAGAATAAGGTCGCCTCAAGGGATAGCGCTGTATTATCGTATTTAGTCCCCACTTCATAGTTATGTGCTTTTTCTGCACTTAACCCATTCGCAGGGGAATTCCCTACCCCTTTAGTATTCAACTGGAAATACTGTAAACTGCCGAATGACGTACTCGCATTAGCAAATAGTTTCCATTCATCATCAATATGATAGATCACGGCTAACGCAGGAAGTGGTTCGCTATATCGCTTACTTCTATTTTGGTTTTTAAAGCTATCATTTAAATGAATATTAATGTTTTCATAGCGAATACCCGGAATGATAGTCCAGTTACCGACATCAATCGTGTCATCAAGATAAATCGCATGGGCTTCTGTTCCACCCGATGTGTGTTGATAATAATCATTGGTACTCGGCCGCGAACTTTGAGTGCCCGCTTGGTACCAATTTGAACGGTAAGCTTTTTCGTCTGCGGTCTCATTTAAATAACGATACCCCACTGTCACTTCGTGTGAAATATCATTAAAACGGAATAATTGTGAGTAGCTAGGCTCAATGGCATAAGCGGTATAGTGGCGAGGGTAAGAAACTAAGCGTCTTTCATTGGCTTTATCTTTGTGGTCACTTTCTATGTAACTACCCCGATAACTTTTACTAAACCATGTCATTAACTCAAATTGCTTGTCATCTTCTTCATGTTTGTATTTCAATGACATATCTTGTCGATTGCCTTCAAAACGGTCATAAGGCCGTGTTGATTGGAAGGGGTCAGTATTATATTGCGCTTGAGTCAACCCTCCAGGCATACCTGACATCGCATGATAGTAATGAAAATTAGCCAGTAGCTCGTCGTTATCTGTTATGGCATAACGGGTTTTTAAAATCAGGTCATCAATATCAGTATTATCATTGCTTTTACGGTAGCCTTGCCCGTGTAACCCTGAATACAGCAATAGCGCTCCCGCTGAATCATCCGCTTTTGAACCCCCTACGGACGCATCCACCAATGTCTTTAACCCACCCGTTTTAGCTCCTTGAGTTTGTAACGAAACACCCCCAGAAAAGTTTTTCGGAATAGGCTTAGTCACAAAGTTAATTACACCACCCACATTTTGTGGTCCATAACGCACAGAAGCCCCTCCACGGATCACATCAATAGATTCAATACTACCTAGTGATAATGGTGACATCGACAATTGAGGTTGACCATAAGGCGCAGCGGCTAGTGGCATACCATCGAGTAAAATCGTTGAACGCGGTGAAAGACGTGAGGTTAACCCTCGTACCCCTACATTTAAGGAAACATCGCTTCCCCCTGTCCCATTACTTTCGCGTACCTGCACCCCTGGGATCCCTTTTAAAGCATCCCCAATGGTTTCACTGCCTAATTCTTTAATTTGCTGTTGAGATCTTACTGTCCGAGCACCTGGGTGATTAAATACCACCTCACCATCTTCAGTATTTTCAAGCCAATTACCTGTAACTGTAATCTGATCATTTTTTGAATTTTCAACAGCGAAAACATGATAAGGCGCTAATGCAGCTGAAATTGCTAATGGTATTAGTAACTTGCTAGTTTTTAAATTCATAAGGGATACGTAACAAAGGAGATTAAGAGCAATAATGATAATTAGAATCATTACAGATAATCAACTTAATTTACTATTTATTTTGAAATTACTCTAGCTTAATTCCTTATTATATAAAGGGTTATTGTTTTTGATTTAGAATGAAAAGCACTGAAGAAAACTAAAAAATCCGAGGGAAAATTTCCCCTCGGAGCATATTACTTAACGACATCATATGGTTAAAAGCAAAACAAATAATATTTTGCTTCTAATAAGAACTAACCGCCTAGTGAGAAAAACACTACCCGACCAACTCCCTCGCCAACAAAAATACAGAGTGTTGCCAGTGACATCACGAATGTTGCATTCACATTGTGCCCATTTTTTTGACACAGTAAACGACCAACAAACAATACCCCTAATGCAATAAGTATGATTCTAACAATACTTAAGTTCACTAAACCATCAGGGAGTTCACGTGGCGTCATTCCCATATAAATCGGCTCTCCCATATTCCCTAGTAGAGATAATGCGCCCAGTAACATGAGTAAAATTCCTATAACACCAATACCTAGCGCAATTTTGACCACACGTTTTAATTGCTCTTCTTTGCCATGGCGACGTAAAGAACCTACCAGTAATAATGCCGCAACTACACCACCAAGCAATAACACCGCGCCAAAGAAACTGGCGTAGGTAAATAAGCCATTCCAGAGGTTAAACAAGGTATTAGCGTATAACGCTGACATTGCATACATATAGATAATACCGGCTAACGCACTCAGCGACAGTAACAGCGCATTCGCATTTTGTTTAAGTAATAGCAGTGCAATACTGAAAAACAAGAGCGCCATATAAATTGCCGTCGCCCACACTTCACGGCTCATCCATGAGGTCGA
The DNA here is from genome assembly GCF_028480685.1 of Providencia sp. PROV174. Classification (NCBI taxonomy): domain Bacteria; kingdom Pseudomonadati; phylum Pseudomonadota; class Gammaproteobacteria; order Enterobacterales; family Morganellaceae; genus Providencia; species Providencia sp. PROV174. Next base: position 46,148 of record NZ_JAMPOT010000009.1, read on the forward strand.
CACATGCAACATGGTGTAAAACATGTGTAGCGGGTTCCCCATATGAAATAGTGAGCCTAACAACCCAACACAGCCCAGAATAAAACTTGCTAAAATAGGCAGTTTAATAAACTGGACACTTTGTCGGTTATTTCCGCCTTCAAGTACACGAAAATAGCACACCAATGAAACTAGCAAACACCCTACAGAAGCTTGCATAAATAAGGTGAAAACCACCAATGGAAATTCATGCATGATAATTCTCCTTATCCTTTTGTACCGACAACCAGGTTCGGTTTGGTAATACTTGAGCTAGGTAACCCTGCAATATCTGCATTCGAGCCATATTTTTTACGTAACTCACTAATTAGACCGAATTCAATCGCACGCATAGGACAAGAATCAACACACATTGGATTCCCGCCTTTTTCACGGAGATCAAGACAAGTGTCGCACTTAGTCATCATTCCAATACTGGCATCGAATTGAGGTGCCTCGTATGGACAAGCCCATGTACAATAGCGGCACCCCACACATTTATCATGGTCGACTAATACAACCCCATCTTCTTCTCGTTTATGCATTGCGGTGGTAGGGCAATGGCTGACACATTGCGGATCGTCACAATGGTTACAGGCAATAGACAAATGCCAAGTCCGAGGACGTGGAAATTCACCAACTTCAATATCATACACACGACGAAAGTTGCGCCCGACCTCGAGATCATTTTTGTCTTTACATGCAACAACACAGGTTTTGCAACCAATGCAAGTGGCAACATTAATATAAAATCCAACTTGTTTATCCATTTCTTATTGCCCCCTAAAAAATAATACGCTGTGGAATTGCAGCATCTGGAACTAGCTGGTCACCATGCCATTTTTCAATATTACATAGCATCGTGTTCCACCCTGACGTCCCAAGCCCTGTAGGGACTTGAATGGTTAGCGTATTATCAGCTCCCGCCATATCTATTCCTGTTTTTTCATCAACATCTGTCCAACTTCCATGTGGTAATGCCACAACACCCGGTTTCATAGTTTGTGTGACTAAAGCAGGACGCACAATTTTCCCCTGTGGGCTCGTTATCAACACAGTTTCACCGTGTTTAATACCCAAGCGTTTCGCATCAGACGCATTGATATAAATTGGGCTTGGCCACTGCTCACGCAGCCAAGGCACGTTATCAAGCGTACTGTGAGATCGACGTAAATAGTGTGGGTTATAGATTTGGAATGGATAATCCCCTTTTTCCTTCTTCGAGAAGTCGCTAAAACTTGCCTCATAACCGCTTGCGGACGGGATATATTCAGGAATTGGCGGTAATTTCGTCCAGCCACATTCATCGGCTTTTTCGACTAATTTTTGGCAGTAAATTTCGAATTTACCACTCGGAGTTGGTCGTGGATTGGCTTGAGGGTCGCGAATAAAATCTTCATAGGCAATATAACCATAGTTATCACCAGCAGTACGCTTGACTTGGTATTTCCCAACAGTAAGAAATTCATTGAGGGTAATTCGGCCTTGCTGTGGCTTACCTGTTATTTGCCATTCATCAATATCTGCTTGGGTAATGGTGATTAATGGCTCTGTCGTCTTACCATCTTCACCAATAATTGTTGCGCCATTGAGTTTATTAAAAAATTGTTGTTTTTCCGAAACAGGGAAAACTTCATCGACATTAATACCCAAACGTTTACCTATTTCTTTGGCAATCCACTGGTCACTTCTCGCCTCATAAAGTGGCGGAGTTACATTCACCGCAGCTATAATAACTTCGCGGTTACTTGGATTTAATATGGTTCCTTCGCGTTCCCACTCTGTCGTAACGGGTAAGACGATATCCGAATATTTAGCACAAGTATGTGGAACATATGCTGCAGTTACAACCAACTCTACATCTTTACGATAAGCTTCAACACTTTGCGAAATATTAGCTCGCGTTTGCAGTGTCGCATTAAACGGGTGAATGATCATTTGGATATTTGCATCGACATTCCCAACACCACGTTGGCGGAATTTTTTCTCTAATAATGCACGGTTAAGCTCATTGTGATTAATTTTCAAGCTAACTGGATTTGGTATTGAAGGTAACCCACTGGCTCCTGCCATTACGAGCCGTGTGCCATTATTTCCAGCAGCGAAGTGGCAACTAACCCCAGTCATGCGACCAGGCCTTCCCATATGGCCAGTCATAAAGCCTAATGTTGAGAATGCTTGTACCCATCCTTCACCATTATGGATCCGAGCAGGCGCCCAACCGGTAAGCAATGCGACTCGGTTAGTACCGCCGATTTCACGCGCTAACTTGCGAATATCACTGGCTGACAGACCACAAATATGAGAGGCCCACTCTGGTGTTTTCGGCTCCCCCGTGTAGGTGCCTAACAGATAATCTTTGAAGTTACCTTTTGGATCAGCGCCAGCTGGCATATTATTTTCATCAAAACCAACCGTGCAACGACGTAAGAAATCCCAATCAATCAATGGGTTGTCAGGGCTATCCATTTCTAATAACGCAGACATGATACCCAGAGCTAAAGCATGGTCAGTACCGGGGTTGATAGGGTACCAGTCTGCATCCATTAACTCTGCCGTGGTCGTATAACTTGGGTCAATACTAATAAAGCGCGCTCCCGCTTTTTTCGCTTGATAGTAATTATAGGTTGGGCTACCAGGGCTGCTCCACGCTGGGTTTGCTCCCCACATTACAATTAACTGGGAGTTACGCATATCAAAGCGATCATTGGTACCAAACGTATAAAACCCTTCAAGCAATCCTAAATGAGCTGGTGTTTCAAACCATGCCCCCCATGAGGTTGTTCCCCAATCGCCAACAAATCCCCCAGCTTTCGCATAAACGTTTTGGATATCAACACCATTACCGCCAGTGATCCAAATCGATTCATTCCCATATTTTTCTTTAATACGTTTCGATTCTGATGCCACAATATCTAATGCTTCATCCCAACTGATGCGTACCCATTGGTCTCGGCCTCGCAAGCTTTTATCTCCACCACCGGGAGCCCAGCCTTTACGTTTCATTGGATATTTTAAGCGATCTGCGCCAAAGACTTGTTTACGTTGTGAACGGCCACGTAAACAACCTCGTTGTTGTGGGAAATCAGGTGAGTCCGCAACCACATCATCGGTTTTTTGCCTAACAACCACGCCATCAACCACCAGTGCTTTATTAACACAGCGGCCACCACAGTTATGCCAGCAGGCCACGGGCTTCCATTTCCCTTGAGTGACCGCATCTGTTGCTTGCTCAACCGCTTTTTCTTCCTCTGGTGTTGCCGCATATAATTGCTTACTCAGCGGTAACGTAGCCATCACTGATGCCGCTGATGTCCAAGCTATAAATGAACGGCGACTCAAGGCTATTTTCTGTCTTTCTGACATTGCTCTTACCTCTTCATTTTGTTTATTATTATAAATTAACTAACTCATTGATTTTTTTAATATCATTACGTAAGAAAAGCTCAACTAATGAACTTAATTGGCGATAGAATAATGTGTCTGCATGGTTATGCATTGAGCGGCAAAATGGCGTAATAAACGCCAATAAATGGGTATTTAAAAATGTGGCAGACCCGAGCAACAACGCGTTTACTTTAACCCAATCAACGGTTTCATTTTCGCTATCAATAAGTTCAGTAATACGCAGGCTTAAATGCCACATAAAATCTAACTCATAACCAATATGGTCAGCGGCTTCCCTATCCCCTTCCGGTAAATGAACGCCATACTGTTCATAAAAGGATTTCACTGCTGAGGTACTTTCTTGAAATAACAGTTTGTCACGGGAAACATAAGTTGACTCCCATGGCGCTGCTGGCGGGGCTTCTGGGCCAATAAATAAGCGAGTAAAATCCCAATGCAAGTTTTCAAAATCCTCAGTATTGGCTTTTAGCTGCCTATTGTTTAAGTCTTTATGCATGTCATTTATTGCATTACTCATCGCGGGTAATGCTTCATCACAGGGAAACAACAACAACCCTGAGTCTCTCAAATAACTTAATAACTCTGGCGTTGGTTCTTCCATAAACAAACGCCGCAATACGTCATAAGCAAATTGACGCGCATACAGAAAATCTAAAATTTGGTCGTCATTGGTCATAAATGTATCCCTACAGGTCAGTCAGTAAAAATTCAGCGGGTGTAGTGAGTTCAATTCGCACTTCTTTAATTAAAGGATTGCCCTGTTCATCGGGCTCAACAATGTGAGAGGTCAACGCAATAGGTAGTTTGGCTAGTGGGGTTAATAAGTAAATTGCTTCAGGGTTAAATTGCAAAAACCCATGTAACAAATCTTGATAATAAGAAACGCCTGTGTGTTTCAGTAAAGCCGCCACTTTTTCACAATCATCACCAAAAACCTTGGCGCTTTTAAAAAAATAATCTTGAGAAGAGAAGAAGTAATGTTTTCCTAATACTTTTTCATTGTGTTCGAAAAAAGCATTACTTTGGTACACTTGCCCCGTATGTTTATTTTCTAAAGAGCAATAATGCACCCCAAGCGATAATTTATTTTCTAGTGCAAAATTAAGCACTCGAAGGCAAGCTAATTCACTCTGTGCAACCGCCAATCCACCAGCATACCAATAGTTGTAATACACCTCATAAGGTGGATTTTTAAGTTCGAAGCCTCGGGCTTGATACGCTTCACTATTTGTTAGTGGGAAACAAAACTCTAATAAATTGATACCATCAATACCAATATCATCAAGCTGAGTTAATAACTGATACATTTGCTGTTCTGTACCGGGGATCACCGGCATTTCCACCATAACCGCTGGAAAAATTTCACGCGCTAATGCGATGCGGTGCAAAACTTTGGTGATGCGTTCTTTTGAATCATCAATTTTGATACTAAAACGGATTTCTTGTAGACCTGCCTTCGCTAAAGCTAATGCAGTGTTACGGTCTAATGGGTCACCAGCGGTATATAAACGGCTATGAACCTGAGGTAGTTTTTGTTGGACGGTTTGGAAAAATTCGATACTTTCTTGGCGAAAAAGTAGAGGCTCCCCGCCTGTTAGCGCAATATGAGTTAGTGGGTAACTTTGCTCGGCAATTGCATCAACTTCCCCAATCGCATCACGCATTTCCTGTTGATAACCCTGATAATTTTCTTGGTTTGGATTAAAACAAAAGTAACAATCGCGGTGACATTTTAATGACAAAAATGTTGTGTGGCTCCCTTCCCCTGTACGACATTGCACGCAAGCACTCGAGAGCCAATTACAATGTATACTCTTCCCATTATTGGCAAAAGTTGCGCCATGATTCTTTATACTTAGTTTGAGTTTCTCAATTTCATGTTGCTGTGCAAAAGGGGCTTCAAAATTAAGGCCATATTCTATGATTGCCTGCTGTGTTTGCTGTTCGATATCCAAATAGCGAATAGCGTAGCGCTTAAATTTTTGATTATTTACTGTCGATATTGTTCTATCAGTAATAGGATAGATCATAAATTTCCCTTCAATTTATGAGCAAACAGTTCCTATTATTCAGTGAGTCTTCAATTAGGTTTAGAACGTAAACAATCAATTAATAAACTGTCATTAAAATACTAATAACATTTTAAAATATGCTTATAAACACTCACATCATTACCGATTAAATTGAAAAATTTTAAATAAGAAATATTCGCATTATATTGTTTTGATTTTTAATTAATATCAGTATAGGTAAGTGACGTAATATGGTGTTGCGCAGGATCAAAAAAACTTTCCTTTCATTATTTATATATCAAATAATTAGCTATCGCTGTCGTTATGGCTAGGTTATTACTTAATCGTGTTCTCATTATATGAGAATTATCTCTTTAAAAATCGCCATATAAAATTCAAATACCTCATTTAATAGCATTCTAAAATAATATTAAACTAACCGTTCAACATTAAAAGAGAGGAAATAATATTTCAATTTGTAAAATTAAAATTCAAAAAATGTTCAGCTATTCATATTTATCATATTTAATTTCTTTTATAAACCTCTCTAATAAATACAGCATAGTTATTATTTATCTTTTTATCATAGTTAAAGATATAATTATAATTCATCGTTAGGCACTCCCAACTCGTCACTATCACTCGATTGGTCATTATCGTCAAAGTGGTAAAGCATAAGTCACCTTAACCGTTTCCATTGGCACCTCCGTCTTAATACTCTGAATGCTGCTAATTTGCGTTAAATGGTCTGCATGAAATCGACGATAAGAGGCTAAGTCTTGCGTTACAATACGGATCAAAGCATCACATTCACCTGCCATTAGATGACATTCAACGACTTCAGGCATTAGTTTAATGTCCTCAACAAATTGGTTGATGGTCTTGGCATCTTGTGTTTTAAACCAAATACGTGCAAATAAAGAAAGACCAGCTCCAATTTTACTGCCATCCAACACGGCCACATAACGTTTGATAACCCCTGCTTCTTCAAGCAATTTCACACGACGCAGGCAAGGTGACGGGGAAAGCCCCACTTCTTTAGCTAATTCAATATTCTGAATTTTTCCATCTCTTTGTAAAACCTGTAAGATGCGCCTATCAATAGCATCCAATTTTAGTCTATTTTCCTTCATTGAAACTGAACTCCAATCTAATATTAATTAATGATATTAAATACTAATTATTGTTTATTTTAAAGCAATAAAAAAATCCAATATCACTGGATTATCGCTATAATTTTATCGCTACTGGCCAGTTGCGTGAAATAACAATAAACAATAATGAGGAATTGAAATGGAGTTACAGACCTTACTCTTATTTAGCGCAACTGTAGTCCCTTTAGTCTGCACACCAGGCCCAGATATTCTTTTTATTTCCGCACAAGGATTATCAGGAGGCACCTCTGCTGCCTTAAAAGCTAATTTCGGTATTATACTGGGCTATGTGGCGCATGCGATTCTGGCTGCACTTGGTTTAGCTGCGATTGTTGCAGCTTCCCCCATGATTTTTCATACCATTAAATGGGTTGGCGTGGCTTATGTCACTTATCTTGCTATCCGCATGGTGTTATCTGCGATGAAAGCGGGAGACTTAAAGATTCAAACTGTATCAACAAAGGCAGTAATCGCTAAAGCATTTCTAACTAGCTTTCTTAACCCTAAAGGGTTACTTGTGTATTTCGCTATTTTACCGAATTTTATTAAACTGACAGAAAGTGTAGCCGTTCAGTCCTTGATACTCTCAGCCTCTTTTATACTTTCGTGTGTCGTGATTTACGGTGTAATAGGTGCATTATTTGCATCCATGCATAATAAGCGAGCTTATAATGATAAAAAACGCCGTATAACCGAGGGTGTTGCCGGCGGTATGCTAACACTGGCTGCTATTGGTTTAGCTACTAGTTAGCGAGGCAATAATTCAATCCAAATTAACTTGCTATCGGTGCTAAGTGGTTTTATCACCCCTTCACCGATATCAGGTAGCCACCAGCCTCCTTGTCCTTGCGCCATAAGATGGCAATTTGCGCCTGAAATTTCCCATTTGCCATTGAGCACATAGACTAACCCTGCTTGGTTAACTGGTAATTTACACTCTTCAGTGATGAAATAGTTTTTAGCCGCCCACCTGTCATCTCGAAAAATGAAATTCATTAACTTAACTGATGGCTTTGGGACTTTTACCGCACAAAATTGCTGAGCTGAAAATTGGACATGATCACCTGCGTGCTCTAGTCGACACTCAAATACTTTGGTATCGGTTAACAGAAGCGGCTGGTCATTCAACAATACTGCCAACCTTTCTCCTTCCGCATAGCGTTTTAAATAGCTCTCTTGTCCAATGGTCGCAATGCTTGCGCGTAGTGAATAGTCCGATGCAACAGGCCAGCAAAATACTTCTTGGCTGGCCCCCGCACCATCATGCCAATCCAGGATAGGTAACTCCATTATGTCAAAACATTTTATTTTCACATTACCTCCCATCTATTGCTGCTAACACATTTAGATTTATACTTAGATTGGCAAAGTTAATCTTTCAAGGCAATGAATTAACAATGATAATGTGACTAATCACGCCTCTCATTGATTAAAAAGTGACATAAACGGCCTAAAGTTTTCATTGCTTCTTCCACCCTCTCACTCCATGTAAACGATGCATTAAGACGAAATGCATGATTAAACTGATCACTGGTGGAAAACATACTTCCCGGTGCAATGCTGATCCCCTCTTTTAATGCGAGTTGATACAAACGAATAGCATTAAATGGCGGTTCAAATTCTAGCCATAAAAAATACCCACCTTTTGGTGTATTAACTTTTACTGACTGAGGCATGTATTTTGCTATTGCACTCAACATTTGGTGCTGACGTTGTTCCATCGTTAAACGCAGTTTACGAAGGTGGTTGTCATATCCCCCTAATGATAAGTATTCAGCAATAGCTAATTGTGTGGGAACGCTGGCAGAAACGGTGCTCATCATTTGTAAATGTTGAATTTTTGTCGCGTGTTGACCCGCGGCAACCCACCCCACACGATACCCCGGCGCTAAACATTTCGAAAACGAAGAACAATGAAAGAAATTTCCTTTAGTATCTAGTGCCTTTGCGGGTATTGGCTGTTTGTTACCAAAATAAAGTTCCCCATAGACATCATCCTCAATTAATGCAATTTGCTGCTTATTCAGGATATCGACCAGTCGTTTTTTGTTCGTTTGCGGCATCGTACCGCCTAATGGATTTTGATAATGTGTCATCAGCCAACAGGCTTTAATTGGATATTTGCTTGCAATATCCTCTAACGCGTCAAGATCAATACCAAATAGTGGGTCTGTTTTAATAGCAATTGCCTTGAGTTTTAACCGCTCAATTGCCTGAAGTGAACCATAGAATGCAGGTGATTCGATAACGACCCAGTCCCCAGGCTGAGTGACTGATTGTAAACTCAGAACTAAAGATTCCATTGCTCCGGCTGTAATCACGATTTCATCGGGAGCAACATGGATCCCTTGAGTTGCATAACGCTGAGCAATGTTTCGACGCAGCTGTTCATTACCAGGAGGCAAATTAGCTGGTGTATTAAATTTAGATAAGCGCCTAGCGACAGACGCGAGTGATTTCGCGAGTTTTGGGTCATCTAATAAAGCAGGCTCTGGAAATGCGGAGCCAAATGGGATAATATTCGGGTCCTTACAAGCTTGTAAGACCCCAAAAATAGAGGCGTTAATCTCTACATTTTCATTCAAATGTAGCCCTTTACCTCCTTTTGCGGCAGCAAATGCGTTATTGCGATTTGCCACGTAATATCCTGATTGCGGGCGAGCAACGACCCATCCTTGGCTTTCAAGCAACTGATATGCTTGCACAACAGTCATTAAACTTAAACCCGACTGTTTAACACTTTCCCTCAAAGAAGGTAATCTGTCACCCACTTGCCAGATATTGTCTTCAATTTGCTGACGAATTTGTGCTGCTAATTGTTCATATCTCGTCATAGCCGCCTCGACTGTTATAGTTAATATCTCAATAATTGTTACTATTATAGTTTATCGTCTCATGTTCTACTTATCCACACATTCACCTGACTTTTTTTTAACTATAAGCACAAAACATTTTTCGTTGGATGGCGATTATTTTGCACTCAGGTGTGAGCAACTCCTTTTGCTAGGGATTAGCGCCTCAATTGCTCTCATCAAAACGTTGAATGTTGCGTGTCATTAACATATCCACTCAGGGGTCAATATGTTTGGACTAACTGCGCTGGAACTTGCCCGTATACAATTTGCGTTTACGGTCTCGTTTCATATTATTTTTCCTGCCATTACTATTGGACTCGCAAGTTACCTTGCGGTGCTACAAGGTTTATGGCTTAAAACTCGTGATGAAGACTATATAAAACTGTTCCATTTTTGGTCGAAAGTTTTTGCGGTTAATTTCGGAATGGGTGTTGTTTCTGGCTTGGTTATGGCATACCAATTCGGCACTAACTGGAGCTTTTTCTCAGATTTTGCGGGGGGTATTACAGGGCCATTACTCACTTATGAGGTTCTTACAGCCTTCTTCTTAGAAGCTGGTTTCCTCGGTGTTATGTTGTTTGGGATGAACCGTGTAGGTGAAAAATTGCATTTCTTCGCCACTTGTATGGTTGCGCTAGGAACGATTATTTCCACATTCTGGATTTTGGCCTCCAACAGCTTTATGCAAACACCACAAGGCTTTGAAATTATTGATGGGCGCATTGTTCCCGTTGATTGGTTTGCCGTTATTTTCAATCCCTCTTTCCCTTATCGGTTACTGCATATGACTACAGCAGCTTTCCTTGCTGCAGCATTTTTTATTGGGGCTTCCGCCGCTTGGCACTTGCTCAAAGGCAACAAGTCCAGTGCCATGAAAAAAATGTTTTCCATGTCCCTGTGGTTGATTTTAGTCTTAGCCCCTGTTCAAGCTTTAATCGGGGATGCTCACGGCCTAAACACGCTTAAACATCAACCGGTTAAAGTGGCAGCAATGGAAGGTCACTGGGAAAACAAACCCGGAGAAGCCACCCCGCTAATCTTGTTTGGTATTCCAAACCAAGAAAAGGAAAAAACAGAATTCGCTATCGAAATTCCTTATTTAGCAAGCCTGATTTTAACACACAGTATTGATAAACAAGTCCCCGCGCTAAAAGAATATGCCCCAGAAGATAGGCCTAACGTGTTTATGGTGTTTTGGTCATTCCGCGTAATGGTCGGGCTCGGCTTATTAATGATAGCGGCTGGAGTCTGGGGTTTATGGCTTCGCTACCGTAAAAACCTTTATGAGTCGAAAACATTCTTACGTTTTATGTTTTTAATGGCACCTTCTGGGCTGATAGCCATCCTTGCTGGTTGGTTTACAACAGAAATTGGTCGCCAGCCATGGGTCGTTTATGGGCTACAACGAACCTCTGATGCGGTCAGTGCACATGGTGAAATGCACATGAGCATCAGTTTAATCGCCTTTTTTGTCGTTTATGGCGGTGTTTTCGGGATTGGCTATATGTACATGATGAAATTAATTCGTAAAGGTATCGCGGAGGACGCAGCTCATGGGCATTGATTTACCTCTCATTTGGTTTGTCATCATCGTATTTAGTATGTTGATGTATATCGTTATGGATGGGTTCGATTTAGGCATTGGGATCCTTTACCCTGCGCTAAAAGACAGCCAAGACCGTGATCTGATGATGAACAGCGTTGCCCCTGTCTGGGATGGCAATGAAACTTGGTTGGTTTTAGGTGGAGCCGCTCTATTCGGCGCATTTCCTCTCGCTTATGCAATTGTCCTTGATGCACTGTCAATTCCATTAACTTTCATGTTACTGGCCTTGATTTTCCGTGGTGTTGCCTTTGAGTTTCGTTTTAGAGCGGATGAATCACACCGCCGCCATTGGGATCACGCCTTTATTTGGGGTTCAATTTTTGCCACCTTTGTTCAAGGTGTGGTCGTTGGCGCCTTTATCCAAGGCTTCCACGTGGAAAACCGTGTTTACATGGGGGGTTATTTCGATTGGTTCGCGCCTTTCCCTCTATTTTGTGGATTTGGCCTCGTTGTTGCTTACGCGCTATTAGCTTGTGGGTGGTTGATCATGAAAACTGAGGGCCATTTACGTAGCACGATGTATCGTATTCTGCGGCCATTAACATTACTGATGTTAGCAGTAATTGCGGTGATCAGTCTCTGGACCCCAATGTTAAATGAGGCAGTCTTTGAGCGTTGGTTCTCCCTGCCAAACCTGTTTTTCTTTTTACCTGTTCCGTTACTGGTATTAGCCTGTACTTGGTTGATCCTAAAAAGTGCTAAGCGCCAACGATTCGATAGCGTGCCATTCTTAGCTGCTTTAATGTTGATTTTCCTTGGGTTTACTGGCCTAGGTATCAGTATCTGGCCAACGCTCATTCCACCCGCAGTCAGTTTCCGTGATGCCGCTGGCCCAGCCGAAAGTTTAGGCTTTATGTTAGTCGGTGCGTTATTCATTATTCCTGTTATTTTGGTTTATACCTATTGGAGTTACTATGTCTTCAGAGGAAAAATTACCCCAGAACAAGGTTACCACTGATAACGTGGCAGCCTCCCCTTGGTGGAAAAAACTCGGTTGGATGGCCATTATCTGGTTCGGAAGTGTATTGGCACTATTTGCCTTCTCTTCCGTGTTTAAATTGATGATGACCGCCGCCGGAATGAAAGTGAAGTAATTTACCTTTCGATATGCCGTATGCTAAAAATCATACGGCATTTTTATTAAAATCAACAATTCATCACTGTAAATTGCCTCCCTACTGTTGAAAACCTCGCTTTATAAATATCCTCTTCCAATCACTCACTAGCGGTTGCAACTTACAAAGTTATTCATGATAATGATAATAATTACCATATAATAAAATTATCATTAATAAAGGAGATCGTCCGTGGCCACAGAACAACCCGTTGAAAAAAACATCTACCGCCCGGCTCCACCACAGCTCATTCAAGTCAAATCTATTACCGATATCAGCCCATCTATTCGCAGCATTACTTTCACCGGTGAAAGACTCGATACATACCCAACAGATTGTGAAGGTGGGCACCTGAAAATATTTTTAGCCCCTGATTTAATCAGCCAGCCGGCACTCCCTATCCTAAGTAAAGAAGGCCGTAGCTGGCCAGAAAACAAACCTCGTCCATTTGTTCGTACCTATACCGTCAGAGCCATCCGCCCTGAAGTTAGCGAGATAGATATTGAATTTGCTATGCATGATGGCGCAACTGGCCCTGCATACCTATTTGCGCGTGATGCAAAACCGGGAAATTGGATGGGAATTACCAATCCTGGTGGCCCAGATCCATTATTGCCTGCCAGACAACATTACTTCATGGCCGGTGATTCAAGTTCTCTACCCGCTATTGCCGCATTATTGGAAAAAATGCCAGCAAATGCCCAAGGTAAAGTCGTACTACGGTTAGATAACCCAAAAGACGTGCGAGAGCTGAAAAAACCTGAACATGTTGACGTAATTTGGATCTGTGGTGATATCACCAAAACAGCTGAATTAATTAGCACGTTTAAGTCTTGGGACATTCCAAGCAATGATTGCGCTTTTTGGATTGCGGGTGAAGACCAAATTATTCGTGATTTGCGTCGCTATATTCGTCGTGAAAAAGGTTTTGGTCGTGATGATATCTATGCAATTCCTTACTGGCGATATGGCTATGATGAGGAAGGTTATCACCATGAACGCCATGCTGTGATGGACAACCCTGACGATTAATTTCAGTTCAAATAGTTAGCTCGCTTATTGGTTATAAACTCTACTAAGCGAGCTCATATCCTACTCCTATCTGCCTTCATCAAGTTTTTAGTCATTACGTTCCTCATCAATAAACTTGCTAAAATACTTTTCATGCTTACAAATGTTATGTTATAACATAATGGTTTTTATGGTCGTTATATTCACTTCAAAAATAGGAAAACCACTGTGTACAAAATGGCAATTTTAAAAACCAGTCTTTATGTCGCATTAGCTCTCACTAGCTATACAGCTGCTGCTCATGGCTCACATAGTCACTCTCATCCACAATCAGAGAAGGCACTCCAAGCTTCAAAAGGGATTTTTGAAGATACTGACGTCAAAGATAGGTCTCTTAGCGATTGGCAAGGCATCTGGGAATCTGTTAATCCATTACTATTAAATGGAAAGCTCGATGAAGTTTTAGAAAGTAAAGCGAAGAAAAATAAAGACAAAACAGTTGAAGAGTATCGTGAGTATTATAAAAAAGGCTATGCCACCGATGTTGACAGCATTGGAATTGAAAATGATGTCATTGAATTTACCCAAAACGGTGCCGTAAGCAGCTGTAAATATGACTACGCCGGTTACAAAATTCTTCATTACACTTCAGGGAAAAAAGGCGTCCGTTACTTGTTTGAATGCAAAGATGCTAATTCAAAAGCGCCCAAATTTATCCAATTTAGTGACCATATTATTGAGCCACAGGCCTCGGGGCACTTCCACCTATATATGGGAAACGAATCTCAGGAAAAATTATTAAGCCAACTAGAAAATTGGCCAACCTATTACCCATATACCCTCACAGATGAGCAAATCGTACATGAAATGCTCTACCACTAATCAATGGCCTCTATAAAGATTTAACCTATGCCCCGCGAACAAATCGTGGGGCATATCATTAATAACAAGACTAATTAACGGTTATAAGCCAATAAGGCTTTATGGCACAATTGTGATCTCACACAGTCCTCAATAGTAAAATTCACCATCGAAACCGTTTCATCAGTGCTAAAACGTTGTAATGCATCGGCTAACCCAGAGGACACACCTTCTGGCAAATCACATTGGGTCACATCACCATTGACAATCACCGTCACATTTTCGCCAAGCCGAGTTAAAAACATTTTCATTTGCGTGACAGTGACATTTTGAGCTTCATCTAATATCACAACAGCATTTTCAAATGTTCGACCTCGCATATAAGCAAATGGCGCTATTTCCACTTTAGCAATTTCGGGACGCAAACAATATTGTAAAAAGGATGCGCCGAGCCTTTTCACCAATACGTCATAAACAGGACGAAAGTAAGGCGCAAATTTTTCTGACATATCACCCGGTAAAAAACCGAGATCTTCCTCCGCTTGAAGAACGGGCCTTGTCACAATAATCTTATTGATATCTTTATGAATTAACGCATCAGCTGCAAGTGCAGTGCTGATATAGGTTTTACCACATCCCGCTTCGCCATTAGCAAAAATTAATTGCTTATGTTTAATGGAATTAATATAGAGTTTTTGAGCTTCATTTCTGGGCAATATAGGGGATTCATCACGACGTTCTTTTGCCATACCGATAGCTTCAATGCCAGTAAATTCAGCAAATGATGCGACGTTATTGATATCAAAACGACCTGAGCGATCTTTTCGTGATGAACGTTTCATTTCACGACGTGCCTTTGTTGCAGCTTTCTGTCTACTCATAGTATTAACCCTTCCAGGTATCAGTGATGTCAATTCAAATGACGGACTATTCAAAACAGAGGTGAGCTCCCTTCAAGCTCAAAGTTAATATCAAATATCTATTATGTGGCTGTAACTCCATGCAATAATAACTCAGCTAATAAAAAAACCGGTTACCAATCTCACCATGGAAATTTCATGATGGAGTGGTAACCGGCTTTGTACTCGCGTGTATAGACACTTATTTCCCATTAGTTTCTCCTGTAACAGCGATACTTTTAAACTAATGAATCTATATGACAGTAATATGACAAGCAGCAATATTTTTAGTGACTCAATGAGTCCATGTTTTTATTGCAGTTTTCATCTGCTTTAAATATAGCGTCATTTTTTTTGATAAAGCAACATTTTTCTAACAAAATTTTGGGCGTTTATTAAAATCTTTCGTTATCACACGTAAAAACAAAAAATAAAACCACAATAATCAGTTAGTTAACTATTGCGGTTTTAACGTATAATTAGCGTATTTTACAATTTCCAGCTAACTCAAAACCTGCGGCTTTAGCCGATTGTTCGTCAGTGAAGATGACGGCATTTTTATCCGCGATGGTATTGAAGCTAGCACAATATGAAAAGTGATATTTTTTAGAATTACGATTACCTTTAATTTCAACCGTATTTGGTACAATAGGTTTATTTTTTATTACTTGAGGCTGATTTAAAGGTGAGACTGGTGAAATATTAACACCCTCTGCGCTATTTTTATGATTTAAACTCCATTTTTTCTCCCCTGTCACAAATGGGTTATGATGGCCCATCACCTTAGCGACTCGATTATCACGCTGGATTTCCCAAGGGGTTGGAGGATATTTATTATCCCAAGCCATCAATAACTGTTGTTGTTGACGTGACATAGATAAGTTATAGCGGTCATGCATATAGAAATATACTCGGGCTACTTGCCCTTTAGCCTCATTTCTTGGTTCAAAGACTTTTTGTTTAAAATCTACTCGACTACGACACATTCCGTATGGATATGGCGTATTAGCGGGTAATTGCCCAAAACTAAAATTACTTCTATCACCATTCACCTCTCCAATAGAAGGCGCTAAATTATGCAGATCGGCTTCCATTTGACCAAAAATAGGGTCACTAGACACACAGTTTTTTCGCCCACCTTGTTGCCAACATTGTCTTTGATGACCAAATACCCACGCCGGAACAATATGCTCCCATTCAATACGTTCGGCCCGGTTTTGTTGTTTACGTACTTGATAGCCGCAAGAGGCTAAATCGACTTTTCCTCCGCTTTTTCCTACCCATTCCCACTGGCACCCACAGTATATTGTTCCCTCACCTTGGTGATTTTGATCTGCATAAACCTGAGTTTTACTCAGTGCTTTGGCTTCAGTAAATGAACTCGGTGCAGAAAATGAAAAAGCAGAAAAAACAAATAATAGAATCGAAAAAACGAATTGATAATATTTGGACAAGCTAAATTGTTTCAAAATAACACCACTAATAAGAATATATGCGAAGAATTGAAATGAATGCGTTAGTTTTTCCTCTAACACATTAATGCATAAGAAGAAATATCACATATTCTAATCAAATAGTAGCATTAATGATATCAGCGATGACTCAATTTCATGGTTAACACCCACATCAGAATTTATGCAGCTTTAATAGAATATCTAACTCTTATTAGTAAAAGAGCAAAGTATGGCTTGCAGATATAGCAAGAATACCAGTAAGCCATCCCTTAAAAATTACACACTTGGTCTTTTGCGATATAACCATAAACCAGGTAAAGAAATACCAATAGACAAGGCTCCAACAATGAAAGAGGCTTTTAAGAAATTAGTCACTAGGACCTCAACTAATTCAGGGTCATAGCCAAATTGCGATATTTTAACGACTGAAATCATTGCAATATAAGCACTAATACCTGGAAACATTGGGATCACGGCAGCAACAGTAAACACTTTAGGATGAGCTAACCACCAGCGCGACCACTGAATACCGATAATACCGATTAAAATTGCCGCGAGAAAACTTGCCCACTCAATTTGCAGCCCTAATGTCATCAATATCATTCTAAAACCATAGCCAATAGCACCTAATAAAGCACAATATTTCAATGCTCTAACAGGCACATTAAACACCATAGCAAACCCAACTGCTGGTATAGCTGCTAGTAGCATTTTCTCACATAAGGAGAACAGAAATTCTATGCCCATTCTTTTAAACCCCAGATTGTCATTGCTAATACAACCCCAATACAGGTAGCCAAAGTAAGGAGACTCGCCATTGTCCAACGCGCTAAACCTGTATTAACATGCCCTTTAAACATATCAGCGACTGCATTAATTAATGGGAAGCCCGGAACTAAAAGCAATACGCTGGCAGCCATAGAAATCGTTTCAGTGACGGCCAAATACGGTATTTTCAGTAATAATCCAGAGACCGTTGTCGCAACAAACGCAGTGATACAAAAATTAATCAATGGGTTCATTTGATGAGAAGTTAACACTTGTCGCACATACATTGCACAGCCACTGGCTAAAAATGTAATTAACGCACTTTCCCATCCCCCTCCATTCAACTTGCTGAAACAAGCACAAGATAAAGCCACCATCAAAACCATTAACCATCGAGGATATCGTAACGGTTTAATCGATGATAATTTCTTGTGTAATTGTTTTCGGTCTAGTAAATGATGTTCGACGAGAATGACCGCATGCTGAACTTCGGTGACAACATGCATATTAATACCACGGTCAATAATACGCCGTGTTGACGTTAGGCAGCGGCCATCAATTATGGTGGTTAAAACTAATGAGTTAGATGAAATTGCACTATCAACTTGATTTGCTCCAAGTGCAATGCCCAAACGAGTTGTCAATTGTTCAACGAGCATACTTTCAGCGCCATGTTGCAATAACAATAAGCCACACTCAATACATAGCCGAGTTACCTCACGTTGCTGATCAACAGGATCATTTTGGTCTATTTTTTGTTCATTCAATGCATGCTCTGCCATCTTGCCCCCAATATTGTGACAACCATTCAGATATCACCCTAAACATGTTAATCTTTATAAATATCATAAAGACAAATATCAGCTTAAATGATGATCTCTTTCAGGTAAATCTGTGATTGAGGTAACGTGATTTAAACTATTTGGTAAAATTTGTTATGTTATTTTCTTATTTGAAGACAAATAGTAGGATTAGCCATTCATGAATAGCACGCTTACAGCTAAAACCCCAAAAGGCCGACGTCGTCATCAGGCTTTGATCACTGCCGCAACTGAAATTTTTTTGCAATATGGGTTTGAAGGTGCAACTCTGGATATGATTATTGAACGTGCAGGAGGCTCTCGAACGACTTTATATAAAAATTTTGGTGATAAGGAAGGGTTATTTGCCGCTGTTATTGCATCTATGATTGATGATATTTTTCAAGAACCTGACGAAAAAACACCCCCACTAAATACGATTGAGTCCATACTTTCTTTTTATGGTTCTCGATTTTTATTGAATGTTCTTAAACCTGAATCCATCGGGTTATACCGGTTAATTTTAGGCGAATACAACCGTTTCCCTGAAATAACCCATGCATTTTTTGAGCAAGGCCCTGTAAAAAGCTATCGCTTGTTAACACAGAAGTTGGCTTTACTTCCTGATGTTAAAGTGAATGAAACAACATTATTAAGCATTTCTTCACGCTACCTAGAAATGCTAAAAGCGGATGTGTTTATCACCACTTTTTGTGTTGCCGATTTCAAGCCCAGCGATGAATTTATTCAACAGCAAATTGCTATGTCCGTCGATATCATCGCCAGTTATATCCGTAAAATCAGTAAAACCACAATCGACTAAGCTAAAACTGATTGGGCTTGTTCTTTTGCAGCCATTGCATCCGTTGCGATTAAAACTTGGGGACCATACAACGCAGACAACATGGGAGCCATGCGTTCCATCTCCTCTTTATCTCGGCCATCAGGTTGTAGCGTAACAACTAAAGCGCGACAATGCTGTTCCATTGCTTTTTTTGCATCTTTCAACCAACGACGCACATATTTCATACTTTGCATATCTTCTGATGATGGTTTTTCTTTTTTAACCACTGGAGGATATATCAATACAAATTCATTTCTTCTCGCCAATAACATATCCATTTCCTCTAACCATAAACGCGTTTCATCCATAGTTGATGGAAATGCATTCATCTCACAGATTGGCCAATTTTCTGTTTTTATCATATTTTTACTCATCACAGTCATCTCTGTTGTCATTATTAATTAAAGTGTACTTGAATGTACACTTTTATATCATTCATAGTCAAGAATGATTATCATTTGTATTTTGCAAATTATGCTATTTCTGACAGTGACTAACAGGAATATTCTCAATATGCAGAAAAAGTTTATCAGTTAAAAACATTCACGTGTTCGAGTGGTGCGTTTTTGAATATGGAATGTTATTCTGATGATATTATGAATTTTAAAAGCGAAAATACGATGAAAAAAACTATTCCAATTGCGTTTAGCCTTTTAATGGCTTTCACTGCATTTAATGCAAATGCAGGTGCAACCTGTGATACTTACTTCAAAGAAATGAATGATCTTGTTAAGCAAGCTGAAGAACAATATAAAGATGAAGCCAATGCAGGTGAACAAATTGCATTAATGAAGTCACAATTAGAGGAAGCGAAAAAAGCTCTTGCTAGCTACCCTGATGATGCACAAGAGCAAGCTTGTAGCCAAGCACTTAAAGCAATTGAGCAAGCCAAAGAAGCGGTAAAAACACCCTAGAATTGTTCGCTTTTAATAGACAAAAAAATAGCCTGCTGAGCAGGCTATTTTATTTACCGAACTACGAGAACCGAGATCTTCGCATAGGAAACAATCCCTGAAGCATTTGAACCTAATAAATGGGTTGAAATACTTGGATTGCGTGAGCCGATAACAATAAGGTCAGCATCAATAGCCTCAGCTTCTGATAAAACTTTATCTCTTGGTGAACCAAATTCCACCTTATAAGAGATTTTATCTGATGGATAATCAATCTTTTCAATAATTTCTTTTAGCTGCTCTTCAGAGCGCTCAAGTGCTTTTTTAGCAAATGAAGACAGTAAATCATAATGATAACTGTAACTCATTGAAAATCTTGAAACATCTGGAACTGAGTGAAATAAGTGAATTTTCGCATCTGAAATTTTTGCTAAATAAATAGCATGTTTTAATGCGTTATCTGTTAGTACATCTTCAGATATATCCACGGGAACCAAAATTGTTTGATACATATGATGCCCCTTATTAATTATGTTGACGTTTTTATTCAAGTTGTATTGTTGCGTATTTTTACAACTTGATTATTAGGCGTAGCGGGTGAATATTTTCCTTTTTAGTCTTTAGAAGTATAGTCTTACTACACTAAAAAAGCTGTGAAGCCCCTTACTATTACAACAAAAAATCATTCTTCTAAATGCCATTTATGCAAAATACGATGAATAAAAGGAGTTACAATTAATCCAATACTGATAATAAAAACACTTTGTAAAAATAAACCATAAATAGCAATAAAGAAACGGCCTCCCCTTGTAATAGGAGCTGGCTCAATAGCTTGCCCACTCAACATAGACAATGCATTAAGCATTGACTCAACAGCTGAATGGCCTTCAATAAAATAAAAACCGATTATACCGGGTAATAACCCAAGAAAAAAAATCAAAAGCCCGAGTAAATAAAAACGCAAAACTCTCAGAACAAAGTGTTCAACACGCAGTAATTCTTGTGAAAACTTTTCCATACTGACTCAAATTCACCTTGTTATAAGTAAGATCAATTAACTTGAGTGCTAAAACTGATTGAATTGGCAATACAAATAATGAAATAAAAAAGAACCTACCCAATGAGCAGGCTCTTCTCTAATTATTAACGTACAACCAGCACTGATGTTTCAGCGTAACGTACTATACCCGCCGCTGTTGACCCTAAAAGATGAGTTGTAATATTTGGGCGACGAGAGCCAATGACAATAATATCGGCATTAATGTCTTTTGCTGTATTAATCACTTCATCTCGTGGAGAACCAAACGTTATAGTATAACTAACGTCATCATGAGGTAAATCAATTGAATCCATTAACATTTTCATGTCTTCTTCCGCTTTCACCGTCGCACGGTCTTTTATTTCCATGTAACCTAAAGCATACGCATTAATAATTGCCGAAGAAATTGGCAAAACATGAATAAGATGAATTTTAGCACTAGATTGCTTTGCAAGATTAACAGCATGACGAACGGCTTTACTGGTTAATTCATCTTCTGTTAAATCAATAGGGACCAGAATCGTTTTATACATAACCCCTCCTAAAATAGTTAAAATGAAGTTCTACAACAAAATTATAAACAATTACTAATAAATGTCTCTTATCCACAAAGATAAATGAGATCTCTAACTACAAATAAAGGCAGGTTATTCTCTTAGCCATGGCGTCACAGTTAAACCAATTAACATGCCTTCTGGGCTTAATAACCTTGTTACGGTTTGCCCCCAAGGCTCCATGCGGTTATTAACTAATAAGACATAGCCTTCCTTCAGGCAAATATCCGTAATCTTTTCGATGTCTGAAACCTCAAACTCCATCCAACTTTGCGGAGTGAGTATATTTTCAGGCCACTCATTTTGACTAAAACATGATTGGGCTGCTTGCTCTATAGGCCAAAGTGCAAAATGTTTAACGCCTTCTAACCTTTCTTGCTCACAAGTTAAATATTGGCTTCCTTCTTCTATTGGTTTCAAAGGTAACTTTAACAACTCAAGATAAAAAGAATGACTTTTTTTGTAATCTGTCACTATCGGCCCAAACCCTGCAACAAATAATACATCAGAGCTATCTTGGAAAGGTATCATCCCGTGTTCCTATAAAGTAATGAGATACTAAAATTTTACCGTTTAATAAAATCGATAATTACTTTTACAAAATAAGATAATTAACCGCTGACTTTATCCACTGTAGAGATCATTTTTTCAACCATTCTTTGAGCCTTCAAGCCCTCTTCTCCACCGACCAAAGGTTGAGTTTGATTTGAAACAGAATCAATAAAATGTCGAATTGCACCATCAAAACCGCGTTGAACCAAAATGGAGTCCCAATTAGCCGGCTTTTTCTCGCTGATCCCAACAGCATTTTCACTCCACCAATGGTTCATATTGGTTATTTGATGAATACTGTCCTCAGCAATGACAATAAGTTGCTCTTGTTGGCTTCCGGCTTTGCGATGCATCGATGTTGTTAGCCAACATTGGCCCGCTTGCATATGGTGCTCGGCATAAAACAATTCATCAGTATTTGTTTTGTGAATGCTACCACTGATTAATTTTGTGTTACTTTGTGCAATCCACATTACAGTATCAATGACATGCAAATAATCATCTAATAACGTAAACCTGAAGTCATTCGGCCCTACGCTATCCATACGGTGTTTATCCATACGAATAGACGCTATATTTTTAATATTTTGTTTAATTGCCAAATAAAACGGCGAGAAACGGCGGTTAAATCCAACCATTAACATTTTTTGACGTCGCGCGGCTAACTGAATTAATTGCTCCGATTGTTCAATTAACTCAGTCAATGGCTTATCAACATAGATATGAACGTCAGCCTCTAATAGCAGCTTGATTACCTCAAAATGGCTTTTGGTCGCACTGTGAACAAAAATAGCATCACATTGCTGTGCTAGTGCGTTAATACTGCTAAACAGGGGTATTCGATAACTATCACACACCAATTTTGCCTTTGATTGATTCGGAGAAAAAGCACCAACCAGCTCCCAGTTTTCCTCTTTAGTTAAAATAGGTAAATACGCTTTTTGTGCAATAGAACCTAAACCAACTACACCCACCTTTAATTTTCGCATCGTAAACACGCCTGTTAATGGTTAATCTCAGCAAGAATAATCTCATTAATATCAATTAAAAAAATTTTTTTTTGTTAAAAACGCAATTTTGATTAGAAATAAATACACAATAGATTGTTTTATATAAACAAAAAATGAAAACAAACAGGGAAGGTGAATGAGTAACTGCATAAAAAAAGGGGTTGATTTCTTAAATGAGAATGGTTATCTTTTACCTCGTGAATACTTGAGTAAATCACTCAGGTTTATCACAAACGACATTGCTCACATTGCTTCCAGTTTAGCAGGCCAACTTTAAATGTTGGCCTTTTTTTTATTTAAAATTACCTATTATTTCCCGCGTATTGCACTACTAAAGCTCCATGATTTCAAATGGCCAACATACGCTAGACGTTGAGTTGGTACAAAAGTCGGTACATCACCTGTACGCATATGCAATATATCCGCAGGTGTTATCCATGATGAGTTACCTTCAAATAAGGGAATACCCGCATACTTATAAGCATCTAGGACAAACTGCGAACAAAAGAAGCCATTAGCTTGGTCTATATCATCGCCTAATTGAACTTTAGCTAAGGTTTTTAAGCAAAAATTACGTATCGTTTCACCAATTAACGGAAGTTCACATACTCTTTTTGTGATCATCCAGGGAGCAATCATCACAATACCTTTATAGTTATACTTATTTCCATTATTTTGAACTGAAAATTCGCGCAATTTTTCTGCATGTAATGATGTTAAACCTGCTTGTCTCAATACCACCATGTTATTAGAATCTCTCACTGCTTGGTCTAAGGTAATGATCCTAACGCCACTTCCAACAGATTCAGCAACTTCGCCCAAGCCTAGATAAATAGATGCATGGCTTACCCCGCTAATACTAAATAATCGAATTCCCCATGAATTTAACCCTGTAGCAGACGATAAAAGAATATCACCTGGTAACATATCGGAAACCGCCAACGGCTCAACGGAATCCTCAATAGGAACCGTATTTGCGTGTTGAATATTAAATTTTAAGCGATTAGTTTCTTCATCTGATTTAAATTGAGTAGAACACCCTGAAAGAGAAAAACAAAATAAAAATAGTAAGCAACAATAAAATTTCATTCTACAACACCCAATAGTGATCTTTCTTTTAGCTTTTAATTAATATAGATAATATCGCTTAATCTATTTTATGACTACCGTTTATTTTTATAATAAGAGGGGCTGAATGTTACTCGTAGGAATGGTGTATATTGAAATGAGTTAACGTAAGTTAATAAGAAAAGTCTAATTTTAATTAAATAGCATCAACCCCCTAGTGAAGACTAGAGGGTTACATTCATTCAATTAACTAATAACATATTCTGGGTAAAAAACAGTTACTGAATGATATGTTTTCTTTTCTGTCGCTTTATTCTTTTGCACCGCAACTGTAGCATTATCTTTAGAACTTAGCGAAACACGTATGTTTTTCTTAGAACGACTTAATTTATAAGGCATACCTAACAAACGACGCGCATTATTATTACTAACCATTATCGACTCCTTAAACTACTAAATTAAAAATTCATTAAAAAATGAACATCAAAAATATAGTCATCGTTGACCACAAAGGCTTTTTTGTTTCATAATAATAACAAAACAAAGTGTAACCTATTCAGTATAACACTAAGCCAGTAATATATAATCCAGTTTTGCTTATTAGTTTTAAATGGTTACTATATGCTTTACGCTAAAATTATATTAGGGTAAGACAGGATTCTTTTTTTCTACGACAACCTCAAAAAGTATCCATTTATGGAATGAAAAAATGTAAATAATTGAATCTGTGTTATCACAAAATAAGCCCAAAAAAAATCATCAGAACTATCTCTATGAAAACCATTTTCTCTAGCAAATATCGTTATCACATTATCAATCCAACGTTGGTTATTAACCCCGACAGAAAGTCCTAATACATCATTTTTACTTGACTATTATAAAAAATAATAACCGCCCTGCAGCATTAAAATGTATAAACCAACAGACTACATAACAAATAACCTAAAAGCGTGTGCTACAAAATTTTAGCACACGTAGTTCCTTACTCTAGCGGTGAAGCAGGACTTGAGCACTTATCTTTCCAAATTTGGTTAACCTGTTCAGGCAATAATATTTCATGTCCTCCGTCAATAAACGGAATAGAAATATCCATGCGGCCTTCATCATTGGTATAGGATTTAACAATAAAACGCTTAAATCCGTCAGGTTTATCATTTTTATATCGATACACCTCTCCACAAACATAACCAACCTTACCATTATCCGCAGTGTAGCGAGAAAAGTGATATTCAATATTTCTAAACTTTGCTGCTTGTGGGTACGCTAGAACATCATAAACATTCTTTTTCACTTGCTCAACTAAACTCAGTTGAGTTGGTTTCATATATAGTGCCCCTAACAGAAATGCAGCACCAAAAATAAGTATCGCAATGATTACTTTAAAAAAATTCATTTTTATTCTCGCCATATATGACCAAATTTATAGAAATAATGTTCATTATGATGATAACCAGATATCAATTAAAATCCATCTTTAAAACGTAAATATTCTTATATTTATCATTTTGTTATTTAAATAAGTCCAACATTAAAACCTTATTATTTGTAATGTTAAATTGAGTTTAATATTACAACTATTTTTTACTCTTAATCCCCTAGAAAATTTCTCATTTCTATTGTGATCCTCTGTAAACAATCAGTATAGTAAGAAAAATAATAACACTGCATGATAATAGGAACTTGAGAAATGAAAACAATAGGCCTCATTGGCGGTATGAGCTGGGAATCTACATTACTATACTACCAACAACTTAATGAAGGAGTGAAACAACAGTTAGGTGGCCTACATTCTGCTAAAATTGTTTTATATAGCGTCGATTTCGCTGAGATAGAACAGTATCAGTCCAATGGGCAATGGGATTTGGCAGCACAATGTTTAGCAGATGCAGGAGAGCGTTTAAAGCTTGCAGGCGCTGATTTTCTGGTTCTTTGCACCAATACTATGCATAAAGTAGCTCCACTCATTGAATCTCAAACCAGTCTTCCATTATTACATATAGCTGATGCAACAGGTGAACGCATTACACAGTCAAGTATAAAAACAATTGGGCTCTTAGGAACTTCGTTTACGATGGAGCAGCCCTTCTATAAGCAAAGGTTGATTGATAAGTTTAATTTGGATGTATTAGTACCTAGCGACCAAGATAGAAAAATAGTTCATGATATTATTTATAATGAATTATGCTTAGGGAAAATAAACAAAGAATCTAAAAAGGAATATCAACGTATAATGGCATCTCTGGTAGAAAAAGGTGCTGAAGGTATCATTTTAGGATGCACTGAAATAACATTACTTGTTAATCAATATGATACTACAGTAAACATATTTGATACCACCGCCATTCATGCTCAAAAAGCAATTGAAGTTGCGCTATCTGCTTAATCAATATTATCTATTAACAGACACTGTCTTCAATAGTTATTGTTAAGATAGTTTCTGTTAAATAATGGTAGCAAAATTGACATGTTATCTAGTTAAAAATCACATTTTGTGCAATTAAATAGAATTTAATATTAATCAACTCTCGACTTTTGATTATAAAATACAATAATGTTATTTATTATCGTTTATTACACTAACTCTAGTTTTATAATAATCACTTTAACTTCACTGCCTAAAATTTATTCTTTATTAAATTTACAGATTATTACCCATTGAACATTAACTCTCATCTAAGATAATAAAAAAACAAAAACAAATTTATAACAGGTTACTATGAATAAAAATAATGTTGGCAATGTTGTATTAGGTGAATTTATTAAACAAAAGCGTGTTGAACATCAAATTACGACAAAAAAAATGGCTGAATTAATATCTATTTCTGAAAAATCATATATAAAATATGAAGATGGAACTCTTTCCATATTTATTGACCACCTTGTAATACTCTCTAAAATACTCAACGTAGATGTCAAAACATTATTTGACACCTACGTCAACGCACAGTCATGCCCATAGGTATATTTTACTATCACGCAAATTGTGCCTTATATTAAAGAGATTAAACTATACATATCGACAAGCATAAGCCGTCTAGTTAAAATGTAGACATAACTTCAATATGATATAAAGAATCACTATGAGCCAATCAAAATCAGAGAAGTCTCCCTTCTAATAACAATAACATTAACTTATTAGAAGGAAAAATTATGAATTATACTAAATTTAATATAGATACATGGTTACGTAAAGAACATTACAATACCTACGAAAAAACCATGAATTGTGGGTTTAGTTTAACAACTAAAATAGATATCACCAATTTAAAAAAATACATAAATTCAAAAGGTTATAGCTTTTACCCTTCAGTGATTTATTTATTAGCGCGGGTAGCTAACACTTGCAAAGAATTTAGATTTGCAAAAAAAAATGATGAGCTTATTTTATGGGATAAAGTACACCCTAGTTTTACTATTTTCCATAAAGATACTGAAACCTTTTCTTCATTATGGTGCGAATACTCATCAGAAATGGCGATATTTATGGAGAATTATCACCACCAATTAATGTTGCATAAAGATAATCTCAATTTGCACCCTCAATCACAGCAAATTGAAAATGTATTCTATGTGTCATCTTTACCCTGGGTTTCATTTGATAGTTTTAATCTAAATATTGCAGATATTACTAATATCTTTACCCCTATATTCACTATGGGAAAATACTATGGTGACAATAATAAAATATGGCTTCCTCTAGCAGTACAAGTACATCATGCTGTTTGCGATGGCTTCCATGTAGGTAAATTTTTAACTGAGTTACAAAAATTATGTGATGAACTAGCTTATTAGTACCGCAGATACCCACCGTTATGAAGGAAGCCAGCCTTCCTTCATTTGTCTTGGGTTAATCTCGTTATGATAAATCTTTAACTCAAAAATAATACGCTTATATAAATGGCATCCCCAATAGTGCCACTTTGAAAAAAATATTCCATTGGCGTAATTACCATTTTAATGGTGCTGGCGAGTAAAGAAGAAACCAATTCAATTGGGTCAGTTGCAGGCATATTTCCTCCGTATTTTGTTATAGACTAAGTTCTCAGTAGTGCTTATACAATAAGATAAAGGCTATAAAGAAGACGCCATACCTCAACAGATTTTCACCTCTTTTAACTAACTGGTATCACTCTCCCCCCAGCTTCTGCTATTATGAGCCTCTTTTTATAGATCTCGCTGATTACGCTTTAAGCACAGAACAATAATAACTTAACGGCTGAAAGTACAATTAACCATCAGCAACATAAACCCCAGTAGCAGAACAATATAGAATGACGACCAATAAAGAACAGTACAACTTAAATAAGTTGCAAAAAAGAATTCGCCGTGATGTTGGCCAAGCAATCGCTGACTTTAACATGATAGAAGACGGTGACCGAATAATGGTTTGCTTGTCAGGAGGTAAAGATAGTTACACACTGCTTTCCATCCTGCAAAGTTTGCAAAAAAGTGCCCCTATCCAGTTTTCATTAGTTGCGGTTAATTTGGACCAAAAACAACCTGGCTTCCCTGAGCATATTTTACCTGCATACCTTGAAAATCTTGGTGTGGAGTACAAAATTGTTGAAGAAAATACCTATGGGATCGTAAAGGAAAAAATTCCTGAAGGGAAAACAACTTGTTCATTGTGCTCTCGTTTACGACGTGGAATTCTGTATCGTACAGCAACTGAATTAGGCGCAACTAAAATTGCACTTGGTCACCACCGTGATGATATTTTACAGACCATGTTCCTAAATATGTTTTATGGCGGTAAGTTAAAAGGCATGCCTCCTAAATTAATGAGCGATGACGGAAAACACATTGTTATCCGCCCACTAGCTTACTGCCGAGAAAAAGATATTGAGCGCTTTGCGCAGGCTAAAGAATTTCCAATTATTCCTTGTAATCTATGTGGTTCTCAACCAAACCTGCAACGTCAAGTTATTAAAGAGATGCTACGTGATTGGGATAAGCGTTATCCTGGCCGTATCGAAACAATGTTCCGCGCTACTCAAAACATTGTTCCATCTCATTTATGTGATACAGAATTATTTGATTTCAAGAATATTTCTCATGGAGATGAAGTTATCAATGGCGGTGATCTTGCCTTTGACAAAGAGGAGCTGCCTCTCCAGTCTTTTATAGATGAAGATGATAAGCCCGATTTTTCAGCTGAACGCCTTGATATTATTGAAGTTAAATAATATTAATTGATAACCTCCTATTGGGAGGTTATTTTTTACTCAGATTTAATGCAAAAAAAAGCCGATGTAAATTACATCGGCATTACAGTGGTCAATTATTCTGTATAAGAACTCAATATGAGAAAAACTACAATTATGGAGCACAACGTTCATCGCTCAACGTTGCATTCACCTGCAGGACTAATACTGCACTAAAACCTCAGTAGTTTTATTGATTTATCTCAAACTAGGTCCGGTTATAGGAAATAAGTCATCAATATTAGAGCCATCGGCTTTTTCTTAGCCACCACAAGACGGTTGCAATTAAAACGGCTAATAAAACGCAAAAGACACTAAAGGCAAAGCGGAATTCATTACCGGGGATCCCCCCTAAATTCACACCAAACAAACCCGTTAAAAACGTTGTTGGTAAGAATATCATGGCCATTAATGACATTGTATAAATACGCCGGTTCATCATTTCAGTCATCATGTTCGTTATCTCATCAGAAATAATCGCTGTGCGTGCTATAAATCCATCGAGATCTTCAATGCAACGCCCTAACCGGTCAGAAATTTCTTGAATTCGACGACGATTAGTTTCATCTAACCAAAGTAATTTTTCCGTTGTTAAGCGAGAAAACATATCTCGTTGTGGAGCCATATAACGACGGATTACAATAATTTGCTTACGGAGTAATGCAAATTCCCCTCTATCAGGAATTTGGCCATTTAATATGGCGTCTTCCATATCAATTAAACGCTCATGCAAAGAATCTGTAAAATCACTTATTTCATCTGTAATAGAATCAGCAACCTCAACTAACCAATCACCCGTGCTTTGCGCACCTACTCCCTGTTTTAAGTCATCAATAACAGAGTCTAAAGAGTTTACTTTTCGGTGACGGCTAGAAATAATTACCCGGTTATTAATAAATACTCGAAATGCAACTAATTGCTCAGGCCGCTGGCCAGTATTGGTATTTAAAGTTTGCAATGTTAATAAAATGCCATCACCAACACGTATCAAACGCCAACGCCCTGAATGCCCTGATAACGCAGACTTAACTTGTTCATTAAAGAGGTCTGATTGCTGAATCCAATTAAAACTTTGAGGATCTTTATAATCATAATGAAGCCAGAACGGAGACTGCTGGCTCGCACTCGCATTCACATCAATGGGAAGTAACCCACCGTCTCCATTTAACTGAAATGCATGTACAGGATTTGAATTTTGGAATAAAGAACCATAAATCAGCCCCATGCAATATCTCCCTTTTATAATCAATACGGTATTTGTAGTCGAATAAATAATTCTTTGCAATTATTTCAAGAATCGCTCCCACAATACATGAATAAAACAACAAAGAAAAAGATTGAGATTAACATCTTATAAAAACAGACAATTCCCCATAAATCACAAAATATCGCCATTTTTGCTAAATAAAACCACATAATTGACACAAATGAGCAATAAAATTTACGATGAGTTTTTTATTATAAAAAGGTAGTGTTTATTCCTTTTTTTGGTCCTCCTTCCCATTCTCCAGAGGAAGGAGCTTTTTTCTTTCCGTCAGAAAAAACAGCCCACAACATGTGCAGGCTGAGATCTTCGTTAATGTTTAATAATATAAAAACTATGGCTATAAGCGACATCTTCAGGGTTGTTAATCGGGTAACCCTTTAGCCAAGGCTTAATTAGGCGTGCATTGGTATATTGGTAAATAGGTGCGATTGGTGCTTCTTTTGCAATGATAGCCTCCGCATTATTATAATAACGGTTGCGTAATTGCGCATTTGTTTCAATACTCGCCGATGCAATAACCTCATCATATGCATGGTTATTGAATTTTGGTATATTGCCACTATGCTGAGAAGTGAGTAGAGACAAAAAGGTTGAAGGCTCATTAAAATCACCTATCCATGATGCGCGTATAACATCAAAATTTCCCGTATTACGGCTATCTATATAGGTTTTCCATTCTTGATTAACTAATTTGACCTCAGCGCCTAGCTTTTTCTTCCACATAGAAGCAATTGCTATCGCAATTTTCTGATGATTTTCTGAGCTATTGTATAATAACGTTAATTCTAATGGGAGATTTGGCCCAAAGCCTGCTTGTTGCAATAACACTTTTGCTTGCTGGTCTAACTCTTTTTGTGAATAGCTATTATAAAGCCCTTTTTCGGGCTTAAAGCCATCAGTGACATCAGGAGTAAAATAATTTGCGGGCTTCTCCCCTGTACCTAATACCTTATTCGCAATTAATTGGCGGTCAATCGCCATGGATAACGCTTTTCTAACACGAACGTCATCCGTTGGTGCACGTTGGGTATTAAAAGCATAGTAATAGGTCCCTAATTGATCCGGTGTAAAGACTTCATTAGGAATATCTTTTAATAATTTTTGATAGCGCTGTTTTGGAAATGATTCGGTAATATCTAGGTCACCCGCTAAATAACGATTCGTTGCATGGGACTCTTGGTTAATCGGGACAAAAGTGACTTTAGTGATGACTGTATTTTGATGATCCCAATAATTCTTATTTGGTACCAAAACAATTTTTTCATTAACCACTCTGTCAGATAAAATAAAAGCACCATTTCCAACTAAATTTCCGGCTTTTATCCAGTCATTACCAAACTTTTCAACAGTTTCTTGGTGAACAGGAAATAAGCTAAAGTTAGCCGTTAATGAAGGAAAATAAGGTACCGGCTTATTTAGAGTAATCTTTAGTGTGCGCGTATCAACCGCTTCAACACCTAGTTGCTCAACTGGCAATTTACCATCAATAATATCTTGCGCATTGTTAATGCCTGCTAGTGCGGCAAACCAAGCAAATGGCGATGTTGTTCCAGGTGAAACAAGTCGCTGCCAACTATAAACAAAATCTTGAGCCGTGACAGGGTCACCATTTGACCAATGTGCGTCAGGTCTCAGTGTAAATGTCCAAATACGATTATCAGCCGTATCCCAATGTTGAGCGACTCCAGGGATCGGCTTTCCATGATCATCTTGATTAACCAGCCCTTCAAATAAGTCACGCATGACTTGCGCCTCTGTTAACCCCACTGATTTTACTGGATCCAAAGATGCAGGCTCATCTTTTAA
This sequence comes from Providencia sp. PROV174, assembly GCF_028480685.1. Taxonomy (NCBI): domain Bacteria; kingdom Pseudomonadati; phylum Pseudomonadota; class Gammaproteobacteria; order Enterobacterales; family Morganellaceae; genus Providencia; species Providencia sp. PROV174. The sequence goes on from NZ_JAMPOT010000009.1 coordinate 78,346, forward strand.
ATGTCGTGTAACTTCTTGGTTTTCAGCTAAAACTGTGCCTGTAGGTATCACGGCACTAATAGCTGGTGTAGTAACAAAAACTGAAGAAATCAAAATCGCTAAAGATGTAAATGAATGTTTATGCATTATATTTTCTATCTTGTTAATATAAATAAAGTTAACTAAAAGCCTAGTTAAATGATTTCAAATGAAGATGCTATTATTAACAACGTTACTGCATTTACTGATTAAGTTTCATTTAGGTAATTTGAATGTTGGAAAAATCCACTATAACAATAAAAACATAAAGTTATGATGTAAAAACCATATCTAACATGCGTAATATCAAGTCGCAATTACTCTGTTGTTTATCTTAATTTATCATATGCCTTCATATTTTAAATATCCACATTTCCCGTGTAATCAATTGATTCCCTAACTCAAATATAGATAAATTAATACTCGTCTTATCGAACCATAACTCTATCTCTATCATTTCTCTGATAATTAAATAATGACTCAAGAAACCAATACAGACCGGTTTCCTTTTGTTACACTTCATAGGTCAGTATAAAAAGCACATAACAAAAAACGCAAGCATTGATAAAGCTTAGTAGTTATATAATGATGATGCACCATACTGTAATAAAAAGTAGGTAAAATTACCTTGTTTTACCCTATATTGGGCTCAAGGTAAGTGATAAGGTTTCCGTATAAAATTTGGTCATTAGTAAAATGTAAAACTCAGCACTGCGTAACTGCCCATTAAAAAACCTTTAATCGCAAAGATTTTTTATTAGAAGATAGATTAAGTTATCAGTGACTCACTTTATGAATGGGAGAAAAATTCATGTCGCAGACAGTTAAGTTAAAAGGTAATGACATCACGGTTAATGGTGTCTTTTTACAAGCGGGCTCAAAAGCTAAACCTTTTACCCTTGTCACCAAAGATCTCAGCGAAGCAACGCTGGAAACCTATGAAGGTAAACGAAAAGTTTTAAATATCTTCCCAAGTGTCGACACTGGCGTATGTGCAGCGTCAGTTCGCAAGTTTAATAAGCTCGCAAACGATTTGGATAACACTGTTGTATTATGTATTTCTGCTGATCTACCTTTCGCACAAGCGCGTTTTTGTGGCGCAGAAGGTTTAGATAATGTCGTTACGCTATCTTCTTTCCGTAGCGGCTCGTTTGCGAATGACTATGGTGTTGATATTGCTAGTGGTCCATTAAAAGGCCTGAACGCTCGTTCCGTTGTTGTCCTAGATGAAAACAATAACGTTATTTATAGCCAATTAGTTCCTGAAATAACTGAAGAACCTGATTACGACAGCGCATTAAATAGTTTGAAATAAGCTTTTGTCATATTTAGTTCACTGTAGTTAACAATAAAGCGGGAATTTCCCGCTTTATTGAATAATATAAACGCCACTCTAGTCTACGTGAGCCCAATACAACGGTTGGTGGTTCTTTGCATTAACAACATTCGCAAATAACTTGTTGTCACTCATTATAGAAATCAAAGTATGAGAGAGCGTACTCAATACTTTTAAGGCTTGGTCCTGGGTAACAGGGCAACAAGATGTCAAAATATCAATAATGAGGTCTCGAGGCTTATGGCCATTTTTCACCAGCGCCTCCCACGTAAAACGATTTTTCTTCGTTAAATATTTTACTGCAGCTTTATTCATCAGATAAAGTTCGGCGGCAGAGGCTGCAGACTCAAACATATCATTTTTATAATGGCTCTGGCTCATGTATTCGCGTAGCTTACGATTTACAACGAAATTAATAGTGAATTGATCCATGGCAACTCCTTGTAGGTTGAAACCCATCAGATGAGATTACGATACCCTAAAACAGCAGTTGTCTTTGTTATATAGCAGTAAAATTCACCAATTAGCAATAGTATTAGTAAGGTTTTGCCATATTAAGCGCGAGATAAAAAAGATAATTAATAAAAAATAGGCAACAATACCTTTGCTCAAAGCGTTTTTTCTCGTCTGTTGCCTACTCTATAGCCAGCACATAGTACTAATCAGGATATTGAATAATTTCGAGAGTTGTCCCTTTATTGTCTTGAACAAACTGTAGATGGGTTTCTCCTCCAGCAAATTCTTGTTCAATTTTTAAGTTTTTATCATCATTCCAATGATAACGAATAGCAATACAACCGTCCGATGGACAAGGCATTTCAATATTTTGTTTAATCTCTAGGTTTTCAGTAAGAAATTGCTTTCCATCCATTAATGCCGTTCTATATTGTATGTATGCTTCTAATAACGATAAGTCTTTAAAATAACACTGAGTCAATGCCCCATTTTCATAGACTTCATCCATTGTTCGCACTACATCTTGGCAATACTTATTCAAACCGTCTTCCGGCATTGTTGTTGCTGTACCAGAACCACTTAAAACCAGCCCTATTATTGCGAATACGTAAGTTATTCTTTTATACATTTAATTTAGTTTTGCTCTTTTTTCGTATTAAGGCCATATTCTCTCAATTTATTGGCGATTGCCGTATGAGAAATATCCAAACGTTTAGCTAATTTACGGGTACTCGGATAATCGCGATATAAACGAGCTAATACCGATGCTTCATAACGTTTAGTGATTTCATCTAGCGAGCCATTGAGTGAATCTAAAGCGAGTGCGGGGGTATTAACGACATCAGGTAATTGGATATTATCTGCATCTAATATATTGCCATTAAGTTGCGTTAACCCTTGATAAAGAACATTTCTCAGTTGCCTTACATTACCCGGCCAATAATAACTACTTAAATATTCTATCAACGAAGGTGCCAATTTAGGTTCAGCAATATGAAGCTCTTTGGAAAAACTGGCGACAAATGTTTTGGTTAACGGTTGAATATCTTCTTTACGTTCACGCAATGGAGGAATGGTTAATGTCAGTACATTCAAACGATAATAAAGGTCCTCTCTGAATTTCTTTTCGGCAACCAATTCAGGTAAATTTTTCTGTGTTGCACAAATCACACGAACGTTCACCTTAACTTCTCTTTCTTCCCCAACACGCCTAAATGTCCCATCATTTAAAAAACGTAATAACTTAATTTGCATTTGTGGCGACATTTCAGCAATTTCATCAAGCAACACCGTTCCGCCGTTGGCTTGTTCAAAAAAACCCTTTTTGCCTTCAACTGCATTTGGATAAGCTCCCGCTGCATAACCAAATAATTCACTTTCTACAACATCATCCGGCATCGAAGCACAATTTAAGCCTAAAAACGGTTCTTTTCCTCTCGCACTATGCAAATGACAAGCTTTCGCTAAGATATCTTTCCCAGTCCCCGTTTCACCAACAAGTAATAATGGCTCATCCAGCATAGCAATACGTTTGGCTCGTTCAACCACATTTGCCATGACAGGGCTAACAGCAATAATTTGTTCAAAACCGCTGCCATCCACCTCAATAACTTGTTGGCGTTGCTTATCTAAAATTGCAGCCGATTTCAACAGTAATACCGCACCAGTACAATGGGATTTACCATTTTCATCAGCCAAAATAATAGGTGTTACTTGCATCAAATAGTCTTGGCCTTTAATGACAACTTTCTCGGTGTACGCCTCTGGTGACTCCCGTTCAAACCAACGTACTAGCCCTTGACTACCAACTAATTGTGAAAAGGTTTTTTCTCGAATTTTAGCCTCATCATAACCAAATAACTGCAATGTCATTGGGTTAATCAATTCAATATTTAGCTTGTTGTCGATGGATAAAACAGGTTCTGGAAATGAGTTTAAGAGCGCCCAAACGGCTTTATGTTCTCTTTCTGAAGGCATAAAATAAATTCGGCGAACATCAATAACACCATTAATACGCCGTATTTCTGCCATCAATGTGCTGAATACCTGAAAATCTACAGGTGTAAAATTGAGGTAAATCCTACGTTGAGGAGAGATTTCAATACCTTTTAAATCAATATTTTGTAGAACTAAAAGATCAAGTAATTCACGCGTTAAACCGATACGGTCTTGGCAGGTCACTTCGAGGCGCATGGGTAAGAACCTTCATCAAAAAAGCCGAGAGAATAAAGGTATTTTAGCCTTAAACATTAAGGGAATACAGTGTTTGTGTCACAAATTGTTGACAGCTGTAAGCTTTATAGTCATCAACAAATAAAATCACGGTTTTCCTTTATTTTTTGAGGCTTGAAATAAGAATAAACACATTAATCAATAAATGATGCTGCAGAGTGAGCAAAAACTGTCAACTCACCCTGCCAATGATATTGTTTTACGCTTTTTCTTTTTTACTGGGGATGACATTTTTTAACTGGCCAATTAACTGATGGCGAAAATCAGCTAAACGTGGCTTGTTTTCTATCCAAGGTAGTGGTCGACATAATTCCATCGCCTTAATACCTAAACGCGCAGTTAACAAGCCTGCTCCAATACCTTGTGCTGCTCGTGTTGATAACCGTGCAGTAATGTCTTGAGATAGCCAATCCATCCCCACTTCACGAATTAATTCAGACGCTCCCGCAAAGGCAATATTAATGAGCACCATGCGAAATAGTCGAATTCGGCTGTAATAACCGAGTTCAATACCATAGATTGCCGCGATCCGATTAATTAAACGAATATTTCGCCAAGCAATAAATGCCATATCCACCAGTGCTAGCGGGCTCACCGCAATCATGATGGCCGATTCCGCAGAACAACGACTAATTTCTTTGCGAGCTTGTTCATCAAGGATAGGCTGAACCATTCGACTATACAATTCAACAACTTCCCTATCATTATGCGAGTCATGAAGAGTGGCTTGCCAATTAACAATCGCAGGATGTTGCATTGATAACGCAGATTGTTTAGCCAATTTTTCACAAAAAGCCTTTCCTTGCCCCATACCATGACTGTGCAATAATTCGCGTGCAAAGTCCCGTTCCTCCGCACGTTCTCTCAGGCGATACAACCGCCGCCATTCGCCAACAACCGACCCAACACCCGCCACAACGATTAAACCGCCCGCAGCAGCGACACCTAACGCAGTCCAATCTTGTGTTACCCATGATTGGTGAATCCAAACGCCGAGTTGAGCAACGACGCTGACTCCAAAAATTCCCGCCGCCGCGCCAACTAATTTTCGCCAAAAGCTCCGTTTTGGTTTTAACGCTTCGTTAATCAGGCTTTCAACTTCACCCTCTTGGCTATCTTGCTCAGTTTCCAAGGAAATTGGAGTGAATTTTTCGAGTTCTCGCTCATCAAAAACTTGCGCTTTTTTTAGTGATTCTTTCGTCTTATTTTCACTATTTTCAGCAAAATCTAAACGCTGTTTTAAGGGTTCATTCATTTCAGTTTATCTCCCAACAAAAATTCAAGCGCACTGTCCATACGAATGTGTGGCAATGGTTGATCCATTGGCGTTGGCCTTGGTCTGAAATCTTCAAATTGAAAACCTTGAGTTTGCCAGAATTGTTCATTCGGTAAGCGTTTTGGTACTTCTCCTGGATAAAACATTAACGGTTGACCATCACTTAGCCGATTCCCTTTTAACGCAGGTAATTTTTCACCTTTATAATCTACCAAACCACTTTCGGTGGCTTGTATTGATGCTAGCCCCACACAATCCATGCTGATCCCCTCAAACGCAGCATGCTGCCATGCCTCTTGCACTAACTGTTGCAATAAAGCCACTAAATTTGCATGTTGGTCTGGTGTTACGTGATCTGACTTGCTTGCGGCAAAGAGTAATTTATCAATACAAGGTGAAAATAAACGCCTCAGTAATGTGCGCTTTCCATAATGAAAACTACGCATTAATTGCGTTAATGCCATTCTCATATCATTAAAAGCATCAACACCACTATTTAGCGGTTGTAAGCAATCAACTAACACAATTTGTCGGTCGAAACGTTGGAAATAATCACGATAAAAGCCCTTTACAACATGCTCACAATAATATTGATAACGTTGCTGTAATGCGCCAATATTGGTGTTCTTACCTGCCTGTGCGAGCTTTTTGTCGCCATATTTGGCCACATTCGGCCATGGGAAAAATTGCAGAGCGGGCGCTCCTGCTAATTCAGCGGGTAAAACGAAACGTCCCGGTTGAATAAAGTGCTGCCCTTGGGCCTTGCATTCCACTAAATACTGAGTATAAGCAGCTGCAATTTCAGCAAGCAAATTTTCATCAACTGGCGCTAAAGGGTCACATTTTTCACACAATGCCAGCCACGGTTGGGCTAAATGTGCACGTTCCCCCTTGATTAAGGTGTTCATTTGTTCAGACCACGCTAAATAATTTAAATCTAGCATGGGTAAATCCAACAACCATTCGCCGGGGTAATCGACAATCTCTAAATATAATGATGAGTTATCAACAAAATGACGCAAAAAAGAGTCTTCTGAACGGTAATGTAATTTAAGGCGTATTTCACTGACTCCCCTTGTTGGGGTTGGCCATTGCGGGGGCTCCCCATAAAGAGAGGCTATACCTTCATCATACGCAAAACGCGGTACTGACAAATCACGGTGAGGTATCCGTTTAACACCTAATAATCGCTTATCTCGCGCAGCAGAAAATAAAGGCAGCCGCGCTCCGGCATTCACATTCAATAGTTGGTTCACCAGTGAAGTAATAAATGCGGTTTTTCCACTACGGCTAAGCCCTGTTACTGCGAGCCTAACATGACGATCAACACTTCTATTCATCAAATCCGTTAATTCACTGTGCAGTCGTTTCATGCTCCTCCCAAGACTTATCCTTTCAATTTAAACCCATTTTACGTTATATTGCGTACTATAATTTAGCATAAAACAAATTGTATTAGGTTAACCGTTTAATTAGTACATTGAGCAACCACTTACTCGTCAATAATTTAATGATTTTACCTACGACTCCCGCTGGACCATATGTCATAAGTAATACCGCAGCGATTCGAATACCTTTTTGTAGAATAAGTTTCTTTGCAAATTTTTTGATTCGATAACGAACGTTATTTGCCATATGTCACTCACTTATTGATAAAAAATAAAAGGGATTTGGTTTTGAAACCTAATCCCTTATCATGTGATGGCGATACGATTTGCTATAGATTTCGAAATTTACTGTTCACTGTATAAGTATCTGAAGTAACGTATCTTTCAATCTGGCGTAACTTCATTTCACCGGATTTTAATTGTGTATCAATTTGGTTAATAAGACTACTCACTTCTGGGCCAATATCTTGCTGTGAACGGTAGCCACTTGGTGCCGCTTCGACAACAAAGCACATCACGATGTACAAAATCAAAGTAATACCAAAGCTTACAAATAAGGCTAATACGGCTAATGCTCTGACCAAAGCAACCGGAAGTTCTAAGTACTCAGCAATACCCGAACACACACCACCGAACACACGTCTATCCGTTAAACGATAAAGTTTGCGGTTGCGAAATTGAGTCATTATTTTTGCCTCCAATTTGGGTGTTCTGCATCCAAAATATCTTCAAGCGTTTTAATGCGTTGCTGCATCTGTGATGCTTGTTCTGCTAATTGCATCAAACGTTGTACTTCATTTTCAGTTAGCTGACTCCCCTGCCCATTATTTTTTTTGCTGTAATGTAGCCACAGCCAAATAGGCAGAATAAAAATGAGAAAAATAATTAATACGAGAGACAGAAAAACGTAGCCCATCACATATCCTTATACATATGGTTAACCTATCTATGGCACTGATACGATATTGCTGACGTACCAGTGCATCAAAATAACTGTTACTGATCTTTATTGATTTTAGCTTTAAGCGCCGCTAATTGCGCGCTTATTTCATCGTCTGCTTTTAACTCTGCAAACTGTTGATCCAGTGATTTTTGTTTACCAATACCATAACTTTGAGCTTCACCTTCCATATGGTCTATACGGCGCTCAAACTGTTCAAAGCGAGCCATTGCTTCATCCAGTTTGCCACTATCCAGTTGGCGACGTACATTACGGCTAGATTGTGCTGCTTCCATACGAACAACCATTGATTGCTGTTTCGCACGCGTTTCTTGCAGTTTGTTTTCTAATTCAGAGATTTCACCTTTTAAACGAGTCAAGGTTTCATCAACAATAATCAGCTCGTGTTTTAAGGTGTCGACCATTGCACTCACTTTTTGCTTTTCAATCAGTGCTGCACGCGCTAAATCTTCTTTATCTTTCACCAGTGCTAATTCTGCTTTTTCTTGCCAATCAGCAACTTGTTTTTCGCCCATCTCAATACGGCGCTCTAAACCTTTCTTTTCAGCTAAGGTACGTGCTGATGTCGAACGAATTTCAACTAGCATGTCTTCCATTTCTTGAATCATCAGACGGATCATTTTTTGCGGATCTTCTGCTTTGTCTAACAAAGAAGCGATGTTTGCATTAATGATATCGGCAAAACGTGAAAAAATACCCATTATTTATATCCCCTTGATGGATTTAATCATTCTGTAGCGCCTCGACCTGATTTGGCTTCCAACCCATACCTGACGCTCCGTTAGTCAAACAACAAATAGCATGTTGTATTTAGCTATTGCAATTCACATATTGCAACTCGCGTGCCAATTTTAAAAAAAGATCGTATCACAATGATTTTAAATAAAATAATTATAAACTTTCTCTAAAAGTCATTTTAGTCTATAGTTAAAGAATCGGTATTTCCAACCAACTATTGGTAAAAAAAACCATGAAAGAAACCAACGAACCTATTCTTGGCGTTTCAAGTAATTTTCTCGATGTACTCGAACAAGCTTCTGAACTCGCTCAGCTCAATAAGCCTGTTTTGGTTATCGGCGAACGCGGTACGGGTAAAGAACTTATTGCAGATAGACTCCATTACCTCTCCCCGCGCTGGCAAGAAGCTTTTATCTCTCTCAATTGCAGCGGACTCAATGAGAATTTACTGGATTCTGAATTATTTGGACATGAAGCAGGTTCTTTTACAGGCGCCCAAAAACGCCATCAAGGGCGCTTTGAACGAGCAGACAAAGGTTCCCTTTTTCTTGATGAGCTCGCCACTGCACCAATGTCAGTTCAAGAAAAACTGCTGCGAGTCATTGAATATGGTGAACTTGAACGAGTCGGTGGAAGCCAAGCATTACACGTGGATGTGCGTTTAATCTGTGCTACAAATGCCAATTTACCTGAACTTGCCAAACAGGGCCGTTTTCGAGCTGACCTCTTAGATAGGCTGGCTTTTGATGTTATTCGCCTCCCCCCACTGCGTGAACGACAGCCGGATATCTTATTGTTAGCAGAACATTTTGCCATTTTAATGTGTGGCGAATTAAAACGTTCACACTTTACAGGTTTTACATTACATGCCCAACAGGCTCTGCAACACTACCCATGGCCAGGTAATGTACGCGAATTAAAAAATGTTATTGAGCGCTCGATATACCGCCATGGAAACTGTGCTGACCCCGTTGATAATATTATTTTTGACCCATTTGGCGAAAAACTTGCTGAGCTACATGAATCACTAAGTTCACTCCCCATGCCACATACCCAACAACAGAATACAATTTTGCCTTCATTACCATGTGATTTACGTCAGTGGCAACAACAATCCGAAAAAGCGCTATTGGAACAAGCACTAACGGATAGTCATTTTAATCAACGTAAAGCTGCACAACGGTTATCATTAAGTTATGACCAACTACGAGGCTTAATGAAAAAACATCAAATAAATATTGAGAGTTAATAACACGTAGTTCAAATAATCCGAATTTATTGTTTGAACTACTGCATTATACTTAAATATTAAAAATTCAGGTTTAAAAAATTCGGTTTGTATTTATTGCTAAATATTTCCAATCTTATATTTTGGTTTCAAAAATCATTTACTCCCTTCACTGTCAAAATATATTATCGACAGAGTAAAATTAAAATAAAATTATTTAACTCAAATAAATAACTAAATAAAAACAATTGGTAACGGAGATTTTACTTTCTAAATTCAAAATTTGAAAATAATAAAAAAATTATAGCTAGTTACTTGTACTAATTATCACACATAAATAATGATTTATTTTAGCACATTTAGTTAATTATATAATCATAACTACGTCTATTTTAATCATATTAATGTTAACTAATTAAATTATTTTTACACCTTGTCATATTTAACTACTGTGCGAAATATATTTATATGATATCTCTATTAATATGATATTTATTATATGAGGAGCCTATTATGAAGAATATAAATATACTTGCTATAACCTTTTTTCTTCTCGGTTTATCTCCTACAGTCAACGCGGAATCATTAATGAGAACATTCTCTTACTGTGATGCGACTTTTTTCGAGAAAATAAAAGAGTATCCCGTTTTAAATGATGCATCTAATGCATTGAAAAATATGAAATTAGGTGATGGTGAACAAGTTTCTGTTAATCTCAATTTTTCACCTACGGGAATTGTGACTTTTAATCGTTTTTTTGTTAGTCATAGTAATTTCGATAAATATGATGACTTCGCCTATTTAGGCTTACGTGGCCAATACTATTTTTGGGGATTTGAAACCACTCAAAGCTTTGAAGAGGTTATCCGTTATACTTCATCAAGAATTGCTATTCTAAAGGTGGGAAATACTTATATCTACTCCCCCATGATCCGCCACAATTTGCAGGGCCAATGGGTGTTTAACGAATACGCAACGCAAAACTATAACTTGGACCCAAATGCGGCTGAAAAAATGCTGATTATTGAAAAAGATGAACAAAGAGGAGTGGTTCGTTTCTTATGTACACTCCAAGGTAAAGTGACCGATGAAGACCTACACTATGTGGGTTTAGAGTAATAGCGAGAAATGAAGCTAAAAGAGTTTGATTATACAAAAAAAAGCCAGCACCCAAGCTGGCTATTAAATAAAACACTGGAAGCAATGTGAGCAATGTCATGCCTTGTCTACATAAGCACTTGGCTTAATTGACAAAACGAATGATAATCGTTATCAGTGCCATTTGTAAAGCTTTTTAATGAGATATTTTCTCATTAAGACATACTTCAATGATTAATTTAATAATTTAAGTTAAGCATTATATTAATAACTTCCTTTTTAGCTTAATTTTCATGCTTTTGTAGGCTAAATTTTGCTTATACCCTGTCCCCCCATTTTTAGGCTACAATAGGTCAATTCTAGTTAACGATGTCAGTGGTATGCGCCTATTAACTCTTTGGTTTTTATTTATCATTTCTGTGTCTGCACAAGCGCTTAATAACCAAGAGCGCTTTACCGATATTGTGGCTAACGAGGTTCCTGCAGATATACGCCAAAAAGGTTTTATTTACTGTGTAAATGGGATCGTTACGACATTTAATCCACAACTAGTCAGTAGCGGGCTAATTGTCGACCCTCTCGGTGCTCAAATTTATGATCGCCTATTAGATGTTGATCCATTTACCTATCGTTTGGTTCCAGAACTGGCTGCTAACTGGGAAGTCCTCGATAACGGCGCAACCTACCGCTTATACCTGCGCAAAGATGTAAAGTTTCAAAACACAGCTTGGTACACACCAACGCGCAATATGAATGCTGATGATGTTGTGTTCAGTTTTTCTCGCATGTTTGAAGTCAACCATCCTTATCATTATATCAATGGGGGACGTTACCCTTATTTCGATAGTTTACAATTTGCCAATAGTGTCCAAAGCATACGTAAAATTAATAACCATACGGTGGAGTTCCGTTTGAATTCACCTGATGCGTCTTTTTTATGGCACCTAGCAACACACTATGCTCCTGTCCTTTCATCCGAGTACGCTGATTACCTTTCAAGTATCAATCGCCAAGAGCTGATTGATTGGCGACCTGTGGGTACGGGACCATTTCATTTAGATGACTACCAAGCTGGGCAATTCGTTAGACTTCTCAGAAATGACAATTACTGGAAGGGTTTGCCGCGTATGGAAGAAGTGGTTGTTGATATGGGGGCCGGAGGAACTGGTCGCATTTCGAAATTACTCACAGGGGAATGTGATGTTTTAGCCTACCCTGCAGCAAGCCAATTAAAAGTATTACGAGATGACCCACGTTTGCGAATTTCTATGCGTTCTGGGATGAATATTGCCTACCTCGCATTTAATACCAGTAAACCACCATTAGATAAACTAAAAGTACGTCAAGCCATTGCTTATGCAATTAATAATGAACGTCTAATGCAATCAATTTATTACGGTACAGCAGAAACAGCTGCATCTATTTTACCAAGAGCTTCATGGGCTTATGATAATCAAGCAAAGATCACTGACTATAACCCCGAACTTTCCAAACAAATGCTCAAAGAGATGGGGTTAGAAAATCTAAAACTGGATTTATGGGTGCCTATCGCTTCGCAATCATATAACCCTAGTCCACTAAAAATGGCTGAGCTTATCCAAGCAGACTTGGCACAGGTTGGTATTGTTATGAATATCCGTTCTGTTGAGGGCCGCTTCCAAGAAAACCAATTAATGGATAGAACCCATGATATGACATTAGCAGGTTGGACAACTGACAGTAATGACCCAGATAGTTTTTTCCGCCCGCTACTAAGTTGTGCGGCAATTGGTTCCCAAACCAATTTAAGCCATTGGTGTAACCCCGCTTTTGATGAAATCTTACATAAGGCACTATTGACACAGCAATTAGCCGCACGTATAGATTATTACCATCAGGCACAGCAAATTTTAGGGGAAGATTTACCTGTCTTACCCCTCGCCTACTCTTTACGTTTACAGGCCTATCGCTATGATATAAAAGGGCTAATGATCAGTGCGTTTGGTAATACCTCATTTGCCGGTGTGTATCGGGAAATGGAACAGGCTGAAAAAGTTTCTCCGAAAAAACAGAGGCAGCAACCATGATAATTTATTCACTGCGTCGTTTTTTACTTTTATTAGTCACAGTATTCTTCTTATCACTAGTCAGCTTTAGCTTAAGCTATTTTACGCCTAATGCACCACTGGGTGGCGCATCACTTATCGATGCCTATATTTTTTATTTTGAAGGCTTACTCCATTTTGATTTTGGCGTTTCAAGTATCAACGGGGAACCCATCACTGAACAATTAAGAGACACATTCCCTGCCACCATGGAGTTATGCATTTTAGCGTTTATTTTTGCTTTAACGACAGGTATTCCACTCGGGATTATTGCTGCTTTTTGGCGTAATAAACCAGCGGATATTGCTATCAGTGTTTTTGCTTTATTAGGATTTTCTGTCCCTGTATTTGTACTCGCACTCGTTTTAACCCTCTTTTTCTCATTACATTTAGGGTGGCTGCCTGTATCGGGTCGAATTGACCTATTATACAATTTAAAAACAGTAACTGGCTTTGCCTTGGTAGATGCATGGCTTTCGGATTCACCCTATCGTAAAGATATGATTATTAATGTGCTTGAACACATGGTATTACCTGTTCTGACTTTGGCGCTCGCACCAACAACCGAGGTTATTCGGTTGGTACGTAATAGCACCGAAGAAGTCGCCAGTGAAAATTATATAAAAGCAGCCGCTATTCGAGGGTTGTCACGAATAAAAATCATCCGTCGTCATATTTTTCATAATGCTATTCCCCCCATTATTCCTAAGCTTGGGCTACAGTTTTCTACTATGCTGACACTGACCATGGTAACTGAACTCGTTTTTAACTGGCCAGGGCTTGGCCGTTGGTTAGTTACAGCTATCCGCCAAGAAGATTACTCCGCAATATCCGCTGGCGTGATGCTAATTGGCGCACTAGTGATTACTGTAAATGTGTTGTCTGATATTCTAGGCGCCATGATGGACCCACTAAAACATAAGGATTGGTATGTCCTCAGATAATTTTTATCGTGAACAAAAAATGCCATCCCCAACACGAGTGGTATGGAATATCTTCTCATCAGATGTGGTTTCTATGGTGGGTTTTTTTGGTGTATTAGTTTTATTAATTTTATGCTTTGTTGGCTCTTATTTAGCACCTTATGCACTAGATCAACAATTTTTAGGTTACCAACTAACACCACCGTCTTGGTCACATTATGGTGATGTTGCATTCTTCTTTGGGACTGACGACCTTGGCCGCGATATTCTGAGCCGGCTATTAATTGGCACTAAATCAACATTTGGTGCGGCTATTTTAGTCACACTGATTGCAACACTAATTGGATTAGTTCTCGGCTGCCTAGCAGGAATGACTCGCGGGTTAAAATCTGCAATTTTTAACCACATACTCGATACACTGCTTTCAATCCCATCCTTATTACTCGCTATTATTGTCGTCGCTTTTATGGGCGCTAGTTTAGAAAATGCGATGCTCGCTATTTGCCTTGCATTAATTCCGCGAATGGTTAGAACCATCTATGTTGCTGTACATGATGAGTTAGATAAAGAATACATCGTTGCCGCACGCCTAGATGGCGCTTCAAACATTTTTATTTTATGGTATACCGTACTGCCAAACATCACCCCTATTCTCGTCACTGAACTAACTCGGGCACTTTCAATTGCCATTTTAGATATTGCCGCTTTAGGTTTTCTTGATTTAGGTGCACAACTTCCATCTTCTGAATGGGGTGCCATGCTAGGAGATACTTTAGAGCTTATCTACGTTGCTCCCTGGACGGTTATCTTACCCGGTGTTGCTATCATGATAAGCGTGCTTTTCGTTAACCTTTTAGGTGATGGGCTACACCGTGCCATCAATGCGGGAGTTGAATAATGCCACTGCTAGACATCCGCAATTTAACTATCGAATTTATGACTGCCAATGGCCCAGTCAAAGCTGTTGATCGCGTATCAATGACATTATCTGAAGGGGAAATCCGAGGTTTAGTCGGCGAATCAGGTTCTGGAAAAAGCCTTATTGCAAAAGCTATCTGTGGCGTAACGAAAGACAACATTCGTGTGAAAGCCGACCGTTTTCGCTTTCAAGACATTGACTTACTAAAACTCAGCCCACGTAAACGTCGCAAGTTAATTGGCCATAACATCTCCATGATATTTCAAGAGCCACAATCTTGCCTCGACCCAGCCGCTGATATAGGCAAACAGCTTATCCAATCGATTCCTGGATGGACATATAAAGGCCGCTGGTGGCAACGTTTTAATTGGCGTAAACGCCGTGCAATAGAACTGTTACACCGTGTGGGGATAAAAGATCATAAAGATATCATGCGCAGTTACCCTTATGAACTCACCGATGGTGAATGTCAAAAAGTCATGATTGCAATTGCGATAGCTAACCAACCACGGTTATTAATCGCCGACGAACCCACCAATGCGATGGAGTCTACCACTCAAGCGCAAATTTTCCGTCTACTAGATAAATTAAACCAAAACAATAATATGGGAATTTTGCTCATTAGCCATGATATGGAAATGATGTCAAAACTTGTTGACCGCATCAACGTACTCTATTGTGGGCAAACGGTTGAGAGCGCAACACCAGAAGATATCCTACAGCGGCCACGCCACCCTTATACCCAAGCATTAATCCGTTCAATCCCAGATTTTGAAAGCCCTCTTCCCCACAAAGGGCGGTTAAATACGTTACCCGGTGCAATTCCGTCTCTTGAACATTTGCCTATTGGTTGCCGCCTTGGCCCCCGTTGCCCTTATGCACAACGTACTTGCATCAACGCGCCTCAACTACGTAATATTAAAGGCCACCTCGTTGCTTGCCATTACCCGCTAAACACCGAGGAACAATCTTAAATGGAAACTTTACTTGAAGTCCGTAATCTCACCAAAACTTTCCGTTTTCGTGAGGGTCTATTTCATCGGCACGAATTACAAGCTGTTAAGCCTGTTAGCTTTAACTTACAGGCAGGCCAAACATTAGCCATTATTGGTGCCAATGGCTCAGGAAAATCAACGCTTGCGCGAATGTTATCCGGCGTTGTAGAACCCACCAGCGGCGATATTTTTATACACGGACAACCCCTTAATTTTGGCGATTATAGCTACCGTTGCCAGCGTATTCGCATGATTTTCCAAGACCCAAGTACGTCCCTAAATCCAAGGCAGCGTATTGGTCAAACGCTTGAACTCCCTTTGAAATTAAACACTGACTTAACTGGCATAGAACGTGAAAGGCGCATTATTCAAACACTTCGCCAAGTCGGGTTACTTGCTGACCACGCTGAATATTACCCACATATGTTAGCATCGGGGCAAAAACAGCGTATTGCACTGGCAAGAGCGCTTATTCTACAACCCGAAATTATCATTGCGGATGAAGCGCTAGCTTCGTTAGACATGTCCATGCGGTCACAGATCATCAACTTAATGCTAGATTTGCAAGCAAAACAAGATATTGCATTTATCTATGTTACCCAGCACTTAGGGATGATGAAACACGTCAGTGATAAAATGCTTGTGATGGATAAAGGTGAAGTTGTCGAACGTGGTAATACAGCAGAAGTTTTAGCTGCCCCTCTTCATGACGTTACCCGACGACTAATTGAAAGCCACTTTGGTGAGCCCCTGTCGATTGATGCTTGGCGGCAAGACTTATAATGGCTTCTCCATTGTCTGTGGGTAAAATTCCTCACAGACAATGAATTAAACTCGTTATTTAACGTGATATCGTGACATTAGCCTTAATATGTTTAAGGTGAACGACTATCGTAAATGTAACAATCACCAACAGTGACCATGCCCCCCACTTACCTGCATGTACCATTGACCAAGCTCCAATCTGGTTTGGATATTGCCAAACACCAAAAAATGTCCCAAAATTCTCAGCCAACCAAATAAAAAAGCCAATTAGCATAAATGCGAGCAATAATGGCATTTTTCGCTCTTTATCTAGCGGAGTATAAAAAACCACACTACGGGCATACAACCCCATAATAAATGCAGCTAAATACCAGCGATAATCATCAATATAATGATGACTAAAAAAATTAATATAAATAGCTAATGCAACTAATGTTGCCATCCAATAGGGTGGATAGTGTTCAATTCTTACTTTAAAAAATCGCCAAGATTGAATGATATAGCTCCCTACAGCGGCATACATAAATCCAGTAAATAAAGGAACCCCCCAAAGCTTAGTGTAAGCTTCATCTGGATATTGCCATGATCCAATCGTTGCTGACGTTTTAAACAACTCCATCATAAAACCAACTAAATGGAAAACACAAATAGCCTTTAACTCATCCCAGGTTTCCAGTTTTGACCACACTAACAAGGCTTGAAAGGCAACTGCAAAAATCAATAACAAGTCATAGCGAGGGATACCAATTAGCCCTTTAGCTGGTACCAAAAATAGCGCTAGAAAGAAAAAACCTGCGAATAAACAAGAACGAGCATTAATTAAACCGAAAAACCAAAACTCTAATAGAAACCGTTTAATGCCATGGCTATTATTCGGCTGATGAGCCATTAAAATTTGGTCTAATTTCCCTAACACATTCAATTTTTGACACAAACTGGTCATTTATTCGCTCACCTAATTTTTTATTATTTGGTTTGTTTTCTTTCATAAGACAAGGCGATGAGTTTAACAAAATAGTTATCCCCTACATAAGGTAACTATCTTAGACTTATGCATTTTTATTTTTTATAGTTTTAAGCGCTGGGTTTACACTACCTATTAATATTAACGATATTTTCCATCCGATTTTAAGTTTTATTTTTTAACTCGCACCTGATGGCAATTCGTTAACAAAAAGTAATGATATACTTAAATGATATGTGTTTATTTGCTATATGAATGCCAATCCAACAATTTAGGAGTTTTATGATGAAATTATATTACGCTCCCGGTGCTTGCTCACTTTCTCCCCATATCATTCTGCGTGAAACTGGTTTAGATTTCAGTATTGAGCGAGTGAATATAAAAGAAAAAAAGACTGAGAAAGGTGAAGACTTTTTAGCAATAAACCCAAAAGGACAGGTACCAACCTTAGTGCTAGATAATGGCGAACAACTCACTGAAGGTGCTGTTATTGTTCAATATATTGCGGATCAAAAGCCGGATCGTAACCTGATAGCACTTCCAGGCTCAATGAAGCGTTATCACCAATTAGAAGCTTTAAATTTTATTTCAACAGAACTACATAAAACTTTCTCACCTTTATTCACTCCAGGAACACCAGAAGAGTATAAAGATACTGTCCGTAACGTATTGTTTAATAAGTTTAAGTATGTTGATAGCGTGCTCGCCAAACAAGCTTTCTTTGCTGGGGATACTTTTAGTGTCGCTGATGCCTATTTATTTACGGTTAGTAATTGGGCAAAACACGTTGGGCTTGATTTGACTAGCTTAACCCACCTGCAAGATTACAGTGCTAAAATCGCCAAACGCCCTAATGTTCAGGACGCATTAAAAGCGGAAGGCCTAATCTAATCTGTAAAATAGCGCTCTTTCAGTAGAGCGCTATCTTTGATAATACAAATCAATTTAATCTAATTGTGTTGCACAGAAATTATGTTCTGGATTAACCATTTTGTCTTGAGCAGCAACGAGTTGTAATTCGTATTCTCCCATTTCTTTGGTTTTTATCATCACTTCATATACTGCAGCTGCAACGTGTTCTAATCCCTTATCTAAAGGCTCACCTTTCAATAAGTTAACCAACATTAAACCACTGGTCAAATCACCAACACCAACAGGTTGTTTTTCACCAAAATCAACAAGTGGACGGCTAACATGCCAACTATGCTCTGTTGTTACAAGGATCATTTCAAAACGATCTGCGCGATACCCAGCCCGACTTAAATGTTTAACAAGAACTATTTTAGGCCCTTTGTGGCACAATTCACGTGCAGCTTGCGTAGCCTCTTCGACATTTTTAATGGTTCTACCCGTTAAGGTTTCTAGTTCTAATAAATTTGGTGCAATAACATCACTAGCAGCCAGTGCGCGCTCACAAAGGAATTCAGCAACTCCAGGAGCAACAATACAACCTTTTTCAGGATGTCCCATTACTGGGTCACAAAAATACAGGGCTTGAGGGTTTACTGCTTTTACTCTTTGCACGATAGCAAGAATATCATTTCCTTGCTCTGCAGACCCAATATAGCCACTTAATACAGCATCACAAATTTCTAATTTATAGATTTTAGCTAAACCATCAACGATGTCGGTTAAGTGCTGCGTTGGAAAGACACTTCCAGTCCATTGTGAGTATTGTGTATGATTCGAAAATTGTACGGTATTGAGTGGCCACACATCTACGCCCATTCGGCACATAGGAAATGCAGCAGCACTGTTTCCTGCATGGCCGAAAACAACATGGGATTGAATTGATAATACGCTTTTCATTGAGAACCCAAAAAATTGTTATGTCGAATGAAGAGAAATCAGTGATTACCCATTGCAAATATGAATACACTCCAAATAATTCAAGTCATATATAAGTGACATAGGAAAATGAATCGAGGGCATACACCCGCATGCAATTCGGAGAACCTAGCGCAGTCAACACCGATACAATTTGAATTATGGCGAGTATAGCCCGGAAGGTTCCGGGCTGGTATTACAAAGGTTAGTCAGAGCTATTTCCAATTAATTAAACAGTCGTTTTTCTTACCACGACGGATCAATGTATAACGCCCAAACAGGCGGTCTGCATCAGAGAAGACATACATTGGCTCTGTTTGTTTCTGGCCATTAATAGATACCGCGTTAGAACTAATTGCCGTTCTTGCTTGCCCACGAGAAGGCGTTAACTCTGAATCCACTAAAGCTTGTTGTAAATCAGCGCCTGCTTCTAAGGTAATACAAGGAATACCATCTTGAGCTAATTGTTCAAAATCAGCTTCAGTTAAATCAGATACGGCACCAGAGAATAAGCTTTCAGTAATACGTTTTGCAGCAGCTAGCCCTTCTTCGCCATGTACCAGTTTAGTGACTAATTCTGCCAATACATATTGAGCCCGAGGCGCTTTACCGCTGTTTTTATCTTCTTCTTCCAGTGCATTAATTTCATCAATTTCCATGAATGTGAAGAATTTTAAGAAGCGATAAACATCAGCATCTGCCGTGTTGATCCAGAACTGGTAGAATTTATATTGGCTAGTTTTCTTGGAGTCTAACCAAACTGCACCACCCTCAGTTTTACCGAATTTTGTGCCGTCAGCTTTAGTAATCAGAGGTACCGTCATGCCAAATACTTGGTTTTGGTGTAGGCGACGAGTTAAATCGATACCAGAAGTGATGTTACCCCATTGGTCAGAACCACCAATTTGCAGTTCCACGCCCATCTCTTTGTTCATATTTGCAAAGTCATAACCTTGTAAAAGATTATAAGCAAACTCAGTAAAAGAGATACCAACGTCATCACGATTTAAGCGTTGTTTAACTGACTCACGGTTAATCATTTGGTTAACAGAAAAATGTTTACCAATATCACGTAAGAAAGTCAGTACATCCATTTTGCCAAACCAATCATAGTTGTTAGCTAGGCGTGCACTGTTATCACCGCAATCAAAACTTAAAAATGGTGAAACTTGGTTACGAATTTTCTCTACCCACTCTTGAACGGTTTCTGTGGTGTTTAATTTACGCTCAGTAGCTTTAAAACTTGGGTCTCCAATAAGACCCGTTGCACCACCGACCAACGCCACAGGCTTGTGCCCGGCTAGTTGGAATCGTTTTAAACACAGCAAAGGAACCAGATGTCCCAAATGCAAGCTATCAGCGGTAGGATCGAAGCCACAATAGAGAGAGATAGGGCCCTGCGCCAGTCTCTCTGCTAACGCATCCTCATCCGTTACCTGGGCAACGAGGCCCCGCTCTTGCAATTGTTTAATCAGGTTATTGCTAGACATCAATGACTCCATCTGTTGTATTTTGTCTATCTATTTTGGTTTAAATGACCAGTAAGTTTGAGAGGTTTGTCAAAACTCACCAGTGTAATTTGTCAGTTTTCTTAAATGAGGCTATAGCATAAAGCGCATATCAATTAAGTGCCAGCTAAAAAACATGATCCTAAGGGGCTAATCTGTCAATTTTCCAGCCACTCTCTTCTCGCTGGTATAAAAAACGGTCATGCAAACGGTGTGCACCACCTTGCCAAAATTCAACACTATCAAATACCACTCGATATCCCCCCCAAAAACTAGGCAGTGGGACGTCACCATTCTTAAACTTTTGTTTTAGTTCTAAAAATTTCCCTTCTAAAATACCACGTGCAGAAATTTTAGAAGATTGCGCTGATGCCCATGCTGCAATTTGGCTATCTTTTGGCCGACTATGAAAATATTTAATTACTTCAATAGGGTTTAAACGTTCGGCAACGCCTATGAAATTGACTTGGCGCTCTAATGGATACCATGGAAAATGCAGGCTAATTTTATTATTTTTTTCTAAATGCTGCGCTTTTCGGCTACCTAAATTGGTATAAAATACAAGGCCTTTATCATCAAAATGCTTTAATAGTACGATACGCTGGTAGGGTTGCCCGGTTTCATCCACTGTAGCAACACACATGGCTGTTGGGTCACTCAAACGAGCTTCACATGCCTGCTTCATCCATAGTTCGAAAAGGGTTAATGGGTTTGGTGTTAAATCATGGCGCCTTAACCCACCTTTTGTGTATTCTCGACGTACTGCTGCGAGATCAATCTCACCTAGTTCGTTCATTTTTATATCCTTAACCACAATTATTTTTTATTGCTATTTTTAGGGTATATCGCCCCAAGCACAGTTTCTTGGCTTGCTCCAGTTACAGAAGCCAAATTTCCTGAAAGCCCAGAAATGGTTCGAGCAGCTAACCATGCAAATGCCAAGGCTTCCATGTCATCCCCACTTAGTCCAAATTTATCACTTGGCGCCACTTCAATCCCAGGCAGTAAGGCAGCCATCCGTTGCATTAGAAAGGTATTCTTTGCTCCACCACCGCAGACTATCAAACGCTCACAACCGCCACATAGTAACACTTGCTCCGCAATAGAGGCTGCTGTCAATTCGCACAGCGTTGCTTGCACATCATCAACTGAAATTGAAGGAAAGTCAGCCAAATGCTGTTCTAACCATTGTGTGTTGAAATACTCTCGCCCCGTACTTTTCGGTGATGAACGCCTAAAGTATGGGTCACTTAGCATCGCTTTTAGTAATGCATGGTCAACTTGACCACGACTGGCCCATTCACCATCTTTATCAAATGCCTTTTGCTTAATACGCCAGCTCCAGGTATCCATTAACATATTGCCAGGTCCAGTGTCATAACCTTTGA
Organism: Providencia sp. PROV174; assembly: GCF_028480685.1. Classification (NCBI taxonomy): domain Bacteria; kingdom Pseudomonadati; phylum Pseudomonadota; class Gammaproteobacteria; order Enterobacterales; family Morganellaceae; genus Providencia; species Providencia sp. PROV174. Next base: position 100,450 of record NZ_JAMPOT010000009.1, read on the forward strand.
CATAAGCACCAGGTAACAAAGCTGTCACATTAGCTATTCCACCAATATTCAGTACAATTCGTTTTTCTGTAGAATGCCCTAAAACAGCTAAGTGAAATGCAGGAACTAAAGGTGCTCCCTGCCCCCCATAAGCCATATCTCTTCGTCGAAAATCACCTACTGTCGTGATCCCCGTTAAAGCCGCAATACGGTTGTTATCACCTAATTGCATAGTAAAAGGCTGCTCACCATCAGGCTCATGCCAAACAGTTTGACCATGGCAACCAATGGCAATGATATCTTCGGATGTTAGCCCTGTTTGAATAAGAAGCTGGTTTATTGCATTTGCATATAAAGAGCCTAGCTCTCTATCAATTTTACCAACCTCTGATAACGTTGTTACTTGTCCTTGGCATATATCTAAAATTCTTTTTTTTAATTCAATAGGAAATGCAACACTCAAACTGGATTGCTCTGCGACAAATTTGTCACTAATTGCAGCAAGAACGACATCAACACCATCTAGGCTAGTTCCTGACATAACCCCTATGTAACGACCTGATTTCATCATTATTCTTGTTCCTTCAGAGTGCACATTAACTTTACAACGCTCGACTACAAAAGATTGTGCTTTGATGACAAATTTTGTCAACAATTCGATGCAATTTCTCGGCGCGCTTCGCAGGAATAATAAATAAATGCTTTAAAACTCAAAATTGCTAGACAACCCAAGTAAAAAAGACGTTTTGTAATACCTGAAATTTTCATTTCCAATATAATGGTACATAATACATTTATCAGCTCGGCATTACGGTTCTGTACCTCAGCTAAAGTTTTAACACCTTATTTCTGTTTGGCAACTGGTGCGAAAAGATGCTCATAAGCTGACTACCCTATATGAATATTTAACAAAGAGTGCCTTATTGAATGAAATAATCGCGAATTTGAGATATTTTACCTAGTGTTTACACTCTATTTAAATCAATATCGGTAATCTAACCATCGCTTTTTAATACCATTATTTTGATACTTGTTGTGTTTATGGTGAAAACAAATATACGATGCTATGTTAGTGCCACAGACAGCAAATCTCATAGGAGTTCTTATGCTTAAGAAAGTTTTTGTAGGTGTTGTAGCAGTTGCAGCTTTATCAGGCTGTGTCAATACCAGTACGCTTTCTGGTGATACTATTTCAGCCAAGGATGCGAAACAGGTACAGACTGTGACTTATGGTACTGTTCTGAATGCTCGCCCTGTGACTATTCAAGCTGGTGAAGACGGCAACGTAATTGGTGCCATTGGTGGTGCAGTACTTGGTGGGTTATTAGGTAACACTATCGGTGGTGGGACAGGTAACACATTAGCAACTGCTGCGGGTGCTATCGCTGGTGGCTTAGCAGGCCAAGAAGCCCAAGGCGCATTAAATAGAAGCCAAGGTGTTCAATTAGAAATCCGCCTCGATAGCGGCAAAAACATTGTTGTAGTTCAAAAACAAGACCCAAACACTTTCCGTAATGGTCAACGCGTTATGATTGCGAATAGCGGAAATACCGTTACTGTATCTCCTCGATAATCTTACGGTTACTAAATTAGGTATGCTCACCGGCTATTGCCGGTGAGCATTTCTTATAAAAATATTACTGAATAATATAATAACTTTATGTTTTATAATCATATTTTATATTTATCATGCATGGCTTTTAAATAATGTAATTCCTTGTTTACACATAAATGCCTTGCTTTCAAACCAATAAACTTATTTTAGCTTATCCCCTCTAATCAATTGTTTGTTATTAATTAATACACACCAATGAATTAGCTAACTAAAAATTAAAAAGACAAAAGCAACGTCGAGACATACAATTTACAAATTTAATTATATTTCACAGCAATCATTCAACAAGAACAATAACCGAGTATAATTATTCATTCTATTATCACCCTATAAAAATTGCATAATCCAATTATTTTAATTGCGAATTTAATAATTAGCATATCATTTATTAGCTAGTCATATTATTTTTACATCAAGAATCATTTTGTAGTCTTAAAATATTCTTTTCAAGCTTCAGAAGTAATTGTGACAACTGATAAAGCTCATCTTGGCTAATGTTGTTCAATATTTCTAGCCGCGTATTATTTATAACTTGATCTACAGTTTTAATAAAAGGTTCAGATTCTTCAGTTAATTTTATTCTTTTAGCTCTCCTATCATTTGTGCAAATATGCCTAGAAATAAGCTTTTTTTCCTCTAACTGATCAAGAGTTCTTACTAATGAAGGCTGTTCAATACCAATCGCTTTCGCTAACTGTATTTGAGATTGTTCAGGTGGTAGTTGACTTATATTATGCAATGTAACCCAATGTGTCTGTGTAAGTTTAAGAGGCTTCAAACGATAGTCGATTAATGCTCTCCACATGCGAACAACACGTGATAATTCTGTCCCAATTTGTGATTCCAATTTACCCTCCTTTATATAATTATAATGTCTAAAAAACATACCGTCTTCATATTATTTTTGAATTATATATTAATTTCCTTTTATATTTACAACTTTTTATTTATACATTAGCTATTAAATACCTATTTCTAGTTATAATGGCTGATTTATTATGCGGTATAACTCCCATTAATACTTCGTAAACTCATCCATTATCTCAATCTAGGATTAATAAGATAACCTATCAATTATCTTATTAATAAGAATAGCCGCACTCTCCTTTTTGATCTATCTATTTTACCTCTTATAGTAGTCATGAATAACAATAAAAAAACAATGACAAATAAATCTTTAAAAAACAAGTGAATATAGTTAATCTTAAAATCATGTTAATTACAGTCATTTTGATTTAACCTATACCAATTTTTAATAAATAAAATTTCATTGAAATATAAACCAAGAAATAAATAGCTTATCATTAATTTCAATTGAATTAATTCACATTAACATTAAAACATTTTTTTATTTCTAATGAAATTTAAGAAACTGAGGATTAAAAGAGTTGTTGTTGCGTATCGATGACTTTTTCTTGATCTGGTTTTTTATTTAATATTCTTAAATAGCGTTGGCGACATAAACGAAGTACATTTCGTTTTTCAGTATCAGAAAATTTTAGCCAATTAAAGCGTTCATCACGAGTGCGGTAACAACCTCGACAATAACCTTGTTCATTACTTTGACAAATACCACGGCAAGGGCTGGGGATCTCAAAAAATTCAAGTTGTTCGGCCATAAGTTTCCCCTTCAAAAGAAAAAATCACCATAAATCTGTGATATACTCCTAAAAATGAGTATTACCATTATTTGTTCAAAAAACAAACTGTAATCATTGTATTTATTAATTTAAGCACGTTATATTAATAGGTAAATCGATTCAGGCTGATTCTAAGAGGTTTAAAAATGCGCTTACTCCATACTATGTTACGTGTTACTGATATGCAGCGTTCTATTGATTTTTACACTAAAGTGTTAGGCATGCGCTTATTAAGAACGAGTGAAAACACAGAGTATAAATACTCTCTCGCATTTGTTGGTTACAGCGATGAAAGTGAAGGCGCCGTAATAGAGTTGACCTATAACTGGGGTGTTGACCAATACGATATGGGCAATGCATATGGTCATATCGCCTTAGGCGTCGATGATGTTGCAAAAACGTGCGATGATATCCGTAACGCTGGTGGAAACGTCACACGTGAAGCGGGCCCTGTTAAGGGTGGAAGCACTGTGATTGCATTTGTGGAAGATCCAGATGGCTATAAAATTGAACTTATCGAAAACAAAAGCGCAAGTAAAGGCTTAGGCCATTAATTCGCGATATAATTTAGAGGTTTAGGTGCCTAACTTAGCATCTAAACTTTTATCACCGTTTACCTGCAAATTTTTACTGGTTTTGGCATAATGTAACCCAACCAGAAAACTAAAATCGAAAGTCCTAATGTCTGAAAAAAACAATCCAAATGCCCTAGTGAACCGCTTCAGGGGATACTATCCTGTCGTTATTGATGTTGAAACAGGTGGGTTTAATGCAAAAACTGACGGCCTGTTAGAAATTGCTGCCATCACCTTAAAAATGGATAAAGACGGCTGGCTCTCCATGGATGAAACATTACATTTTCATGTAGAACCTTTTGAAGGGGCGAACCTTGAACCGTCCGCTCTTGCCTTCACAGGAATTGATCCAACAAACCCTCTACGCGGTGCTGTTAGCGAATATGACGCCCTTCATGCGATATTTAAAGTCATTCGCAAAGGCATGAAAAACACAGATTGTAATCGCGCAATTATTGTCGCCCATAATGCTAATTTTGATCACAGCTTTGTGATGAATGCGGCCGAACGAGCAGGTTTAAAACGTAATCCTTTCCATCCATTTGCAACCTTCGATACTGCGGCACTCAGTGGCCTTGTATTTGGTCAAACAATTCTGGCAAAAGCTTGTGTTTCTGCGGGTATCCCATTCGATGGCAAACAAGCTCATGGTGCACTGTATGATACGAATCGCACGGCTTTGCTATTTTGTGAAATCGTTAATAAGTGGAAAAAATTGGGTGGGTGGCCAATTATTGAAGACAGTCAATAATTTTTTAGTCAATCACCATGACAGAAAAAACCGTATTTGATGTAAAGCAAAAATGCTTTCGTCAAATACGGTTTTTATATCTTTAATTTATGGCTTAATTTAGTCTGTGCTAGCTTCATCTGCAGAACGATATTTATCCGCAGTTTCTTTGATTAGAGACTGGAGCTCACCACGCTGGAACATTTCCATGATGATATCACAGCCACCAACTAGCTCACCATCCACCCATAATTGTGGAAAAGTCGGCCAGTTTGCGTATTTTGGCAATTCAGCGCGAATATCTGGGTTTTGTAAGATATCAACATAGGCAAAACGCTCACCACAAGAAGACAGAGCTTGTACTGCTTGAGCAGAAAAACCACAGCTCGGAAGTTTAGGAGAGCCTTTCATATATAATAAAATTGGGTTTTCTTTAATTTGGCGCTCAATTCTTTCAATAGTTGTCATTTTTAACTTCCTTAAAACAAAGATGCAGGTTTGCAGTCAGCCAGTAACTGAGAGTCTACCGCAACTTAACAGAATACATTGACTGGTATAATAAGAAACTGAATTGTTTCATACAATATGCCAGTTTTATAGGGGCATTACTATAGCATTCCAAAAAGCAAAAAGGCATCTTTTCTATCTTCTCTTTACCTAAGTCAAACAAGCAGCTATTTCTAGTTAAAAATGAATATTTTATAAATTTTGGTTATCCATTCGCAATATCCACATGATTTATATGTGTAATTCCCCAATTTATTTGTTAACATCTGTGTAACGCTATTACCTTTACCTTTGTAAGGTTTAACGTGTTATCATTAATATATTAAATATCATATCGCCAATAGGCGAAACTCTAATGATAAGCAGTAACCGACTATTTCGCTCATTTTAAGAGCAAACACCCTAAGTATTTTGATATAAAAGCAATCAAGGAGTACGAAATGTCATTTGAACTACCCGCTTTACCGTATGCAAAAGATGCTTTAGAACCTTATATCTCTACTGAAACCTTAGAATATCACTATGGTAAGCACCATAACACGTACGTTGTTAACTTAAATAACCTAATCAAAGGCACTGACTTTGAAGGAAAATCTTTAGAAGAAATTATCAAAACTTCTGAAGCCGGAGTTTTTAACAACGCAGCACAAGTTTGGAACCACACTTTCTATTGGAATTGCTTAGCGCCAAATGCAGGTGGTGAACCAACAGGTAAAGTTGCTGATGCAATCAATAAATCATTCGGTTCTTTCGCTGAATTTAAAGCTCAATTTACTGATGCAGCAACCAAAAACTTTGGTGCAGGTTGGACCTGGCTGGTGAAAAAAGCGGATGGTAGCCTTGCTATAGTAAATACATCTAACGCAGCAACACCTATTTCTGGTAATGATAAGCCCGTGTTAACTGTTGATATTTGGGAGCACGCTTACTATATCGATTACCGTAACGCTCGCCCTAAATATTTAGAAAACTTCTGGGCACTGGTTAACTGGAAATTTGTGGAAGAAAATTTAGCATAACAATTTCTGCATGTTGCTAAGTTCAGATACAGCAAGGGCGAGATATACTCGCCCTTTTAAATTCACCCTACTCAAGGCTGAAATAAAATCAGAAAATATGCGCAGCGAGAAATATAATTAATGCTAATGAGCCCAGCGCAGCAAGCAATCCATATTTAACATCTGTATCCATGAGTTCCTCTCATTCTAATGTAATTGAATTAATAAATAACCATGAAATAATAAAGGTTATTAAGTATACATATCCAAAAAAGTAAAACTAGTGTCTATATCACATGTTATAACATCAATTATTTCTTTCGTTTTTGCGCTAGATCAGACAAAATCGACAACAAATCGCTAAATTATTGCCAGCAAAGGCTCAATGCATCAATATGCAGGTAATTTTTTAACAAGAATTCTTATAGAGACCGGTTATTGGTCAGGAGTTTTTTTTCCCCATGGCAACGATTAAAGATGTGGCGAAGCGCGCTGGCGTATCCACCACAACCGTATCCCATGTAATTAATAAAACGCGCTTTGTAGCTGATGACACTAAGGCTGCGGTTTGGGCTGCAATTAAAGAGCTCAATTATTCGCCAAGTGCGGTTGCCCGTAGTTTAAAAGTTAACCATACAAAGTCGATTGGGTTGTTAGCAACTTCCAGTGAAGCGCCTTACTTCGCTGAGGTGATCGAATCTGTTGAAAATAGCTGTTATGAAAAAGGCTATACGCTGATTCTATGTAATTCTCATAACAATTTGGGAAAACAAAAAGCGTATTTACAGATGCTAGCACAAAAGCGTGTTGATGGCTTACTTGTGATGTGTTCCGAGTACCCTGACACCTTAATTGGTATGCTAGAAGATTACCGCAATATCCCAATGGTAGTGATGGACTGGGGAACTTCCCGTGGCGATTTTACCGATAGTATTATTGATAACTCGTTCCATGGTGGATACCTAGCAGGCCGCTATTTAATTGACCGTGGGCACCGCGATATTGGTGTGATCCCCGGTTCACTTGAAAGAAATACAGGTATTGGGCGTTTAACTGGCTTCAAAAAAGCAATGGAAGAGGCCAAGATTACACTAAAAGAAGAATGGATAGTTCAGGGGGATTTCGAACCTGAGTCTGGCTATAAAGCAATGACGCAAATTTTAAGCCATAAGCAGCGCCCTACCGCTGTATTTTGTGGTGGTGATATCATGGCAATGGGAGCAATTTGTGCCGCTGATGAAATGGGATTACGTGTTCCACAAGACATTTCAATCATTGGCTATGATAATGTGCGAAATGCACGCTATTTTACACCGGCATTGACCACAATCCACCAACCCAAAGAGCGTTTAGGCCAAATGGCCTTCACAATGCTGCTCGATCGTATCGTCAATAAGCGCGAAGATGCTCAAACAATCGAAGTCCACCCTCGCCTTGTAGAACGTCGTTCTGTTGCGGATGGTCCATTTATCGATTACCGTCGGTAGTACGAATAACTAGGTTGAAAGCCACTCTGCGTTAAGCGTTTCGTTATCGCCAAGGTAATCTAACAACCAGCTGAGCGCTGGTGATGTATTATTTTCCACCCAAGTTAAACAGCAAGGACTGGGTGGAAAAGGCTGCGCTAATGATAGTTCAACTAATTGGCCTTTTTCGCAAAGCGGAGCCGCTCGATGCTCAGGTACCATCCCAACACATAACCCGTTAACTAAACAAGCTAAGCCATTTTCCCAGTACGGTACAACAAGCCGGCGCTGGTTATCAAGAGCCCAAGTATCACGTTTGGGTAGGTTACGTGAGGTATCTTCAAGGCACAAACTAGGGTACTCTCTCATTTGATCATCGGTCAGTTTTTCACCTATTCTGGTTAATGGGTGCTCCGGGCTTGCAACACACATCCACGACATAAAACCCATATCACGGAAACTATACCTTTCTCCAATTGGAGATGCTCGAGTCGCACCAATCGCAACATCTACGCGCCCATCAGCAAGTGCATCCCACACCCCATTAAACACTTCTGGATGAATAAAGAGTTCGATATCAGGAAAATGACGATAAAAATCAAGAATTAGCTGTTCTGTTCGTTGTGGTTTGACAATACAATCAACAGCAATACTAAATTGACCACGCCAGCCATTCGCAACCTGCTGACACTGGTGACGAGTATCTGTCATTTTTTTGATAACAGAACGGCTCTCCTTAATAAATATTGCCCCAGCTTCTGTTAGCACAACATCACGATGTCGGCGCTCAAATAGAGGAACCGCAAGCCATTCTTCAACTTGCTTAACGGTATAGCTGATTGCAGAAGGTACACGGTGCAATTCTTCAGCAGCACCACTAAAACTTCCAGTTCGAGCAACTGCATCAATCACTTCGAGTGCATGCGCAGACCACATAACCTCTCCTTTCAAAAATTTTGATAGCAAGATCCAAATATTACCGTTTCACAACCTAAAAAAATAGCCTATACAATGGCGTTATCATTAACATTTTTTTAAATATCAGATAAGTAATAATTATGTCGAATACTGTGAAAAAAAATTCCCCTGGATTTATGGTGTACCTTGCAGGACTTAGCATGCTGGGGTTTTTAGCCATTGATATGTATTTACCTGCATTTGGTGCTATGCAAGACACCCTGCATACATCCGAAGGCGCGATCAGTGCTTCTCTCAGTATCTTTTTAGCTGGTTTTGCCTTTGCTCAGCTATTATGGGGGCCATTATCAGACAAACTTGGCCGTAAGCCTGTTCTCATTGTGGGCTTAACTATTTTCATTTTAAGTAGCTTAGCTATTTATTGGGTAGAAACCGCAACACAGCTATTAACACTTCGTTTTTTACAGGCGGTTGGAGTCTGCTCTGCGGCTGTTTTATGGCAAGCACTAGTTATCGACCGCTATGATGAAGCAAATACTCAAAAAGTTTTTGCTTCTATTATGCCGCTAGTCGCGCTATCCCCTGCTTTAGCACCATTATTAGGTGCATGGGTTCTTGAGCACCAAACATGGGAAGCAATTTTCCTGATCCTAATGGCGGTGGGCATATTACTTTTATTGCCAACGCTCTTTTTGAAAAATGTTTCAGTTAAAACAATAACTGATGACAGCCAACCACAAGCTAAGATTTCTTTCTCAAACTTACTCAGTTCCCCTGTTTTCAGCGGCAACGTACTAGTTTATGCATCCTGTAGTGCGGGCTTCTTCGCTTGGCTAACAGGTTCTCCCTTTATTTTACGCAATATGGGCTTCAATCCTGCTGATATTGGCTTGAGTTATATTCCACAAACGTTAGCCTTCATTATTGGTGGATATGGCTGCCGTATTTTATTAGCAAAAATCCGAGCAGAAACAATATTTCCATTGTTACTTCTTGGTTACGCGGTAAGCATGTCCATTTTATTCATCATGGCTATCTATACCACACCATCATTAACCATGATCTTGATCCCATTCTGCTTTATGGCAGCAATGAATGGAGCCTCTTACCCAATTGCAGTATCTAAAGCACTAAATACATTTCCTAGTGCGAGCGGTAAAGCAGCTGCCTTACAAAATGCCTTACAATTAGGGTTATGTTTTTTAGCAAGCCTACTTGTTTCTACCTTGACCTTCGACCCATTGTTGGCAACAACCGGAGTTATGGCAGTCACAATTATCCCAATGGCCATTGGCTATTTTATGCAACGTTGTGCCAGCAAAAATAATCAAGCTGTTAAGCAAGTCGATTGCCAAGCGAATTCATAAAGTGTAGTTTACTGAATCAATCATGCCGAGTCTTATCGGCATGGTTTTTATTCTAGTGAATTCAAGAAAACCTTTCTTCAGTGTATAGCACTTGTGAGGATACGGTAATACTTATTAAGTATTTTGCTATATAACCCATTATTCTTAACGCGCAAACCCTAATATTTCTCATCAATTTTCTTTATTCAAAGCGGATTTCACTAAAAAATAAGGCTTTTATTTTGTCATCTACTAAGATATAGATATTTCTTGGTTATTTTTCTTGTTAAAAAACGTTATCATTGTGACATTAAATAATGAGTGCTCAAGAATGATGTTAAAACAGTATTATCCACCAGATGAATTAAAATCCTTTGTTAGTTCTATTTTGATAATCAAAGAGTTTACAGAGGCAATCAAAATTTTCCCTGGAACTGGTGCTGAAATCTGGGTTTCATCAGATGCTTTTTGCATGACAACTGAGAGCGACTCAGTCGCAGACTCATACCAACTTATTATTCCTAGGGTCAATACATTTACGGCTAGCCCCAATCATTCTAAAGTCATGGTATTACGTATTCGTCATGATGCCTTACGTTTTTTACTACCTGAAAGTACACTCAATTATACGGATAAACCCATCGCACTAAGTGGCATATGGGAAGACCGCTGGTTTGAAGCTTTAGCTAATTCTTCATTTAGAGAGCTGTTAGAGTGTTTTAATAAGACAAAAGCCAAGAAAAAACCTCATTTCATAGATGAAATCTTAGAGTTGCTATATCGTAACCCAACTAAAAAAATTACAGAAATTGCCGAAGAGACAGGTTTACATGTCCGTGTCATTCAAAAAGAGTTTCTAAAAGAATACGGTATTACGCCAAAAAGGTACCAGATCAATTGTCGCTTAGAACATGTTTTAAAAAGTATGGTCGTAGAACAAGATACCTACCGTTGGTTTGAAACAGGCTATTATGATCAATCCCACTTTTACCGTGATTTTAAAAGATACTTTACTATGACGCCGTCGGCATTTTTAAAATCGAGTTATTCGCTTTTTTACAATACAAAAACTAAGTACCCATTAAGATAGTTCTTAATACATAAGGAGAACGGAATGAGTATTGTTGTGTATGCCCAAATTACTACAGAAAGGACGGATGGGTATTTAACGAAAGAAATCGTTCGTGACTTAGCAAAACTAAGCCGCCGAGAGAAAGGATGCATTCAATATGATCTTATGGCTAAAGAGAATGGTTACATTGTTTTCGAGGAATGGGAAGACACTCAGGCATTAGAGATGCATAAAAATAGCCCTCATTTCAGGCGATTAGTTGAAGCAATTGAACGTGATAACGCCAGCTTTTCTGTCAATTTCAGTGAAAAATGATCTATTAATAATGAAAGCTAGAGCGAGTTGTCATTTTTGAGAATTTTAATCATCTTTATTTAATAGAACTCCATAACCTACATTCAATAAACAAAGTCTAAGCATGTTTCATTCAGGCTATAGCATAAACCACTATTGCTATAGCCTACCTGACTATCTATGCCGCTATTGATCTTTAAAGCACATAACACCGTTATTACTTCGGATGCCTATTTACTCTGTTTTCGCTACATCAGCCAACTCTTCTGCTTGTTGTAATAATTTTTCTTGTTCTTTTTGATTTAAAACACGCTCGACAGTATCAACAATTGCCTGAGTTTGTGGGTCTATCTCAATATTTATTTTATCACCCAAACGTTTTTTACCTAATGTCGTTCTCTCTAATGTTTCAGGAATGAGATGTACACAAAACCGATTATTGATCACGTCACCGACCGTTAAGCTAATACCATCAATCGCTACAAAGCCTTTATGCAAAATATATTTCATTAATGGTTTATTATGAATTGACAACCAAATTTGGTGGTTATCTTCAGATGTGAAAATTTTGCTAATTTCAGCGGTTGTCATAATATGACCAGAAACAACATGCCCACCAATTTCGTCACCGTATTTTGCGGCACGTTCGATATTAACAACATCACCTTCTTGCAATTCCCCCAAATTAGTTAATCTCAGGGTTTCTTTAATTAGATCAAAACTGACTCTTTCGCCATCAATTTTTGTTACCGTCAAACAACAACCATTATGCGCAACGGAAGCCCCTGTTTCTAAGCCTTTCAGCAATTCTGGGGTAAACTTCATTACATGAGTTCGAAAGTTGGCTCTTTCTGTAATTTCAATGATAGGAGCGGTCGCTTGAACAATGCCTGTAAACATAATGATTCTCAGTGTAGTGGATTAATAGACTCAGTTTACATCAGAATTTTTAGAGATCTATCCTATTCGAGTGGTAAACAACACGATAATAAACCTTATATTCAGTAATATATTAGGTTTGAAAATGCTCTTTTATAGTTTGTTACCATATCATTATTGGAATCTATTTAGAAACGGGATAGAATGAGCGGTTTTTAGTAATCAAGGGGTTTTTAGTAACCCATTTATTTTTCTAATTTTTTTCCTCTTACTTGCTTTTATTACAAAGGTGTATGCGTGCAGAAATATTTTACAGAAGCGCGTAGCTTGTTGGCACTTGGTATTCCTATCGTTTTAGCTCAATTTTCACAAACTGCGATGGGGTTTGTGGATACGGTTATGGCTGGAAGCGTTAGTGAAATTGAGATGTCCGCAGTTGCAGTTGGTTTTTCCATCTGGCTGCCAGCTATTCTTTTTGGCCAAGGAATTTTAATGGCATTAACCCCAATCGTTGCACAAATGAATGGGTCAGGTCGTCGTAACTTAATTGGTGACCAAATTCAACAAGGCCTGTGGTTAGCACTACTTTTAGCCTTAGCTATTATGTGCCTTCTTTATAATAGTCAGCTGATTATTAGCAATATGCCCCATATTGATAAAGAATTGGCGGATAAATCTGTCCGTTTTTTACATGCTATTATGTGGGGTGCGCCAGGCTATTTATTTTATCAAGTATATCGTAGCCAATGTGAAGGTCTTTCAAAAACCAAACCGGGGATGGTGATTGGTTTTCTTGGCTTAATGATCAATATTCCTATTAACTATATCTTTATTTATGGTCACTTTGGTGCCCCTGCTTTAGGTGGTGTTGGTTGCGGTGTCGCCACTGCATCAGTGTATTGGGCTATGTGTCTGATGATGAGATGGTATGTGAAACGCGCTACTGCGCAGCGTGATATTCGCCCTACACTCTCTTTCACATCGCCAAATCCATTAATCTTAAAGCGAATTATTGTGTTAGGTACGCCAATTGGTCTGGCACTTTTCTTTGAAGTCACTTTATTTGCTGTCGTTGCACTGCTAGTTGCTCCATTAGGTGTTGTCGCAGTAGCAGGTCACCAAGTTGCGTTGAATTTCAGCTCCGTCATGTTTATGTTCCCATTATCATTAGGAATAGCTGCAACCATTCGTGTTGGTTACAACTTAGGACTGAAATCAACTGAGGCTGCTAAAGTTTCATCTTATACTGGCATTGCTGTTGGCTTAATGGTCGCTTGTTTTACGGCTATACTCACTGCCGCCTTCCGTGAGCCGATTGCGATGATGTATAACAAAAACCCTGAGGTGGTTGTTTTAGCCAGTAGTTTAATGTTGTATGCCGCTATTTATCAGCTATCAGACTCTGTGCAAGTTATTGGTGCGGGAATTTTACGTGGTTATAAAGATACACGTTCTATTTTCTTTATTACCTTCACTGCATATTGGCTACTTGGCTTACCTTCCGGTTATATCTTAGCGTTAACGGATATCATCGCACCGGCGATGGGGCCTAAAGGCTTCTGGATTGGCTTTATTATTGGGTTGAGTGCGGCTGCAATAGGAATGGCAACACGAATTATGTGGATCCATAAGCAAACAGAGGATGTTGTTTTACTTCGCTCAGCTCGCTAATCGACGGTTTTTTAAGCTTTTTATTATGGGAGAAGATGTATTTCGCACCAGATAGTTTTAAATACGACCAAACTATCACGAAAATACATTTTCCCCTTGCCAGATGAACTTCATAACGTTAATATTCATCCCCGTTGTCACCTAGATAACTTTTAGATGCGTCCGTAGCTCAGTTGGTTAGAGCACCACCTTGACATGGTGGGGGTCGGTAGTTCGAGTCTACTCGGACGCACCATTTCTAGTGAACACAATGTTAATTTTCAGCGCGTCCGTAGCTCAGTTGGTTAGAGCACCACCTTGACATGGTGGGGGTCGGTAGTTCGAGTCTACTCGGACGCACCATTTCAAATTAACACAAATCAAGTCTTTCAGTGCGTCCGTAGCTCAGTTGGTTAGAGCACCACCTTGACATGGTGGGGGTCGGTAGTTCGAGTCTACTCGGACGCACCATTTAATTTACCCACCTACTCGTTAAAATTTCTCTTGATTGTCTATTATTATTCCCTTATTTTGTTGCGCAACAAATTAAGAGACCTAATATCAACTGAATTTTTGATCTGAACGCTTTCTTCTTTTAATTTAGTAAAATTTGATTTGTCTCACAGTTTTTTGTTGTCTATAATACTCACACTGGCTGAAAGGTTTCAACAGTAGTAAATCAATACGTTAGCTTTAATTGAATTTGTCATCTACACTATAATAAGAATCAAAATGTGACAAATTTAAGTGTAAAAATGCATTAAACACCAGACTGTCGCCTATTCTTATAAATGAGTTGCGCAACAAAGTTCACCATGCGCACGACTTATTAAATGTACTAAGCATCGGCGGCAATACCGATTTCCTTTATAACATTAGATAGACTGCCATGAAAAAAACCAAAATTGTTTGTACTATCGGTCCAAAAACCGAATCAGAAGAAAAACTGACCCAACTCCTTGATGCTGGCATGAACGTCATGCGCCTCAATTTCTCTCACGGTGACTACGAAGAACACGGTCAACGTATCAAAAACCTTCGCGCTGTTTGTGCAAAAACAGGTAAGCAAGCCGCTATTTTGCTAGATACTAAAGGCCCTGAAATCCGCACCATGAAATTGGAAGGTGGTAACGACGTTTCTCTCGTTGCTGGCCAAACTTTTACATTTACTACTGATACCTCTGTGGTAGGTAATAAAGATAAAGTTGCGGTGACCTATGCAGGTTTAACTTCAGATTTAAAAGTTGGCAATACCGTATTAGTTGATGATGGCTTAATTGGCATGAAAGTGACTAATGTCACTGCAACTGAAGTTGTTTGTGAAGTTTTAAATAACGGTGACCTCGGTGAGAAAAAAGGGGTTAACCTGCCAGGCGTTTCAATTGGCCTTCCAGCATTAGCTGAAAAAGATAAAGAAGACTTAGTATTTGGTTGCCAACAACGTGTTGATTTTGTTGCTGCTTCATTCATTCGTAAGCGCTCAGATGTTGAAGAAATTCGAGCTCACCTGAAAAAACACGGTGGCGAAAACATCCAAATTATTTCTAAAATTGAAAACCAAGAAGGTTTAAATAACTTTGATGAGATTTTGGAAGCCTCTGACGGAATCATGGTCGCTCGTGGTGATTTAGGCGTTGAAATCCCAGTTGAAGAAGTTATTTTTGCACAAAAAATGATGATTGAAAAATGTGTTGCAGCACGTAAAGTCGTGATAACAGCAACCCAGATGCTTGATTCAATGATCAAAAACCCACGCCCTACTCGCGCAGAAGCGGGTGACGTTGCCAATGCTATTTTAGATGGCACTGATGCGGTTATGTTGTCTGGTGAAAGTGCTAAAGGTAAATACCCAGTAGAAGCTGTTACCATTATGGCAACTATCTGTGAGCGTACAGATCGTGTAATGCAAACTCGCATCGATAACCAAAAACCAAGCCAACGCTTACGTGTCACAGAGGCTGTATGTCGTGGTGCGGTGGAAATGTCTGAAAAATTAGATGTTCCATTAATCGTTGTTGCAACTTATGGCGGTAAATCGGCTAAGTCTGTACGTAAATATTTCCCTACTGCACCAATCTTAGCGTTAACTACCAATGAAGAGACTGCTCGTCAGTTACTGTTAGTTAAAGGTGTGATCCCAATGATAGTTGGTGGTTTTACATCTACAGATGACTTTTATCGTGAAGGTAAACGCGCAGCTCTAGAAAGTGGCTTAGCCGTTTCTGGTGATGCAGTTGTCATGGTTTCTGGCGCATTAGTACAAAGCGGAACAACCAATACATCTTCAGTTCACGTACTTTAATTAGTCTTTAATTGTCTTCTAAAAGGCCGATAGTGATTATTTTAGCTATCGGCCTTTTTATTTAGATTTAACATTTAGTGCTGCCTTGATGTAACTATCCCTTTATTTACTTTTCTCTAGTAAATATCTTATTGCATTTTAAGTGTAATATCATAAAACCCACTTAAATTGGTCAAATAACAACCTTCATTGATCTTAATTTAAATTTTTCTTCTTTTTCCTAGTACTAAATATAAAGTATTTCTAGCAAAACTTCATATTTAGTACTAGCATAAGACATAGTAAGTGCCATACCCTAATTTTCATTAGGTTGTTTTAAAGGGATATAGCAAGCTTTAAGATAACAAGCTTAGCTCTATTGTTTGGTGACTTGCTTTTTTATATTTTCAAGATAAATCAATCTAGAGGGTAAAATAATGATTCGTACTAAAATTGTACTGGGCTCTATCGTATTAGCTTCAGCATTACTAGCGGGTTGTTCTAACAGCACTGAAGTGCAAAAACTCTCTTCAGACGTGCAAACTCTGAATGGTAAAGTTGATCAACTGAGCAACGACGTTCAGTCTCTGCGTTCTGACGTACAGACAGCTCAAGAAGAAGCAGCACGCGCTAATCAACGTCTGGATAACCAAGTTCGTACTTACAAAAAATAAGTTCGATTTGGCGATAATCTAGTCTTAAAGATTCTTCTTTGAAGCTAGTAGCATTTATGAGGGCCTATGAAAATAGGCCCTTATTATTTTGTCAGGATTATTGAGTTACAACAGAAGAGCGGTATTTTGCAGGTAGCAAGGCCCCAACTTTACCGTCATAGATAGGTTCTGGCTGTGAAATCGAGAATGGTTCAATAGGTACTAAACCTTGGTGTTGTGTTTCATCTTCTGGGATACCATTGCTCTGATCATTATTTACACGCACAGGCATACCAGAACGTCTTGCTAGCTCTTTTTCCACTAAAGCCTTATCAATCCCTTCATTTTCTAGAAAACGCTTGAAATCGTCAGACAGTTTGATTGGCATGGTTTGTGGATCATCGTTACTTGTCCGTGACAATGGCTGATGTACCTCAATGTAATAGCTACCATCCGCTTCTTTAGAGTATTTCACTGGTTGTTCAATAACTTGGACACGAGTCCCCTTTGGTACTGTCTTAAATAATGCTTCAATATCATCAGGACGTAAACGAATACAACCGGAGCTCACTCGCATACCAATACCAAAATCTGCATTAGTACCATGAATGAGATATTCACCACGCCCATATGCGAGTCGCAATGCATACAAGCCCATTGGATTTTCAGGCCCTGCCGGGACTACCGCAGGAAGCGTTATACCTTCTTTCGCGTAATTTTTGCGGATATTCGCCGTTGGTGTCCATGTAGGATCTTTAATTGACTGACTTACTGAAGTCACCATTTCAGGTGTGTCGCGACCTAACTGGCCGATACCAATAGGATAAACAATCACTTCTTCACTGTTCGCAGGGTAATAATATAAACGCAACTCCGCCAGATTAATCACAATTCCCGTTCTTGGTGTTGATGGTAACAACATTTGCGCTGGAATGATGAGTTCTTTACCCGCTTCAGGAAGGTACGGGTCTGTTCCTGGGTTTGCTTCAAGCATACCGAGTAGGCCGATTTGGTGCTCACTTGCAATGGCCTCCAATGGTCTCCCATCATTGGGGACGATATACGTGTAATTTTCCCCGATAAGACGAGTGTTACTGTCAGGTAATGGATATTCTTTTGCTTGAGCTGGAGCCAATAAGGCGCTCATGACAAATAAACTTGCCACCGTCAAAACTCTTTTCATACCTACTCCAAGGAAAATAGTGTTCTTACAATAATTCAATGATTATTGTTCATAATAGCAACTATCCTTCATATCTTTAATACTAATTAAATATTTTTATTAAGTATTAATAAGGAGGTAGTCTTTTTATGATAGTCAAATGCAATGACCTGAATGGATTGGTCGGATAAAAAATAATAACCAAGAAGTAAAATATAAGTAAGGGAGTATAAAACTCCCTCCAGACTTGCTGCCAAACCTATTATGTTTGGCAGCAAGTCTGATAGGTTTTGAAAATAAATTAGGAAAATCAATTTATTGATTTTCGGCTGATAACACAAAGCGGGAAAAACCACGCTTTTATCCCGCTTTGTCAACAACCTCAAGGGAGCATAACGCTCCCTCGGTAGGATTATACTAATTGTGCCGCACGCGATAAAATTGTGCGGATCATCGCGTTTAAACCTTGAGTTCGCGAAGGTGTTAAATGTTGCTCCAATGCGAGTTGTTCAAAAAATGACTTCACATCGAGTGCGAGTATTTGTTGCGCCGTTTTGCCTTGAAAAAGGATAATCACAATAGCAACTAACCCTTTAACGATTGCTGCATCGCTGTCACCAGCAAACGTAATTGTACCGTCTGCTTGTTTTTGCATATCAATCCACACTTGGCTTTGGCACCCTGCGATTAAATTATTATCGCCTCGTTGTACCTCAGAGAGTTCAGGTAAACGTCCCCCTAGCTCTATCATATAGAGATAGCGTTCCTCCCAGTCTTGACAGCGGGAGAAATTACGTAATAACTTATTTTCATCGGGTAATGCGGGCATGCTCAGTTCCTTTACCATATATTTCTTATGTGCTTAGCCTAACAATTTTTTAATGCGCTGTAACGCATTGTATAAAGAATCGATTTCTTCTTTCGTGGTGTATATCCCCACAGAAGCACGGCACATAGCAGGAACGTGATAATGTTCCATTAATGGTAAAGCACAGTGATGACCAGTACGGATAGCAATACCATATCTATCGAGAAAAGAACCCACATCATAGGCGTGGTGCTGGCCTAGATTAAACGCCAAAACGCCTTCCCGTTGGTCATTGCCATATAAAATAACTGATGGTATCTCTTGCAATTTCTTAGAGGCATATGCCATTACTTCAGCTTCATGAGCAAATGCATCAGGTAAATTAAGTGCATTTAAATAATCGAATGCCGCCCCTAACCCAATAATTGCGCTAACGTTCGGTGTTCCCGCTTCAAAGCGCCATGGCGCATCGGCAAAAGTGATCCCTTTGGTCAGGCTGACTTGGCGGATCATTGCCCCACCGCCCTCCCATGGTGGCATCATATCCAAAATAGCTTTTTTGCCATAAAGGATACCAATACCTGTCGGGCCATATAGCTTATGCCCTGAAAACACATAGAAATCACAGTCTAAGGCTTGCACATCAACCTGCTGATGCATTGCACCTTGCGCACCATCGACCAATACTGCGATCTCTCCGCCTTTTGATGCCGCAATTGCTCGCGCTTGTTTAATGATATCTTGTACTGGATTAACTGTTCCCAATACATTAGAAATATGTGTAAAGCTCAATAATCGCGTACGTGAATCAATGACATCATTTAATACATCTAATTGCAGTCTACCATCGTCAGAAATTGGGATAACTCGAATTTCAAAACCAATTTCTTCCGCTAACATATACCAAGGTACAATATTCGCATGGTGCTCCATTTCAGTGATGACAATATTGTCCCCTTCATGGAAATACTTTCGACCAAAACTATTTGCAACAAGGTTAATACCTTCCGTTGTGCCTTTAACAAACACGATTTCTTCATTTGAAGCTGCGTGAATGAAAGCGGCGGCTTTTTGGCGAGCCTCCTCCATCATTGTCGTCGCATTTGCACTGAGAGTATGTATGCCGCGGTGAACTGCAGCATACTGATGTAACGTAAACTCACTTTCTTTTTCAATAACTTGCAAAGGCTTTTGTGCACTTGCGGCGCTATCTAAATAAACCAACGGATGATTATTGACTGACTGTGATAAGGCAGGAAAATCCTGCCTTACTGAAGCGACATTGAATAGCATGGATATTAAACCTCCGCTAAGCGCTGGCGGATGTTTGCCATCACAGCGTGTTTTAACTCTTCCGATTCAATAGATTCTGTAAGTTCCGCAGCAAATGCGATAATAATCATATGTTTTGCTGCTTTACCTTCAATTCCTCTTGAGCGTAGATAAAACAGTTGTTCGTCATCAATACGACCGACCGTTGCACCGTGACCACACTTTACGTCATCTGCATAAATTTCAAGCTGAGGTTTAGTATCAATTTCTGCTTTTTCACCTAACAACAACGTGTTGTTAGTCATTTGGCCATCTGTTTTTAATGCGTTAGGTGCGACTTTGATCATGCCATTAAAGACAGCTTTACTGCTATCCATCGCAATCACTTTGTGTAATTGACGACTATTGCAGTAGCCTTTATTGTGCTCTAAATACGTGCGAGTATCTGCAATTTCATTGCCTTTAGGGAGCAGTATACTGTTGAGTTCAAACTCAGTATTTTCACCGTCAAGGCGAGCACTGGTATGGTTTCGTGTTAATAATGCGCCAAGTAAAAAACTGGTACTTTTCACACGGCTATCGCGCCCAATAACAATATCATTGTGAGCAAAATGCTGAGCCTGGCCATTTTCAACATTTAACTTAAAGTGACTAAAGTCTGCGTTATCACCGACTTCAACTGTTAAACGGCTGCCAGTCATGTGTGTTTGCTCATTCAAACTGACATAATGCTCAATAACTTGGGCTTTACTATTTGCATCTAACGTTAAATGATACCGATACTGGCTAATATTAGTGGCCTGTTTATCGCCACCACCTGTTGAAATATTAAGCAAATACAGTGGCTTTTCTGCTATTTTATTTGCTGCAAGGTGGACGACTAACGGTTGTACCGCCAAGCTTTCTGTTAAATGCAAGAAAATCTCGCTATTTACAGGTGAAGGAAGCAAGTCTTGATTATCAAGCAAAGCCACTTGGAATGGCCCCATATCAATAGAGCTTAATGTGGAACTATAACGCCCATCGATTAAAACAAGGCGATATGCGTCAATCGACAAAGCCAAAGCTTCACATTCGTTTAGTGCAACATCATCATCACTAAAACGATACTGTGTCTCAAGTACGGTATTTAGTGGAGTATAGTGCCAATCTTCATGACGGAACACAGGTAAACCAACTTGTTTTGCTATTTCCCAATGGGTTTTAGCATGTTGAGAATTTGCACCATGTCGTTGTTCAAATAATTCAGAAAAACGTGACATTGCTTGCTCGTTAAGCTTCGCAACTTCCGCACGTTTTTGTGCTCTTTCACTGTTGGTCAATAAGCCAGCCATAACCCTGCTCCTCCAGTTTTTTCGCTAAACTGAAATCACCTGATTTGATGATTTTCCCTTGATATAACACATGGACAAAGTCAGGCTTCACATAATCTAAAATACGCTGATAGTGGGTTACGATGATAAAAGAACGCTCAGGCGAACGTAATGAATTCACACCATTTGCCACAATTTTCAGCGCGTCGATATCTAAACCAGAGTCAGTTTCATCGAGAATACACAATTGCGGTTCTAAAGCCGCCATTTGCAAGATATCATTACGTTTTTTCTCGCCACCGGAGAAACCTACGTTGACAGAACGCGCAAGTAAATCTTCTGGCATTTCTAATAATTTGATTTTGTCTTCAATAAAATCTTGGAAATCGAAACGATCTAATGCTTCTTGCTGGCGATATTCTCTAACTGCATTCACTGCCGTTTGTAAGAAAAATTGGTTGCTGACGCCTGGAATTTCAACAGGGTATTGGAATGCAAGGAAAACGCCTTCCCCTGCACGCTCTTCTGGATCTAGTTCAAATAGGTCTTTTCCTTTAAACGTCACTTCACCGCTATCAATTTCATACTCTTCGCGGCCAGCAAGTGTGGCGGATAATGTACTTTTACCAGAGCCATTTGGCCCCATGATAGCGTGAACTTCCCCTGGTTTTACCTCCAGAGATAACCCTTTTAAAATCTCATTACCTTCTACACTCACGTGTAAATCTTTAACACTTAACATATTTACATGCCTTTAGCGCTTTAGCGCAAATAAACTCGGTTAGGATCAGCCAACGCTGTGCTCTAAGCTGATCGCCAGTAATTTTTGTGCTTCTACAGCAAACTCCAATGGAAGCTCCGAGAACACATCTTTGCAGAAACCATTTACAATCATTGAAATTGCATCGTCTTCGCTGATACCACGTTGTAAACAGTAAAATAACTGGTCTTCCCCAATACGTGAGGTTGTCGCTTCATGTTCGAGTTGTGCCGTATTATTCTTAACTTCCACATATGGGAATGTATGTGCACCACATTGGGTACCAATTAACATAGAGTCACATTGGGTAAAGTTACGAGCGTTATGTGCACTCGGTAGAATTTTCACTAAACCGCGATAACTGTTTTGGCTTTTACCTGCAGAAATCCCCTTAGAAATGATCGTTGAACGAGTGTTTTTCCCGATATGGATCATTTTCGTTCCGGTATCCGCTTGTTGATTACCGTTCGTTAATGCAACGGAGTAAAATTCACCGACAGAGTTGTCCCCTTTAAGGATAACGCTTGGGTATTTCCATGTGATGGCAGAGCCAGTTTCTGACTGTGTCCATGACATTTTTGAATTTTCACCTTCACACAATGCGCGTTTAGTAACAAAGTTTAGGATCCCACCGGCTTCGCTATCTCCACCGGAGAACCAGTTTTGGACAGTCGAATATTTAACTTCGGCATCTTTATGAATAATAACTTCAACAACCGCTGCATGGAGCTGATAACTATCACGAACAGGTGCGGAACACCCTTCGATATAGCTCACATAACTACCTTCATCAGCAATTAAAATCGTGCGCTCAAACTGGCCGGTTTTGGCTGCGTTGATCCTAAAATACGTTGATAGCTCCATTGGGCAGTGTACGCCTTTTGGTACATACACAAAGGTACCATCTGAAGCCACTGCCGCATTTAATGCAGCAAAAAAGTTATCATGGCTCGAAACGACTGACCCGAGGTATTTCTGTACCAGTTCAGGGTACTCTTGAATAGCCTCACTGAACGAACAAAAAATAACACCATGTTTCGCTAAGTCATCACGGTAAGTTGTAGATACTGAGACCGAGTCAAAAATGGCGTCAACCGCAACGGCCTTCCCTTCACGTACAGGAACACCTAATTGGTTAAAGGCTTCTTCAACTTCAGCCGTTAAATAATTATTGGTTTCCGCCACACCAGTGCCTTGTGTAGCACCAGATTGCGAACCACAGGTATCATCACATGAGCCACAAGATGGCGCAGAATAATAGCTGTAGTCTTGGTAATCGAGATTTGGGTAATTTGCTTTAAGCCAATGAGGTTCTTCCATGCCTTTCCAGTGATTAAAGGCATCAAGACGGAATTGGAGCATCCACTCAGGCTCATTACGTTTAGCTGAAATTGCGCGAATAACATCTTCGTTGATGCCTTTCGCCATTTCATCCGTTGCGACTTCGGTAAAGAAGCCTTCTTTATAACGCTGGTCATCAAGCCAGCTTTGAACATCATCGCCAACTTCTACATTGCTCTGTGACATAATCTGACTTCACATGTTAAACGCCGAAGCTTTCACCACACCCACAGGCATGTTGGGCTTTCGGGTTATTAAATTTGAAAATTTGATTCAGCCCTTCTTGGACAAAATCAACGACTGTACCATCAATAAATGGCATTGCTTCTTTTGGCACATAAAGGTGTGCACCATCGAGTTCAAATAACAGGTGTTGGTCTGTTGGGTTTTCGATCATTTCAAACACATAACCGAAACCTGCGCAGCCAGACTGTTTTACGCCGAGTGAAAGCCCTTTTGTATTTGGGTTTTGCACCATCAATTTTTTGATTTGTTTTGCAGCGCTTTGTGTCAGGCTAACTCCCTGCCAATTGTTTTCATCAAATGAAAATGTCTCTACACCGTCAGTCATATTGACCCCACATTTCTTATGGCTTTTCAGCCTGTTATCAGGAGATTAACTCTGCCTACCCTATGGTAATGATTAGCTAATTGACTTCAACCATTTGTTTTAAGAGGTTATAGCTATTTTAGCACTTTTTTTGCTCGCACTCAGGTCAAAAAGCAAACAAAACGACAAGAAAACAAGCCTAACCAATTGATAAACAACAAATAAGTAGAGTTGTGTTTTTTATTTAAATTTGTACTAAATAATACACTTAAATGACACAAATTAATAAAGGTGCATTTATTATACAACTTAATTAACTTGATAAAAAATGAATTTATAGAAAGAATGGGCATAAAGCCATACAAAGTAAAGGGTTTTATCGGGTTTTCTGGCCTATCTCCAGCCAAAAAACCCATACAGTTAAAGTGGTTATCATTCAAATAATACAGCGGTTGTCAGGCGAGAAGTACAACACAATTTGCCTTGCTCATTGAAAATCTCAATATTCCATACTTGCTGACGACGCCCTAAGTGAATAGGTTTACATATGCCTTTAACAACCCCTGAGCGAGCCGCCCGAACATGATTGGCATTGATTTCCAACCCGACCACCTTTTGTTCTCCTTCCGAGCACATATAACCCGCAATTGAACCTAAGGATTCAGCTAATACAACAGAAGCACCGCCATGCAATAACCCAAAAGGCTGTTTGGTGCGATGATCAACAGGCATTATCCCTTCTAAATAATCATCGCCAATTACTGTAATTTCAATACCGAGATGCCCTAACATGCAGGTTTTTGACATTTCAGCGAGTTGCTGCAAATTAAATTGACGTTTCCAAATCATTAAACTATCTCCAGCAGCGCTTGAATCGGATGTTTTATCGATACATTTTCCATGCGTTTAACTTGGCTACGACAGGAATAACCTGAACTTAAACAACGTTCTTTTGGCAAAGAAGACATCGCCTCCTTCCACGATAAGTTATATATTCCTTTTGAATTTTCAAGATTGGCCACTTCGTGCCCATAAGTCCCAGCCATGCCACAACAGCCAACACTAACATTATTTAATGTTTGCCCAAAGCGTGCAAATAACACCGCCCATTGATTCGCACTATTAGGTAAAGCCGTAGATTCAGTACAATGACCGAAAAAATACCACGGCTGGGTCGATGTGGTTTGCACATTGTGTGGTTCAGGCAATGTCATTAACCATTCATGCGCTAACATCACCGTAAATTGGCAGTGATCTTTGCCTAAAATTTCATGATATTCATCGCGATAACAAAGTACTAGTGCGGGGTCAACACCGACCATTGGCAACTGCAATCTTGCCACTCGATTTAAAAAATCTGCCGTCTTACGAGCCGTTTTAGCAAACTTCGCTAAAAAGCCTTTGATGTGTTGTGCTTTTCCATTCGGCGAGAACGGTAGCAACACAGGCTTAAGACCTAATTTCTCAATTAAATGGACAAAATCTGCCACCACTTTGGCATCGTAATAACTAGTGAAAGGGTCTTGAACCACCAGCACATAGTTTTCACGCTGTGAAGCAGTCATACTTTCAAGTTGTTCAAGCGTGAGAGAAACCGCAGCATGGCCTGAAAGTTCTTGTTTTAACGTTGGTTGAGAAAATAACGGTAAATCGACCATACCAATGGTGTGCTGGCTCAATTTTTGCACCACTGGTTGACGCAAGAAGAAATTAAATACGCCAGGTAGTTTGGAAAATAATGGCGCACTTGCTTCAACGTTTGCAACAATATGGTCCCGAATAGGACGCAAATAACGCCCATGATACAACGCTAAAAATTTTGCTCTAAATGATGGGACATCAATTTTAATTGGGCATTGCGTTGAGCAAGCTTTACAGGCAAGACAACCAGCCATTGAGGCCTTCACTTCATGAGAAAAGTCATAATCACCTTGTTTAGCACGCCAAGTGTTACGTGTTTTTTCTATCAGCCCACGCAATGACGGTTGGTCTTGCGTAATGCCTTTTTCAAGGTGTTCTGGTGTAACGCCTTGTTCAGCTAATAGCCTTAGCCACTCACGGACAAGTGTCGCCCGGCCTTTTGGAGAATGAATTCGTTGGCCACTCACCTTCATCGACGGGCACATCGGGCTCTTCACATCAAAATTGAAACACAGCCCATTACCATTACATTCCATTGCACCACGGAATTCTTGGCGCATTTGGACGGGTATTTGTCGGTCATACGTTCCTCGTTTGATGCCATCAACCTGCTTCATCGGTGCATCCAGCCCCGCAGGTGGGCAAATTTTGCCCGGATTCAAGCGGTTATCAGGGTCAAATGCCGCTTTGATATTACGCAACTCACCGTATAGCACATCACCAAAAAATTCAGGGCTATATTGCGCACGGAAACCTTTCCCGTGCTCTCCCCACAACAACCCACCGTACTTAGCAGTTAACGCAACAATTTCATCAGAAATTTGTTTCATCAATACTTCTTGCTGTGGATCGCACATATCAAGCGCTGGACGAACATGTAATACCCCGGCATCCACATGACCAAACATACCATAATTCAATTTATGACTGTCTAATAACGCACGGAATTCCACTATATAATCAGCAAGATGCTCAGGAGGAACGCAGGTATCCTCAACAAATGGAATTGGCTTCGCCGCACCTTTACTGTTGCCCAACAGCCCCACGGCTTTTTTACGCATGTTATAAATACGCGTAATATCTTCAAGATCATGGCAAGTTTGATAGCCAATCACCCCAGCTTGATTATCCGCCATTAATTCATCTAAGCGTTGGCACAAGCTTTCAGTCAATTGATTGATTTCATTTTCATCATCGCCACTAAATTCAACGATGTTTAACCCTAACATCTCTTTGTTTGGCACATCCGTAATTAAGGCTTTGACGGAATGCCAAACGATGTCTTCTTTTGCCAGGTTAAGCACTTTTGAATCCACAGTTTCAACTGATAGCGCTTTAGCTTGCACCATAAAGGGAGCATTACGCAGTGCAGACTCAAATGAGTCATATTTCACATTCACTAAACGACGGACTTTAGGGAGTGGTGTAATATCCAATGTTGCTTCAGTGATAAAGGCAAGGGAGCCCTCTGAACCAGTGAGAATACGAGTAAGGTCAAATTCTGTTAACTCATCATTAAACACATGACGTAAATCATAGCCTGTCAGAAAACGATTTAATTTGGGAAATTTTTCTTCAATTAAAGAGCGTTGCTTTAAACAGCGTTCTAGCACCGTTTTATAAATGCGCCCTACTGTAGAATCTTCTGACGCAATCGTTTGGGCGAGTTCAATAGGCATAGCACGCGTATCTAAGCATTCTCCCCCTAAGACCATAGCTTTGACGCCTAACACGTGATCAGAGGTTTTACCATATACTAATGAGCCTTGGCCTGATGCGTCAGTGTTGATCATTCCACCTAGCGTTGCTCGGTTACTGGTAGATAGCTCTGGTGAAAAGAAATAGCCATAAGGTTTGAGGTATTGATTTAATTGGTCTTTGATGACCCCCGCCTCAACCTTAACCCAACCTTGCTCTGGGTTTATTTCTAAAATTCGATTCATATAACGGGACATATCCACAACAATCCCTTCGGTTAAGGATTGCCCATTAGTTCCCGTTCCCCCTCCCCGTGGGGTAAAGCTAAGCTCACGAAATTTCGCTTGCCCCGCAAGCCGAGTGATTATTTGTACATCTGCACTCGAACGCGGAAACACAACCGCTTGGGGTAATAGTTGGTAAATACTATTGTCTGTCGCCATGGATAAACGCTCAGCATAGCTGGTGCCGTTATCCCCAGTAAAACCGTGTTCTTGTAGCTCATGCAAGAACTCAATAACTAAATGACTAAGATGAGGAGCTTCTGATATACGCGGGATCATTATTAACGATGACTCTTGTTGTTTAGTGTTCGCATTACTCGTTATGTACTATCTTTATTTTAAGTTGCACAATAGTGTTTGAGGTCTATGATGAGTTACCTTCACAGCCTGTAAAGACAGCACAGCCGCTGATGACATTGTCATCATGAACCATATCACAATATTGTTTTTTTTAACCGTGAAAAATAATTACGTTATTTTCACCTAAAAATTTGCTACACACGCAGAATTTTCATTTGTAAAGGATCAATCATTAATGGAAAAATCGCAAAAGCGCTTGGATCTTCCCAAACTTATTTTCGGCCTATTATCCATCGTTTTAATGATAGCAGCCTGTTTTTGGGTACTTAATCCATTTATTCTTGGCTTTGTATGGGCGGGAATGATGGTAATTGCAACTTGGCCACTATTATTAAGACTAGAAGCTCGCTTATGGCGCAAGCGCTGGTTAGCTGCATTAGTGATGGTTCTTCTTATATTACTATTATTCGTTATCCCATTAGGTATCCTAATTGGCAGTATTATTGAAAACAGTACTCCACTTATTGATTTAGCTAAATCACCATCAAGCCTAACACTGCCTGATTTAGAATGGCTAAATACTATCCCGATGGTAGGTGAAAAAATTTACTACGCATGGCATAGCTTAGTTGCCAGTGGGGGTAATGCTTTACTGGCCAAAATTCAACCCTACTTTGGCCAAGCCGCAGGGTGGTTTGCCACTCAAGCCATTAGCGCAGGAAGATTTGTTTTTCACTTAATGTTAATGCTGCTGTTTAGTGGTTTACTCTATCTTAAAGGCGAATCAGTCATGGTTGGTATCCGCCATTTTGCTGTGCGTCTGGCAGGGATCCGTGGAGATGCAGCTGTCGTATTAGCAGCGCAATCTATTCGAGCCGTTGCGTTAGGTGTTGTCGTGACTGCACTAATTCAAGCCATCGTCGGTGGTATTGGCCTCGCCCTTTCTGGCATCGGTTATGCAGCAATCTTGACTGTTCTATTGTTTATTTGTTGTGTGGCTCAATTAGGGCCTTTGTTAATCATGATCCCTTCCGTGTTATGGCTGTTTTGGACAGGAGATACGACCTGGGGGATCATCTTGGCCATTTGGGCTGCAGTTGTCGCTACTATGGATGGCGTTCTTCGCCCATGGCTAATTAAAATGGGCGCAGACTTACCCATGGTTCTAATCCTTGTTGGTGTTATTGGGGGAATTTTATCATTTGGTATGATTGGTTTGTTTATCGGCCCGGTTGTATTAGCCGTTTCTTACAGCTTATTAAAAGCTTGGATGAACGAAGTCGCTGTTCCGAATGAAGACTTAACAGAAACTGAAAAGTTTCTAGAGGAAGAGTTTTCGATTAAAAAGTAGTATACCGCCAATTAGTCGCAGGTATGTTTAAGCTATACATGCCTGCGAACTTAATAAATCCAGCTCCATTAATATTTAGAAACAATATTTAACATTCTAACGTTAGTATTTAGTCTAATTTATGTTAACATAAATCTATTGAATTAATTCTCTTTAAGTAACAATGAGTAATATTAATATTGAGAGTGTTCTTAATGATTGTATAATATGAATAGTTTAATATTCAATTATTGAATCATATGAATCTAAGAAGCCGCGCCCTTCCCCCTTTAGGCGTTGCTTTATTAAAACTGAATTGCTGTGTGTAGTCTTTGCCTGTCAGCCCATGATAGGCTTTTTTTTTATCTTTATTTAATATGAATACTATTCATGTCATAATCAGAACATCACTTTATAATTATTGATTAACATCAATTTTTGTCATTATTATTCGTTATGATACTCCTTTAGCGTTATATAATTAATTAACTTGCGTTACTCTTATTTAGCATATATTTGCCTATTAAATTTAATACACATAATAAGGGTAATTATATAAGACTTATTGGTTGTTTATGCCTAAAAAGCATTACACAACCACTTATTCAAAACTATTTAATATCAAACTACCTATTATAGAATTTATCAATTTCTATAATAGGTAGTTTTGATTAAGTAAACACAAAGGCTGAATGTTATTCACATTCAGCCTTGATAATTAAAAAACTAAATAGTTATTGATTTTCAGCTATCGTTAGCCATGTTTGCACGACGGTGTCAGGGTTTAAAGATAAACTATCAATACCTTCATCAACCAACCATTGAGCAAAATCTTGATGATCGGATGGCCCTTGCCCACAAATGCCTACATATTTATTTTGGCGTTTCGCAGCCTGTATTGCCATGGATAGCATCGCTTTCACGGCATCGTTTCGTTCATCGAATAATTCAGAAACAACCCCCGAGTCCCTATCAAGACCTAACGTTAACTGAGTCATATCATTCGAACCGATAGAGAAACCGTCAAAATGTTCGAGGAATTGATCAGCCAGTAAAGCATTTGATGGGATTTCGCACATCATAATAACTTTTAAGCCATTTTCACCACGTTTCAAATCATGTTTAGCCAATTCTGCAACTACGGCTTCCGCCTGTGCAACCGTTCGAACGAATGGGATCATGATTTCAACATTTGTTAGGCCCATGGTATTACGAACACGTTTAACCGCTTCACATTCCAATGCAAAACAGGCACGGAAGCTATCAGACACATAGCGCCCTGCACCACGGAAACCTAACATTGGGTTTTCTTCTTCAGGTTCATAAATATCCCCACCGACTAAGTTGGCATATTCGTTTGACTTGAAGTCAGATAAACGGACAATAACGCGTTTTGGCCAGAAGGCTGCTGCTAACGTCGAAATTCCTTCGGTTAATTTACCGACATAAAATTCAATCGGGTCATCATAACCTGCCATCATTTGGCGAATTTCTGCTTGTAGCTCAGGAGATTGCTTATCAAATTCCAGCAACGCTCTTGGGTGAACACCAATCATACGATTGATGATAAATTCAAGCCTAGCTAAGCCCACGCCTTCATTAGGTAAACAAGCAAAATCAAATGCACGGTCAGGGTTACCCACGTTCATCATAATTTTGACATCTAGGCTTGGCATATCACTCACTTCAGAGCTATGAATCTCAAACGCTAGTTTACCTTCATATACAAAGCCTGTATCACCTTCAGAACAAGAAATAGTCACCTCTTGGCCTTCTTGCAAGCGGTCAGTCGCATCACCGCAACCGACAACGGCTGGAATCCCTAACTCACGAGCGATAATCGCAGCATGGCAGGTGCGCCCACCACGATTGGTAACAATCGCAGCCGCTTTTTTCATTATAGGCTCCCAATCAGGGTCGGTCATATCGGTAACAAGTACATCTCCCACCTGAATTCTATCCATTTCACTCAAGTTATGAATAACTTTAACAGCCCCTGAGCCAATTCGATGACCAATTGCACGTCCTTCAACTAAAACTTGTCCTTGTTGTTTTAATTGATAACGCTCCATCACTTGTTGATTAGAACGAACAGTTTCTGGTCTGGCTTGAACTATATACAAACGTCCATTATGACCGTCTTTTGCCCATTCAATATCCATTGGGCGACCGTAGTGTTTTTCAATCTGTAAAGCTTGGCGTGCAAGCTCTTCAACTTCGTGATCAGCCAAAGAGAAACGATTGCGTAGAGCCTCTGGCACATCTTCGATTTGTACTTGTTTTCCGTGCTCTTTACTGTTGGCATACACCATTTGTAATTTTTTTGAGCCCAGTGTACGACGTACAATCGCAGGACGGTTATTGGTTAACGTTGGTTTATGGACATAAAACTCGTCAGGGTTCACAGCGCCTTGTACCACCATTTCACCTAAACCATACGCAGAAGTGATAAATACAACTTGGTCGAAACCTGATTCAGTATCAATCGTAAACATGACACCCGACGAGGCTAAATCTGAACGTACCATGCGTTGAACACCCGCAGAAAGTGCTACGCCGCGGTGATCATAGCCTTGGTGAACGCGATATGAAATCGCACGGTCATTAAATAATGAAGCAAAAACGTGTTTAATCGCAACTAAGACTGCGTCTATCCCTTGAACGTTAAGGAATGTTTCCTGTTGCCCTGCAAACGAAGCGTCAGGCATATCCTCAGCAGTTGCCGATGAACGGACAGCAAATGAAGCTTCCGCTTCACCTTCTGACAGTTGCGCGAATGCATCACGAATATCTTGTTCCAACTCCTTCGTCAGTGGTGTATCAATCACCCATTGACGGATCTGAGCACCTGCTACAGCCAGTTGGTTCACATCATCAATATCCGTTTCATCTAGCAGGTTATAAATGCGCTGATTTACACCGCTCTGCTCCAGAAAATCATTAAACGCCTGTGCGGTTGTCGCGAAACCGTTAGGTACGGATACTCCCAGATCAGATAAGTTAGTGATCATTTCACCGAGAGAAGCATTTTTGCCCCCAACACGGTCAACATCATTCATCCCTAATTGGTTATACCAAAGTACATTACACGGAGTGAGGCCATTTGTGGACATTGAAAGCGATCCTTTTATAGCAATTTAGTGACAGAGTACAAATCGTAAAAAATCTCGTTGGCGAAAATTCGCCTCGTGAAATAGACTAGCACAGACGCTAAGAGAAGATGGACAGGTGAATCGTTCCATCACTGAAGAAAACTTTTTTGTTCTATAAATCGTTCAAAAAATGGCTATAGTTCCCCCTATAAACTAATTTTTAAACTTTAAACAAAGATAATATCTCCCAATATCCAGTGATAAATACAATAAGAGACAAATAATGATGACCGAATTAGGAGCAATGAATAATATGGCAAGCCAAGTTCAACGCACTGTTTTTTTTATTTCTGATGGAACAGCGATCACCGCTGAAACTTTAGGACACGCCGTACTTTCTCAATTTCCTCTGTCATTTATTTCTTATACTCTGCCGTTTGTCACAAGCGAAGCTCGCGCGCAGGAAATTAAACAAAAAATTGATATTATCTTCCATGAAACGCAGTTGCGCCCTTTGGTTTTCTATTCGATTATCTCCCCCGAAGTAAAGCAAATCATTACTCAAAGTGCCGGGTTCTGCCAAGATATCGTCCAGAGCTTAGTCGCCCCGATTCAAAAAGAAGTCGGCCTAGAACCTGAGCCCAAACTTAACCGAACCCATGGTTTATCTATGCAGAATATGAATCAATATGATGCACGTATCGCTGCCATTGAATACACACTGGCTCACGACGATGGGATTTCGTTACGAAACCTAGACCAAGCCCAAGTGATACTGATAGGGGTTTCACGTTGTGGTAAAACACCAACAAGCCTCTATTTAGCGATGCAATTTGGTATCCAAGCAGCAAACTACCCATTTACGGCTGACGATATGGATAACTTACAGTTACCTGCAGCATTACGCCCATATACGCATAAATTGTTCGGTTTAACCATTAGCCCTGAACGGTTAGCAGCCATCCGTGAAGAGCGCCGTGAAAATAGCCGCTATGCCTCCATAAGGCAATGCCGTATTGAGATAGCTGAAGTTGAAGCTTTATTTAGACAAAATAAAATCAACTACTTAAATACAACTAACTACTCTGTTGAAGAAATTTCCGCAAAAGTGATTGATACCATGGGCTTACAAAGACGAATCTTTTGATGAATACAAATAAAAAAAATATTCATTCCTGCTAAGTTGAAGGTTGAAATTACGCCACATTCGTTTATTGTGATCTTAATCACTTATAGGGCATACGCCTATTAAAGTTCTTTGAGAAAGAAAATGCACAAAACTGATGAATTACGTACTGCGAGAGTGGATAGCTTAATTACCCCGCAAACTCTCGCTGATGAGTTTCCTATTTCCCAAAAAGTCGCCGAAAACGTGACAGCGTCACGTAAACGCATAGAGCAAATTTTATCCGGTCAAGATCCGCGTTTACTGGTTATTGTTGGCCCTTGTTCGATTCATGACATCGATGCTGCTATTGAATACGCTAAAAAATTAAACGCATTAAGAGAGCATCATCAAGACCGTTTAGAAATCGTCATGCGAACTTACTTTGAGAAACCACGTACTGTCGTGGGTTGGAAAGGGTTAATTTCTGACCCAAACCTTGATAATTCTTGCCAAGTTAATACCGGTATCCGGTTAGCTCGTAAATTATTAATTGAAGTTAACCAATTAGGGTTAGCCACGGCAACCGAATTTCTTGATATGGTCACCGGGCAATATATTGCAGATCTGATTAGTTGGGGTGCAATAGGCGCTCGCACAACAGAAAGCCAAATTCACCGTGAAATGGCATCTGCATTGTCTTGCCCTGTTGGCTTCAAAAATGGTACAGATGGTAATATTAATATTGCCATTGATGCAATAAGAGCTGCAAAGGCACAGCACATGTTTTTATCACCAGATAAAAACGGGCAAATGACCATTTACCAAACTAGTGGTAACCCACATGGTCATATCATTATGCGTGGGGGTAAACAACCTAATTACACTGCCGGTGACTTAGCCGCAGCTTGTGACAAACTACGTAAATTTGAATTACCAGAGCATTTAGTCGTCGATTTCAGCCATGGTAATTGCCAAAAAATTCACCGTCGTCAACTCGAAGTTGCTCGAGATATCGCTGAACAAATAAAAGATGGTTCTACTGCTATCAGTGGTGTAATGGCAGAAAGCTTCTTGGTTGAAGGCACGCAAAAAGTGGTTTCTGACCAACCTTTGGTTTATGGCCAATCAATTACCGACCCATGCCTTGGCTGGGAAGATACCGAGCAACTTATTGAAATTCTTGCTCAAGCTGTTGAATCACGCTTTAAATAAACCCAATAACTCCAAAATTCTTCTATTACAAGCCCTTTAGTTTCGTTCACTAAAGGGCTTTTTTATATTTATAGCAGAAATAATTATTATTTAAATATAATTAAATCGATATAATAATCTAATTAATCAAAATAAAATAGAATTTTAATCCAAAAAAATCTTGACCCACCCCACACTAACGATAATAATTCTCACTACGAACTAATTTATGCGTTAGGTTTCCTGTAGCCCAGCCCGACTATCCACTACAACATTACAGTGATAAATAGTTCTAACAAATAAATACACTACGCGAACACTCATTGCATGCCACCCAGAGATTTTATCCAGGCAGCCAGCAAATTTTGAAAACAAAGGAAAGGATTTCCTATGCTGTTTAAATCAATGCCTACATCACCTCATCAAGAACATAAAATATCACTCTCCGCGATTGCAGCCACCGTTGTAATGACAGGGTTTAGCAACACAGCCTTAGCTGAAAATTTATCACCCGCAAAAGCAGTGTCAAAAACGGATTCTCGGGACATTATTCATGTTTCTACCACGCCTTATGACTTAGAAAAAATTGCTGTTGCAGAGAATGTTGAGGTTATTGATGCACAATCACCCGAGCAGCAAGCTGCCACATCCGCCCTTGACTTACTAAAAGGACAATCTGGGGTGTTTGTCTCTGGTTCCAATAGTACTTATGGGCGGGGTATTCAAATGCGGGGCTATGATTCCCGAGGTGTAAAAGTCACCGTTGATAATATCACTCAGGACTTTAATTCCGGCCTATATGATGCAACATTTATTGACCCAACTTTAGTAAAAAAGGTGTACATCCATAAAGGATCCTCTTCGATACACCATGGCGGTGGCGCTTTGGCAGGGGTAATCTCTTTCAAAACATTAAATGCTACTGATATTTTGAAGCCCAACCAAAATCTAGGTGGGCGTGTTTTTAGCGGTATTGATCACAATGACCATAGCTACTATATGGGAAGTACGCTATTCAGTCGTCTTAACTCCATTGATACCCTAATCAGTTACAGCCAGCGCAAGAAAAATTTGATTAGCTCACCTGATTTTACACATATTGATAATCATGAAAATATTCAGAATTGGATACTAAAAACCACATGGGCAGCGACGCCTTCTTACCTTTTTGCAATTCAGTTAAAAGATTATCGCAATGAAAGTTTAGGAGTAAAACAACCCGCTAAACCGACAATCAAAGAGCGTTACCCAAATACACCACATGAAAGAAACAGCCACCAATTTGATGTCGCGATAAACCAATACTTTACCCCTAAAAATAGCGTTAACTGGCAGGCTGAGTGGGATATTTACTATACTGATTTATATCTAGACCAAACTGACAAGGTCAAGGTCACCACAAAACCAAAAGAGTACGGCACAGAAAAGCGAAATCAATACACCTATGGAACTAAATTCTCCAATAGCTTCACCATTCCAATGTATCGCTGGGCAAATCATCATATCCAAAGTGGGGTTGAGTATTACGCACAACAACAAAAATCAAACCAATATGCGATTAGCTACCCGACAGCGTCATTGACTAATACCTCAGGTTGGCTAGTCAATGACATGACATTACAACACTTACCTATTACTTTCTCAGCAGGTACTCGTTTTACACAATATCAAACAGATAGCGCGCACATTGCTAAAAATGCTCATACTAATTGGTCGTCACGTTTTGCTGTCAGTGCTACTCCCCAACACTGGGTAAATATTTTTTCTTCTTATTCGGAAAGTTACCGCACCCCACGCATGAGCGAGCTGTATAACAATTCAAATCATTTCACGATCCCCTTCATCGGGATGAAATCAGACTTCCGCCCTTCCCCGGAATTACTACCGGAAGTCAATAACACTGTAGAGGTTGGGTTAAAACTTAGTTTCGATGATCTGCTAATAGCGAGGGACTCTCTACATTTTGGTTCAACTTATTTCTATACAAAAGCCAAAAACCACATTGCTCTTGAAGGAGAATACCCAAAAGAATTTAACATAAGAAAATTTAGAACCGAGCATTTTCCGAAAGAACTTTATTTTGTAAATATACCTTCTGCCACTATTCGCGGATTTGATAGCTTTATCCATTACAAAACACAATGGTTTGAGCTTAACCTCAGTCACAACCTAACCCAAGGTAACGAAGATGGCTCACATTACTCTCTTTCATCAATACGTCCTGAAACCCTAGTTGCTCGCTTCAATGCTCCCGTACTTGAAACAGGAGTCAATATCGGCTGGATCGGTGAATTTACGGGAAAAACTGCATTTGAAGGTAATGTAAAATACCAATTATCACACCATAAATCGGATAAAGGCTTAGACCGCTACCACAAAGAGGTTATTCAACACGCGGGTTATAGCCTGCATGATTTTTACCTCAACTATCAAGCCGACCAATTTATTAAAGGCCTCAGCTCAACACTAACAATGAAGAACGCATTCGATAAACAATATGTTTCTTCAATGGGTGTTCCTCAGGAAGGTCGAAATTTCCACCTTAACGTAAATTACTCATGGTAACGCATTAAAAATCGCATGTTATCAACTGGTTTGACTAGCATTTAAAATAAAACAAATCAGTTGATGACTTTCCCCCGTCAATCTTAATTTTTCAAGGAAAAATTTGTGAACTCAAACCTCTACAATGATTACCAACAAATTCAAAAATCACATTCTAACTTATGCCCTCACAAAATCGCTGCCTTACTTCAGGTTTCAGAAGCACAACTAGTTCATTGCCGTGTAGGAAATGAGAAAGTTCTTCGATTATCAGGAAAAGCAGCAGATATCTTGCAAAATTTAGTCTCTATCGGCCAAGCGAAGGGAATAACACGTAATAACTATGCCACCAGTATTCAAACCGGTGAGTATAGTAACCCGCGGTTTAGTCACCATGGCGGGCTATTTTTAAATCCTAACGCACTCGATTTACGCATGTTTTTTGCATAATGGGATTCCACTTTTGCCCTGGTTGAAGAAACCTCAACAGGGCTACGCCATAGTATGCAATTTTTTGATAAGCATGGGGACGCATTGCATCAGGTTTATGCTACAAATAAAACCGATATGGCTGAGTGGCAGGCTATTGTTGAACGCTATGCTACGCTTGATAACATGACCATTGTACCAAAAGAAACTCTCCCATTCTCAACACTAGAAATTAGTCGAGAATTAGCCACTGAGCTAGAACAACAATGGCGAGATATGACTAATGTGCACCAGTTTTTTGGAATTTTACAAAAACATAATTTAAGTCGCCAGCAAGTTTTTCGCGCAGTTAGCCAAGAATTAGCATGGCAAGTTCCTACCACCGCCTTATCTGATCTGCTTTCTCTTGCATACCAAGCACAAAATGAGGTGATGCTTTTTGTCGGAAATCGTGGCTGTGTTCAGATTTTTACTGGCAAAATAAAAGAGTTAACAAAAAATAATTCGCTCAATATTTCTGGTCATAACTTTCAATTGCATTTCATTGAAAATGGTATATCCGAATGCTGGGTGACTCGAAAACCGACTAAGGATGGGTTTGTAACTAGTTTAGAGGTCTTTGATAATCAAGGTAATCAACTTATTCAAATGTATGGGCAACGTATAGAAGGTACACCAGAACAAATAGAATGGAGTAAACAAATTCTTTCTATGTCTCGCTTATAATAAAAAGTATTAAAAAATTGTTGGGCTTCTAATGGTAAATTTCCGAATACTTTTTAAGCAAATATTGTGATTAAGTTAGAGATGAAATTTACCATAGAACCCTTGCTTCATTAATTCACGACAGCGACATAAGCCACTTTTTGATATGGAAAGAGAATAATCCTCCATTATCCGCATAAAGCGTTTTACTTGTAGTTTATATTAGTTATTAACCCTGCAAATATTGTCATTACAGACATTTCCCACCATGACAATTACCTCGGAATTTCCTGTTTATTGTTATATAAAAACGATTACAAATGGAACAATAATTTTTCAATTATTTACTTGGTTAATAATTTCGAATAGATTGAACAATTTTTTTGAATATAACAAAAAAATGCCTTCAACTCACCTAACAAAACAACACAAATGACATAACCACTTGAATTAAAACATTTTTAAACATACAATAATGAATGTTTAAAATGTTAATTTTATCAACATCTATTGTATTAATAGCTATTCTCATTTAAAAACCGCACGTTTGGCCTATCGATATATCGGAAAAACAGGAAGAATAGACCCTAATTTCGTGAGTTATTATTAGTTATTAATGAACAATAGCCTACTTGAGTAGGAGGTAAATATGTCAGAAAGTGTAGTCAACGATATTGTTAAATGGCTTGAAAGTCAGTTGCAACGCAATGAAGGCATCAAAATCGACACAATTGCCGATAAAAGCGGTTATTCAAAATGGCATTTACAGCGTGTTTTCAAAGAAATGAAAGGTTGCACGCTTGGCGAATACGTCCGTAAACGTCGTTTATTAGAAGCAGCTAAATCATTACGTGAAGGTAACTTACCTATTCTTGACATTGCATTGCAATATGGTTTTAGTTCACAGGCGACATTTACCCGTATCTTTAAAAAGCACTTTGATACCACGCCTGCAAAATTTCGCCAATCAGGTGAATTACCTGAATGCAAAAATTTTATGACCTGTAGTTGTCATAACTAATTATTTTAGAACATCCCTTCCTATTAGTTATTTGTAATTTTGAAGTCTATGTCTGAGCCGACTATGTCGGCTCAAGGTTGTTGGCAAAGCAAGATAAAAGTGTGATTTTTCTCGCTTTGTGTTATCAGTCGAAAATCAAAAATTTGATTTTCCTCTTTTATTTTCAATAACCTATTAGACCGCAGCTAAACATAAATGTTTATCCGCAGTCTGAGCCGACTATGTCGGCTCTTTTTTTAACTTAATTCATGGACTAACCAGTTTTCCAAATCAGCCAACTGTTCCTGCAGCTGCGGCCATTTCACAACCATCTCTTTGCTCAATGCACGTACTGTTTCTACCTGATACGCTTTACCTGTCAATTGCTCACTCAACCACTCTAAAGGGGATGGGTCTAGACTATCCGTAAAAAACTGACAGCGGTTTATCACACCCTTTTCGATATCAAAATGAAACTCAATTCCTCCCCAAGGAAAGCGGATATCTGAATAGTGAGAAAAAGCTGGGGCTTGCCCAAAATTCCATTCCCAACTACTTTGTTTTGCAAAGGTTTCTGCGAAATTTGGCAAATCAGGTAGTTTTTCAGGGGAAATATATTCGGCAGCGACCGTTTCACCGAAGTAATTAAAAAAGCTTTTAATTATTCCTTCGCAAACAATTTCATGAGAAATATTGGGAACAAGCTCAGATAAATTAGCCACACGAGAACGCACTGACGTAATCCCTTTTGCCTGTAATTTTTTCGGATCTGGATTCAGATAATTTGCTAAGCGACTTAAATCTGCATTAATTAGCAAAGTTCCGTGGTGAAAACCTCTATCCTTCGTTTCTCGATATGCAGAACCCGATATTTTTCGCGGACCACTTTCAGTCTCTAAGACTAAATCATTACGACCAGAGATTTGTGCGTTAATACCGACAAGTGCCAATCCATCGACAATAATATGTGTTGAAACTGTTTTGTCATATTCCGGCTTTCCTGCCATAAACGTAAAACAGGTGTTACCTAAATCATGAAAAACAGCCCCACCACCACTACTACGCCGTGCTAAACGAACATTATCTTCTTCCATTCTCCGAGTATTACATTCTTTCCACGGGTTTTGTGCACGCCCTATAACCACCGTATCAGCATTTCGCCAGAGAAACATAACACGTTGGTCAGTTGGCATTTGTCGGAAAATAGTTTCTTCAACCGCAAGGTTAAACCAAGGGTCGTAGGATTCAGAGATGAGTAAACGTACTGTTGACATTAGGCTATCCTTAAAACAAAACTTGCCCTTAAGATAGCATAATCACTGAGGAAAATAGCGAATTTAGATGCGTCTTGCCTGCCAAAACACTTTTCGCCAATAGACGTTATCCATTGATGAACGGATCACCCCTTTACTCGTTGATGCATGAATGAATGTATTATCGGTATCGTAAATACCCACATGCAACCCATTCTCTCCAGAACCTGTTTTAAAGAACACCAAATCCCCTGGCATCAAATCTGATTTATCAATCCGTGTGCCTAATTGAGTTTGATCCACCGTTGTACGAGGCAACTGAATGGCAAAGCGATCATTAAATGTGCGATAGACAAAACCGGAACAATCGACACCATTTTGATTCATGCCGCCATAATGATAAGGCGTACCATACCACTGCTCGAGTTGATCTTTTAATTGCGCTATCGTCATAATTGGATCAGATAACTGTGTTTTTAGCGGCGGTGGTGGCGTTCTTTTAACGGATGTCGATGAACAACCAATTAAAACTAAACACAGTAATAGTGGTAGGTGTTGTATTTTGATAACCATAAAGCACCTTATTTATCTATCCCATTACGATAACTTGCTTATATCATAGTGCGTGAAGACTATAATATAAGCAACTAAGAAATTATTCTGTTCTATCACTT
This sequence comes from Providencia sp. PROV174, assembly GCF_028480685.1. NCBI lineage: Bacteria > Pseudomonadati > Pseudomonadota > Gammaproteobacteria > Enterobacterales > Morganellaceae > Providencia > Providencia sp. PROV174. The sequence continues at coordinate 141,508 of NZ_JAMPOT010000009.1, forward strand.
GATGATTTATTAGGTCGGCTAATTAGCCATACACCTAATAAAATAAAACCGATACCAATGGCCTTTAACCCTGTAGCAGGCTCATTAAACCAAGGTAAGAAAATTGCTAATAAATAAACAAAAACATAGCTTAAGCTAATAAGCGGATAAGCTTTATTCAATGCTATGTATTTTAATGCTAATAGCCAACATAACATCGATAACGCATAACAAACTAACCCTAAAAAAATAATTCCTAAACTAGTAATATTAGCGAGTAACCAATCAAATTGCAGCCAATGCCAGCCAAGCGTGAATGAGGGTAGCTCAACCACCCCAGCTTTTAAGCTCAGTTGAGCGACTGTGACTAATAACGCACTGCCAATCACCCATAAATAACCCTTGTTCATACGCTGATACTCATTAGCAAAATACCAAACATAATGGCAGCAACCCCTAACCAGTGGTTGAGCCCAGTTTGTTCTTTATAAACAAACTGGCCAATTAGCGTAATTAACACAAAATTAATGCTTAGCATTGGATACGCAATACTCAGCGGCATGGTTTCCAATAATTTCAACCAAAACAACATGCCAAGCCCGAGCATGAAAACCGCCAGCACCAGCCATCGAAGGGCTGATGCTGTTTTATTGGTTTTATTACTCTGCCAATTGACGACGGCTTGCTTTTGAGCCACTTGCCCAATACAGGTTAAAACGCTAACCAGCAATAATAGTAATAGTTGTGCAATCATTGTTGATGATAAACCACAATCGCCATACGTGAATTTTTAATAACTTCATCCGGCTTAGGAATATCTGGTAAACCTTCTTTACGGCCTAATAAAAAGACAACTGTTACCTGCCCTTCTTTACGTGCTTTTGTCAGCCATTGTGCAAACTGGTCAGGTTTTATTAAGCGATGTTGGCTATCTGGGTATTCCAACCCATAACTTAACTCTCCACTACTATTGTATAAATAGATATTGGAATTTTTAGTTTCCCAAGCAAGGCCAGCTGCGACCCCAACATTACTTGCCATCAAATATTTGCTATTCATCAGTAAATCATGATTTTGATGAATAAAATTTTGAGGCAATTTAGAATCGATGGTGTTATTCGGCAGAGCACTACCAATACACAAACTCACCGCTAAAGAACATGATGCTGCCCATAACCAGTACTTTGCATTTAATACCGTGCATAGATAACCGATAATCGCCCAAATAGAAAAGGCAACGACACCTAACACCATTTTTGACCATTCATCAGGTTCGTATAATGGCTTTTTGATCACCGTGCTAACAACAATTACCGCTATAACCGCTGCGATCCCTAATACAACATTAATAATCCCATTGGCTTTCAATGCCTTCATTTTACCACTACGAACGCAATCAACCCCATACTTCGCCATAAGCAATGCCAGTGGTGCCATAAATGGCAACATATACGTTGGTAGCTTACCGCGAGAAATACTGAAAAAGATGACGGGAACAACAAACCAGCACAGTAAGAAAAACATATCAGGACTAGATTTACGCTCTTTCCAGCCTTTCATGATAGCACCGGGTAACAGCCCTGCCCATGGAATAGCGCCAAGAATGATAATCGGAATATAATACCAAAACGGTGCGATATGCTGAGCATCATCTGCCGTGAAGCGCTTAATGTGTTCAATCCAAAAGAAATAATGCCAATAATCAGGCTCTTGTTTTGCAACTGCCAAAGCCCATGGCAAACTAATAATAACCGCAGAAATTATTGCAAGCGGCCCATACTTGAGTAACTCAAGAAACCGCTTTTGGTAGATTGTGATAGGCAGCATGACAATCACTGGAATAGCAAGGGCTAAAAAGCCTTTGGTCATAAATGCCATGCCACAAGCTAGCCCAAGACAAAGCCACGCCGCTAATTTGGACTTTACTTCCCTCGATTTCATTGCCCACAAGCAACAAAACATACTTGCCGCTATCCATAAAGACAACATTGGGTCGAGTACACTGTAGGTCCCGATAGAAAACACTAAGAACATCGAGATATAAATGAGGCTTGCAACATAGGCAACGTGGTTATTACGCCACATCATCTTTGCCATACGATAGACAAGTAGTGCACTGAGAAGAATACAAAAAACCGAACCAAAACGAACAGCAAAATTCGTTTCACCAAAGATCATTTGGCTAATATTATTTATCCAGTAACCTGCCACTGGTTTTTCAAAATAGCGTACATCCAGCATGTAAGGAACAATCCAATCTCCACGCTGTAACATCTCACGGCTAATTTCCGCGTATCGCGTTTCATCTGGTTGCCAAAGTAAACGACTATTCAACGGCAACAAATAGGTTAGGATAAAAAAAAGAGCCAGCAGAGAGGCTCCTACTTTGCTCGCTCGGTTATTCAACATAGGTTGCTTATTCCTCTTCTTGGCAGCCTAGCCAGCCTTCACGTCCGGGGAATGGTGCCCTCACCACACGCCCTTTTGGCAATGAATTCAAATCGTCTGGCAGTAATTCACTCAATGTACAGAATTGGATTTCTTCTTGTGTAATTCGTTCCAATAATTGTGAAAATTGTTCCGATTTGGACATTCCTTCCACTTCTGTATGGATAGTATAAACTGGAACGCCTTGATCTTCTTTAATTGCTTGAAGAATAAAATCATTAAATGCATCATCACTCACGACTGTCCCTACGACTTCATCGTAAGTCGGCAATGTGACAGGGATTTGAACCGTCCCGAGTGAGCCATCGGCTAAAATTGGCCTAAATGGGTATTTACCACGACAATCGCTGTTGTAGTCAAAGTTAAACATTTGTTTAACTTCCAACACACGCTCATCGCCTCGCCAACCAGCAACGGCAGAACACGTCACTCGATGCCCAATGGCTTGCTCCAGCGCATCCACCCCTAACTTAACTTGTTCGGTCAATTGTGGTTTGCTCCATTTAGCAACTTTAGCCTGCCAACCTTGATGATCCCATGCATGCAAACCTACTTCATGACCAGCATCCAAAGTTTGTTTCATCAAATAACCTAAATCTTTAGCAATTTTTTTACCCGGCCATGCTGTGCCCGCTAATAAGATGTCTAACCCATAAAGGGATGCTGCGTTCGACCTAAGCATTTTCCACAGAAATTTAGGACGCAAAAGGCGCCATAAATGGCGCCCCATGTTATCGGGTCCTACACTGAAGAAAAAGCTGGCCTGAATATTATGCTCTTTGAGCACTTTGAGTAGCTGTGGAACCCCTTTCAAGGTACCTTGGTAGGTGTCCACATCAATTCTCAAGCCAACTTTTTTCATTAGTCTTTATTACCTAACTCTTCAACTGCACCTTGTAAGAAGAAATCTAATGTTTCTTCGATGGTATCTTTCATATCGATAGTTGGAACCCAATCCAGTAAACGACGTGCATTTTCAACACTTGGTTTACGGTGTTCAACATCTTGATACCCTTGGCCATAATAGCTGCTGCTTTCGATTTCACGGAAGCCTGCAAATGGAGGGAATTTCCCACGTTGAGGGTGTTTTTCGAAGCTTTCCAACAACATTTCTGCTAATTCACGAATACTCGCTTCGTTAGTTGGGTTACCGATATTGATGATCTGACCATCACATTTGCCATCTTTGTTTTCGATAATACGGAATAACGCTTCGATACCGTCTTTAATATCTGTAAAGCAACGTTTTTGTGCACCACCGTCAACCAGTTTAATTGGCGAACCTTCAACTAAGTTTAGAATTAACTGAGTAATCGCACGCGAACTACCAATACGTGCAGAATTCAAGCTATCTAAGCGAGGTCCCATCCAGTTGAATGGACGGAATAAGGTGAATTTTAAACCTTCTTTCGCACCGTATGCCCAAATCACTCGGTCAAGTAATTGTTTAGAAACTGAGTAAATCCAACGTTGTTTATTGATTGGGCCGACGATTAAGCGTGACTCGTCTTCATCAAACTCTTTATCATCACACATACCATAAACTTCAGACGTCGATGGGAAGATGATACGTTTGTTATATTTCACGCAGTAACGTACAACTTTCAAGTTTTCTTCAAAGTCTAATTCGAAAACGCGTAATGGATTACGGGTATATTCGATTGGCGTTGCAATCGCAACCAGAGGCAGAATAACGTCACATTTTTTGATGTGGTATTCAATCCATTCTGTATGGATGCTAACGTCACCTTCAATGAAGTGGAAGCGTGGGTTACCAATAAAACGCTCAATCGCAGAAGAACCGATATCCATGCCATAAATATCGTAGTTACCGTCTTTTAATAGGCGCTCTGTTAAATGGTTACCAATAAACCCATTCACACCTAAAATAAGAACACGTGTGCGACGCTTAACTTGTGCTGTTGGTTTTGCCCCAACACGGACATCAGTTACGATACCCATTTCGTTAGCAAGGCGGCTACCTTGCATATATAAACCAGTCTCGCTTTGGCCGCTAATCACTTCGATAGCCCCTTGGCCGCAAGCAATACGCAGTGGATCACTCGAAAGTACCGTACCAGCTGCTTTACCTTGGTTATCATCTAAAACGCGTGCGCGCCAGATAACCATTTTACGTGCGCCTAAATAAGTGAACGCACCTGGATAAGGTTCAGTTACTGCACGAATTAAGCAGTTAACTTCTTTTGCGCTATTATTCCAATTAATCAAACCATCTTCAGCGGTACGACGACCAAAGTACGTTGCTTGGCTTTCATCTTGTGCAACAGATTTGTAGCTACCAGCTTCAATTAATGGCAGTGTTTTATTCAATAAAACTTCCGCCGCTTCACGTACTTTCGCATGCAGAGTCAAGCTAGTGTCTGTATCGGTAATCGCCACTTTTTCTTGAGCAATGATATCGCCAGCGTCAGCCTTAGCTACCATTTTATGCAAGGTCACACCTGTTTCGCTTTCTCCTTTTAATAATGCCCAATTAATAGGAGCACGACCGCGATATTTTGGTAGCAATGAGCCGTGTAGATTAAACGCACCTTTAGGCGCGATAGCTAACAGCTCTTCACTTAACATATCGCGATAGTAGAAAGAGAAAATCACATCAGGTTTCATTTCGCGAATACGTTCAATCCATAATGGATGATTAACGTTTTCAGGCGCAAAAACAGGAAGTTCCATGTCAGCACTTAAACGCGCAACTGAGGAGTAAAAGTGGTTTTCATTTGGGTCATCAGTGTGTGTAAACACTGCTTGGATATCAAAACCTGCTTTTTCAAGCGCTTTTAGCCCTACGCAGCCAATATCATGATAGGCAAAAACAATAGCTTTCATTAGTCTTCTTCCTGATTTTTGTCGGATTTCGCATCTGCTCCAACGACTTTTTGAATAAAATAACGAGGTCTTGCGCGCACATCATTGTAGATCCTACCGATGTATTCGCCCAGTAGCCCCATGGCAACAAATTGTGCACCAATAAACATAAAGAGTACTGCAAACAGAGTGAATACGCCATCTGCTGCCCACTCTGCGCCAAAAATTAAACGCAATGCAATTAACAATACCGCTAATAAAAAACCGCCAGCAGCTATAATACTTCCTACAACACTCAATAAACGTAGTGGCGCTGTAGTCAGGCATGTTAATAAGTCATACATTAAATTAATCAGCTTCATAAAGCTGTATTTAGAATCACCAAACTCGCGTTCTGCATGCGCTACATCAATTTCAATGGTTCTACGTGCAAATGTATTTGCCAAAATAGGAATAAATGTACTTCTTTCATGACATTGCAACATAGCTTGAATGATATGACGGCGGTATGCACGTAACATACAGCCGTAATCTCCCATTGAACGCCCTGTCGCTTTGGTGATCATCGCATTGATCATTTTAGAGGCTGTTTTGCGAAACCAAGAGTCTTGGCGATTCGCACGGCGCGTACCAACTACATCATAACCTTGCATAGCTGTTTGCACTAAACGTGGGATTTCCTCTGGTGGATTTTGTAAATCCGCATCCAAAGTAATCACTAAGTCGCCATCAGCTTGGTTAAAACCCGCCATAATAGCAGAATGCTGCCCATAGTTACGGTTTAAAATAATTGCAATAACGTGGTTATCTGGATTTTCTGCGGCTTCTGTAAGCATTTGTGCAGAACGATCGCTACTACCATCATCAACTAGAATTAATTCATAGGATTGAGTTAATTGTTTACATGACTTGATAGTACGTTCTAGCAATTGCGGTAAACTCTGCTCTTCATTATAGACAGGGATAACCACTGAGACTTTTTTAATCTCATCAAATTCATCTGCGTGTGACACTATTTTGACTCCAAAAGAACTGCTTCTACAGCTTTAACGACCCGTTCAACATCTGCATCAGTCATATCGGGAAATAAAGGTAACGAACACAATGTGGCGCTATTCCATGTTGATTCAGGTAAAACTAACTCAGGATATTTTTCGCGATAATATTTTTGTGTATGCGCGGCACGAAAGTGCAACCCTGTTCCAATATCATGCTCTTTCAATTTTTCCATGAAAGTATCGCGATCAATGCCGCATGCTGCTTTATCGACACGTACCATAAATAAATGATTTGCATGTAAATGTGAGTAACTAGGGACACTCAACATTTGTAAAGGAGAATTTTTCAGCAACTCACGATAACGAGCTGTAAGTTCCGCACGACGCTGATTTAATTGCTCAACTCGTGATAACTGCACCACAGCAATCGCGGCGTGAATGTCCGATAAATTATATTTAAAACCGGGCTCAACAACCTCGGCTTGCGGCTTACGGCCTTGCATTTGTCTATCAAACGCGTCAACCCCTAGACCGTGAAACTTGAGTGTACGTACACGCTGAGCAAGTTCATCGTCATCGGTTGCGACTAATCCCCCTTCCGCACAGGTGACATTTTTGATGGCATGAAAAGAAAAAATAGACGTTCCCTTTTCGCCAATCCACTCATCTTTATAACGAGTACCCACGGCATGTGCCGCATCTTCGATTAATGCTACACCGGCTTTTTGAGCAATCAAACGCAATGCGTCAAGATCACAAGGAGCTCCCGCATAGTGTACTGGGATAATGGCCTTTGTTTTTTCTGTTAACGCTTTTTCTACGGCATCATGTTGGATCATTAATGTGTCACGATCAACATCAATCATGACCGGTGTTGCCCCGAGCAACTCAATCATATTGATTGTTGATACCCATGTTTGAGAAGGCGTGATGACTTCATCACCAGGACCAATACCCAATGCCATTAATACAACATGCATGCCTGCAGTAGCTGATGACAATGCAATTGCATGTTTACAGCCATAGCGCTTACAAAAATCGTCTTCTAGCTGATGATTCTGTGGGCCTGTTGTTATCCAGCCTGAACGCAGAACGTTTTCTACTGCCTTGACCTCTTCATCACCAATTGCTGGTTTTGAAAATGGTAAGAAATTGCTCATATTGTTAATAGCCTAGTTTTCATTGTGAATAGAATATTCTAGTTAATTATACTTTAACCGAACCTCAACACCTGCAAACATTGCGGGATTATCATGTAAAAATGTGTGATAAAAACAACTTATTGCTTACCCGCTAAATTTATAACCTGCCACACTTGATGAGATGTACTGTGACTTAACTTAATTTCAGACATAAATATGTCAGATAAATTATTTTCTGTCATTATGCACTCTGGTTTCCCTATTGCGACTAACTGTCCTTGTTTCATCATCCAAATACAAGATGCATTTTTATATGAATGACTAAGGTCATGACCACTCATTATAACGGTTCCTAAGCAATCACAAAAATATTTAATCCATTTATCAAGCATCGCTTGCTGAATAATATCTAAATTATTGGTCGGCTCATCCAATAATATGAATTTTCCCTTACATTGCTGTTTATCCCAAACCTGCAAAAATGCGGCTGTAATTCGAACCCTCTGCCATTCTCCACCCGAGAGTTGGCTAATAGGCTTACTTAATAATGACGTCAGTTGAAAATCTGAACATAAGCAATCAAAAATATCATTGGAAAACAAGGTATCAGGCGAAAAAAGACCAAAATATTGAAAAACTTTGAGTATAGGAACATCACTAACTAATTGTGAAAGATAAGCACGCTGTTGGCTCAATTGTGCGATACGATATTGCTGTATACTTCGGCTATCAATTAAAATATCGCCACCTACAGGTAAATAACCGCTTATCGCAGCTAATAATGTACTTTTTCCCGCCCCATTCGCACCCAATAGATGAATTTGTTCTCCAGCCCGCACTTGAGCTGAAACATTAATCAATCGTGTATCGATAGTTATATTTTTAATATCAATAATTAATTTGTCATCCATCACTTCTACCGCCATTGTTGGTGACGAATTAACAAGAAAATAAATATCGGTGCCCCTAAGGTGGCAGTAATAACGCCAATAGGGACTTCAGCATTGGCGATTAATAACCGAGACAGTATATCTGCAATTAATAACCCTAATGCTCCTGCTACAGCAGAACCAACTAATAATACTCGGTTATCTGTTAAACCACTTAACCGCAATATATGAGGAATAACCAAACCAATAAAGCTAATCGCCCCCGCAATAGCGACGCTGAGGCCAATTAATACACCACTAATAATAATTAATATAACGCGCCATTTATGGACTGAGATTCCTAATTGATAAGCTTGTACTGTTCCCAATGAAAGATAATTCAGTATATTACCTTGGAAGAGCACCCAGACTAAAAAAGGTAAACAACCAATAACAAGGCCAATTTGACGCCAATCAACCCCACTAAAACTCCCCATCATCCAATACAGTAACTGCCGCAAATCAAGGTTACTGCTCATATACACCATCCATGTCATACAGGCCCCACTAATCACACCAAGTGCAACCCCAACAAGCAATAAACTGGAATTATTCAGATTCTTACGACGAGCAAAATAAAGCAATATGGTGGTAAACAATAAAGCCCCCATAATCGCGCTAACACTTAATAGCCAATAATGTGTCACGCCTGACGATAATAATACAGTCAGCACCACAGCAACACCCGCACCATTACTTACCCCTAATAAACCTGGTTCTGCTAAAGGGTTTTCAAATAAGGCTTGCATTATAGCCCCTGTGACTGCAAGAGCTGCGCCAATAATAATGACCGCTAGTGTGCGAGGAAAGCGAATTTGCCAGACAAACAACTGCGCGGAATCATCCATCCATTGGCTAGGCCAATACCAAATCTCCCCTGCACTGAGCGACAATATTGCAATGATAAAAAGGGCGAAAAACAAAAATACGATTAAACGTATGTCTGATTTATTTTGTTGTTTTTGTAGCTGTTTCAATGAAAAATTCATTCTATTTATTTAATTTATCTGTCAGTTAAAAAAACAATCTCGTTTTATATAAGAGAGATCATAAGGAAAAAATTAAACTACTGCCAATTTTAATTCTAACCACACGAAGGTTTTGACATGGCACAAAGTACAGTTAAGAATCGACCCAAACCACAACTCTCCGCATACAGCCCAAATGAAACTAACCTCGCAGGGAATAAAGCTAATAGCAATTTTAAATCATTTCTAAAAAGAGTAACTCCATCATTTATTAGTTTTTTTTCTCTACTATTTAATTGCCATAATAAGTCTATGGCAAGCCCCAAAAAAGTATATTCCGATGAAAATTTTGTTATTATTTCTCCAATATGCAAGAAAATACCCGTAGGCAAGATTTCCTCTGCAGATGATGGTTCTACCAAAGTCCCATCAACTCAAAATGAAATCATCCCGAAAGAGGGCTTGACAGGAAACCCTCGAGTTGATGCAGCCCGAAAGGTAGCATTACAAGTAATAGCCCGACATAAAGCTCAACGTGCAGAAAAAACAAGAAAAAATGAAGTGAATATACTGCAAGACAATAATAAATTACTTATTGATAATTATGATGGACTTTCTGATATTGACCGAGAAAAAAAACATATGATTAATCAATTAGGCCATATAATTTTAAGTCATAAAGAATACTCCAATAGTCAAGGTATACTTCGCGTTGAAGGCGCTAAGAGTGATGTCGATAATATCATCAAAAAAATTAATGGTCCTGACTATGACCGCTATTATTTATCCCAACTGCATGACTACTCACTACCGGCTCTAGCAAGTGTCTTTAAAAGAATGGCTGGCGAACTACTGAAAAAAAACAGCAATATTGACTTTAGCTCGCCCATTTCATTTAAAGATTTGCAAGCCTGTGATGATGCAATAAAAAATAAAGAAAATATTACTCAACAAATTAAAAGTAGCGAGCAATTAAAAAATAAAGCCCCTACTATTTTAAAAAATACCGACTTTAGGATCTGTAAAACGTTAGATAGGCTGGCCCCACCGCCGTTAACCTTACAACTCGTTACCCGTTTTTGTGCTCTTATTGCCAATAATGAAAATTCTCACAAAATGTCAGTCAAAAGTTTAGCCACAATTTTTGCAGCACATTTAACAGATATCCCATCACTTGATCTTTCAACAATAAAAGACGCTAAAAAAATTCAGTTAGAAATCATGAAAGCGAAAGAAGCAAACCAACTAGCTGAAAGTTATATTGCTGCATTAATCCATCGAGAAAGAAGCTTATTTCACCACACTTAAAAAATTTTTCGCCCCAAAAACAAAAGACCGCCTAGGCGGTCTTTTGTTTATCTATAATTGCATGTTTTATAAAAGGATTTATAAAATATCATCCACATTACATCCACATGTAACCCACCTTTAGCATTAGCCCCTTGAGATGAGGGGCTTTACTTATTGGTTAAAGCTGACTTTAATTTATTCTCAATTCAATAAGGGGAAATATAATGCTTAGAACATTTTTTAGTGATGTAAAACACATTACGAGCACCAATTTTTTGACCCAAGTAAAAAAACTTTTTATTTGCTCTGCGTTTTCCGTATTTGCCTTGGTTGTTGGTATCAGTTCGGCTTCTGCTACACCGTACCTCAAATCAAGTGAAGATTGCACAAAGCAAAATGAAGTTTACGCAACAATGAATGATGCAATGGAATATTTCAGTGATTATTACCCTGAAAATAATTCACTCGAAATTATTAGCGAATCACCATTAAAAGTTAGGCTTTCAGCAGTAGCTTTTGAGCAAGACGGGCAAGATGTAAAGGAGCTTTTAACAAAACGAGCCATTGTCTATGGTGTTTATCGCTCATTAATTAATACGCCCAATGATAAAGTTACTGTCACTTCTTATTTAGTTGACACGAATGGAAAAAAACTGAAAGGCTCACCTGAATACACAGCAACAATCACTAAGCTGCAGGCATTAGAGGTCACTAAAAAATATGTTCCGATTAATAATTTGAGTGAGCTAACCGACGATAGCTGCTCTTTCACTGTGCAGTTCAACGAATTGCGATTTGATGATAGTGGCAAAAAAGGCTTTGATAAGTTCTTTGATGAATTAATTAGTGTATCTAAATAGCAAAAGGATTTATTTCAGTCTATGCCCACATATCGACTTTATGTATTACTATCTCTAGCCTTGAATGCGATATAACTAACTGTTTTTATTTAAATAAATTAGATGGTGTTATGTTATGTTTACGATGAGACCTACCTAAGTATCAAATTTCTTATCATTAATGGGCCTTTATATAGGGTAGTTAAAAGATACAGACTAGGCAGTACTTGAGGTTATATACATTTGATTTGATTGCTTAAGATGGAAATTTAGAGGTTAACTTGAATAGCTATGTTTACTATCAGTAGTGTAAGTGAAATAATGGAACAATAACTGTATTGGCTTGCTTTTTAAAACAAGGGCTTATATGACAAATAACGTGATTATAAAAAGTTTTAGTATAAAAAAACTTCATGGCTATAAAGATATAAGTATAGAAATGAATAGCCGAACTGGAATATTTGTATCGGAAAATGGTGTTGGCAAAACAATTATATTAAATAATTTATACAATATATTGAAATTAAATTTTTTCCATATACACGAACTTGACTTTGAGTTCATGGAGCTGGAGATTAATAATGACAAATTTAAATTCACAAAAAACGATTTTGAAAAGTTCATTAGCTTTCGACCAGATACAACTCTATCGGTATTAAGGTACTATAGTTATTATGAGAATCCTCAGCTTTTATTTGATGTTTTAAACTATAAGAAAGGTAATATGTTAGAAGATAAAACATTTAATATGATTTATGCTAACAGTGATGAGTATCGTAAGAAATTTATTGATTTTGAATACGCTTATTTAGACACAATAAAAAAAATAAAGGAATCGTTAAATTTTGACTTAGCTAGGTATGCTGTAAAGTACAAAGATTATCTTGATTCTTTTGATATTCTATACTTGCCTACATATAGAAGGATTGAGAAATTACCAAGCAGAATATCTGAAAAAGTTAATTTGGCGCTTTTAGATCAAGGTAGTAATACTAATCAGTATGAGCATTTTGCCTATGGTTTGAAAGATGTTGAGGAGTCACTAAAAAATATAACTATTGAGATAGAAAGAGAATCTAGCTCAGCATATAGGGCACTAAGCGCTGATATGTTAACAGATCTTTTAAATACTAGGTTGATAATTGCTAAGGATATAAGAATACCTAAAATAGAAGATTTGACTATATTTTTAAATCGAGTAAATAAAAATGATAGAAATAAAAATAAGTTAATTAGAGATTTAGGCCGATTCTATACAGCATATTATAATAAAAAAATTGATGATCGCTATGCCTCAGAAAGCACGCTTGACAAAGATGATACATATTTACTTTATTTCCTATCTAAACTGAATGAAATAATTAACAAGACGAAGGTGCGAGAGTCAAAAGTAGATAAATTTGTAAGTATCTGTAACAAGTACTTAGAAAGCGCAGGTGATTCTAAAGTGCTTAAAATAGATGAAGTTAATTATGGCGTCTGTGTTTATGATAATTTTTTAGAGAAGGAAATTTCTTTTGATTGTTTATCATCAGGTGAAAAGCAAATAATTGCATTAATATCTATGGTATATTTAAACGATAAAAAAAGAAAAATAATTTTGATAGATGAACCAGAATTATCATTATCAATAAAATGGCAACGAATGATTTTAATTGATATAAGCTCTGAGCTAACAACAGAACAACTTATAGCGATTACTCATTCACCATTTGTTTTTGATAATGAATTAGAAAGTCACGCTAATTCTGTTAATGTCAAAAGAGTTAGGAAAGAAAAAAAATGATGGATGGAAATGCCTTACTCACAGATATGAAGGTCTCTAGAGATAAGACATCGAGTTTACGTTATGATATCTTAGCTGCTAAATCATTTTGTGATGTTGTTATAGTAATAGAAGGCGTAGAGGATTTTTCTGTTTATGGTGTATGGCTTGAAAGACTAAGTTATACAAAAAATTATGGACACATTACTGCTAAAGGAAAAAAGAATATAATAGATTTATATAACAAATGCTTAGCAGATGGCGATGAAATTATTTTATCTCATGTTAAATTTATTGTTGATAAAGATTATGATTTGGCTTCAATTAATAATGATGTTTTTCTTACATTAAATAGTTATTCGATAGAAAACACTATAGTAGATGAATTGTCAGTTAAGAGCTTTTTAAAACGAGAGTTTAATATTACTGCTGGCCATTTTCCTTTGCTCGAAAAAATAATGAATGACTTTATTGTTGATTTTTCTCTATATAACAAATTCGCTCGAATTATATCTAAAAAATATTTTTTGAAGCATAATTTGGAAGGGAAAGGAACATATAAATTTGAAGTAATTAAAAAAACAATAAGTATTAAATATCAAAGTATTGAATTCACAGGGGAGTGTAATGATTTTAATTTCTCTCTTTTTGATAAGAAAAAACTTGATTATCTATCGGAGTGCTTTGATAGATTGACTGATAAAGAAGCGATTAGAGGAAAGTATTGCTTTGAGTTTATAAAAGAATGGCTAAACTCACTAAGAAATTATTTAAAAACTATTGATACTAGCAGCCAATTTAGATTGAACTTTGACCCTAGAAGTAGTTTAAGTAATGATATGAGTAAATTTGCAATTGCATGTGAAATACCTAGAGAGTTCATCGCCTTTTTTGAAGGGAATAATACAACAGCAAATTCTTATTAGCTGGTTTTATATTTTTTTATGTTTAAAAAAATACCACCATGTAAATATATTCATATGGTGGTATTTAAGTATATTGCTAATATAATGGTAAATATCATTATCTGTAGTTTGTTCTCACTTCCATCATAACCCCAATGAAGACTGCTGAAACTTATTCGGATGCGGCTCAACAACATTAATATGTGCGGGTTTAACAACAATTTTGGTCACTGATTCGTGACTGACAAATGTGCAACCACAATTAATATTTTGGCACTGGTTATAGCGTTCTTTGGTTTCGGATGAGACTTGATAAGAACTACGTGTATGTGCAGCATGACCGCATTCAGGACAATTCATCATGATTATGTATCCTTTGTCATGATGTTGATGTTATGTAAATTATATCATGTATATCCATACAGTCTAAAAAATTATTCATCAGCGATATCCAAATCTGAGATTTTCACCTCTAACTCCAAAGCTGAAGTAAAGCCACTATCATTCAATGAATGCACCACGCGGGTTAACGTCCAATCTGCATTATCAATTTCGGGCTTGAATCCGCTGACAGTGACAGGCATTTCAGGGTAGAGATCTGCACGGCCAACGGCGAGTTGAATCGAAAATGACGCAACACCACGTTGGATTTTTTCCCAGTTGGCTTTTGCGGCTCGAGCGGCATTTTCTTTCGTGGCGTAGGTATGAGAAAGCGTGAGAACGTTCCCTTGTTCGCCGGCTAAATATTCCCCTTGTTTTTCTTTCGGTTCAGCGGGTTTTGTAGGTTGTTTGCTTTTTCGCTTACGCTTTACCGTCACTACTTTTTTCTTTTTCGGCTCACGTGTATCAAGCCAGTTAGCAATAACACCGGTGTATGCACCACGATCGGCCAGTGAAAAACGGTGTCCATCACCCACTGAGCGGGTGATATGCATCGTTTGAATCGGTTGTCCAGTTGCGGTGAGTCCTTGGCCTTGTTTCATAAACAGTAAGTTTCCGTTTTTAACCGCGACGATTGCCCCCTCGGATTTCGCCACTCGTGTGAGAAATGAGCCGTCCGATTCGTTGGTTTGGTCGATATGAGCGAGTTTAATTTTATCTAATTTTTCATCAATAACCGCCTTTAACTTATTGCGTTCCGCCAAGGTGCGTACAATATCGCCCAACGATTTTTGATGGTAAGACTGCTCACGCTTGACGTTTAAAGTGTCGCGAAAGTCCGCACTACGACCACGGATCGTGAGCTTATCTGGCACGCCGCTATGTTCAACCTCATCAACCGTAAACGTCCCCTTGTAGATCAGCGGTTCGTTTTTCCAACCAAGATGCAATGACAGGGTTTCACCTCGCTTTGGTAAGGCGAGTTGTCCGTCGCTATCATCCAACTCAATATCTAATTGGTCAGCTTCAAAGCCGCGATTGTCCGTCATGGTTAATGACATTAAACGCCCCTGAATCAGGCTATTAATATTTTCACCGCCGGCCGCAAGCACAAAAGCAGGAGTTAACTCATCTTTGGTTAAAAAACTCATAGCGGTAAGGCTCCGCGAATATCATTGAGCTGCTGACCTAGGTCGCCAAACATTTGAGACAGTGATTCATCAGTGCGTTTTAATTTCAGCGTAAAATCAATTTTTCTGGCCGAGCCATCATCAAAAAAAATACTTTTCGATTGGGTGATTTCTTCAATCACAAACATACCGTAAATGGTGCCTGAGCCATTAATCAACGACCATGCTTTTCCCGTTTCTGCCATTTGCTCCAATACCAGCAATGACAGTCTGCCGCCAGTCAGTGACGGGAATAATGAGCCACTTAATGTGATATCGTCATTATCAAGGCCGATAAATTGAACTGAGGGGCGCTTGCCGACACGATTATTCACCCCATAACGGTATTTTTGGTTAATTTGCATCATCTGGTAAGGCGTTGTATTTAATTGAAAGACAAACAAGCCTAGTGCTGCCATTGCCATAATTAATCGTCCTCGCTGTCTTGATACCGACTCAGTCGTCTTGCCTGTTCACGCCGTTGGTTTTGCTCTAATTGTCTAGCAACTTCTCTTGCAATATCGTTTGCTGACTGATTCGGTAATGGGTAAACATTGATAGTGACCGGTGCAGTATTTGCCGCATGATTGCTTTGGTTTATGGTTGTTGGCGCGGACTGATAGCTATTTGCGGGTAAAGCATAAGGATGGATGGGTTTTGCTGTCGCGGTCATAGAGCCGATGGTTAATGCCGCCGCAGCCAGTGCAGCAGTTTTTCTCCGGCTAGTGATATGAGCTGGCCCATCAACAAGCTCGGGTCCATATTCCCCCACAATGCCAAATTGTCCACGGGGGATAAATCCGCCATTGTCGAACATGCCCGCACTCTTCATGCCAGCTTGAATAACGGTCACTTGTGACATGGCGCGCACAGCTTTGGTTTCATCCGAAAGCATCCAATCGGGCAATATGTTTGTAGCCATTTGCTTAAGTTCGGCAAATTGGGCTTTCAGTGATTCCCACTTTTCCAGAATGCCGTTTTTCAGGCTATCAATGATCTCACCGCCAATTTGTTTAAAGCGTTCCGGTAAACCTTTAACATCCGCGACAATCTGCTCCCACTTATCAGAAATGGTTTTCTTCACCAATGCCCACATACGAGAAGTGATAGCGACAATCTCATCCCAGTGCTGATAAACCAGCCCGACAAGCCCCCAATTCAGCACATAGGATTTAACCCTCTCCCAGAATTGGGAAAATATCTCTGTGACTCTGTTCCATAATTTTTTAGCGTACGGAACGATATCATCCCAATATTTATAAATCAGGTAAGCTGCGCCAGCGATAGCCGTGATAATTAAGATAATCGGGTTAGCTAATAGCGCACGGCCTAGCATCATAAATGCCGTTCCAATTAACTTAATAGGCTTAATCAGTAATGATAGAAAGCCGCTGCCTTTGATGCCTAAAACAGATAGGCTTAATTTCGCCATGGCGAGTGGTCCAATTAATGCAGCAATCATCAATGTGATACTGCCACCAACGGCCAGCACAGCACCTAATCCCAACGTGATCATGGTGATTTGTTTGACCAGTTCAGGGTTTTTCTTTGCCCATTGGCCAAACTTCGAAATGAGGTCTGTGACTCGTTTAGTGATATCCCGCAAAGGGCTATCCGCACCGCCAAAAATTTGTATTCCTACATCTTCATAAGCCGAGGTTAAGTTTTTTAAGTCGCCATCAAGGTTATCTGTCATGGTTTTGGCGACTTTTTCCGCTTCCCCTTTAGCGGCTTTGATTTCAGCAATCATGGCTTGCAATTGACCGGAGCCAGCTTGGTCAACCAATACTGAGAGGGCAGAAAATGCCTCTTCACCGGCAATGTGTTTAAACAGTCCGGCACGCTCTGCCGTACCCATTTTTTTTGTTTTTTTGTCTAGCTCGGCGAGTATGTCGGTAAATTGGCGCAAATTACCTTTGGCATCACGGGTTTTAATTTTCAATTTATCAAGAGCTTCACCGGCCATTTTCGGTGGCTCTGCCAAGCGCCCTAAAATAGAGCGTAACCCTGTACCGGCCATACTGCCTTGAATACCCGCATCACCGAGTTTACCGGCGGCAACGGCGGCGGTTTCTAAATCGACACCGAGCCCCGAAGCAACCGGCGCAACATATTTCATCGTATCACCAAGCATAGTGAGATTGGTGTTAGACCGCGTAAACGTGGCGACAAGGGCATCACTGACACGGTTCATTTCATTAGAATTCAGCTTAAAGCCCGTCAAAATATTTGAGCCGATATCTGCAGTGGTTGCCAAGTCGATATCACCGGCCAATGACATGGATAAAGTACCGGACATGGCATTTTTAATTTGTTCTGGCTTAAAACCAGCCATGGCATAAAACGCTTGACCTTGTGCAACTTCATTAGCGGTGAATGCGGTTGTTGCCCCAAGGTCTCGCGCTTGCTCCCTTAACATCTTGTAGTCGTCGGAATTTTTATCAAGGCGGGTTAAGGCTTGCACTTTCGACATGCCGATTTCAAAATCATAGCCTGGTACTAAGACTTTTTTAGCCGCATAACCTAACCCCACACCGGATGCAAGCATACCCGCGCCGCTACCGGCCATTTTATTACGCACGCCCATGGCATTTTGATAGCTATTTTTTGCCGCTGACATGCGTTTTTCTTGATTAGCAACCCGTTTTAGTTGCTGCTCTTGTTGCTGTAATCGCCGGCTCGTGCTGGCAATGTCGCTATTTAATTTGACTTGGGCTTGGCTCAATTGGTGCGTTGAAATCCCACTCCCTTTTAACGCTTCCCGTTGGCGTTGTAATGAGGCACTCAGTGTGCCCGTTTCGGCTTTGAGTTTAGCCGCGGCGGCTTTGGCGCGGTCAAGCTCTCGTGATTGGGCTTTTGTTGGGTTTTGAATGGTGGATAATTCACGCGCAAGCCGGCTTACCTTTGCAGTCGCTTGCTGGTACGCACTACTGGCGGCATCAAGGGATTGTTTTGTTTTCTTAAACCCGTCAATTTGTTTGGCTTGGTTATTCAGCTCTTTGAGTTGCTGGCGAGACTGACGGAGGGTTTCCGCCAGTTTTTTATTCGAGGCTTGGGCGCTCTTAAACGGTTTCGTAAACTTATCAACGGCGCTTAAAATTACCTGTAAGCGTAAATCTTTACTCATCTTCTACACCGCTACGTTTAAGGGCGTGATAACGCCATTCTAATAATTCAGTCAGGGAAAATTCATCAGTGACAGCCGGTGACCAGTGAAAAATAGTGGCAATATCTGCCACTAAGTCATTCACGGTTAATCGTTCTGGAAATCCATAGTCACCGACTTCGGCAACAAAAAAAGCACTAACTCTTTGGTTAAGTTGACCATATCAGCGGGTGCCATCATCAGTAGCTCAGCTTTGGTAAGCGCTGGCGCTGTGACGCGTGGTAACACTAAGATTGCAGAGTCAACATCCATTTCCATCAGTGCGGCTAAGCGAACACCACGCAATGCGCCAGAATTGGGTTTACGTACCACAATCTCTGTTACTGTGGTTGTTCCACGCGTGATGGGTTCATCTAGCGTGACGGTGATTTGATTTTTTTCTACTGGTTCAGTCATTTACTTTTCCTATAAACCTAATGCGGCGCGTTGTTCTTCTAAACGGTCAACACCATCAACTTTTTCAATCATATTGAGTAAATCAATCTCAATGAGTGTTTCACCATCCCAAATGAGTTTGTAATACGTGGCATTAAAAGGTGCTTTGACTTGGGTATTTTCACCGGCCTTGCCATTACCGGAGTCAATTTCACTGAATCGACCCCGTAACACGACCTCAACGGCGGTGTATTCTTTGGTATCTTGGCGTTGATAAGCACAATTGAGGCGCAACATCACGCCATCAATTTGAGTGATCCCCCATTGCTTATAAAGCTGGGCTTCTAAGCCTCCAAATGTTAATTCGGCAGAGAGTGCATCATCTTCTAACCCCATATCAATTTTGACGCCGCCATTCATGCCGCCGCCACGATAGGTTTCAAATTTACGGGTGATTTTTGGTAGCGTGATTTCTTCAATACGCCCCATATAGCTTTCACCCTCATTGAATAAATTTAAATCTTTAAGTTTGCGTGGTAAGGCCATGATTACCCCTTAATTTTTGAGCCAAAATCTAATAAATAGCGGTCAGTGATACGCTGACGTAACAGTAAGTTTTCCAGTGGGGGTACTGCTGTATAGTCATAATCAATGTATAACTTGCCGCTTTTCAGCTCTTCTTTGGTGTTAACGTCTGGATCGAACCAACATTCACCGCCTAACAAATAGCCTTGTGTTGTCATGCTGCGCAGTTTTGCATTGATACTTTCGATAATATCGCGAGCCAGTGAGGGATTGAGCGTGCCGTCAATTGACCAGTCCAGCCCCTCGGCGATGGTGTCGGATAACACCTGCGCGGTGCGGGTGTAGGATTCAAAGGCAAATAACGGATCATCAGAACAAGTCCGTGAGCCCCAAAACTTGAAGCCGTTATTGCGAATTAGCGTGGTGATATCGTTTTCGTTAAGTAAGCCGGCATCGGTGGCAGGGTCTTGTAAATCCCATGACACATCGGCAGAAATGCCCGTTACACCATTAACGCCAACGTTAGACAAGGTTTTATGCCAGCCGATTTCATTATCAATTTTGGCACGTAAACCCAAGGCACACGCGGTGGCGTAGATATTACTCTCTGCATTCGCGACGGTATCCCAACTTTGGAATTCAGGCCAAATCAACATTAATTCACGTTGATTAAAGTTTTTACGGTAATCAATGGCATCTGAAATAGTTTTACTGCCATAGGCGCTAATATAAGCCATGGCTCGCATTTTTTGCGCGATACCGGCGAGCGTTGATGAAACCGCCTGTGTATCATGAGCCGGTACGGCTAGAATGCGAGGTTTAACACCTAAGCGGCCTTGCGCCACGGTTAATGCCTGCAAGCCGGTTTTGCGTCCATCAGGTGTGGTGCCACCGATGATATTCGACGTGGTTTCTGCTTCGCTTTCCCCTTGTTCAACACGCACAACCACGGTAACCGGTTTTGATTGGTTGCCGATAGCGTCCAATGAGCGTGCAAGCGTGCCAGTTTCGCCGGCTTTACCTGCCGCATATTTCACATCTGTAATTAAAACAGGGGTATTGAGTGGAAAGGCTTTTGTGTCTGCATCATCGGCAGTACACACCATTCCGACAATGGCGGTGTTGATGGTGCGAATAGGTCGCGTGCCTTCGTTGAGTTCAATCACTCGCACGCCGTGGTGATAATCTTGAGCCATTACTAGCGTCCTCTATTTTGCAATAGCTCAATTTTGGGTTGGGGTTAAGGCAAATGCACGAAATGGGCGTTGTGTGGGGGATGAAACAAAGCCCCGTGAGAGAAGGGGCTTACATTGAGCAATGTCGAAATGAATGTAATAAATTATTTTTTAGCGTTTATTTTTAAAAATGAATTGTAGAGCTCAAGTATTTTTTTAAAAATATCTTCAGCGGACTCTTCCCACTTAGATTCCATTTTTTCTTCAGGCTCTACATATTTTATAAAAGGAGCTATAACATATTGCGGTTTACATGCTTCAACGTATTTAGTCGTTTGCCCACTGGTTCTTGATGTACAAATAATGATATGACATTTTTCGTCAACAAAAAATGGAAGGCTGTCTCGAAGACGGTGATGCTTTTTGGTTGGTGCAACAGGGTCACCTTGACTTTCGAAAGCTATTTTAAAATCACCTATTTCAATCAAAAGTTTTATATCGGAGGTCGCTTTTTTGCTTAAATAATTGGTGACTTTAATTTCGCCTTTAAAATCGGATAATAGTTTATGATAAACATTTGTTACTATTTTATGGTAAACCAATTTTATAGTTGTGGTTTTACCTGAGTTACTCGGGCCTTTTAAAACTAAAACATGTGGTTGAAACATTGGGCTTCCTAAAATTAAAATATAACAGCTTAATACTACTACAGTTAATTAACAATTAAGCTATCTCATATCTCATTCTGGCTTTTCAGGCCAATTAATATTTGGTGCTATCGAAGTATCAACACGATTTATCAAAACACGGTAATTTTTCCATTTTTTTAACTGCTCCCGCTCTTCATCTGTCGCAATACCAAGATCAACGGCATCTTGCAAAGGTGCTATTGCTGCGGTAGCCTCAGTTAATAGCGCCTGTTTTTGATATTCGGCTTCGGCGATTAATTCCGTTTGCGTGGGTTCAGGTGCTTCAATCCAAACAGGCAAACCTTTCTCATTTGTTGCTCTTACTTTGCCTGAATTGACTCTGGTAAACTCTTCAAAAACAGCATTCTCAACAAGCATAGCATCGGATGGAAATGTACTGGCATCAATATAATCTTGCTCCAGCGAAACGGGATAAAATGCGTTTGTTGATGCACTGTAGTAATAATTTTTTTCTGTCATTTTAATACCCCACAGCAAAGTAAAAACCAGTGTTATTTCCGTATTCAAAAGTAGCTTCAAACCTCGTTTTGTCCCAAAATCCGATTCTTTGTGATGACAACGTGCCTGATGTTGGTGACATAACTAGCGAAGTAATTGCATTTGGAAATGCAATTGGAAATGTATTTTTAACTGCAGTGATCCGTCCCCATTGAAAAATAAGCCCCGTATCTGCACACTTCCACCATCCGTTAGCAGCTTTACTGGCTGTATCTTTCCCGCCTTTAGCATTCACTTTTGCGTCAGTTTCCGCTTTGGTATACGCCCCCACATCCCCTGCATTCAGCGAGATATCTGCACTTAATGGTTTATTGTTTACCTTGCGCCCGCTTGGTACTCGGCCATTGGCATTGTTATTCGCATTGGTTGCTGCAGTATTCGCTGCGTTAGCGGTAGCTTGTGCATCTGTACCCGCTTTTTTCGCATCGGCGATTTTAGTGTCGGTTTCTGCTTTAGTATAAGCGCCAACATCACCAGCACTTAAAGTGATATCAGTGCTCAACGGCTTATTGTTTACTTTACGCGTGCTAGGTACTCGCCCATTGGCATTCATATTTGCATCCGTACCGGCTTTTTTCGCATCCGCGACTTTAATGTCCGTTTCTGCTTTGGTATACGCCCCCACATCACCAGCACTTAAAGTGATATCAGCGCTCAACGGCTTATTATTTACTTTTCGAGTGTTAGGCACACGCCCATTGGCATTCGTATTTGCATCGGTACCGGCCTTTTTAGCGTCGGCGACTTTGGTGTCTGTTTCGGTTTTAGTGTATGCATTAACTTCACCCGCACTTAGCGTAATATCGGTACTCAACGGCTTATTATTGACCTTGCGAGTGCTTGGTACTCGACCATTAGCATTGTTATTTGCATTAGTTGCTGCTGTATTGGCCGCATTCGCTGAATTTTGTGCATTAACAGCCCGTTGGTTAATTTCTGTGGCCAACTTGGGTGTGACCGCTTTAGTATTATCCTCGCTGAGTGTATCAGCCAGTAGCACAAAACCTTTGGCGCTCGTCGTCGCATCGGGGTGATTACGGCTTTTAACGTGAGCCTCAATCGCTGTTTTTACTGAGTCATCCACATAGCCGCGCGTGGCAAGCACAATTGCGGGGTCAACTTTCAAAGTAACCGCTTCGGTATGGCTAACAATCAAAATCATTCTAATGGTTTGTGTGCGACCTGAGCCCTCGGCTAGCAGGGGCTTATAGGTTTCAGGGCAATTCGCCACGGCCACCAATAACCCCGATTTATCAAACAAACCGATTTCCCGTATCCACCAACCGCCCTCATTTTCGGGGATCACCTGTTCCGCAATAACTTGATTGGTATTCACTGAGTCAATAAATAACGTATTAATTGCTGCTCGGCGCTTTTCATTGACTAATTTAGTCTGTTTGGTATCGGGTGCGGGCAAGGTGCCGCCGCCGTCACCAACCGCCATGTGTGTTAATTCAATTTTCGTGCCGAGGGCAGTCGCCTCTGCGAGCACTTTCTCACCGTAAGTGGTAAGCAATGCAAAATATTTCATTGGAGAGTCACCCTCATTTCATCAATAACGTGTACCGCTGCCCCTGTGGAAAGCGTGCCGCCTGAGCTGATCACATCTGGCGTGTATGGGTAAACAGTTAATTCATCACCGCTATAACTGGTTGCAGCGCAATAGATTTGGCCTTTGGTTTCTAGTTGAATTGTGAGCCCAACTAAATGACGGCTTGCCGGCTTCGCATCAAAAATCAATGCTTCTAACTCTTGATACATTTCCTCGGTTATACCGGTTTCAAGCACACCAATATCAAGGCGAAACGTGCCGGCGGTTTCGTTGGTTTTCCACCACTCAATCACGCGAATTAAATAGCCCAATGGCTCAACTACGCGGCGCAAGGCACCTATCGTGCCCTTGTGCTTATGAATAAACATCGCGGCTTTCACGGCATCCCGTTTGGCTTTTTCCGTCCAGTTTTTATCCCATCGGTCAACACTGAACGCCCACGCCAAATACGGCAGCAAATGCAGGGGGCATTTATCAGGGTTCCAAAGTTCACGAATAGGAATAGGTACGCGCTCAATCTGGGCTAATGATTCAGCCGCTGCGAGCTCTAACGGTGATGAGCCGACAGGCAATAACCGGCTATTCATCCGAGCCCCCTAGTGCCACGTTAATTTGTGTGCAGAAGCTGGCCTGTGTTTTATCCAATTTGATATCTGCAACCGGCTTTTTCAGCTCCACACGTTGCACGCCTTGCACATGCAACGCGGCATAAATAGCACTGAGCACAATGTCACGTCCTAAGCGATGTTGCTGTGTCGCATAACGTTTCACTTGTTCTTCTGCCGCCGCCATAATCGGTTCGTATTCAGGTGATGGATAACAGTAAATCACCGCGTCGATTTCATAGTTAACGATGGTTGCCGATTGCACTGTCACACGATCAGCAACCGGCCTAACATCTTCATCGTTTAACGCCATATCGACTTTCTCAATTAAATCAGCCGGTGCGCTCCCGTTCCCCTCACGAGATAAAACAGTGACCGTGACATGAGCCGGTAGCGGACTAATTACCGAGGCATCAGAAACCCGACCATCGGCAGAGCGTGCATGATATTCATAACTGCCAATAGGGCCAGCTACGCTTAACGCTTCGAAAGCAGCCGGTATACGCATACGTAAATTGGAATCCGACTCATACACCGGCGCAATGGGTGGAATGGCGCTTTCATCACCCTCCGAAAGTATCAAGCGTTTCACGTTGTTATTGGCCGCGAGTTGGTCAAGGTCGGCACCAGTGGCAAAGGCCACCATACTTGCGCGAGCCGCTTCATTGATGCGCTGACGTAAAATTAATTCTCTATAGCAGCTTTCTTGCAATAATTTGGTGAGCGGTTCGGATTCTAATTCCAAAGTACGGGCGATAGCTTCCCGCTGTTCCGATGGCATAGCATTAATTAGCGTGGTTTTTCGCTCAGCAAATAGCACCTCAACATCTAATAGCTCGACCACATCCGGTGCTGGCAATAAACTTAAATCAATACTGGCTGCCATGGTTACCTCACATTAACCGAAAAATTAAGGGGCTGGTTGGTGTCTTGGTTTGTGGCTTCAATATCAATCACCATCTGCGCGGTCTCGGTGCTGCTTAAATTAATACGCGTTAACAAAATGCGCGGCTCCCACTTTATGAGCGCGGTATAACAGGCTGACATCAGTTGTAATTTCAGGGCTGGATTTTGGGGTTGGTCAATAAGTTCTGATAATAGCGAGCCATAATTTCGCCGTGCGATGCGCGAGCCGATAGGGGTGATCAGAATATCGCGTACGGATTGGCGTATATGCTCAATATCGGAAATGATTTTTCCATCCATTCGATTCATGCCGCAATATCTCATTGAGGACCATCCGTGCGACTTCCGCCACGCTCAACACCACCATGATCGTGATCATCCAGAACAACCCCATTTGATGAAAACGTCCCATTTTTATGAACAATATCTCCCGTCATTTCGCCGCCCTTGGTGACATTGAGTGTGGCGCAGGTCAGGTTTTGTGAGCAAATCACCGTTGGAGTGGTGAGGTTAATTTGCTTGCTCGCATTGACGATAACCACTTTTGTGGTGGCGTTGATTTGCTCACTGGCCTCAATCGTAGCCGTTTTAATCCCTGTTGCGATTAATGCACCAGTGGCGGGTTCATATTCAATGATTGCCCCATCTGAATAGGTTCGGTGGTCTGCTGTGAGTGAACTGGTCGGCTCGGCATGTTCATTGGAAAAGATACCGGTTAGCACAAATGCCGTGGTAAGTTCGCCGCCTAAAGCAAGGATAAGAACTTGCTCACCCACGCTAGGTGCATTCATGGTGCGAGTATTACCAGCACGCAAGGTGATCCAATTTAGCCAGTCGGTTTCTAGCTCACCAGTTTTAACACGACATCCTTTTTGTGCATCAACATTAGTCACAGTGCCTGTGCGGATCAGGTTTTTGATTAGGCGACGAATCTCGGCAGACATAGTTTATTTACTCGCTGCCTTGACTGCCGACAAAAGCACACCGCGAGCCAACCCCTGCCAAAAACACCAAAATACAAAGAATGGCACGACAACCCACTGACTTGTTATGAATAGGATAATCACACCGATCGCTGTCAATAAAATCACCGTTCGATAAATCCATTCATCAAGCGGTATGAGAAGCTTTTCGAAGCCCTCAAAGGTATATTCATAATCTTTATTGGATAAAAAAGGCGTGAGAGTAAAAAATAATTTAAAGCCGTGAAGTGAAATGTACGTATTGATGATCACCACAGAAATATAGTTACCTACGCCCGTATCAAAAAAGATAACCAGTGAGTAAATAATGATAAATAGAGTAGGAATTAGCGGAATGTATTTGCGCATGGCAACCTCAAAAAAATGATTTTCTTAAGCGTGCCATTGATAGTGTATTGATTGCAGCTACTGCCTTTTGTGCAGTCGGTGATACACATTATCGAGAGAGGAAATCAATAATCTGACTTTCAATATGCCTGATTTCTTGCGGAGTGAGCCCTAACAACTGGCGTGATGGATAGGTTATTTTTGCATTACCAATACGCTCTGTTAAACCGAATTGGTGTACACCGGCGATGTTTGCTGCTGAAGGCAAAAAGTAAATGACGGCTTCTTTATCGCCACTGTATGCACGTAAAAAACGGGCAGTGGCGAGCTTTTTAAACATGCGGGTTTGCTTGGTTTTACGCGCTGTACTGATTTTATCTTTCTTGATGCTGATATAGCGCTGAATATCTGATTTACGAAATGAGCGCTGCGCTTTTTTATTCGCGTCTTGGCCAGTGATTGTTTTGCTATTACCACGCCAATTCCGTAAGGTACGTTTTTGGCCATGCCACATAAATTGGATTTCACGTTGTACCGTGATGAAATTCGCTTTACGTTTGGTATATGGGCTGCCATCCGGATTTTTTTGTTGTGAAATGCGCTTAATTTGAGAACGGCGTAAATCGCGAGTGATTTCTTTGGCGAGCTGCCGGCGCTGGCCTTGCGACATGCGATTTAATAAATGCGTTAATTCACTGTCAAGTTGACGCAAAGTATCATCATTCATTGTGTGGTGCGCCATTCATCAAAAGGGTTTGCAGGCTCAGGGGTGGCCTCAATCACATATTTTCCGTCTTTATCAATCGCTAATACGCGCTCAGTGAGATTTAAATCAATACTAATGTGGGCGGTTTTATTATCTAAAATCACCGCTTCAAATCTAAAATCTTGTTGCCGCTTAGCAGGGTTCGCCGAAATATCAGACTGATTTTTTCTTAGCCAGTCATTGACTACGGCAATTAAGACATTCTGATCACCTGAATAACGTTCAATAATGATATTGGCGGTGTATTCATATTCAAAACTGGGCGTTTCTTCCAAGGTGGAAATAATCCGCCCATTTTCAACAAATAAATACAGGTTTTCAGGGTTATCTTTGAGAAACGGAATTTTACTGTCTAAGTACGCCCGTAAGCTAGTGAGTTTTTTCACCGTTCCGCTCCTCATCAAATAATTCGATCGCACCCAATTGAATATTGGTGGTTTCTAAGGCCGCGAGTAAAGGGTCAACCATCAAAGCCAAATCGCAATAAGTTAGAACCCGTCCGGTAGCGGTGGGGGTACTTGCTGGGTTAGTGTTTTCGGAATGGGAACGCATTGCGTTTGCACGGATACGGTAGGCGTTGTCGAGCACCCGATCAGCAAGATACTTAGGCACAGGTAAATCACACGTTGGCTCGTTTTTAAGAAGGGTTTTATATTCAATTTTTCTTTCCTCGGCGGCGGCACGTTGAATAATACCGCGACGATAGGCATCACCCGCGATTTGATTTGCACGGTGAAAACTTAATGATTGCTCAGAGATCAGCGCGGATTTTTTATCAACGTCTAACGAAAGTTGTTGGTTTTCTGCCGTGAGTATGCCGACTCGTTCATTAAGCCGATCTATTTTTTTGAGACCTTGCCAGCCGGCGAATATGACACCGGCGACAAGGAATAATGCGAAAGCGATTACCCACTTTTTCATATTAAACATAAGCTTTTCGTCTCGCATTATTGGGTTCAAACATCACAACATCGCCCACCCTTTTTCAAACTGCTCATCACTGTATGGCTGCTGACCGTTTTCAACATGAACTATCGCTTTAGCGATTTTGAATGCCGTTTCTTTGTCATAAACATCAAGGCAATCATGACGACCAAAGCCCGTTTCTTTACAGACACGATTAATATAACCCTCTGTATTATTACGGTCTTTTGCCGGCGCCCAACGTTCAATAATTTCTTCCACCGTATCAATTTTGCCGCAACCAACCCCTTGTTTTCCTGCATAGGTTGAATAGGTTCGCAAAAGCTTGAATAATGCGCGAATACCGTATTCAGGTTTCTCAAAACGGCTATGACGGGGCTCAATGCTAGGGTCAAAGGCCAGCTCCCCTCGCCATGGGTTTCTCGGGTTATAATCAATATTGCCCGGATTATTGTTGCGTATGCCGCGTGGTACGTTAGACATGTTTTCCTCCAGTAAAGCGTGACCATAAATAGGAAAGTCCGATACTTCCCATCGCACCAAATACACCGGTGGTGAATAGGGTGATATAAATGCTCTGATTTCCCTCAATACAGAGCAATCCGCCTAACAACCCGACAAAGCCGGAAACGACCATTTGCATAAAAGCCGCAAACCAGCTCCACGGGGCATTATTCGTTTTAACGTCAATGATGTATCTCACAACACCTCCCCACATTGAAATGAAGAGCATTAATAACCACTGTGCGATACCGAAACTGTTCGGATCTTTATCAAACATGTATCAATCCCATAGCTGTATAAGTGGCTGTACCGGCTCTTCGGTAATTTCAGGTAAATCAATCAATAGCCCCGCAGGTAGCACGGCACCATGTTCGGCAAGATTGGGATTCGCTAACAAAACAGCCTCGGTCATGCCTGTCGTTCTGCCGTAAAATCGCCAACATATCCCGTCTATGGTGTCACCTTTTATCGTTCTGATTTTCATATCAATTCAACAATATTGTGTGTCGTTCCCTTGATGCGCTGAATTGCCCAGATAGCATCACGCTGTAAATCATCAATATTCGGCTCTAAGGCATCGGCTTTTTTGCTGCCGTTTGGTGTGGTATCTATATCGCGGTAACGCTCGATTAAGTTTGCTTTTGCCGCGCTGAATACGGCACGGCGATAAAGGACCACTAATTCCGATACGTCAATCTCCCCATGCGTAATTTTGCTGGCCGGAACTGCGCCTAACGTTGTATAGCCCAAGTGGATTTCTTGCTGTTGAAAGCGGGATAATTCACGGTTGGTTTCGATGATGGCGTTTTTTAAGGCTTCAATTAATCGACTTTGGGTGACCGTACCGTCAACTCGCATTGATTCCCGAAATGCACGGGTATTAATCGCAGGCCAAAAATCACCACTGGTGATCGTTTCGTCTTTTTCGTTAGCGGGTTCGGGTGAAACAAAATCCATAAGGTCACCTTAAAAATAGGTAGGCGGTGGGCGAGAGTCCGAAAAATAGATTTCTTATCTCGCGCCGCCTTGCGCGTTGGCACGTTCTTTATTCATCAGCCCTGTTTTTTGCTGACAAAAACTTTTCAATATTCTTAATGTCTTGCTTAACCCCACTGCGCTCATTGAGCTCAAGGGCACGCATTAATTCACATAAGGCTGGCTGTGGAAAATCGTTGTCTCGCAAGCTGTAACCGAGCCATTTATGCAGTTCACCACGCACTTTATCGGGCATATCTTCATGCTCAATCAATGACATGGTGCGCTGCAATATATCCAATGGAATGGGATTTTTTGCGGTATAGGCTTCTTTGGCTCTATCTCCCATTTCTTCGGCAATAGCACAACCGGTTGTGCGGGATTGGCCTGATGGCATGGCGAGCTTGTGTTTTAATGCATACTCTGCAATATCGAGCCCTTGCACATAGACACCCGCGTCAAAACTCCACAACATGAGGTACATCAACACATCATCTTGAACGCCTGAATTGCCTTTTAATGTTTCAGTGATCCACGTTTCGTATAGCGGTAAGGCTTTACGTTTGTACGCAGCTTTGCGTTCAAATGATTGGGTTTTACCTAGATCCCGCATATGTTGGCGCAACATCAATTTGACTTGTGTTGCTGCCGAGGGGTCAGCAAGAACGCCATAGGCGCTGACGTTCTTGGCTTCAACCTGCATGCGTTTTCGTTCCCACGGATTCACAGCTTATTCTCCGGTTGGCGCGTCTTTTACTTCGTCCGGCTCAGTAGGCTCCGCCGGTTTTCCAGACGTCAGCTCAATGTTTTCAATCAACGCCACACAGTCGTAATCTTCAACAATGTAATCTTCATTCACTGATTCGTAGTTTTCGATACGGTCACGTTTGGCATTGTCCACCACTTGACGGCGGCGTGATTCGATTTGCCAGTAGATAGATAAATTATCTAATCGTGTGATAAGCATTCCATTTTTCGGGAAATAGGGAACACGTACCGCCGGCAACCCACCGAGGCGTTTTTGGCTGATAATCACATCCGCAGCTAACGCCTCGGTATTGGCTTGATCACGATTGACGATTGGGAAATATTTATCGGCTAAAAGTGAGCGGCCACAGATAACGACTAAATCGGTATCGTCGGCGTACACTTCTGAAATCGCGTGGTCAACGGCTTGCATAACCAGTGCATCAAGGTTTTCATACTCTTCACCTTTACCCACTTTGATAGGCTCAGGGGTGATTTGGTTGGTGTCTTTATCGGTTGAAGAACCTAAAACATGTTCAGGGGCTTCAAGGCGAATTTTATGTAACCAACCGATGTTGACGTCCTGTAGCATTTTGTTGACTGTACGGTTTGAAGTTGCCGCGCGGCTCGTACCATTAAAACCAATCATGATGCGATCAAGGGCTTGGCGCTGAATAATGGCATCGCGGATACGGCGCTGGAAATCTTCAAACATCGCCCACATGTCCAGTTTTTCGTAACGGATAGCGGTATCGAAATTCGTTTGGCGGCAGTGATACCCTTGTTTGGCCAATTGAGTTGGGTCAGTCGGTTCGCGGTCTTGTTTGGTGGTGTCCGTCGTGCCGGCAACCGTTGAGCCAATGCCGAGGCCGATTTTTTCGCCCACTTGATCTTTGACAGGCACAATATTAATTTTGGTCAGAAAGACGGCACTTAACTGAATTTTGCTTTCCAGTTTTTGGGCTGCCGAAGGCTCAATTTCCACTTTTGAATCTGTGAATTCGTGTGGCCGAACACCGTAAATTTCACCTAGACGAGTCATGTAACCGTTAAATTTAACTTTTGTTTCTTTTCTCATTGTTTTTCCCGTTTAGCAATCAGTCAGGTTTTCAGTGTTGGTTGTATTGCCGCCAAAAGACGTGGGGCGGTGTTGCTGATTATCTTGCTGGCTCAAATCTTTTTTGAGTTGGTCCAGCTCACTGCGCAGGGTTTCATTTTCTTGCTTGATACCCGATAACGCTTTAACTTGTGTTTCAAGCTGAGTCAGCTTTTGTGCAGTTTCGGTTTGCTCTTCCGCGCAAAGCTCTACTGCTTGGTGAATGTCATTCAGTTCGGAGTTGTTGCGCTGACGTTCACGACTGAATTTCGCCATGATGCGATCTTTCAAGCTGGGTTTTTCTGGTTTGTTTTCTTCTTCGGTAAATTCAATTACCGTTTCTTCCGCCGCCGTAAAGACGTTATCTTTATCTTGCTTGCGTTCTGAGAAAGTGGCGGTTTTATCTGCACCCGCGCTAAATTCCAACATGCTCGTGCCAAGGCTGGCAGGGTTATCCGTGACGGCTACGCCCACCAAGTAAGCACCGTTCATATCAGAGAAATTTGGATTGATTTCAACAGACGTGTAAACTTTCTGACGTTTTTTATTCATTTCGACCAACTCAGGTGTTGGTGTTAACACGCCATATAGTGCTAGCTTTCCTGCTAATGCTCCCTCGCTGATTTCCTCGGTATAGACCGACTCAACATCACCGAAGCGCGGCATAAAAGAATAATTCCAATGCTCCATATTGATGCGGGCACCATAAACATTTTTATCGTAATTTTTGGCGATTTCCGTCAACCATTGGCGTTGTACTTTGCGCCCGTCGGTTGTGGCTCCCTCAACACAAAGGCGCACCGGTTTAGATTTTTTTGTCATTGCTCAGGCTCCGGCAATTAAATTTAATGCGTAGATAAAAAATTAATGAGCCTATGTTTTCAGGGATGGGGGCTAAGAAACAATGCTTTGCCATTGTGTGGGAAATGGCACAACGGCAGCTCGGGGCGATTGGTCGTCTGAGCCAGTAATCTGGCGACATGAAAACATTACAAGATTTTGACCCAAGAAAACGCGCCATGCACATGTACTTTAGTGGGTATCGCATTGCGCGTATTGCCGAGGCTCTCAAGGAAAAGGCCGCGACAATTCACAGTTGGAAACGCCGCGATAAGTGGGATGAAATCACCCCCATTGATCGCGTGGAAATGACGCTGGAGATGCGACTTTGTACGCTATTGAGTAAAGAAAATAAAGAGGGTAAAGATTTTAAAGAAATTGACTTGCTTTACCGGCAGGTCGAACGACACGCCAAAATTCACAAGTATCAAAACGGTGGTAATGAGGTTGATTTGAACCCGAAACTGGCCAATCGCAATAAAGGTGAACGCCGCGCCCCTGAGAAGAATTTATTTAGCGAAGAGCAGATTGAAAAGCTGGAAGAAATCTTTCGTGAAAATATGTTTGAGTACCAGAAAGCATGGTACGGCGCTGGCCATAAGCACCGAATTCGCAACATCTTAAAATCACGCCAAATTGGGGCAACTTACTTTTTCGCTCGTGAAGCCTTTATGGATGCACTCATTACCGGTCGAAACCAAATATTTTTATCGGCGAGTAAAGCCCAAGCGCACGTATTCAAAGGCTACATTATTGATATGGCGCGAGAGGTTGATGTTGACTTAAAAGGTGATCCGATAGTTTTGCCTAATGGCGCAACACTGTATTTTCTTGGCACCAATGCCCGCACCGCACAGAGCTACCACGGTAATTTGTATCTTGATGAATATTTCTGGATACCCAAATTCCAAGAGTTACGGAAAGTGGCATCCGGTATGGCCATGCACAAAAAATGGCGTCAAACCTACTTTTCAACCCCATCGGCCTTGACCCACAGCGCGTATCCTTTCTGGTCAGGCAAATTATTTAATCGTGGTCGCCGTAAAGGGGATTACGTTGAGGTGGATATCAGCCACCAAGCGTTAGTAAATGGCATGATGTGCGGTGATGGTCAGTGGCGGCAAATTATCACCATCGAAGATGCCATGCGGGGCGGGTGTAATTTATTTGATATCGACCAGCTCTATTTGGAATATAGCCCTGATGAATTTGAAAACTTGTTGATGTGTGAGTTTGTCGATGATATTGCGTCCATCTTCAACTTGCAGTTAATGCAAAAATGCATGGTGGACAGTTGGGAAATATGGGACGACGTTCAACCGTTAATGATACGCCCCTATGCTTTCCATCCTGTTTGGATTGGTTACGACCCCGCGAAAGGCACGCAAAATGGCGACAGCGCAGGCTGTGTGGTTATCGCGCCACCGCTACATAAAGGCGGTAAGTTTCGCATACTTGAACATCACCAATGGCGCGGTATGGATTTTCGCGCACAATCGGATGCGATAAAAGAACTCACCGAGCGTTACAACGTGCAATACATCGGGATTGATTCCACAGGTATTGGCCATGGTGTCCTACAAAACGTGCGGGAATTTTTCCCTGCTGCAAAAGAATTTGTCTATAACCCTGCCTTAAAAAATGCATTGGTGCTTAAAGCTTATGACGTGATTAGCCATGACCGGTTGGAATATGACGCGGGTAGTAATGATATCACGCAATCTTTTATGGCCATTCGCCGTGCCACTACCGCCAGTGGTAACCGCCCAACTTATGAAGCTGACCGCAGCGAAGAAGCCAGCCACGCAGATTTAGCATGGGCAACCATGCATGCCCTTTATAACGAACCGATCACCGGTGAAAATCACAATCAGCACAATATTGTCGAGGTATTTTAATGAGCCGTAGAAATAAAAAACGCCAATCACAAACATTGGCACAAGCCGCAGACCATGCACCCGCAGAGGCGTTTACTTTTGGCAGCCCAATACCGGTGTTAGACAAGCGTGAAATTTTTGATTACCTCGAATGCGTGCAAATTGACAATTATTATGAGCCACCTATCAGTTTTAATGGCCTTGCACGTACATTCCGTGCAGCACCACACCATAGCAGCGCGATTTATGTAAAGCGCAATATTCTTACCAGCACATTTATTCCCAATAAATACTTAAGCCGTCAGGCGTTTGATAGTTGGGCGTTAGACTTTTTGCTGTTTGGTAATGGTTATTTAGAACTGCGCGATAACCGACTGGGGCAAGCATTGAACTTTAAACACACACCGGCTAAATTCACGCGACGTGGTGTTGATTTAGAAACTTACTGGTTTGTGCAATATGGGTACGATATTAAACCGTACGAATTCCAAACCGGTAAAGTATTTCATTTAATTGAGCCGGATATTAACCAAGAGTTATATGGCCTGCCTGAATATATCGCCGCTATTCCGTCGGTGCTTTTGAATGAGGCCGCAACACTATTTCGCCGCAAGTATTATCTGAATGGTTCGCACGCGGGTTATATCCTGTATATCAGTGATGCGGCACAGAAAACGGATGATGTGGATAAAATCCGCGAAGCCCTGAAAAGCAGCAAAGGGCTGGGAAATTTCCGTAATTTATTTTTGTATGCACCAGGGGGAAAGAAAGACGGCATCCAAACAATCCCACTTTCTGAAGCGGCAGCAAAAGATGAATTTCTCAATATCAAGAATGTGAGCCGCGACGATATGTTAGCGGCACACCGTGTGCCACCACAAATTATGGGTATTATTCCTGAAAATGTGGGCGGTTTTGGTGATGTTGAGAAAGCGGCAAAAGTATTTGTGCGTAATGAGTTGATGCCGTTACAAAGTAAGATGATGCAATTGAATGATTGGTTTGGCGGGGAGATTATAAAGTTTGATAAGTACTCACTAGATTTAGACGATGAATAATATCACTCGTTAATTCAATGATACCGCCCACTG
This sequence comes from Providencia sp. PROV174, assembly GCF_028480685.1. Classification (NCBI taxonomy): domain Bacteria; kingdom Pseudomonadati; phylum Pseudomonadota; class Gammaproteobacteria; order Enterobacterales; family Morganellaceae; genus Providencia; species Providencia sp. PROV174. Next base: position 176,789 of record NZ_JAMPOT010000009.1, read on the forward strand.
AGGCGGTATTTTTTGCCTGTAGGTAGGTGATTTGGATGCCCAAATGATGAAATTGCTACAGTTAAGATGGTTATTTATTAATATCATCGGTATAGCTGATGTTGCCTCCAAATTCTGGATAAAGCCAAGTAAAGAATAGAACTAACCCAATGGCGATAACAATAGTTGAAATTATTAACAAAACTAAAGCCCATGAAGGAGGTAAAATTGTGGCCCAAAATGGCCATAGCATAAATAAAATTCCTAAAACGATGATTGTTAAAATAGTGTTATATGTATTTTCTGACCTTCTCTTTGATGGTGCAAATTCAAATGTTTTTGGATCTATATCGAGTTTAGTAAATACACATTGATTGATTTTTATATCAGGAATTCTCGCAAGTCCTTTAAGAATTGCTTTGAGCATTAATTTTCTTTTTTCTACAGGAGAGAATGGAGAATAGTTAAGCCAGTTCTCGATGGGTAATTTATACTCTTCACTTTCATTTAAGGCGTTTTTATATTGAAAAACAAGATAGTCTGGCCTATATCTACCGCCTGTTTCGATATGAACAACATACCCAGAACAAATATTTTCCCAGCATATTTCAATGTTCATTTTTAGACATGTGGCACAAGAAAAGCGAAATCCGTCATTATCGACAGATAAATAACCAACAGTTTTATTAAATCGTTTTAGTAGAGTAAAAAATGAAACTAATAGTATGATCTCAATAGTGACAAAAAGAAACTTTCCAGAGATAACATTCCATAGAACAAGAGAAGTAAATGCACATATCAAAGTACAAAATAACCATATAAAATAGGTAGGTGTTTGATTACCATGTCCAATGATTGATTCTATAGGAAGTTTTAATTCATCAGGTAATGGATAAGTAATTGTTTCGAAATGGATATAAGGACGGCTATTGTTGCTAATACTATTGTCATTTAGGCTATCAGTACTAAAAATAGTCTTATCGTAGTTATAGTGGTTTCTATTTCTAGGTTTGTTTTTGTTTTTGTTTTTGTTTTTTTTCATTTTCTAAATGGTAAGTTGTTGTAATTAATTCTTTTCAGTGCTTTTAAACGTTAACATAAGTTAAATTTTTTGTCTATAAAGACTAAAGGTGCTCAGGGTTTTGGCTTGATATCTGCAAAAATCGAAAGACATAAATCGTTTAATTAAAATCATTTTTATCGACAAAAATTTATACAACTCCTGCAATTCTTCAGGTGAAATTTCGCCCATTGTTTAAAACAATAAAAGAAGTGAGTAATGTCGCAAAATACTAATCCGGTGCCCAAAATTGGCTTCGTTTTACTCGACTGCCCTAACTTGTATTAGTTCGCCAAGACGAATCCGCAATAAATTATCCTCATCAAATACCGATTTAAACAGCACCACGCGCCACCTCAACGCACGCAAAAATAATTACTATCTACTTATAGAAAATTGAATTTAACGCCGTGACGGCTCGGAAATTTTGCGGACGGATATTTAACAATAAACACCTCGCCGCGCAATCGTAGCCCCGCCACGCCTGCCCACTAAATAGGTCGGTTTTCATGCACCTGCAAGAGATCGTCAGAACCGCGCCAGTGGCATGGCTTAGTACGGGTAACGATCCTTTTTTGATTTTGCGGATTTCGGCAGAAAATTGCGAATGCATTCGTGATGACTATGAAATATTATTAAGTTAAGATATTAAAGTTAAATTTAATAACATAGGGAATGGTAATTATGTATTTGTTGTCTTGGCAAAATAAATCAAAAGGATTTTTAAATGATTTTTTTATAATTATATTGTTTTCAGTAATTTTATCTGCAGTGTTGAACACTGGAGATCAGCTTCAATATAGTATTTTTTATTTTTTGGGTGATACTGAATACAATGAATACAACTATTCTTATAATGATTTCCCTAACTTTTTTGAGTTTGTTAATTCAACATTTACTGCTAACTTAATATTATGCTTTTTTATAATTATTCCATGCTTTTTGGTTAGGAAAATAAAAAATATTTTCTTGATTTCTGCAATGGCCTCATTTGTTTTTACTACACTTAAAGATGTTTTTATTATTATTTTTTTTACGGAAGGGGGAGGGAAAGAAATACTAGAGTGTGTTTTTTCAAACGCAATAGGATCCCCCATAATAGGCCTTTTGGTCATTCTTCTATTTTATATCCATAAGGTTTTTTCTGAAATTAATTTAAATTTCATTCTTAATAGATTTGTTTTTTTTCTCTTTTCTGTTTTTATTTATTTTTTATTGATGTTTTTTTGTTATCTTTTCATTTTGTTCTTTTATAAACCTATACCAGTCAATTTTAGTTTTGAATCTAAAAATAGCTACAAAAGTGTTTTTTATGACATAACTAACGGTGAAAATAAAATATCAGTTGATATTGATTCTGATAAAGGAAAACAAATTGGTTTTATTGGAAAGTTTAATAAATTAAACTTAACTAAAGATGACAATGAAAATTTAACTGTTCAGGTGGCATTTTTTGCTAATTGCATTAGAAATGAACCTCACAGTTTTCCTAAAGAAAATGCTTATAAATTCGAAAAGGTTAATAGTTTTAGTTATAGTAATGAAGATAAAGAAGCTATTTCATTTGTTTATATTTCAAATGAAACTTCACCCAATAAAATCAATATAAGAGATGCTAGTGAATTAGTTGTTTTTTCTGATAAAGAAGGTATATCTATGATTACTAAAGGGGATGAATCTAAAATTAATCATCCCATTAGTGGCTTGGGTACTAAGTTAGCCATAGTATCACCTTCATTTATTAGTGACAAAGAAAATAAAAGTAATTTTATAAATAAAAAATTCATTATTAATATCAATGGTATTTTATATGAATATGCATTTAATTTGACAAGAATGAAGTTAGCGGATGCAAAAAAACAAGTGGAATGTACATGGATAGAAAAAGAAGATATAGAAAAAGGGGTTGTAGATTTAAATCCTAATATATCATTAGGAATGGCTATAAATATAGGAAAAGATAGTAATGATTATTACTATTACCTTTCCGAGGAAAAATCATATATTGAAATACATGGAGCAAATGGTGAATTAAGCGAGTATGAAATTAATGACAGCAATGACAGCAATGACAGCAATGACAGCAATGACAGCAATGGTGGAACAATAAAATATAAGCCTATAAATAATAAAATTGACACCATTGATATTTTCGGTATAAGTAATTTAATGGTTGATGGTGGTGTTTTAGATTTAAATGGTGACTCGTATATTCGAGTTTTTGGGCGTGACATTAATTGGCATGTTAAAGAAAATAATATTATAGCTGTATATGGCAAAACTAGTAATATATATTTAAATAATAAGAGGGTTACTAAAACACTATGGGAAAAATTAGATATTTTATCTATAACTATAATATCAGCTATTAGTATGTTGTTCCCTTTATTCATATATATGGCAAAGTATGCGTATTCACTAATTAGGAAAAATGAAGAGTTATAATCATAAGGAAGCGGCATAAGTGTCGCTTTTTTGTGGGATTTAAGAGACTAATGTTAATCTTTTAGATTAACATTAGTCTCATTGGCAAAAGTAACTATTTCCGACTGAATTTCTTTATCACTCTCGTTTAATTCAATTTTTGATATCTGTCTTTGCTGCTTCTCTTGCAAAATTTCTCTGCCAAGCACATTCTCAGCCTCTTTTTCCACAAACGCAAAACCATATTCCTTAATGTTGCATACTTCACCTGAGCCGTGCTCAGGCTCGTAAAATTGCACATCTGATAGATTGGATGTGATCCGCGATCTACAGTTATTGACAGGACTCCGAGTCGCTCCTCTGTCGCTCTTTAAAAGATTAAAATCAACGTCAACGGCACTTTTCTTGACGATTTGATATTTTCTTTCACGAGTTTTAAGTACTGGGGCATCGGCTTTGAGTTGATGGTAAACACCCACAACCTTTTGAACTTCCTCGCCGTAAACATTGACGTCACCGATTTCACGGGCAACACGTATTGTCTCTTCACTTCTGCGTATACATGGGCCACCTTGTGACATGACGTAATTAAAAAAATCCCCCTCATCGGCGGCAGCTCTAACACGCTCGGCAATATCACCAAGTTTATCAGCAATTGAAATACCACGAGGTAAACGGCGACATTCACGGTAAGCGCCTTTAGAGGGAAGCTTATAGAATTGAAATTGTGGAATTCGCCACGTTGACGCCCATGCGGTAACCGCTGCCGCCATGCTTTTTAAATCTTTGCCGGTTTCGTGGTCTATCTCACCATCAAGAGCATACCCATCGATATTTTTGGCAATATACTTGGCGATGTAACCCACGGCACCACCGCGATTCATATGTTTACACTCAAATCGGTATTTTTGTGCACCAGCTTCGTTACCATCCTCTTTCAGGGCACGTTTACGCATAATATCAATGGCTTTTGCACGGCTGGCTTTATCAACAAAAAGCAGCATATGCCAGTGGGGAGTGCCGTCATGGTGCGGCTCAACAACGCGAACACCGTAAATATTGATATTGTTATCATTGAAAGCGGTTCGAATGCGTGACCACACTTTGACTAAATAACGCTGCCCGTCTTTTGGTGTGTAAGCCTCATCTTTCCACTTATGGTTGAGTACCGCGTGTAAATCGCCGTTATTTTTACCTTTTCTTTGCTTTGTCGGATGATACTTTGACGGGCACGTCAGCGTGATAAACATCCCGATATCACCGCGTTCTTTTGCCACGCGCTCAATCCCTGCCATTTGCGCCATTAATTCCATGCGGCGAATTTCAGGGTTTGACACACTGGCCATCACTTTATCGAACAGATCAAAACGCTCACCTGTTTCAACATCTTGAATGTCCATACCCTGTAAATATTGCATGTTGGATAAACGCTGTGCTTGAACGGCGCGGATCGCTTGCTTGCTGGCGTATGGGTGGCGATTAATGCACACGTCCATATTGGCAATCATGATTGCTTCAATCCATTGTGTTCTATGAGCTTTTAGCTTGCGGTGCCAAAAGTCAGCATCTACTAAGCGTTGTACAGCTGCAATTACTTGGCGCGTGGTTAAGTTTTGTTTCCCTTTGCGCCGCTTTCGATTCTTTATGACTTTACGATAACTTTGATAATGAAGCGGGATAACATGTAAGCCACAAGACAACTCAGACAGCGCGCCAAAAATTTGAGTCTGTATTGAATCTTCATAGATAACTTCGCGGTCACCGCCGTTTTGCTTTGTTAACTGGTCGCAATAGGTTTCATACAATGTGAAAAAGCCACTAGAAATGTGTTCAGCAAGCTTTTTGATTGGTTTGTCATAAAGATCAAACAGGCGGTTAAATTGGCTGATTTCAGGGGAAAAACGAGTTGAAAGCGTCAATAGTACTTTTGTATCTAATTCATATCGTGCATTAACTGCTGTAATTCGCGGAAATATTCGTTTATAAAAATCAGAGCGCAAAAATTCATAGGCTTTATATTCGCCAGACTCTTGAATGATGTACTCATAATGTTTTTGAATACGATAACGTAAAATGCGGGGTAAAGATTCAACCTCACCTAAAATCGCTTGCGCATGAATTTGTTGTTCATGGGTAAGGGATTTTTCAAGCGCATCAATATCGGCTTTGTAATAGTTATTTTCTTTGGGTTTATTCCACGGATACGGGAAAGTCATATCCGCGGTATAAGTCATCGGAAAAATAGAAAAATTCATCGCCTTAGACATTAAGAGCACCGCCTAATGTTTCTGGCCTTAATAAATTAATTGCCGTTTCACAACGGCGTGAAATGATATCGACTGTTTCGCGATAGACATCAAGTGTCTTGATGCCTTTACCTCTAACACGATTAACGTGATAAGAGGTTAATTCAATTGCGAGTAGCCACGGGTCAGAATGGCAACAAACCAATTCATAACAACGAGCGAGTTTATTGATTTGCAATAGTCGCCACTGAACCGCTTTTGAATCTTCATCAACATGGCGCTGAATAGCAAAGGCCGTCCCGCTGATGTATGCGCCGTCTTTAGGGTCGAGAATCATTAATTAACCCCCGCTAAAACAGCAATAATTTCTTTAGCTGGTGTACGCTTTCCTTTTCCTGCGATGCTGCGTGGGGCTTCGATTTCATGGATAGTAAAACCGAGGTCAGCGTAAAGCTCTTTTGCTTCTGGTGAGTTGGAAACAGTTATCGCGTTCCCTTGAATATCATTAATATCTTTTAGCGCAATCGCTAATGCTTCATGGTCTGCATCAGTAAAGCCGGCGGTATGATATTGAGTAAAGTTATTACCCATGTATGGCGGGTCGCAATACACGCCGTCATTATCTTCAACTAATGAAAGTGTGTCTTGCCACTCAAGGCAAACAATATCGGCATTTTGGGCTTTTTCAGAAAATGAAATAATTTCATTTATTGGGTAGTATGTTTTTTTATATCTACCATAAGGAACATTAAATTCGCCTTTAGAGTTATAGCGACATAACCCATTGAAATAATGACGATTTAGATATAAAAAACGAAATGTATGATTAAAACTATCAGGCGGCAGAATATTAAATAAAATACGTTGGGCTTTATAATTAAATTCAGTATTTAAGTTTAGCCATTCAAGCTCTTTTTTTAAAAAGTACTCAATGTCATCTTGTACCATTAAATACAAGTCAATTAGATGACTATTAACGTCAGCAATTAAATACCTTTCATAGTCAGTATTCATCATTACAGCACATGAGCCAGCAAATGGCTCAACTAACCGTTTTGCTTTAGGTAAATGAGGGCGTAATTGGTCCATAATTCGAACTTTAGAACCGGCCCATTTAAGTATGGTTTTATTCGCCACTTCACACGCTCCGATAATGTTTACTTTTAAGCTCAAAAATCGTTTGGCAGTCAATACAACGAATACAGCCCTGTGATGCGATGCGGCGTTCTTCTGGAATCGGTTTGCCACAATCTTCACATTCGAAAGCTGAAACACTGACTAGGCGATTAGTAATGGTTTTTATTTGCTGTTCACGCATAAGCATTTCGTTCTCGCTAGCGCGGTCAATTTCTTTAGACATGATCTAACTCCGCGGCCATATTTGAGTAATGTTCAGATTCGCCAACTAATAACTGGTGAATTTGTTCATCGTTCAATTTTTCGTTGATAATCTTGCAGGCAATGGCTCCAAGGCTGGATGAAAACTTATCCAGCATCGTTTTACGTTCATCTTCGCGAATCGCTTTAATACTGATAGCGACAGCGGAATAATCAGGTTCACCAGTTGCAGCATCAACACCGATTAATATTGGTTTTATTTCTTTATTTTTCATTATCCAATCCTCAAATTTAGAATGTAGGAATCCCTGACGCGCTAACGTCATTTATTTGTTTCTTTACCTTAAATAGGCATGGCGATATGTTTAGGTAATAGCGCCGCGAGTGCTTTAATTTGGTTTATTGCTGAAATAATTGCTTGTTGTTCCTCTTTATTAAATTCATCGAAACCTAAATGATGTTGATTGCTTTTTATTTCCGCTAAATAAAAAATCATATTTAGCATCCGTACATCACTTAATCTCAAGTACTCAATAAATCCGGCTAGCTCTCTATTATCTGGATTTTGTTTATCACAATGAAATACAGATGTTCTTAACTTCGCGGCTTGGTTTAACCCATTTACTCTATTTTCAAAGGTTGCCCCTTGATTCTGATAAAGCTTGATATTTGCTTGGTGCGCGATGATATCGGCCGGCCTTGCATCTTGCTTTACGTTACCTAGTAACTGGATTAACTGTTTAGTTTTCACTAATACAGCCGCTGAATTACTCATTGTTTTTATCTAATAGCAACTGAGAACAAGTACAAGAAAAATAAAATACCACCGACTAATAATATTTTGTCCATCAAAGATAATTGACGTTTTTTATTGCTTTTAAATTTATTAACGGATGAACCGGTTAATTTATGTTTATGCTGTTGCAAATGTAATTGGGGCATTTTTTTCACCATATAAACAATCAATATATTTAGTTGCTTGAGTCATAGAATCAAATAACCCGTAAGAATCATCATTTCGTTGAACATGATAGCGGGTTACGGGATTCATCGTTTTAGCCGGTAGCTTAACGATTAGAAAGTTACGATATTTAAAGCTATGGGTTGATATTTGCTCTATACAAGCACTCATGTTTTCACCTAGCCCTTTAAAGCATTCTCTACAGATTTTAAATTGTCTGGAACGACATCTAAATCTTCCATAAGCTTTTTAGCTCGCTTAAACCAACTATCTTTCCAGCCCATTCGCTCTGCTGCTGGAAGCTTACGAGCAACTTCCCAGCACATTTCTAAATACTCGTTATACATAATCATTAAACGCATATCACTGAAACCCTCTCCGTGAATTTGGCGCTCTGTACGGATAGGTAAACGACGGCGATCCATTAACTTTCTAACACTACTTTCTGACTTGCCAGTTCGGCGGCAAAATTCATCAGCGGTGATCGGGTCTGGGATATTGAACAACAGTTCTAACAATTTCTCGTTCATGTGATAATCTCTCCTATTGGGGTATTTCATTAACAAAATACCCCTTATGGCATTTAATAAGACAACATTAATACATATGTCGGAGAATTACAACATGCGTCTAAGTGTATCTGAGAAATTAAAACTCATGAGAGAAAGTGAACGGCTTACAAGTTTACCCGAAACCGCGCATATGCTCGGTTTAAGTAGGGATGCTTTATGGCGTTATGAAAACGGGAAAACAGTGCCTAATGCTGATGTAATTACTTCAATTATTAGCAATCCAAGATTTGAAAAATATGCACTTTGGTTTGTCACCGGAAAAATTGCACCAGAAGTAGGACAAATAGCACCTGCACTTTATGACCCGAAAAATTATGAAACAGACGAGGAAAAACAAGCATGACTTTAAATGAGAAGCTTAACGAAATGCTACATGTAGAAAAGATTAAAATGGCGGTACCGCAAAGTATCAACTGGCTTTCTGTTGAACGTATTTTGAAGCACCGAAAACTAGAGAAATATAGCTTATGGATTACGACCGGAAAGATACTTCCTGAAGCTGGTCAAATTTCACCGGCTATCGCGCACAGTGGGCATACTCTAATAATTTAGTTGTTTATACGTACAAAAATTGGTTGGAAATATACCAACACTATGTTTTTAATGAAAATCTAGAATTACCTCGTTTAACCGGAGGGCGCAACAATGACTATTAAGGCGCTTGAAGGTGGACGTTACAAAGTGGATATCAGACCGCAGGGCAGATCAGGAAAGAGAGTTCAGCGGATATTTAAAAAGAAAGCCGATGCAATAGCTTATGAAAGAAGCGTCATGCTAACGGCAAATAATGACGAGTGGAACAGCGAATCAAGAGACTACAGATCATTACATGATATATGTGATATTTGGTGGAATTTTATTGGTCGCAACCTAAAGTATTCAAAAAAATACAAGGCTATTTTAACAAGAATAACTAAGGACATGGGTAACCCCTCTGTATACCAGATTACACCTAAGTTATTAGCTAGATACTGCTCTGATAGATTACAAAGTGGCGTGAAAGCATCAACCATCAATAGAGAGTTTAATTTGCTAATGGGCATTTTTACTTCATTAGCAGAAATTGGTGAATGTTCTAAAAATAATCCAATTAAATCTCTTGGTAAGTTGAAAGAAGAAAAGCCAGAAATGGCTTATCTGACAACAAGTGATATTGAAAATTTACTTAGTGCCATGACCGATGATTACTTACGCATAACTATTTTATGCCTAAGTACGGGGGCAAGATGGGGAGAGGCCATGAGTTTAAAGGCTGAAAACTTATTACATGGGCGAGTTACATTTATGAAAACAAAAAATGGTAGACACAGAACTGTTCCCATTTCTGATGATGTTATGAGAACTGTAAAAGTAAAAGACTCTGGATTACTTTTCGATGTTGATTACGTCACGTACAGATCAATACTGAAAGAAGTCAAACCAGATTTGCCGCATGGTCAAGCCGTGCATGTTTTACGACATTCTTTTGCAGCTCACTTTATGATGAACGGTGGCAATATTCTCACGCTTCAAAAAATCATGGGTCATGCGAGTATTCAGCAAACTATGACATACGCACACTTTGCCCCTGACTATTTAAATGAGGCCATTTCATGCAACCCTTTAAGGGGAGGCATCCACATTCCATCCACCAATATGGGATGTAATGATGCGAATTAGCTTATTGCAATATTCGTAAGCTATTGAAAAATATTGCTAGCCCCGATGTTCTGGGGCTGGCAATGACCGCCTAGGCGGTCTTTTTCTATATCAAACGATATAATTACTCTTTCGGTGTTGCTTTTTCTACACGGCTTTTTAATTTTTGGCCTGGGCGGAAAGTAACAACACGGCGGGCAGTAATTGGAATATCTTCCCCAGTTTTTGGGTTACGTCCGGGACGTTGATTTTTATCACGTAAATCAAAGTTACCGAATCCAGATAATTTTACTTGCTCACCATTTTCTAAGGAAAGGCGAACCTCTTCAAAGAAAGTTTCGACAAGGTCTTTAGCATCACGTTTGCTAACACCCAGTTTTTCAAACAAATTTTCTGACATTTCAGCTTTAGTAAGCGCCATAGGTTTAGTCCCTCAAGGAGGCTTGGAATCGCTGTTTTAACGCAGCAATACACAGATCAACGGTAGCAGTGATCTCTTCTTCTTCCATGGTACGTTGGGTATCTTGGAAGACAAGACTGATAGCAAGGCTCTTGTAGCCATCTGCTATTCCTTCACCACAGTACACATCAAATAAGTTTATGCCAACTATATGATTTATGCCAACTTTTTTACACTCTGCTAAAACTTCAGCAGCAGCCACATCTTCTGGCACGACTACAGCGATGTCACGGCGGTTCGATGGATAGCGCGAAATCGCCTTAGCTTCAGGGATGACACGTTGTGCTATCGCATCACTACGAACCTCAAACACCACCGTACGACCATTTAAATCGAGTTTGCGTTCTAATTCTGGGTGGACCACACCAATAAAGCCAATGTGTTCATTTTCCAGATAAATCCCAGCACTTTGACCTGGATGCAATGCAGGATGTGCCTCAGATTTAAATGTAATTTGATTTAGTTTCCCAGTCAATTCAAAAACAGCTTCAAGATCACCTTTTAAGTCAAAGAAGTCAACAACTTGTTTATCTAATGACCAATGTTCTTCAAATCGATTACCTGCAATCACCCCGGCAAGCATTGGTTCCTGACGGATTCCATATTCTGCTTGATTATCAGGAATAAAGCGCAGACCTGTCTCAAATAAACGAATTCTATTTTGTTGACGATTCTGATTATAGACAACCGTTCCTAATAAACCAGTCAACAGCGATAAACGCATCGCTGACATATCGACAGAAATCGGGTTAGGTAAAATCAATGCGTCTTGTTGTGGGTGCAGTAAAGCTTGAACTTTAGGATCAACAAAACTATACGTAATTGCTTCTTGATAACCACGGTCAACTAACATCGCTTTAATACGTTTTAAAGGTAAGTTAGCTTCTTTATGGTTAGTCATGATCAGGTCGGCACGCAGTGGCACATCTGGAATGCTGTTATAACCATAAACCCGGGCAACTTCTTCTACTAAATCTTCTTCGATTTGCATATCGAAGCGCCAGCTCGGTGCGACCACGTCCCATGTGTTGGCAGAAACAGTGACTTTGCAACCTAAGCGCGTCAAAATATCAGTAACTAACTCATCTTCAATAAAGTGGCCGATCAAACGGTCTAATTTATTGCGCGTCAGCTTAATATTGGCTGCTTTCGGTAAATGCTGTTCACTGGTGACATCAATGATTTCACCCACTTCACCACCGCAGATATCCACGATCAGTGAGGTTGCACGTTCAATGGCTTTAAACTGTAATTGTGGGTCAACACCGCGTTCAAAACGGTGAGAGGCATCGGTATGTAAACCGTAATTACGCGCACGGCCTGTAATTGATAACGGGTCAAAAAATGCACACTCTAATAAAATATTTTTGGTTTCGTTGTTAACGCCTGAGTGCTCACCGCCAAAAATACCCGCGATCCCGAGTGCTTTAGATTCATCAGCAATCACTAAAGTGTCTGATTTTAATGTTGCTTCACTACCGTCAAGAAGAACCAGTTTCTCCCCTTCTTTAGCCATACGAGCAACAATTGCACCGTCCAAACGGTCTAGATCGTAGGCATGCTGAGGTTGACCCAATTCTAATAAAACGTAGTTGGTGATATCCACAACCGCGTCAATAGAACGGACTCCACCACGACGTAGCTTTTCTTTCATCCACATTGGTGTCGGAGCTGAAACATCAATATTCTTGATCACTCGCCCTAAAAAGCGTGGGCACGCATTTGGCGCTTCGACTCGAATTGGGAATGTGTCTTTCGTCGTCACAGACACTGCGTTAATAACTGGTTCATTTAACGCTAATTTATTAATAACTGCGACATCACGTGCAACCCCAAGAATACTTAAACAATCTGCACGGTTAGGTGTAATGCTGATTTCAATCGCATTATCATCAAGTTTTAGATATTCACGAATATCGGTACCGATAGTGGCATCCTGCGGCAATTCAATAATTCCGCTATGATCATCGGAAATACCCAGCTCAGAATAAGAACACAGCATACCTTCAGAAGGCTCACCACGTAATTTTGCTGCTTTAATTTTAAAATCACCAGGTAATAGAGCACCCACAGTTGCAACGGCAACTTTCAGGCCTTGACGGCAGTTTGGTGCACCACAAACGATATCTAGTAAACGCTCACCACCCACGTTAACTTTTGTGACACGCAGTTTGTCGGCATTTGGGTGTTGACCACACTCAACCACTTCACCGACAACAACACCGTGAAATTGGCCAGCAACCACATCTACACCGTCAACTTCCAAACCTGCCATCGTGATTTGTTCTGATAATGCTTCACTACTGATCGCCGGGTTTACCCATTCGCGTAACCATAGTTCACTGAATTTCATGAGATAGACCCGCCTTATTTAAACTGTTTGAGGAAACGAAGATCATTTTCGAAGAATGCACGCAGGTCAGAAACACCGTAACGCAACATTGTTAAGCGCTCCATTCCCATACCAAATGCAAAGCCTGAATAGACTTCTGGGTCAATACCTACATTACGTAATACATTTGGATGCACCATTCCGCAACCTAATACTTCTAACCACTTACCATTTTTACCCATAACGTCAACTTCTGCTGAAGGTTCGGTGAATGGGAAATAAGATGGGCGAAAACGTACTTGGACTTCTTCTTCAAAGAAGTTATTCAAGAAATCATGTAATGTGCCTTTTAGATTGGTAAAGCTGATATCTTTATCAACAATCAAGCCTTCTGTTTGATGGAACATAGGTGTATGCGTTTGGTCGTAGTCATTACGATATACACGACCTGGGGCAATGATACGAATCGGTGGTTGTTGGCCATTCATTGTACGGATTTGTACACCCGATGTTTGCGTACGCAGTAAGCGTTTTGCATCGAACCAAAAAGTATCGTGGTCCGCACGCGCGGGGTGGTGAGCAGGTATATTTAGCGCATCAAAGTTATGATAGTCATCTTCGATTTCTGGACCTGTTTCAACAGAGAAACCCAATTCGCCAAAAAATTCTTCAATTCGCTGAATTGTACGGGTTACTGGGTGTAACCCACCATTTTCCATACGACGCCCTGGTAATGACACATCAATTTTTTCTGACACTAGACGTGCATTAAGAATTTCAGCTTGCATCCCGTCCTTACGGGCGTTCAGTGCATCTTGAACCTGTACTTTAGCTTCATTTATCACAGCCCCTGCTGCTGGACGTTCTTCAGCAGGCAGATCACGCAACGTTTTCATCTGTAGTGTGAAATGGCCGCTCTTGCCTAAATATTCAACACGCACTGACTCCAACGTAGCAACATCTTGGGCTTGTTCAATGGCTGCTTTTGCCTGTGCAACCAACTCAGCGAGATGTGGCATTGTTTCCCCTTTATGACCACTTGGTCTTTTTGCTAGTTATTCACTATATATTAAGCTTCACATTCTATTTGGTAATGAATGAATACTTAACTGATTTTACTGTACTTAATTTAAAACTAGAAACAAAAAAGCCTCCCTAAGGAGGCTTTAGCGTAACTTTTCATTTCTTCTTTCTATTTACGCGCAAAAGCCCCCGATATTCAGGTGCTAAAGTAAAAAAAGAAACGAAAAATTACAGAATGCATATAACAAATTCCCAATAACTGACTGTATCTAAAGTACTAACACAAATAGCTATAAATGAAAAGAGGAAGTTACCCTCCTCTTTTCAAGCAAACAATTAAGCTAAAGCGCCTTTCGCTTTTTCAACTAAAGCAGTGAATGCTGCTTTATCGAAAACTGCGATGTCTGCTAAAATCTTACGGTCGATTTCAATTGAAGCTTTTTTCAAGCCATTGATGAAACGGCTGTAAGACAGGCCATTCTGACGAGCCGCAGCGTTGATACGTGCGATCCACAGTTGACGGAACTGACGTTTACGTTGACGGCGGTCACGGTAAGCGTATTGACCAGCTTTGATTACCGCCTGAAACGCTACGCGGTAAACACGTGAACGTGCACCATAGTAACCTTTCGCCTGCTTCAGAATTTTTTTGTGACGTGCACGTGCGATTACACCACGTTTTGCGCGAGCCATAGCTATCTCCTATCGTCTTTTATCTTAATTAACTAAATTGTTTACTTATGCGTAAGGCAGGCAGGCTACTACCAGACCCAGATCGCCCTTAGATACCATTCCTTTCGGACGTAAATGGCGTTTACGCTTAGTTGACTTTTTAGTCAGGATATGACGAAGGTTTGCATGCTTACGCTTAAAGCCACCGCCTGCAGTTTTTTTAAAGCGCTTTGCTGCGCCACGTACAGTTTTAATCTTTGGCATTTCTTTTATTTCCAACTTCGCATTGTGATTAACTACGAATTAACTAGGCGAATAACATCTATATTGCTATAAATGAATATTACTTGCAGGCCTAATTATTTCTTCTTCGGTGCCAGCACCATGATCATCTGGCGCCCTTCAATTCTTGAAGGGAAAGACTCCACGGATGCCAGCTCTTCCAGATCAGCTTTGATGCGATTAAGCATTTCCAGACCAATCTGCTGGTGAGCCATTTCACGACCACGGAAACGCAGTGTAACTTTAGCTTTATCACCATCTTCCAGAAAGCGAGTCAGGTTGCGTAGTTTGACCTGATAATCACCTTCATCTGTACCAGGGCGGAATTTAATTTCCTTCACCTGAACAACTTTTTGTTTCTTTTTTTGCTCTTTTTGAGATTTGCTCTTCTCATAAAGGAATTTGCCGTAATCCATAATACGACAAACTGGCGGTTCAGCATTTGGGCTGATTTCAACTAGGTCTACACCTGCTTCTTCAGCTTTTTCAAGCGCTTCGCGTGCGCTCATAATGCCTAACTGTTCACCGTCTAAACCTGTTAAACGGACCTCTGGAACACGAATTTCATCATTAATACGATTTGGACGTGTTGTTGGGATTCTTTTTCCGCCTTTAATACTTCATTCCTCCAATTGGATAAAGAGATTTGCTTCTCTCAAGCAAATACACTCGTCGCTCAATAGTTAATACCTGACGTGTGTACGGTATTCTGTGTTTGTCTTCAATGCGCGATGCGCTGACAAAGTGATTCGACCGCGGATTCTAATGCTTCTTGCCGGATTACTCAAGTAAATCTTGCAATAAATCACACTGAACTGTTTGAAAACTTGGCTATTGAGGCCAATTATTGCTTTAACATAATTATTTTTATCCATTAATGAAGCAAATAACAAGACGTAAAATACATCCGTATCTTAACTGCTATGAGGTTACTTTAATCATTAATAAAAAGAAAACTCGGATAAAACAGAGAAGCAGCGCCCAAAATGAGCGCTGCTAGACTCTAGCAATTACTTGCTATAACCCATACTGGCTTAATTATTTTTTCTTTGGTGCCAATACCATGATCATCTGGCGTCCTTCAATCCTTGATGGGAATGATTCAACAGATGCCAGTTCATCCAGATCGGTTTTGATGCGGTTAAGCACTTCCAAGCCAATCTGTTGGTGAGCCATTTCGCGACCACGAAAACGCAGGGTCACTTTAGCTTTGTCACCATCTTCCAAAAAGCGAATTAGGCTACGCAATTTAACTTGGTAGTCGCCTTCGTCTGTTCCCGGACGGAATTTAATTTCCTTCACTTGAACAACTTTTTGTTTTTTCTTTTGTTCTTTTTGAGATTTGCTTTTCTCATAAAGATATTTACCGTAGTCCATGATACGACAAACTGGTGGCTCAGCATTTGGGCTGATTTCGACTAAGTCAACACCAGCTTCTTCTGCTTTAAAGAGGGCTTCACGCACACTCATAACACCAAGTTGCTCACCGTCTAAACCAGTGACACGGATTTCTGTTGCGCGAATTTCATCGTTAATACGATTTGGACGCGCTGTTGGGAGTTTTTTTCCGCCTTTAATACCTTATTCCTCCATCTGATTGAGTTGACGACTGCGGATCTCTTCAAGCAGTTTTGTCATGAATTCGTTGACATCAAGGCTGCCTAAGTCTTTACCACGACGGGTACGAACAGCGACTTTACCTGATTCAACTTCTTTATCACCACATACTAACATGTAAGGGACGCGACGCAGTGTGTGCTCACGGATCTTAAAGCCGATTTTCTCGTTACGTAAGTCCGCTTTCGCACGAATGCCAACACTTTGCAGCTTGCTTACTAATTCTTGAACATAGTCTGCTTGGCTATCAGTAATGTTCATTACAACCACTTGTTGTGGTGCTAACCATGTTGGGAAAAAGCCTGCATACTCTTCTGTTAAGATACCAATGAAGCGTTCTAGTGAACCTAACACTGCTCGGTGGATCATAACAGGAACGATACGTTCGTTGTTTTCACCTACATAGGAAGCTGTCAAACGACCCGGTAAGAAGAAGTCTAACTGGACAGTACCACATTGCCATGCACGGTCAAGGCAGTCATACAGTGTAAACTCGATTTTCGGGCCATAAAATGCGCCTTCACCTGGTTGGTATTCAAACTCAATACCTTTTGATTTCAGGGCATTAGCTAAGTCTTCTTCCGCTCTGTCCCACATCTCGTCAGTACCGATACGTTTTTCAGGACGGGTTGATAGTTTTACAACAATTTTTTCGAATCCGAAAGTTGCGTAAACATCATAAATCATTTCAATACAGCTAGTGACTTCACTTAAGATTTGCTCTTCAGTACAGAAGATATGCGCATCATCCTGAGTAAAGCCACGCACACGCATTAAGCCGTGCAATGCACCTGATGGCTCATTACGGTGACAGCTGCCAAATTCTGCCATACGCAATGGTAAGTCACGGTATGATTTCAAACCTTGGTTAAAAATCTGTACGTGACCAGGGCAGTTCATTGGTTTTACACAATATTCACGGTTTTCAGATGACGTCGTGAACATGGCATCTTTATAGTTATCCCAGTGGCCTGTTTTTTCCCATAATACGCGGTCCATCATAAATGGCCCTTTCACTTCTTGATAATTATAAGCTTTCAGTTTAGTGCGTACGAAGGTTTCCAGTTCACGGAAAATTGTCCAACCGTCATTATGCCAGAATGCCATTCCCGGCGCTTCTTCTTGCATATGGTATAAATCTAACTGTTTACCAATTTTACGGTGGTCACGTTTAGCTGCTTCTTCTAAACGTAATAAATAGGCTGCCAATTGTTTTTTATCAGCCCATGCAGTGCCGTAAATACGTTGCAGCATTTTGTTATCGCTGTTACCACGCCAGTATGCGCCAGCCACTTTCTGTAGTTTAAAATGGTGGCAAAAACGCATATTCGGTACGTGTGGACCGCGACACATATCAACATATTCTTCGTGATGATATAAACCAGGGTGGTCATCTTGACTAATATTTTGATCTAATATTTCAACTTTATAGTCTTCGCCTCTAGCCACAAATGTTTCACGAGCTTCGCTCCAAGAAACACGTTTTTTCACCACATCATAATCTGTTTTGGCAAGCTCAAGCATGCGCTTTTCAAGCTTTTCCAAGTCTTCCTGGGTCAGCATGTGGTCTAAATCGACATCATAGTAAAAACCATTATCGATAGTCGGCCCAATCGCCATTTTAGTGTTTGGCCATAATTGTTTGATTGCATGGCCTAACAGGTGAGCACAAGAGTGACGAATAATTTCGAGTCCGTCTTCATCTTTGCTCGTAATAATGGATACGTTTGCATCATGTTCAATTATTTCACATGCATCAACGCGTTCGCCATTAATTCGACCCGCGATACAGGCTTTAGCTAAACCCGCTCCGATGTCTCGAGCAACATCCATCACAGAAACGGGATGGTCAAACTGACGCTGACTTCCATCAGGAAGAGTAATAACAGGCATTAAAAAATCCTTATCAGCAGTGGTGACCCACACGAAAGATCACTTGCTTGATTATTCCAAAGTTATAAATCAACACGTTACTAACGATTTCTCACTTCACTATGCAAGATATGTACACAAATACAGGCAACTTAAACGCCCTATTTCGTTACATCGTGAGTAACTCAACTACTAATGATAACACAGACCTATTTTAGGGTGATAGCGTAATACCGCTAATTGTTCTTCTTCATATGAAAAATCAACACCTTCCCGATTAAATGATGAATAAGTTATCCAATGCAGGAAATAGTTTCTCTTTTTGCTTGAAAAACACACGATACCAACGGGATCCACTAGGTGCGATTAATTCTTCACTGATTATCTTATTTTGTTGAAGAATGATAACCGATTGAATTGATTGCCATAATGAATAAATGATGTAGGACGTGGCAATTAACCCGAATAATAGTACAAAAATGTTATCTAATTTCTCTATTTGCCAAAATAAATAGACACAAAAGATAATTTGAATTAATGCCCGAATAATAAAGGCAATACTAAAGAATGACTTCGCATGCTGTATCGTTGCAAAACAGGGATTAGACAGAGTTTGTCTTGTTTCTTGGACTGGAATACCATTCACATATACCATCCAATCAGAAGTATCGCTATTTTTTAAGATTATTCCTTTTTCTTTCATTCCATGAATTTTAAATGAGACTACGACAGCCCAAACAATCCCAACGGTAAATAAATAAAGCATAAAACCACTTACCGAAAAAAAGCAAAAAATACGCTAATCACTATAAAACACGCGAGTTTACCCGAATATATCCAAAATGGCGCAACCTGATAGTTCATTATTATCCTTAACATATTTTGCATAAATTTTTCAGTATACAAAACAGATTAAATGATAAAGCGTCTCATTTCCACTAATCTATAACCAACGTCGCGTTTGCTTACTATAATCTTCCCACTCATTTTTAAATGATGCAGATAAAAAACGTTCTTCTTGTGGGATCGTATATAAATCAGTAATCAGCCAAAATACTAGCCCTGCGACCAAAAAATAAGAAGAGTGCGAGAAAAAAGCTAAAGCCAAGCTCATTGATGTAAAAGCTAAATACATCGGATTACGTGAAAATCGATAAGGCCCATTAGTGACTAAATGCGTTGCCTTAACTGTAGGATTTGGTGATGTTTTATGTTTATAAAAATAATAAAGACTCGTCGCGACCCAACTCACACTCTCCAGCGCAACTAATATACCTAAAATTCCCATCCAACCGGAAAACGTCCAGTCTAAAAGACCTTGTCTGGAAAGAAAATAAACCGCGATTCCATTAGCAACTAACCAATTCAATAATGGCAATTTAAATATATTCATTACATTACCCGTAAGCCAACATGGTGTTATTAGCATAACATAAATGAATATATAAATTTGAGTGGAAGAGTATATAGAGGTGTAATATTAACGGCAAAAATGATTAGTTACTGGAACCTAATGAAAACACACTTTTTAAACCTTCTAATTTACTGTACTCCTGCTGGCAAACTAAATTTCGTACATCACTTGGCATAGAGTCAATTCTGGTTTGAATATTAGCCAGTTGTTCATCTAAACTATTCATTCCTTTTACATCAACGACATCCTGATTCACTTTAAGATAGTTAGCAAAACTTTGCAGGTTATCCTCTAAGCTATTACAAATATCATTACTGGCTAAACTCTGCGGCAAAATAGCACTGAGTGATGTCGGTAAGACTTGAGATATATTCGGATAAATACTTTGCTTCCACTGCTGAGGAAAAACGATTAGTAACATGGCGGCTGCCAAAACTAATAGCATAGACGCTCCAGCTAATGTCGCTATAAGTTTTTTCATTCTTTTTCCTATTACTCAAAATTAACTGAAAATAGGATATACAACTCTGCGTAAAGCTATTTTTAAAACTAAAAATCCTTTGTAAAGAAATCCATAACTCTTTTTAATAAAATTTCATTTCTTCATACGGTTTTTCTTGGCAGCTCTTTAAGCGTTGTAATAAACCGCCTACATGTAATTCTAATTTGTGGCCGTCAGGATCAAGAAAATAAAAAGAATCTCCTTCACTTTTATTTTCTTTCCAGACAATGACATTCGCTTGCATTAGCCTATCAACAACGATAAGAAAGTCTTTCGTATCAACGTTAAAGGCATAGTGTGTGTAATCCGTTTTTTCTGGGGACGAAAATTGGCGAGTTGTATCTAATGATAAACATAACCATAAATCGCCACAGGAAATATAGGCGCCATTTTTCCAACTCGCATGTAACTTCATACCCAGTAGTGCTTGATAAAAACCAATACTTTTATCTAAATCAGTTACAGCTAAAGTTAAATGGTTGATTCCGTTTAACATATTTTTTTACTCTTTGGTTGTCTGTTACATTGAATTCTTTTAATGAATTTACATAAATTATCAGTAAATAACATTGCAGCAGATATACTACATTCCATATCAACTTAAAGACAACCTGTTACGAAATGCCCTTAACCTTTTTATACCCCTATAAAAAGGTTTTTTTTTGCCTATAAAAATTGAATACTTTTACCACAACAACTCATCCACTTGTTAATTAACAAAAAAAGCAAGTTACTCACAGAACAAGGCCATTGTTATCCACAGTTAATGTGAACAACTCCAATTATCTACAAACTAATAGATGATAGTTAATATTAACTCTTATTCCTCCGTATTATAGCCGGCTCCTACTATAAAATACCTCACTCGTTATAAATGCTAACCTACAGATCTATAAGAAATTTTGCTATCATTTGGGATAAGGTATTTTATTCACATTAATCAGGAGCTTGAATCTAACTTCCATGACAAATTTTTTTGAGCTATTTCAAGCCGTTGGTATTGGCCTGGTACTATTACTTCCTCTTGCCAACCCTTTAACTGCAATTGCGGTCATGCTAAGCATTTCTGCTAATATGACTAAAGAGCAGCGTGACCATCAATCGCTGTTGGCCTCTATTTATGTATTTGCAATCATGACAATCGCTTTTTATGCTGGCCAATTAGTCATGAACACATTTGGAATATCAATCCCAGGGCTTCGAATTGCAGGTGGATTAATTGTGGCATTTATTGGCTTTGGCATGCTATTCCCTAGTAGTGATGTAGGGGAAGACCAGACTACCAATGCGCTTGATGACCCAAATGTTCCCAAAAAACGCCAAGAATCACCGAGTATTGCCTTTGTTCCCCTTGCAATGCCAAGTACTGCAGGCCCGGGTACTATTGCGATGATCATCAGCTCCACTGCATCATTACAAGGTAATGTGAGTTTCGCTCCATGGGTTTTAAAAGTTGCCCCCGTGATTACTTTTTTTATTGCCAGTCTTATCGTTTGGATTGGCTTAAGAGGCGCAACTTCTATCATGAGGTGGCTTGGAAACAGCGGTATTGATGCAATCGCGCGGGTGATGGGGTTCTTATTAATCTGTATGGGAGTGCAATTTGTTATCAACGGCATTGTTGAAATTGTCGCGCAGCTCCCACATTTAATGAAGGAATATCAATAAGACATCGCTAGTGCATTGTAAGCATTTTTAACTTTCCACAAATAGCGTGGGGCTTGTGGTGCTGGGTGTTTTGTTTGTACATGTTGATAAAACTCTTCCGGTGATAAGCGATTAATCATCGCTATCGCCCGACCTTTATCATTATCAAACGTTCTTAATAACGCTCCTGCCCCATTCACATAAGCAACAACCGTTGCATAATATAATGTCTGAGGATGGCTTATTCCAGCAAGGTGCTGTTCCCTTAAAATACGAATATAAGCTGTACCAATATCGATATTTTTTTGTGGATCTTTTAGGTCACGAGAACTCGGCTCCCCCGATTTCCCTTGGTAACGATAGGCGTCACGTCCTGCTGTCGACGCTTTAATTTGCATCAAACCTATTGCATTGGATTTACTGACAACTTCAGGCCTAAAGTTGGATTCGACCTCAATAATCGCTCTAATTAAAGTTTCATCTACACTGTAACGAGCCGCAGAGTCACGAATAAATTCGTCAAAGGGCGTTCTTGGAAATGCCATATTTTGTGCTGTTATTGGCCCTGTCGGCTCTAACATTCGCTGTTTCGTTACAGGCCTATCTGGTTCGCTTGAACAACCTGCAAGTAGCAGTAACACAAAAGTACCGCCAATTATTTTTTTCACTGTCGAATCCTCTGCGGTGAAAGCCGATGGCAGAATAACTAATCCTAAGAAAAATAAAATAATTTTTACTTAACTTTTACTTCAGGACGTGTTTTAGTCATACAAATAACCATGGGACTTAGAAGCCTATAATGACAAATAATGCTATTCCACACTTTTTATATTTATTTTTCTCAACTGATATTGATAATCATTATCAGTTGGGATATAAAATATAATTGTTATAAACCTTAACAACTGTATGTTAAAAAACGCTAAACCAATAATGTCAGGGTCAACTTTTATGAAGAAGAACGTATCTCGATTATCTGCACCTTTACTAACCAGTATGTTTGCTTTGGTAGCAATCATTTTTTTTAGTCAGCCTGCTTTTGCTAAAAAGTTTAAAGTCGTAACCACTTTTACTATTATTCAAGATATCGCTCAAAATGTAGCTGGAGATGCGGCAATTGTCGAGTCTATAACAAAGCCTGGAGCGGAAATTCACGGTTATCAACCGACACCTAAAGATATTATGAAAGCCTATGATGCAGATTTAATCTTATGGAACGGGATGAATTTGGAAGTGTGGTTCCAACGTTTCTTTGAAAATTTTAAAAATGTCCCTGCTGTCGTAGTCACTGAAGGAATTGAGCCAATGCCAATCCGTGAAGGTGAATATAAAGACAACCCGAACCCACATGCATGGATGTCTCCTGCCAATGCTAAAATTTATATTGAAAATATTCGTCAAGCTCTGGTCAAATATGATCCTGAAAATGCTGAAACATATAATGCCAATGCAAAAAAATATGCGCAGCAAATTGCTGAGCTTGATGCCCCTTTACGTGAACGCTTAAATCGTATCCCTGAAAATGAACGTTGGTTAGTCTCAAGTGAAGGCGCATTTAGCTATTTAACTAATGATTACGGCTTTAAAGAAGTCTACTTATGGCCAATCAATGCGGAAGAGCAAGGTTCTCCTCAACAAGTGAAAAAGGTGATTGATACTGTCCGTAAATACAACATCCCTGTAGTATTCAGTGAAAGTACAATTTCTGACAAACCGGCTCGCCAAGTCAGTAAAGAAACAGGGGCAAAATACGGTGGCGTATTATATGTAGACTCACTTTCAACTGCTGACGGCCCAGTACCAACATATATTGACCTTTTAAATACGACTGTAGACACGATAGCGAAAGGATTTTCACAGTAATATGAATCACTCAAGTCAATTCGAACACCCGAATCTTATCGTCGATGATGCGACGGTGACATATAATAATGGTCACACCGCTATCTATGACGCAAGCTTTACTATCTCTGGTGGCTCTATTTGTGCCTTAGTTGGCGTAAATGGTAGTGGCAAGTCAACGCTATTTAAAACTATTATGGGGCTTGTCACCCCATCTTCTGGCAGTGTGACATTAAATGATCAACCGATAAAAACCGCACTTAAAGAAAACGTGATTGCGTACGTCCCACAAACAGAAGAGGTAGACTGGAATTTTCCCGTTCTCGTTTCTGATGTCGTGATGATGGGCCGTTATGGCAAAATGGGTTTTTTTCGCATCCCTAAACAAGCCGATAAAGATGCTGTCAAAATGGCATTAGAACGGGTTGACCTTGCAGGGCTTGAGCATCGCCAAATAGGCGAGCTCTCCGGTGGTCAGAAAAAACGGGTTTTTTTAGCTCGAGCGCTCGCACAAGAAGGTAAAGTTTTACTCCTTGACGAACCTTTCACTGGGGTTGATGTTAAGACCGAAAATGCCATTATTGACCTGCTACGTAGTTTGCGTGACGAAGGCCATCTCATTCTCGTTTCAACTCATAACTTGGGCAGTGTGCCTGAGTTCTGCGACCATGTTATCTTAATCAATCGTACTGTTTTAGCGAGTGGGCCTACTGAAACGACATTTACGCAACGAAACCTGCAACAAGCCTTCGGTGGCGTATTGCGTCATATTAACCTGTCTGGTCAAGAGCTTCATGACGATGATGACCCACGCTCTGTCACCGTCATTACCGATGATGAAAGAGCGGCTGTATTCTATGGTCATGACCATGATGCCCCCGTTCGAAAAAACCAAGCTAAGGGTTCCGAATGATTGAGATGTTATTACAGCCCTTTGAATATGATTTTATGATAAAAGCCATTTGGGTCAGCGCCATTGTTGGTGCTGTCTGTGCGTTCTTATCAGCGTATTTAATGTTGAAAGGCTGGTCATTAATGGGAGATGCCCTCTCCCACTCCGTTGTTCCTGGGGTGGCGGGTGCTTATGCTTTAGGTTTACCCTATGCGGCAGGCGCCTTTTTTACCGGGATCCTTGCGGCACTTGCCATGACATTAGTAAAGCATCTAACTCGTTTACGTGAAGATGCTGTTATTGGCTTTATCTTTTCTACTTTTTTCGCGGCAGGTTTGTTGATTGTTTCATTGAATCCAACATCTGTTAATGTACAAAGTATTATTTTTGGTAATATTTTAGGTATTGCAGATTCTGACGTATTACAAGTAGAAATTATTATCGGCGTTTCATTTATTGTCCTATTGTGCTTATGGAAAGATTTATTAGCCGTTTTTTTCGATGAAAGCCACGCTCGCTCAATAGGTTTGAATCCTCTACGCCTAAAAATTATTTTCTTCACATTATTAAGTGCTTGTACTGTTGCTGCCTTACAAACAGTTGGCGCAATCCTTGTGATTGCGATGGTCGTCACACCAGGTGCAACGGCCTATTTATTAACTGACCAATTTAAACGCTTACTCATTATTTCAGTCACCATTGGTACTGTAACCAGTGCTGTTGGCGCTTATATCAGTTATTTCCTTAATGGTGCTACAGGCGGGTTAATTGTCACCTTACAGACCATTATTTTCCTGCTGGCATTTTTCTTTGCGCCTAAGCACGGTATTTTTGCCTCAAAACGTAAAGCTAAAAAGGAAGTTGCTCGACTGCACCAATCGCACCAACAAGGAGCATCTCATGAGTGATTTCATTGACTTACTGATGGCTCCGTTTGCATTTCCCTTTATGCAAAAAGCATTGATTACGGCAATTGTTAGTGGAACGGTATGCGCTATCCTCTCTTGCTTTTTAGTATTGAAAGGCTGGTCATTGATGGGCGATGCAATTTCCCATGCCGTTTTACCAGGGATCATTTTAGCCTCCCTACTCGGTATTCCATTAGCGATAGGGGCATTTGCATCTGGCTTGTTTTGTGCTGTGGCAACAGGTTATTTAAAGGAAAATAGTCGGATAAAAGAAGATGCGGTAATGGGTATCGTCTTCTCAGGCATGTTTGCTATCGGCTTGGTTATGTTTGCTAAAATAGATACTGAACAGCACCTTACACATATTCTATTTGGTGACATTTTAGGGATCACAGATAGCGAATTTAAACAGATTTTACTGTTTGCAGGTATCACCATCGCAATTATTTTACTGAAGCGTAAAGACTTTATGCTGTATTGCTTTGACCCTAACCAAGCACGAGTCATTGGCTTACCTGTGAAATTAATCCACTATGGTTTGCTATCACTACTCGCTCTCACCATCGTTGCTTCATTACAAGCTGTTGGTATTATTTTGGTGATTGCAATGCTAATTTCCCCAGGCATTATTGCTTTTGTGTTATGCCGTAGTTTTGGGAAAATGTTGGTTGTCGCCATCATTGCTTCGGTAACATCGAGTGTTATTGGGACTATCCTGAGTTTCCACATCAACGCAACAACTGGGCCAACTATCGTTGTTACTCAGGCGGTGTATTTTGTGATAGCCCTGCTTTATAGCAAATTAGTGCTTGCACGTAAAAGAAGCCGAACTAACCCACAAAGTATGCATACCGCATAATTACTAGAAGATATAACAAAAAAGCTGAATTCACACATAACGAATTCAGCTTTTTTAATGACTTTAGCTAGCTGCATTAATGTGCTATTTGCTACGGGTTTTTAACTGGTTCACCACCATATTGCGACGTTGCGCTTCAGATTGGTTTTCATGCACTTTCATTTCCCCACTTCCCGCCGGTAATGCCTGCTCAACAACAAGTTCCGCATCTGTCTGAGCAATAATATCTTGCAATTGTTGGTGCTGATTGCACCAAATGGCATCAACATCCTGGTCACGTGAATTATCTCGCTCTGCAGAAAAAGCCACTGTCCGTGCTTGAAAACGCGTTTGTTTTCCACCTAATTCTAACCCATACCCCGGTGTTGCTGGATGTGTGACGACCACTTTGCCATCATCCAACCATGCTTTAACGTCAGTGTCTTGCACTTGATAACCGAGTTTCCCTAATCCATCGAGTACCGTTTTCCTTTGCGCAGTGGCAACAACCTGTTGCTCAGCTAAACTCACGGCACGGCCTAGTTTATCGACCCATGTGGCTAACGCTTCTATCGAACTTGATTGCATACTGGCTAATGCATTCGAAATTATAGATTCATTTTCTTTACTCGGAAAAATGGCCAATTCATCACAACGTTGTTCAATTTTATCGATAAGTTCGATACGTTGTTGGCTTAACTTCAATTGCTCTGCCAATGTCATGATCAATGAGTCGGCTCGTAAATGGCGTTGGGTACCTTCCTTAAGATCCCGAAGTTCAGCCAGTTGTTGCTCAGTATCTTGAGCATCATCAAATGAGCCTCCTAATTTCAGCTTTTCAATCATCAATAGGATCTGTTCACATTGTTTGGCAAATGGCGTTTGCGGTAAGCCTGATTGCCAAAATTGCTTCACACCTTCAGATTGGGCTTTTAGTTGGCTCAATAATGCCGCTGCCGATGGCGTGAGTGATGTTGATTGTGGACTTAATAAAGCTAGTGCTTTAAAAATCAGTTTATTAGATTGACTTTCATCTAGTTCACTTGCCGAGATTAATTGTGCATAAAGGTCAGCTTCATTTGGCAATTTTTCACGTACCAATGCAATTAATTCAGCCAAATTATGCTCTCTGTGTTTTTTTGTTCGGGCTAATAACGCTTGTTTTTCGAGTTGTTGTTCACGAACTTCCTTTACCTCGTTATTCAGTGTCCCAATAAACTCAACCAATTGGCTATTCAACAAGCTTAAATTGCGTGATGACAATGTGGCAAGCTGAGCCGAATTTTGCATTAGTTGCTCATAAGCTTGCGTGATTTGTGCAATACGCGGCTGATGATATTGGCTACTATTTGCCAGTGCTTGCCACTGTTCAAATCGACGTTTAACTACCGCAAGCTGACGCTGGCATTGAATTTCATTCATTTCCCTAACAGTTATACGATGAACTGATGAACTCATAATGCACCTTCTTGCGATTCTGGGCTCTCAATTTGAGAGGAGGATGAGGTTAATAACGCTTGAGAAATAGCGTCATGCAGTTGTTGCTGTGCCAAATCTCGATTTTGAACCCATTCGATAATAGACACTCGATAGTGTGCAGGTACCACACGCGTCAGAACAGCGCTACGCCACAGTTCCCTAGAACGCGCAGTTTTCAATAATGGGTGTGATGGTATGTCGCATTCTATACCGATGAGTAAACGGCCATTGCTTTGATCTTCAACAATGCCATCAAAATGGAATACCCCATTTTGGCTTGTGGTGGTCACTTGCCAGCCACTTTGTCGAATAAAATCCATAACTGAATCGACAAACGCATTTTGCGGGAGCGTTTCACTACCAACCGCTGACTGCGTATGACACATGCGCTGGAGCAATTTTTCATTTTCTTTTTGCATTAATGGGTTACATGCATTTAGCGCATAGGCCAGATAGCCTTGTAAATAATCTCGTGGAATTTCAGGCTTACGGTAAGTTGTTAACAAATCAGAAATTTCATCTATTGGCATCGATGACATAATCACGACTTGCTGGCGAGCACGAGTGATAGCGACATTTAAACGCCGTTCTCCACCGGTTTGGCCAAGTACACCAAAGTTACGCCTGAATGTTCCCTGTGCATTGCGACCGAATGTGGTAGAAAACAAAATCACATCGCGCTCATCACCTTGCACATTTTCCACATTTTTCACAAAAAATGACATATCTTCATCATCGTGAGTGCGTTGGTTTTCTTGCGTATATGCCTGAAGAAAGTCTTCATCCTGTGCTGCACGCAATTGAATTATTTGATTAATTAATGTGGCTTGCTTTTGGTTAAACGTGACTACACCCACAGAAGGCCGTTGTTCGAAAGGCCGCTGCCACATTGAGGCTAAATGTTGTACGATGGCGATAGCTTCAGCTTCATTACTTTGGTTAACATAAACACCATTCACTTGAATAAGCTGTAATGGCTTAATTTCGTTGACCATTTTGGCTGAAAATTGTGCTGGGATATTTAGCCTATTTTCATAAAAAGCAAAATTGGAGAAATTGATTAGTTCTCGGTAGGCAGAACGGTAATGAATATCCAGTGTATGGATAGGTAATACCGTTCGAGCTAAATGTAACAAATCAGGGCAATCACTGATTTGCCGGTAATCCCATTGCTCTCCAGCTAACTCTTGTTGGTCATCATCTTCTTCATCAATATCATCTTCAACTAACTTACCGGTAAAGAATTTTGACGGCGGCATTTGTTTTTCATCACCACTGATAATGGCCTGTTTAGCTCTAAATAACGTCGATAATGCGTATTCAATTGGCATCTGTGAGGCTTCATCATAGATTACGCTATCAAACATAGCGCCTTCAAGTGGAAGGACTTGGCTCGCCACATCCGGCGTCATCAACCAAACGGGGCGTAGTTGCATTAACCCAATATCACGGGCTTCGCGAATAAATTCCCTCAAGCGTCGAGCTCTTGGCCCTGCTAAGCGAGTGATTTCTTCCCATTCACGACGGTTTCCTAACATTTTGCTATCAATATTGGCCGTCAGTGCCAATTTATTGAATTGCTGTAACCGACTTTGGGCATTTTCTAGTTCGGCAAGGTCTGACATCAGCTGGTCTTGATGGGTACTGAGTGCAGGTAATGTTGCCGTCAACTGCATTTTAGTGAACAGACAGAAATAGTAGTGAACGGTTTGGACTAATTGATCTCGCCATTGTGTTGTGAAACCGTCAGTGGCAATAAGCTGCTTAATTGCTGGTTTTAATAGCGCAAGGAGCCCCCAATGCTGCGGCGAAAAGTGTTGAGTGTCCGATCTAAATAATTGGTAACGCAATACATTTTCTTTTTGCTGCTCTATTTGCACTAGTTCCGCGGTATATGACTCGCCGTTTATCACGGCCAGTTTAAACCGCTCAACGGTTTCTGACGAAAAGACACTGTCTAGCTTACTTAATTGGCTTAAGCTTTCCGTTCTTGCGTGTAACTTAGCGATTGCCGCCCTGATTTCATGGCATTGATGAGTAAACCCTGTTTTTTGTTGCTGAATAATTGCGTCTATAAAATGCACAGGCTCAGGGTACTGAATGAGAAGCTCAGCCATATCCGCCACGCGTTTTAGCTGCATGATCAGCACTTGTAATGTATTACGCCATTGGTTATCCGACTGGAGTTCAAGAGCAAGCTGTTGATATAAAGGCTGTAATTCCTGTGCAAGTAAACGCCATTGCTGCTCAACGGCAATGGTTTTAATCACTGAAGTGTATTTCTCAGTCGTTGGCGCTAAGCCGCTGCTTGCCATAAATGACTGTAATTGATTTTGCCGGCGGTAGTAATACGGATTCAAGAAACGTACCCATGAACCTTGTATTGTCTCCATCAATGCTCGTGATAATTGGGCAAGATGGTGATTATCAATCCCCCTAAATACAGGGAATAATAACGGGTCCGTATTTTCTTCACTAATTGATAATAAGCGCTCATACAACTGCTCGAGTTGGCGAATAATGGAATTTCCCGTTTCACCGCTAAATAGGGGTAACCAACGGGAAAGCTCCTGCCATTGTTCGGTCGTTAACTGATTAAATTGTGCTTCATGTTGTGTTAACCATTGCTCATGAGTCGATAATTGAGTCAACGTAATTTGCTGATATTGTGTTTGGTAAGCTTCATCACGTTGGTTTTCAGTTTCAACCAATGCCGTAATAGATTGATTAAACAATGAATATTGAGGGTCATCTGCCGTAAAGTGCGCTAAGGCGTTTAGTGCATTATTGTCATAATCCAACTGCCACCATGTATGTGCATGTAACTTCAAGTCATCCGTTAATTGCTCAATCGTATGACCATCAAGTGGCGCTAATAATGGCTTAATTTGCTGCTCATCAATATCAAAATGAGGCAGTTTTTCAAGTTCAATCAATTGACTTAATACTTGTTTATAAGAAACTTGAAACTTTTCATCGATATTATTGAGAGAGTGAAAGTACCTGTCTAATTTTTGTTCAAATAACTGAACGCGACTAACAAGATGAATTCTCTCTCCTGCCCAATCCCGCTCAACGATCTGGCTTTTTTCTTGTTCCCAAAGCTGCTCAATTTGCTCCCTCACCGCCAAAATGATGTCACGCCCTCTTTGACTTTGGCTGATATATAGTGCTCTATCTCCTAAACCATTCGCTTTCAATCGCTTATAAACTACCTCAAGCGCAGCCGGTTTTTGGCACACAACTAAAACGGTTTGCTGACGCCCTATCGCATCTGCAATTAAGCTCACGATTGTTTGGCTTTTACCTGTCCCTGGTGGCCCCTCAATCAACAGTCCCGTGTTGCCTTGAGCAGCTTGAACAACATGTTCCTGTGAAGGATCAGCCAATGACAACGCATATTGGTTAAGTAAATTATCTGACTGTGTTTCATTCTTGCTGTCGAGCGGCACGACTTTTAGCATTGTTGCTAACGCGGTTTGAGAAATCGGTAGCCCAGCAATTTGCTGTAAATCGCCACTCATCGCCTGACCAATAAACGAGGTATGGAAAAGTACGGCTGAACAGCAAATTTGTGCGCTATTTTCTGCAATCTGCACGGTGATAGAAGGAAGTGGCGTCAGTTCCGTACCTTGTATCGGTAATAAAGACGAAAGTGTCTCCATCATATCTTCAATGGTTAAACCCGTTTTAGATAATAAATTATCTAATACTGTTTGCCATTCATTCACTGAAGGTATACCTGCAAAGCTTGCGAGCGCAGGATTCAGACGTATAGCCCCCCGTTCATGGTCGAAATTGAGCTGAATGGGACTATTTTGAGCCAAAGAAGTACGCAATGAAACTGGCCATAAAAACAAGGGCGCTATTCGCGGTTTTATTTGATTCGGCTGTGTGTGCAACAATAAGAATGGAAACCCAAGATACATGCCATCTATACCTGTATCCCGTTGATATAATTGTGTATCTGATTGCAGGATCCGTAATCGGCCATTAACACCTGGGTGTTGTAATAGCAAATCACTATCAATGGTAACCGTGCTTTTTTTGCGGTTCAATAAATGTTCAAGTAATGCACTTGCGCGGCGTACGGGGCTATCGCATTCCATTAAATCAACTCGCCCAGTATTTTGCGTTAGACGCATGCGCACTAAATTTCCACGTTGTGTCACTGACGTGAGCTTTTGTGTAAAAAATCTTAGAACTTCAAGAACATATTTTTGTGATTCTGGCACTTGCCAATGTTCGAATGGAATAGCCAGCAACACCAGTATTTTTTCTAATGATAAACGACGCGTTAATAAAAAGTCATCCACCCAACCATCGAGTTCAGGAAGTCCGATACGTTTAAAATCACTGACTCGGTGGTTAATTAGCTGGTATAGCTCCCCTCGTGGCAATAAAAGCTGACTTTTAGCTATTTCGTTATCAAAATTGTGGATATCGTTTTGTTTCGCTAATTCAAAGGCTTGCTCGACTAACACATCCAATGCAATAAACTGCCCAAGGTCGGCACTTAACAATAAAATATAATCAATTTCTTGTCGATTTTGTCTATCTAGTAAGCCTTGTAGGCTTTCGTTATGTGAGTCAGGAAATTGGCTATGCAGCAATTCCCAACGTGCAGCTAGCTGGCTTGTTGATGTGATCAATAAATACAGTTTCAAGCTTTCTTCATTGAGTAATATATTCAATTGTTCAGCGCGTTGACGTACTAAACATTGGCGATGGTAGAGCTGTACGAGCCAATGTTGTGGGTCAATATACTGAATGTGTTGATTTAATGGCTCACTGATGAGTGCATAGGCCAGTGCAGGTTGTTCTAATAACCATGCAGGTGTAATAATTTCACCGCGATAGATAAATGGCATATTCGGGTTTAGGATTTTCAAGGCTAGAGTGAGCTTAATATCTTGATTAATTTCACTCTGCTCAGATCCATCTAACGATTTTTCGCTGTCTAAAAAACCCTGAAGTTGCTTTAGCTGCTCCTGGCTATTGTCAAATTTTGCGAGCCATGACGTTAACTCCCCACGCAACAAGAATTGGACTGCATCATCCCAATTTGCTTGTTCTCCAGCGGCCATGGCAAAAGCATCGGGTTGAGAAAATTGTTGTCCCGCAAACTGGGCTTGATGATACTGAGTCTGAGAATCTACTGCGGCAGTTTGTGGGGCTTGGACGGCTTCCCCCTCTAACCATGCGGACACTTGCGGCCATTGCCAACGTAGAAAACGATCCCGACACAGTAATCCACGTAGCAATAATTGTAAGTTAGGAGCTAAATCATCCGGCAAATCAACACCATTGGTCATGACTTGGATTAAGAATGCATTATCATGAACTTGAGCGAAACACTCCCCTCGGGTTAGTTGTTCTAATAGAATAACCCCGAGACTCCACCAATCTGATGCGGCACTCACACCACCTGCTAAGGTTTCTGGTGCGCTATATCGGGAAATATCCAAGGGAGTCACGATATCAAGGTCAAACTCTGACAAACTCGCAGAGCCATATTCAATCACCACGATATCTAAAGGGTCACGGCTGCGGATCAATAAATTCGCAGGACACAAATTGCGATGGCGTAAACCATGCTCAGTAAATGCCGCTATCGCTTGCCCCATTTCCTCAACTAATTTAGGAATTTCATGGAGTTGCCAAAAGTCTCCTTGCTGAATAAATTGGCTGAGTGAGCCACCCTCCAGTAATTCAGTTACATGCCAAGCACGGTTTTCCCAACGGCCTGTTTCATAAAATTCAGGCACGTGGTCTGTTGGGATCAGCTGAAGCACTTGATAAATTGTCGGATCGGGTTCTTCACCTTTTTGATATAAGGTAAGTACGCCAGTTTTTTTACTTTCTATATGTGTGGCTAAGTAACGTTCCCGTGGGCTATCGGCTTGGTTAATGCGACGATCAAGCCGCCAATTTCCTATAAATGGTTGAGAGTGTTCCTCAGTATTGCTTGACTTAACAGCGGCATCTTCTCCACATTCGAGGCAGATAAAATCCCCCTCGTCCATTGGATGCCCGTTCACACAAACCCTTTGCTCAATAGTTTGGTTATTTTGATTATTATCATCAATAT
This sequence comes from Providencia sp. PROV174, assembly GCF_028480685.1. Taxonomy (NCBI): domain Bacteria; kingdom Pseudomonadati; phylum Pseudomonadota; class Gammaproteobacteria; order Enterobacterales; family Morganellaceae; genus Providencia; species Providencia sp. PROV174. Next base: position 210,878 of record NZ_JAMPOT010000009.1, read on the forward strand.
TGAGTGGTAGACTATCAATCGAGGTCTTGTGTTCATCAGTGGGACGCCAGCCGGCTTCATGGATACCCTCAAGGGTTAAATCCCAGCCACAAAGTTGGTTACTTCCTTGTGGTGTTTTAATTTGCCCCGCGCAGAAAATTTCAGTTAATGGTCGTTCTGTTTGGCAATGTGGGCAAAAACGTATCATGGTCATCCATTCATCCAATTTGTTATTTTTTTAGTTGTTGCAAAGACTGGTCTTGCTGTTCAATTAGGGTACGCAGGCGCAACATATCGTCACGTTCTGGAACACCAGCCAAAAATAGTCGTCCCGTTTCGTCAAACGCTAAATCGAGCACTTTATCCTCGGGTGTCGTTGCACGCTGATATGCAATAAACCGAGCCTTTCCTAATGGCGTCAACATATGTAATTTCTGGTTATCACTGCCTTTGAGCATTTGGGTTTGCGAAAGCTCCACCTTGAATGGCTCACTGATCAAGGCATCGATATATGGAGCCATTTGTGAAACATGCACTTCTATATCATCCCATTGATAACCGCTATAGACCAAAATATCCGCATTCGTTCGCTGTTTAATTCCACTGACTAATGCAGATAAGGCTTCTGGTTGCTCAAACGGTTCTCCCCCTGAAATCGTGATGCCATCCGCCAACGGTAGCCACTCAGTGATCTGCTCCAGTAATTGTTCCACCGTAATGTCATTGTCTTTCACTTGCCATGTGTCAGGCGAAAGGCAGCCCTTACAACGTAATGAGCAGCCTTGAAACCAAATGCCAATGCGTTTTCCGGGGCCTAGAGCCATAATTGGAAAATGAATTCGTGAAATACTAATATTCACCACATCAATTACTCATCGCCGCTAAAGTGATTTGCGTGGTTTCATCTGTCGTAATTTCGACAATTTGATAGGCCGAATTAGGCTGTAAATCTTGGTCGAAAATTGCACGAGATAATGGGTTAATTAAGTAGCTTTCCAATTGGTTGCGTATTCCACGCCCCCCATTGGATAAATCGGCTAAGCAATACTGTTTTAGCGTTTCTTTGGCTTGAGAGGAAATGGTAATCGTCAGCGACTGTTTTTCTAAACCAGAAAGAATATTGTCCACCATTTGCTCAAAAATTTGCAGTGCCACATCAGGACGAATGAAGTCAAAAACGATAATGTTTTCCCCAATTCGATTGAGTAACTCAGGTCTATTTAGCACTAATTTAAAATGACGTTCAATTTCACTTTTCACGTTGCGTGTCACGGTTTCAAAAGGCTCACTGGGTTGCACGTTCGCCACTCGCTCACCATTTGCATCCAAGCGATAAATACCGAGATTTGACGTGAAAATGATCAAAGACTCCGAAAAATAAACGCGATCTCCACGACCAGAGGTCAATACTCCATCATCAATAATTTGTAGAAACTTATCCATTAAATGGGGGTGTGCTTTTTCTATTTCATCAAACAGCACTACACTAAACGGCTTTTCACGAATGGCATTCGTCAGCTCGCCTCCAGAGTCATACCCCACATAGCCAGGGGGAGCACCAATTAAGCGTTGGTCTGCATGTTCTGCACTAAATTCAGACATATCAAAGCGGATGTAAGCGCTTTCGTCACCAAATAGCAATTGAGTGACCGTTTTCGCCAGTTCTGTTTTCCCGACCCCCGTTGGCCCCGCTAGAAATAAAACGCCCCGTGGTCGGCCACCTTTATGCCCACCCACTCCCGTCATCGCACGTTTAATAATGTCCAATAAATGAGTCACTGCGTGTTGCTGGCCTTTAACTCGGCGTGAAATTATTTGTGGTGCATTATGTATTTTCTGTTTATCGATTTTTTTCCATGGATCTTCTGTTATACCCACTTTATAGCGTCGAACTGCATCACTGATCCGTTTCACCGGCACATTTTCAATCCGTGCAAGTTGTACTATTGCCGTTAAATCTAGCAGCAACAACCCTTCGGTTTCATCAATGAAATCATTAACTAAGCTATCTTTATCAGCCTGTTCAATACTATTAAAATCGACCAGTGAAGCCAGCAACATCGGTGTGAGCACACGACGGACTTGATTATCAGGCTTCGCCACAGGAATGGCTCTCACTCGAGGGTTATTGACTAAAAACCAATCGGGTAAATCGGTTTCTTTCTCCACAATCCAAAAAATAGAATTGTAGAACGGTTGGTTATTTTCCCCTGCAGGCCGCGCTTTAGCTTGATGAGAAACTACCAGAGCTCGAGTAAATAAACTGTGCTCAGCTGGGGTCAGGTTATCGCGATGAGAAATCAAGCAAGAGGCGAAATCAATACATAATGCAATCGGCTGCTGCTTATAGTTAATAAATTTCTCCAACAAATGATTCAGCATATCAATACCACCAGCGGCTTTATCATCAGCCATATGCAAACCTAAGTTTTGCATTAAAGCCGCGCTACCTTGCGGATTTTCTGTTGGATTAGCGACACACTGGAAACCAAGGAGTGGCGTATAGGTAATCACATAGGCATACCCTGCCTGAAATAAGTGATTAAAAAGTGCTTGGTTAAAGGGCAAGGGGGTCACTACAGTGGGGGCAATTTCACTGGCTTGTAGATCTCGCACATTACCAAATAGAACAAACTGGCTTTTCAGTGGGATAAATCGCAATAAATCTCTTAACCAGCGCGGTTTTTGAAAATCCGTGTTCATAGCACCCTTAAATATGAAAGTATTTTTTGCAGTTTACCTGAAATCGCTCGCAAATGGTGTCTAGATCTTGAATGCAGACTAATTTATCTGAACATTCTCATTTAGATAGAAATAGGTTAATTTTAAAACAGACGGTATTTATGTTTACTTGCCTGATAATTGTTCGACAATTTCGTGATAGCCTCTTCTTTTTAAACAATTATCACTGTTAATTCCTAAACTGTCGCTATAGTATTATGTTAATGAAGACCAAAGCAGAGCGAGGTGAGTCATGTGGCAAGCAATGTGTCGTTTATTAAGTGAACACTTAGGTGAAGCAGAGCTACGTAACAAAGTCATTCTCTCTGGTGGTGATATTCACCATACGTTAAGAATTGACTATGGCGAACATACCGTGTTCATTAAGCAAAATCGGCGTGAGTTTTTACCTTTGTTCAAACAAGAAGCTGAACAACTTGAAATGCTCGCCAAAAGCCAAACTATAACCGTTCCTAAGGTTTACGGGGTTGGCAGTAATAAGCACCATAGTTTCCTACTCCTCGAATATTTCCCTCTTAAACCCTTTGATAATACCAATGCTTGGCACTTTGGTCAGCAATTAGCGCGTTTACATCAATGGGAAGAACAACCCAGTTACGGGTTCGATTTTGATACCATGCTCAGCACGATTGTTCAGCCTAATGGTTGGGAAAAGCGCTGGAGCTCATTCTTTGCAGAAAAGCGTATTGGCTTGCAATTACAACTGGCCTCAGAAAAGGGGATGGTTTTTGCGGATATTCAGCAGATTGTTGATATTGTTAAAGACAAACTTGCTGGGCATCAACCACAACCTTCTTTATTACATGGTGATTTATGGCCAGCAAACTGTGCTATCACTCAAAATATTGAAGGGGTACTGTATGACCCTGCCTGTTATTGGGGCGATAGGGAATGCGATATCGCGATGTTGCCATTATATCAAGAACTTCCGATCCAAATTATTGATGGCTACCAAAGTGTTTGGCCACTGCCAAATGGATTTTTAGATAGGCAACCAATCTATCAGTTATATTATTTACTCAATCAAGCCCACATATTTGGTAACGAACAAAGTTATCACCAAGCGCAGACAATTATTGATAGCCTACTCAGCGAAAAATAAGCTCCTGTTTTTGAACATAAAGTATCAACACTATTTAATTTTCTAAATAATTCGAGCCGTGGCAAGGCGGCAAGTGCAGATATCTCGGGGAGCATACATAAGTATGTGACCCGAGTAGCTAAACACAGCCAACACCCTCATCACATCAAGTACGACGAAAATTTAATTTTCTAAATAATTCGCGTTATGAGTAGGCGGCAAGTGCAGATATCTCAAGAAGCATACACAAGTATGTGACCCGAGTAGCTAAACGCAGCCAACACCCTCATAACGTGAAGTATGACGAAAATTACCAGTTAAGGAAGCGTAGAAGAAAATACAGTGCCACCCCCAATACAATTGGCCAAAAATAAAGAAGAAAAAATTGAGTGAAAATAGTGTGACGTGGAATAGTCACTTTAGCTTCTAGTTCTTCTTTCGATATATCGATGCCTTTTGCTTTTTCTATGATCACGTGGTCTTCTAAACTTTCACGGATAAACTTAATTTGTCGGTACATGCGCAAACCTGATGCACTTAATGCGAGCCCAACAAAAATAAAAATAAAAATGATGATAAAGCTGATATTGCTGCCAGAAAACCCATTAGCAACTTGAGGTACTGGTGAGTTATTCCAAAAGAAATTTAGGAAAGGCGTAGTTTGGCGGGCCATTTCCGCCATTAATTTAATAAAATCATTAGCGACCGCATTGATCCCCTCACCTGCAAGCCCCTTCATGCCAGCCAGTTTAATTAAAGACGCCAATGTCGAAATTAATGCTAACAGAAAAACAACCCAACCCAGAATACGTTTGCCGATTGCGACATAATTGGCATTATGGTAATTCATTACTGCTTTTCCTCAGCGTTATTATTTTTGATAAATTTTTACAATGATTTTTCAACGCTAATCATAGCTGAAAAAATTCATCGTCTCCAAATTTCAATTCATAATTGATAATTATATTTAGACTTTCAGACTAATCAAAAAAGTGTAGTCGTTAATTACCATTACGCTTTTACTTCATACTGTCCGATAATTTCTCAATATTAGCTTAATGCTGACTTCAAGTAATACGCTTGACACCAGTTTACTGGTATCATTGCTCCTTCGTTAATAGATACGACATGAATGGAGTTTTGACATGTACCATAATCTTCCCATCCAATCGGTCATTTTTGATATGGATGGTTTATTGATCGACTCGGAACCTTTTTGGGCACAGGCTGAACTTGAGATTTTTTCACAATTGGGTGTCGACGTTTCAATTGCTGATACCCTGCCTGATACCTTAGGTTTACGTATTGACCATGTGGTGGAGCTTTGGTACCACGCCTCCCCTTGGCAAGGATGCAGCCAAGAAGAAGCCACACAACGCATCATTGACCGTGTTGTTGGCTTAGTTGAAGAAACACGCCCTATTCTACCGGGAGTGCAACATGCCATGGAGCTTTGCCGTTCAATGGATTTAAAAATTGCACTGGCTTCCGCTTCCCCTTTGTACATGTTAGAAAAAGTATTAAACCTTCTGGATATCCGTGATTATTTCTCTGCGGTTATTTCTGCGGCTGATTTACCCTTGAGTAAACCGCACCCTGAAGTTTATCTTAAAGCAGCAGCTGAGTTATCGACTAAACCGGTCAATTGTGCTTCATTAGAAGATTCATTTAACGGTATGATTTCTGCAAAAGCGGCCAGAATGCGTTCAATTGTCGTACCTGACAGCAAACATTTTAATGATCCGCGCTTTGGTTTAGCCGATATCAAGCTAGCCTCACTGAATGACTTGAAATATGAACATTTACGTTAAAAATACTTTGTGTGTCTAATAAGTGTTCACCCCTATCTAACCTAGGTAGGGGAATTGTTTAAAATTATAAAGTTCTTTCCTTATCTGCTAATAAATAAGAGTTTTTTTACCTTTCTACTACTATCATATTCTTTTCAAACACTTTATACTGCCAATCAACTGTATAGATAAACAGATGGTATTTTATCCACCATGACAGCTGAAGGGCATCTGCTTTTTTCCGTCGCCTCTTTAATAATGGCTCATAAACTTCAAATCACCCCAGAGATTGCTCATGGTGATTGGCTGCACATGGTTCCAGGAGCCTTATTAGGCGCATTATTGCCCGATATTGACCACCCTTCCTCAATTCCTGGTCGATTACTGCGGATTTTTTCATTACCCATTTCCAAGCTTTGCGGGCACCGTGGGTTTACTCATAGCCTAGTTGCATGGTTTCTATTGATGATTTCTTGTTATCAATGGGTACCTACTGAATGGGCAATCCCAAATGATATTATCCAAGCCTTTTTATTAGGTTATATCAGCCATCTAGTCGCCGATATGCTCACTCCTTCGGGAGTACCGTTACTATGGCCACTCCCCCAGCGTTTTTGTTTTCCCATGATCCGCGGTAAAAATAGCCAACGTGGAGAGCGCTTTGTTGCCATTATTTTGACCGTTTGTGCCTGCTTATTACCTGCAGGTTACCAATTCGATTTTTATCATCACGTTGATGTAATTATAAAATATATTCATAATCAAATAGATATATACTTCCCTACATAAATTATAGTTTTGTCATATAATGTAAGTATGAATAGCACTATCTTATTACTTTTGGGTATAAGAAATGTGTTTTATCAGCTGATAACATATAACCAGTTGTTTGAAGCAACTAAATCCTTATAACCAATAAGGATTAAAGGGCAAGTAACACACCTTATAAAAATATGATTTGGAGTTCGGAATGAATATTCCTCTAATTATTAATGTGCTCGGCTTTGTAGCACTACTAATACTGTTGGCAAAACTAGGGGCTAAAGGCTGGAGCCTATCTAAAAAAGTTTTAGTCGGTCTGGTTTTCGGTGTTGCTTACGGGGTAGTACTGCACCTCGTGTACGGTAGTGGCCATCAAACGGTAAAAGACTCCATTCTGTGGTTTAATATTGTCGGAAATGGGTATGTGCAGCTATTACAAATGGTGATTATGCCATTGGTATTTGCTTCAATTCTAAGTGCGGTGGCGAGATTACATAAAGCCTCTTCACTGGGTAAAATTAGCTTTTTAACAATTGGCACTTTGTTATTTACTACAGCTATTGCTGCGTTAGTTGGTATTTTAATTGCCAATGTATTCGGCCTGACTGCAGAAGGTTTAGTTCAAGGTCAATCTGAAACAGCTCGTTTATCTGCGATAGAAAGCAATTATATTGGAAAAGTCTCTGACTTAACCGTACCTCAGCTAATTTTATCATTTATTCCCAAAAACCCATTTGCGGATTTAACTGGAGCAAGCCCAACATCGATTATTAGTGTCGTTATTTTTGCTGCCTTCCTTGGCGTTGCCGCACTGCAATTGTTTAAAGATGATAAAGAGCGCGGTGAGAAAGCCTTAGCAGCGATTGATGTTATGCAAGCTTGGGCAATGAAGCTAGTTCGCTTAGTAATGCGTTTAACGCCGTATGGTGTGATGGCGCTGATGATTAAAGTTGTAGCAAGTTCAAACTTGCATGACATCATCAACTTAGGAACTTTTGTTATTGCGTCCTATGTTGCGTTAGGCATTATGTTTGTCATACACGGTATTTTAGTTGCGACAACAGGCTTAAACCCGATTAAGTTCTTTAAAAAAGCTGGGCCAGTGTTGACCTTTGCATTCACTAGTCGTTCAAGTGCAGCAAGTATTCCACTGAATATTGAAACGCAAACACGTCGTTTCGGTATCCCGGAGTCCATTGCTAGCTTCTCTGCATCTTTTGGTGCAACGATTGGGCAAAATGGTTGTGCCGGTATCTATCCTGCAATGTTAGCAGTAATGGTGGCACCAACAATGGGTATCAACCCATTCGATCCTCTGTGGATTGCGACATTAGTCGGTATTGTTACTATCAGTTCAGCTGGGGTTGCTGGTGTTGGTGGCGGTGCAACTTTCGCAGCGTTAATTGTACTACCCGCAATGGGCTTACCTGTCACATTAGTTGCTCTGTTAATCTCAGTTGAGCCATTAATTGATATGGGCCGTACTGCGTTGAATGTCAGTGGTTCAATGACAGCAGGTACTGTGACTAGCCAATTGATGGGTGAAACCGATAAAGCGATATTCAACCAAAATGATGACGCAGATTTAAAACACGTTTAATTTATCATCATAGTTCAAACAAAAACCTGCCTTCTGGCAGGTTGAGGTTGTTGACAAAGCGGGATAAAAGCGTGGTTTTTCCCGCTTTGTGTTATCAGCCGAAAATCAATAAATTGATTTTCCTCATTTATTTTCAAAACCTATCAGACTTGCCGCCAAACATAATAGGTTTGTCAGCAGTCTGAACCTGCCTACTGGCAGGTTTTTTTATGGTTATCACAAATACGTCAATTTTATTAACCTTGGTGAACATTAAAAAAATCAGTTTTTTGTGCTGAATAATATTGCAATAAACTGGAATTACGTAAGATAATAAAGTCTGAGCAACGTTTTCTTGAGCTTCCTGCTTGTGTTGCGTCAACCCATTTCCTATGGGTATTTTATCAACATCATTTATGGTTTTTTAATATGACTAATAATGTCCATATCCTAAAAACTGCTTCTTCAGAAAACCCTTGTGTAAGCTGCGGTGCATGTTGTGCCTATTTTCGTGTCTCTTTTTATTGGGCTGAGGCAGAAAGTGGCGGTGGTGTTGTACCACAACATTTAACTGAGCAAATTACCCCATTTATGAGTTGTATGCATGGCACCAATCAAAAACAAAATACCCGCTGTACGGCTTTAGAGGGCACTATTGGTGAGTGTGTGTCTTGTTCGATTTATGCACAAAGACCCACACCGTGTCGTGAGTTCGAACAATCTTGGCAGGATGGTGTTTACAACGAAGCCTGCGATAGAGCGCGTGCTGCTCACGGTTTACCCCCCTTAGAGCCTCATCAACCACAAATAGCTTGCTAGCCGTCAATGACCCAGATTTTTCTGGGTTATCTCTTTTTTGCATCAAGTCTGAAAAATGCGTCCTTGCACTGGTGTTAACCGCTCAGCTATATACATTACATAATTTCATTCATTACCTGCATCGCTAACTCAAAAGAGTGCAAACGAGCTTGATGATCAAAAATTTGGCCATTAACCATAATTTCGTCCGCTTGAGTTTGCCTCAATATCGTTTCCAACCCATGACGTACCTTGGTTTTATCCCCTACCAGTGACATTCCTAATGCTTGTTGAACACCAAATTCCTCGGCAGGTGACCAGATATTTTCCATGCTTTCGACTGGTGCAGGAAGTTGAGAGGGTTGGCCACGACGTAGCATGACAAAGGCTTGCTGCATCGATGTAAATAAAAATTCCGCTTCACGTTGAGTCTCTGCGGCAATGATATTAATGCAAACCATTGCATACGGCTTAGAGAGTCTCTGCGATGGCTGGAAATTAGCACGATAAACTTCCAACGCTTGTAATAGCAAATCAGGAGCAAAATGAGAGGCAAAAGCAAAAGGAAGCCCCATCTGCGCAGCTAACCTTGCACTGTATAAACTCGACCCTAGCAACCAAACCGGAATTTTTTCACCAAAGCCGGGCACTGGACGCACGGCTGGATCTGGGTTTATGGCATCAAACCAATTAATAATTTGCGCTACATCTTGCGGGAAATTATCGATATCCGTATTCATATGGCGACGTAAAGCTTGCATCGTCCGTTGGTCACTTCCTGGTGCACGCCCTATACCTAAATCGATACGTTCAGGGTAAAGTGTATTTAGCGTGCCAAATTGCTCTGCAATCACCAACGGTGAATGATTCGGTAACATGACGCCACCAGAGCCTAAACGCAAAGTGCGCGTATTTGCAGCAAGATAACCTATTAGCACCGAGGTGGCCGCACTTGCAATCCCTGTCATATTATGGTGTTCCGCAAGCCAATAACGATGATAACCAAGTTTTTCGGCTAGTTGGGCAATATCAAGAGAATGAGCAAAGGCCTCTTTAGCTGTCGACCCCTGAATGATTGGCGCAAGGTCGAGCAACGAAAGAGGAATTTTTTTATCTGACATACACACTCACTTTGTTAGAGTTTTGTTGAACCTAACTTACCATCCTAGACTATCCCCTTTGATGTCTCCAGCACTGAAATTTGCATTAGCACAAGTGGTCTAAAAATGTAAATTATCGTCTACTAACCCACTGTTTTATAAAAATTATGGAACAAGCTTGAATAAAAAGTGCAGTAATTATGGAGCTTCCGTCAGGGGAGGTAAAAGCGATTGCGAGACGAAATGAATTGGTGAATGATTCGCTCATCACCAATACAGAGGAAACTGAAATGAAAAAATTAAATACAGGTTTATTAGCTTTAGCATTATTAACCGTCGGTTTTACCGCAGCAGCAAATGGTGTAAACCAAAAAATGCCTCGTCAGCACATGGGTAACCATCACAATATGGTATATAGCGTTGCAGAACAAACGACAACACCAAATGAAACTGTAAAAAAACTGGCCAATAGTGCCCCTAAAATCGAAGATGGCAAACGCTATATTGTCAAAGTTACAGTGATGGAAGTTCCTGAATTTAAACCAATGAATACCATGCCGATACCAGAACCAATTAGTGCTCCAGCGGCAAAATAATAGTTAGCATCAATGAGGATTAGTGAAGTTATCGGCAAAACCTTTTATATCGATAAGTACAACCAGATAGCTGTTACAAGAAAAAGCCGATATTTTATTCAGATAATAAAGAGTTCTATATATCCTACGATTGCCTCTGCTTCCCAGAGGCTTTTTTTTAAAAAAAAGTTTATCCGAATTGAATCCTTCTCCCTAGTAATAACACCTAATAGCGACTAACCTTAATTCAAGCAGATTGTTAATATCAGTTACCTATTAACACTTTGTTTGTCATCCTTTCAATAGAAAATCAGGAGCTTAACATGGGGTATTTTGAATTAAAAAAATCCACTAAAGACGTTGCTCAGCCTTACTATTTCGTTTTAAAAGCAGCAAATCATGAAGTGATTGCTAAAAGTGAAATGTATGCTTCCAAGCAATCTGCGCTAAAAGGGATTGCCTCTGTCCAAAAAAATGGCTCTTCTGAAACAATAAAAGATCTCACTGAGTAAATTTCAGTGACCCCAACTCTCTTCAAGTCGGGGTCACTTTTTTATCTGCTCTGGCTTATATAAGATATATAAATAAGCGCTATTCAGATTAACTCTAATTAGAATAACCTTATTTAGAATAACCTAAGTAACGCAGTCACAATCGCAGCTGACAACACAATGATAATAAAAGGCTTTTTAAACCACGTTAGTACCCCTGCCACCAGCACGCCTACAATCTTAGGCCAATCAGAAATCTCATCACCGGAAAATAATGTCGATGTCACTGCCACTGAGAATAAAATAACAATGGCTGCTGCTGAAAATAACATTTTATTATTTTCAGAAAGTACCACTCGGCCGCGCAGCAAAGCGCCTGAGGCTCGCATTAAATAAGTGCCAACTGCCAACAACAAAATACCGCTAATAATTAACCATGGGTTATTTGTCATTATTATTTCCTTATATAAATAACCAAACTCAATAGTGCCAGTAATACAGGGATCCCTGCGGGTAAGACTGGTGTGGTTGCAACCGCAATGACTGCACCAATAATGGCAGTTAACCTCAGGCGTTTATCCGATAACGCAGGCAATGAAAGTGCTAAAATGATCGCAGGAAACATCGCATCCATCCCATATATATGCGTATCACTAATAAAGCTGCCCAATACCTCACCTATCACGACACCGACAGGCCAACACAATAAAATACCTATCCCACACAACCAAAAAGCTGCGCGTTTTTCTGATTCAGTTTCTTGAGCTAAACCAAATACAACACTCTCATCGTTCATAATATGGTAGCCCAGTAATGACTTCACTCCTTTGCCCGTTAATTCGCTAGTCGCAAAACTAAAAGGGATATGTCGTGAATTGACTAGCAACCCCGCAAGTGCAGCAGAAAGTGGGCTCCCCCCTGCAAAAATAACACCAATAAACAAAAATTCAGACGCCCCTGCGAGCACTAAAATAGATAAAGTAAGTGGCACCCACCAATCAAACCCTTGCGAAAGCGCCAATGCTCCATAAGAAATGCCGACAATTAAGTCAGCAAAACAGACAAGAGCTATATTTTTCACTGTGCTATGATTTAATGTTGAGCTTATTGAAGTTAGCATCCCTAGACCGTTCGATATATAATACATTCGTTCATTATGTCGATAGATAGTATAAAGTGCAATCTAAATAGGAAAATTAACATTGAATCTACCTTCCCCACCCATTGAGTTGATTTCGAAAGCCCTTAGTCGTGAAAGACAAAAAAGCGGGCTATCCCTATCAGAGCTATCTCGCAAAGCGGGCATCGCTAAATCTACACTTTCTCAATTGGAATCTGGTAGTGGTAACCCTAGCATTGAAACCTTATGGGCACTTTGTGTGGCTTTAGACATTCCTTTTGCGCGATTAATTGAAGAAAAACAAGAGGCTGTCACGGTGATCCGTCATGGAGAGGCGATACCAGTCAGTGCTGAACACGCGAATTATTTGGCCTTTTTGCTCTCATCAGCCCCTGCAGATTCGCGACGTGATATTTATACTGTGGTTACCCAGCCCGGTCGTGATCGTATTTCAGAACCGCATATGCATGGTGTCAGCGAGCACATCATTATTATGTCCGGCAGAGCGTTAGTCGGCCCATTGGATAATCCTGTTGAGTTACAGGTTGGGGACTATATTCACTACCCCGGAGATGAGCCGCATATAATGCGAGCCTTAGAACCCAATACGATGGCAGTTATGGTGATCGATAAACAGAATTAATAACCTATCTGACCCATTAGATTTAGCGTTATGATAACTTTAGTGAATATTAATTGGAGCCTGCTTTATGTCCTACTATGATGAAATTGTTGAAAAAATAAATCAACTGATTGATGAAAGCTCAGTTCATAATATGAATGAAATGCTAATGCAGCTATCTCATGATCAGCAAATCAACCAAGAACAACGTTTTGAACAACAACAGCGTTTAAGAGAAGCTATTTTTATTCATCACGACAAATAGCAGCCATACAATAGGCCGCTATTCGCAGTTTTAACCAATCTTAATAGGCAAAATAAATAGGCAGTAGGGCTAGTGGTAACCCCGGTATTGGCAAAATAACTAGCCCTAATAGCATTAACATACTCAATTAAAATTCCTGTTGCTGTAAATAACTCCACGCATATTGCGCATGAAGTTCAGCTCCTGTGGCCATCGTGTCTTCATCAATATTAAAACAGCCATGATGATGTGCCCACTGAGTATCCTTTTCAGCATTTCCTGTGCCTAATAAAGCAAAGCACCCTGGGATATTTTCAATGTAGAAGCTGAAGTCTTCACCGCCCGGTGTTGGTCTTTCATTAATCAGGGTTTGCTCACCAAAAGCTTGAGAAATCACTGACTGAGCCAATAACGCACTGCGCTCCTCATTAATAACAGGTAGTGTCCCATAGATATAATCAACATGTGCAGTCGCACCATATATAGCCGCTGTATGCTCTGCATAACGACGGATCGCAGCTTCGATACGGTTACGAGTTTCGATATCAAAACAACGTACCGTGCCGTCCAATACTGCATTTTCAGCGATAACATTGAAACGTGTCCCGACATCCATCTTACCTATCGTGACCACAGCTGAGTCTAAAGACGACGTTTCACGGGAGACAATCGCTTGTAAATTCATGACAAATGCAGAAGCAACAACCGCAGCGTCAATAGTGGCCTCTGGCATAGAACCATGACCACCACGGCCTTTAAAGGTGACTTTCAGTAAATCAGCGGAAGCAAAAGAACCTCCCACATTACAAGACACTTTTCCTGATGGTGTGGTTGTCCAAATATGCATACCAAAAACGTTATCCACATTTTCGATTGCGCCTTGTTTGATCATGGCTAATGCGCCTTGAGCAATTTCTTCCGCTGGTTGGAAAATTAAACGCACATTACCGGCTAATTCTTCACGTACCTCATACAACGCTTTGGCTGCGGTTAATAGCATTGCCGTATGCGCATCATGGCCACAAGCATGCATTTTACCTTCAATAGTCGATTTATATTCTAATGAATCATTCAATTCCAAAACGGGTAATGCGTCTATATCTGCACGCAGAGCAACCGTTTTACCTGGCTTACCACCTTTAATTTCAGCAATAACACCTGTAGGTTCGGTTAATCGATACGCTATTCCAATTTTGTCTAATTCTTCGGCAATACGTTTTGTTGTACGAATTTCTTCAAACGGTAGTTCAGGGTGAGCGTGTAGATCACGACGAAAAGCAATCATTTCAGGTGTGTGTTTTTTGATTGCGGCTGTAATTGTTTTGTTGATCATTTTTCTACCTTTTTACCCTATTACACAACCAGATAATTTACCTGGTTTATTTATTAATTAGCATTCTATTAATGACTTAACAGTAGCAAACATCACATCTGCACCTCTTGCAATTTGTGCATAATCCGTCCATTCATCTGGATGATGGCTTAATCCATTACGACTTGGCACAAATATCAGTCCTGTTTGAGTAATACCTGCAAAAATCATAGTGTCATGCCCTGCACCACTAACCATTGAACGAAAACGTAAGTTTTGATCACTAGCATGTTGTTGCATCAGTTGATGAATATCACTATTGAGCTCCGTTGGCTGAACATATAACGGCTGAACAATATCGCTTGAAATAGCTAATGAATTGCTAACTTGCTCCGTTAACTCAATAACTTGCTCAATCACCTTACGTAACGCAATATCATTTTTGGAACGAATATCAACGCTAAAAGTGACTTCGCTTGGGATGACATTAGCCCCATTCGGCAATACCGCTAACCGCCCTACGGTCGCCACCGTATTACCCCCCGCGGCCGTTGCTAGTGCAGGGATTTGGCTAATAATTTGGCTAGCACACACTAATGCATCGGCTCGCATATTCATCGGCGTGGTACCTGCATGGCCTGCTTTACCTGTCAATTTAATTTCTAACTGACTGATGCCTACGATAGTTTCTACGATCCCTACATCTTCATTGGCCTGTTCTAACACTGGGCCTTGTTCGATATGTAGCTCTAAGAACGCTTTGACATTTTTAGGATTAAGAACCGCTTGCGCTGCGTTGTCTGCATTGAACCCAGCCGCGGCCATGCGTGCAGCAGCACTCACGCCTTGCCTATCCTTTAACTGATATAATTCTTTGGTGCCAATTAGCCCTGCTATTACACTCGAAGCCATCAAACCACGACCAAAACTGGTACCTTCTTCTTCAACCAACGCTATCACTTCTAAGGGATATTTTGGTGTTAAATTTTGTTCGCGAATACGCGCCACAACATCCAAACCGGTGACAATACCAGCTGGACCATCAAATGCCCCACCGTGAGGAACCGAATCAAAATGTGAACCGACAATGACCGTAGGCAAATCCGGTTGCTGGCCTTCTAAGCGCCCATAAATATTGCCAATAGCATCCTCACGAACCTGTAATCCTAAGGTACGCATTTCTTGTTTTAGGTAATCGCGCGCTTGTTTATCTTGTTCGCTGTAACTCATCCGCGTAGTACCCTGACCCGGCGTTGCGGTATATTCTGCCAACTGTTCTAAATGGCGCTGAATTCTTGAAGTACTTGTTTCCATTATTTTTACCCTGCAATCGGAACAATATAAGCCACCATAATACCTGCTAATACGACAGAAACCATGGTCACAGAAATAAAGCCACCCACTAACATTGGTCCTAACATATGGCTAGTTAATACTTGGCGTTCTTTTTCGTCTTTCGTTAACGCGTTGATTGCTTCATTAGTAATAATGTAGTCAGCAGGAAAGCCATATAACGCTGTTAGCGCAACAGCAAATGCCATTTCTTTGGTAACGCCTAATATTTTACCAACCACCCAAGATGCAAGGTACATCCCAATAACCGCTGCACTAATTAACACCACCATCGGATAAACTAGGCGTAATAACATATCGGGGGTCGCGTGGTTTAATGTATCGAAAATAAACAACATTAAAGCCATAATTGCGAACCCAAAGCCGTTAGCTTTTTGTAACGGCTGTCTTTCTAAGAAACCCAATGAAGAAGCAATAACACCAAATAATAAGCACAATACAAATGGGCTAATGCTGACATAAGGGGCTGCATAAGATGAGGCCAAATAAGCCAAATAGCCTACCGCAGCTAAGCGTAAGAATTTAAAATAGCTCGTGTTATAGTGATTAGGAATTTTTTTAAACATACGTGGCATTTCATCTTCAGACACCACCGTTTTAACTTCGACCTCTTTCGCCCCGTCTACCGGTAAGGTTTCTTGCCATTGGCCATTGCGATATTTTTCTAAAACTCGGCGCCCTTCTTTTTTTAGCATCACCGCAGTTAATGGATAACCTGCAAACCCCTGCATGACGTAAATTAAAATTGCGAAAACCGAAAGATCAACAAGACCTGCCTCCGCAGCACCTTTTGACATAATTAACGAAGAAACAATACCACCAACCAACGGAGGAACTGCAACTAATACCGTATTTAAATCAAATAAGGTTATACCAACAATAAAGGTTAAGAAAATGATGCCTAAAATCCCAGCTAAGGAGATAAGAATGGTTTTCCATTGGCGTAATAATTCTTTTAGCGATAATAAGGTCCCCATATTTGTAATTAACAAATACATCAAGGTAACCGCAACCACTTGAGGAATACCGGCAATACTCACAATATCTTTCGGGAAAATAGTCCAATAACCTAAAAGGAAGAGCACTGCGCATACAAATACAGATGGGATCCAAGCCTTAGTTCTAACGGCTATAGCATCCCCTATATATAATATCCCTACTATCAGAAACAGAGCTAACATCTGTGACATAACTTTTTCCCCGCAATTATCTTTTTTTATTAGATTATTTTTTAGTATTACAAACTATTAATTTTAATTAAGATTGGATTATAAATTTTATTTGGCGCAATAAAACACCAATATAGAGAGTATTTCGCTACAAATATACGAATTTGCAACAAAATTCATCATAACACCGAAAATTCAGATGTATAGAGAGTAAAACCGGATTTAAACAGCTTGGAATAAAGGTAAGCTGTGAGTTAAATAGTCAGATATAACATTGAAAGGGGGCAAGCACCTTAATATTCTCTAAATGCAGGTTTAGAAGTTAATATTTTATGTCATTTATGTAATTATTTATAAACAAATCGACTGTAGCTGATTTTTTAATCTATGAAATTATATTCTATTGTCCAGTGCTGTATTTTCAATAATTATCGCAATAAGATGAAAAATCACCTTATAAATATGACTCATATTTCTATTTATAGGAAATATTCTACTTTATTTTATTTTTAAACCGTTTCTCTTTATATTGCCGTTGTAAAGGACGATATCCCTTCATCTTCAATTTAGTTTGTCTCAATAACAGAGTTTGGTTAAATAAAGAAAAACCCCATAGATAATTCACTATCTACAGGGTTTAATGATATTAGATAAAGTAAATTAATGACTGGTTTGTTGTTCAGTCACCACCTTCGCTGGTTTTATTTTGCGATTATTTTCAAAACCGGGTTGTGGCACTTTAATAAAGAATGTCAGTATTCCTGCAAAGATATACAAACCTGTATAGGCCCACACAACGCCCACAATATCAAAGAAAGGCAATACTAAACTGGCAATTGCAGGTGCGGCAAAATTACTTAACCCCGCTGAAAGGTTATAAATTGAGACTGCTGCTCCTTTATGGTGCGGCTCAATACTCGGGAATACCGCGGTCATTGGAACAAAAGCAGCCACAAAGATACCCAATAAAATGGCAGGTATTAATGCTATGGCAAAATTATGACCGAAATAAACGGGTAAGTAGTAAAACATTAAGCTGGATATTGCCATACCTAAACAGCCAAACCATCTAACTTGGCGAACCCAACCAATATGCTCGCCAACAATTCCCCAAAAAATATTGGTGAAGATAGTCACAAAGAAGAATACCGCCCAAATTTGTAGCCATTCAGAAATAGTAAAGCCTAAGCGATCAACAAATAATAATGGCATGATAATCGCAAAACCAAATAACGAAATGGTATTGATAATGCGGATTAAACTCGCCATAAAGATATCTTTGTTGGTGAATAAAATAGTCGCAGCTCGGGATAACTCGGCCATTTTATCTTTCATCGGTAAATTGACTTTAGAGCGATCAACTGGAACATTACGTAGGCTAAAGTATGCAATCGCACCACCAAGTGCAACCCAACCAATTGCCATCCATAATGTGCCCGTCTCCCCCATCATTGGGATTGAAAAGCTAGGTAAATAGCTACCAATGACACCAATTCCGACTGAATACATCGCCCAAAACCAACCGGTAGCGGCGGCAAGGTGCGCTCGAGGAATGACTTGTACCAACATCATCATAAATGAATAAATAAACAATGGATAAGCTAATCCACGAATGCCGTAAAATAGTAGCATCAAGGTATAGCTTTTCATGCCCAGACCGAACGCCATGAACAATGCATGCATGACAATCCAGAGAATGAACCCGATCATCATGGCTTTTAGGGGGGTGATAATTTCAGCCACAACACCAGATGCCCACGCCGCAACAGCTGCCATTAAGCCATAGACAGTAAATACCATCGCTGATTGTGCCGGTGTAAACCCTAAATCAGTAATATGTTTTGATAAAAAAGCCATTTCAAAGCCATCACCACTCATAAAAATAGCAATAGCAATAAAACCCCAGAACAAATGCTTAGGTAGACCAAGCCAATACTGCTTCTGTTCCATTGCAGTTTCCTCATTTTAATTTTGTTATTTTAATCAATCGCGAAGAGATAGCTGTGGCGGTGATGTGTAGGGAAACACCGCCACACTCGCCTATTGTGGCAATAATTCCCTTGCTTGTTTTTGCTGTTGGTATAATAAACGGAAAACATCAAGCCGTTGATTTAACCAAGTTTGGTACTGTTTCTGCGGTAAATAGGTACTTAACACTTCTGGTTTTTGGCACACGGTTTCTGTATTACCACCGTCCGCCAGCCATGCTAAACGGGCCGCACCTAAAGCCCCCGATGAACTCGCTGGGTGGGTCACAATCGGTATATCGATAACATCAGCAATCAGTTGTGCCCAAACAGGACTACGTGCTCCTCCCCCCGTTAAGCTACACCGACTAATTTGCGTTCCCGTTTGCGTTAAAACCTGCATGCCATCCGCCAGAGCGAAGGTCACCCCTTCAATCACCGCATAACCAAGCTGAGCACGCGTTGTTTCATTTTTTAACGCAAAAAATGAACCCATTGCGTAAGGGTCATTATGAGGCGTTCTTTCCCCTGAAAGGTAAGGCAAAAATACTGGCGCTAACTTTTTCTGGTCATCGGTCAATTGCCCCACTTCATCCATTAGCTGGTTTTCAGTTGTGGAAAGAAGTTGGCAAAGCCAACGCAAACAATTGGCAGCACTTAACATCACACTCATTTGGTGCCAGCGGTTTGGTAATGCATGGGCAAAAGCATGGACCCCCTGATGTGGTGCTGCTTGTAGTTGATTATTAACCACAAAAATAACGCCAGATGTCCCCAAAGAAATCAGAGCATCGCCATCATTAATTGCGCCAACGCCTACCGCAGAGGCCGCATTGTCACCCCCTCCACCAGCAATAATCACATCGGCACTTAACCCCCACTGCGAAGCTAAATCGGCCCGTAACACACCACTTTTTTCAGCACCTTCAACTAAAGCTGGCATCTGTTCACGAGTTAGATTGGTTGCCGCTAATAATTCATCTGACCAATCACGCTTAGCCACATCCAACCACAATGTACCTGAAGCGTCAGACATATCACTGGTAAATTGGCCAGTCATTTTCCAACGTAAATAATCTTTAGGAAGCAACACCTTGGCAACTTGTTTGAATATTTCAGGCTCATGGCGTGCAACCCACAATAATTTGGGTGCTGTGAAACCTGGCATCACTAAATTAGCGCCAATAGTTAGAAACTCAGGGTGATTTTCCATTAACCATTCACATTCCTTCGCACTGCGGGTGTCATTCCATAAAATACAGTCGCGAAGTACTTGGTGCTGGCTGTCTAATAATACCGCACCGTGCATTTGGCCCGATAAGCCAATCGCTTTTACCGCCGCCCATGCTTCTGGGGATTTTTGGCGCAAGGTAGCGGCAACCGCATTGGTGGCTTCCCACCAACTATCTGGCGATTGCTCAGCCCACTGAGAATGTGGCCTTTGTACTGTTAATGCCATATGGCTTGAGGCAACAATTTCACCCTGAGCATTAATTAATACAGCCTTAAGTTCTGAAGTGCCTAAGTCAATTCCGAGGTACATCGCCTTTCTCCTTACAGAGGTTGTTGAGGTGACTTGAGCCAATTTTCAACTTTTTCAACGGTGTTGCTCATCAATTCATGGAATTCGGTAGCATGAGCAAGTGAACCGAATAGCATTTCACTGGAGACAAATTGCGACAATGCGTCACTGCTATTCATCATTTTTTGATATAGCGCGACATCCAGCACTCCATCCTGATACTCATAAGGTAATTCACCACGAGCCCAGCGCTGTAGAAATACGAAAAATAAAGCGGGCAGCACAGCTGTCGCTGCCGGAGTCTGCTGACGCTGATAGCATTCTTGTAGTGTTGGTGTAATAAAACCAGGAATTTTTGATAAACCATCAGCAGCAACACGTTGATTAGTATCCTGAATATACGGATTACTAAAGCGCGCGAGTACTACATCACGGTATTGTTCTAAATCAAGGGGGCTTGGTGACAATGACGGGATAACATCCTGTGTCACATAATTCCATGCCATTTGTTTGATAGCAGGTTGGCGGGTGCTTTCATCAATAAAGTTCAAACCGATTAAGGTTCCTGCCCAAGCAATGCAACTGTGGCTGGCATTCAGAATACGAATTTTCGCTTCTTCCCACGGTAAAACGGACTCAACCATTTCTACATCGACATTTTCTAATGCAGGACGTCCATTAATAAAGTCATCTTCAATCACCCACTGAATGAATGCCTCTCCCATGATAGGTGCTTTATCATCCCAACCCGTTTGCTGTTTAACACGTTCAGCAACATCTGGCGTTGGGCGAGGCGTGATCCTATCAACCATGGTGTTCGGCGAACGCGTATTTTCTTTCACCCATTGGTATAGCTCAGTTTCACCTTTTAATTGCAGAAACGATAAAAAGCCGTGTCTAAACCGTTCGCCATTGTGGCGCAAATTATCACAGTTTAACAAAGTGACAGGTTCACCATGAGCCGCTAAACGTGCGCGTAAAATTTGAGTTAACGCACCGTAGATCGTGCTCATTTTGCCCGTTAAATCGGCTTTAATGTCTGGCTGTTCTGCATCTAATTCATGCTGCGGGGTTAAATAATAGCCTGCTTCTGTGACCGTGAAAGCAATAACACGAGTTGCTTTATCACAGCCTTGTTCCACTAATTGGCTTAAATTATCATCCCAATGCAATACTTTGCGCACTGAAGTAATTTTTTCATAATGACGCTCACCTTCAGGTGAGACTGTTTCAAGGGTATATTCCCCATTTTGCTTGGTTAAGTTATCAAGCAATGCATTCGCATCATTGCGAATATTCCCTAAGGCAATTGACCAACTATCATCCCCTTGTTGAATCAAGCGGTGCAAATACCACGCTTGGTGAGCACGATGAAATGACCCAGCACCGATGTGCATCCACACTGATTTCTGCTTTAGCATTGTGACTCCTTAACCTAAAATTAAATAATTGCTATTTTTTTGGGCATATGCCCGTTTGTTATATTTTAGTTTCAATCTGATCACAATTACTGCGATAATGCTCACAGTATTGACTTTTGCCCTTTTAATAAACAATTGCCCAGAATTACAATAAGCGAAACCAGCAGGAGAATGTCCATGCAGAAAGAATTAAAAAAAATGGAACAAGCTGCACGTGCGGCATGGCTATATTTTGTGGCAGGCAAAACACAACAGGAAATTGCGCATGAACTTGGGCTATCGAGACAAGTCGCTCAACGCCTTATTTCTCTAGCAAAAGAACAAGGTATGGTTCAGGTGCAAATCACGCACCCGATTACTGAATGTTTAAAGCTCGCTAATGAAATTCAGCAAAAGTATCACCTAACACATTGCTTTGTTGTCCCGTCAGGGCAACTGGATACAGAAGCTACACTCGATATGATTTCAGTGGCCGGTGCTGAGCTCATGGAACAATTAATCGAACCCGATAAGCCTCAAATTATTGGTATTGGTTCAGGTAGAACATTACGCTGTATTATTGATGCCCTTCCTTATCTAGAAACCTCCCAGCACCAATGTGTTTCACTAATAGGCGCTATTGCCCGCGATAGCTCAGCAACACGCTATGATATTCCATTACGTTTTGCAGAAAAATTACAATGCCGACACTATATTCTACCTGCGCCACTGTACGCCGACAGCCCAGAAGATAAAGCAATGTGGTGCCAACATCGCGTGTATAAGGAAGTCACGGAAAAGGCTCTGAATGCAGATATTACCTTTATTGGTATTGGTGAAGTCGGCAAAGGCTGCCCACTCAATTCGGAAGGTTTCGTCACCGATGAACAAATGGAAATGTTATTAGAAAAAGGTGTAACCGCAGAGCTATTGGGGCATTTTATCCAAGCTAACGGCGAGCGACTTTCTACAGCTTTGGATGACACACACACCAGTGTTCCGCTGTTCCCTTCCCCAAATAGGCCTGTAATCGCATTTGCGGGCGGAGCACACAAAACACAAGCAATTCAAGCAGTTATGAATGGCGGTTGGGTAACAGGCTTAGTGACCGATGAAGCCACTGCACATCATTTGTTAGCTAATAAATAAATTATGCCTGTGTTAACCAATGATGGCATAACATTCCAAGCAAGGTAAATATTAAGGCCCCAATTACGTGGATGGCAATGGTACTAATGGCGAAGCCCAATTTACCTTCTTGGATTAGCAACAACACTTCGAGTGAAAAGGTCGAAAAGGTGGTAAATGCACCACAGAAACCCGTCACAATGAATAATTTATAGGCAGGGCTAATATTTGCATTGGCAAAATACGAAATGGCAAAACCAATAACAAAGCCGCCAATTAAGTTGACCGCAACCGTACCAAGGGGAATGTTTGGGTAAAGGTGATTGAGTCTTAGGCTAACAAACCATCTTAGCCATCCGCCAAGCACTGAACCAATCGCAATTGCAAATAATGAGGCATACATAGAAACTTCCTTTGATGTTTGGCGGGATAAATGAAAGGAAAGTTTCCTATTGCCGCATTTATGCCCAAAATCCAGGGCACATAATACCTACGTACCCTATTCAATGAAAAGGTTAACGTAGGCATCATCAGCCCTCTGCGGGCGGTTTTATAAAAAGGAGGAATGCCATCTCCCAAATACATTCTAAAATAATAAGGCAACTAATTAGGCTATGTAAACCCATTTTATAATAGATGGCATGAATGATTCTAATTACAGCTAGGTAACAAACAAATGAATCTAGTCAACAACACTACAGCTTGAAGTATGGCAAATAATAGCTCTAAATAATTCAAGTTGTCGCTAGGCGACAAGTGAATGAGTCGTTAGAAGCATACACAAGTATGTGACTAATGCGAATGAACGTCGTCAACAACGCGACAGCTTGAAGTATGACGAGCTATTGGGACATCTTTAAAATCGTCCTTACATTACTCGCACTCGTTGCGATAATATCAATCGCTCCCGTCCGCAGTGCCCCCATAATGGCCATAGCCTTAGAGGATTCAGAAGCAATGGCTATTACGCAAGGGATTTTCTTGAGTTCGTCTATGCTTAGGCCTATCACTCTGTCATTCATCACTGTATCAACATGTTGCCCTTGCGCATTAAAAAAATCATAACCTGCGATATCACCAATTACCCCTTGATTTAAACTCGCATCAACAATTTCACGCGGTGTAAACCAACCTAGTTTGACCATATAGCTGTCTTCATTCATATCGCCAATACCAATTAGGGCAATATCCGCTTTGCGGGCGCGATCGAGCGTTTCCTTGATGGTACCGTTTTTCATAAAGGATTGCTTTAATTCGTTATTTTCAACATAGGCAGGCGCGTATAGCGTTTCACTGGTTCCACCAAATTTCTTCGCTAAGCGGCGGCTGATATGGTCCGCATTGATGGAATCTCCTGGCCGGTGCGTTCCACCAATTCCGCAAATAAAACGGCAATCTTTTTCAGGGACGGCCCCACCGCTATCTGCCACTACCGCAACATTACGCCCTTGGCCGACGGTGACAATCATGTTGTCTCGTAACGTTGTCGATAAATAATTAGCGACTAGTGTGCCAACTTGGTAGCGTTGTTCTTCTTCATCAGGATGGTCGAGGGCAATCAACGCACGGGAAATAGGAAAGCGAGAAAGTAGCTGTTGCTCTAGCTGAGTGCTAAAAATAGGATGATAGCGAACATTGATCTCAACAATACCTTCCTCTTTTGCTCGCTTAAGTAAGCGCCCTACCTTAATTCGCGATATACCAAACTTATTGGCGATCTCTTCCTGGGTAATTTCATCACGATAATAAGCTATCGCAATTTCAGTCAGTAGCTCGATGTCGGAAGATGTTTGTGATCTATCCATAAGATAGTGGTTTCCTCTTTATTGGTGTTAATCGCAACAAGGATGATAAGGTTTTAGTATAGCGTTTCTAGTGGCAATTAATAAGTGAGTTATAAAAGAGAGTGGATATATAGCAATGGTTTTTGTCTATATATCCACGATAAGAGTTATATAAAACAATTATGCATTGGTTAATGCACTCTGTTTTTCAATGCTTTGTGCTAATTGGCACAATAATAAACAGCAAGAAGTCGCACCTGCATCTAACACGCCCCTTGAGCGTTCACCAAGGCGACTTGCACGGCCAATCTTCGCCACTAAATCTACCGTGGAATCACGGCCTGCAACGGCGGCGGCCTGCATCGCATCAAGCGCTTGTTTAAAGTTTTTTCCTGATTTTGTTACCTCTTCAAAGGCATTAACTGCGGGGATCAATGTATCCATTAAGCACTTGTCCCCCACTGTCGCGCTACTGATGTCTTGCAGTTCAGATAACCCATTTTTTAGCATAGCGAGGAAATCTTGTTGCGATAACGCATTTTTCCCTGAAATGCTGTCTGACATCCCCATAAAGAAGCTGCCGTAAAGTGGCCCCATTGAACCACCAATGCCTTCCATCAATGCGTCAGAAATTTCTTCAAACCCTTCACTGAGTGATAATTCACGGTCTGCAATTGCTTTAGCGCATAAATTGAAACCTTTCGCCATATTGATGCCATGGTCTCCATCCCCTATTGCACCATCAATTTCGCTGAGGTATTCACGGTTAGAAACAATAATGTTCACTAAATCAAGGGTAATTTCCTTGCCGTTGCCCGTTGAAATAACTTGCATAGTTGTCTCCTTATTTGACCTGTGTTAAACCCAATGAATACGCAGGAACATCCATCAACGTTTTCAATTCATCATCCACTTTCATTAATGTCAGTGTTACCCCCATCATTTCTAATGAAGTAAAATAGTTACCAACATAGTTACGAACAATACGCACACCTTTCTCACTGAGTTGTTTTTCAACCTCTGCATAGTAGATGTACAGCTCCATCACGGGAGTCGCGCCTAAACCTGAAACTAATACGACAACTTCATCGCCTTGTTTTGCCTGCATATCATCTAAAATTGGCGTTAACATGGTTTTTGCCATTTGCGCTGCGGATTGAATTGGCATAATTTCAATGCCTGGCTCACCATGATGACCAATACCTAGCTCCATCATCCCGTCTTCAATATGAAAATTTGGATGACCTACCGCTGGAATGGTACAAGACGTTAGCCCAACACCAATAGAGTGGCAGTTATTAATCGCTTTTTGTGCCGCATTAATCACGCCGTCTAAATCATAGCCTTTACTTGCTGCGGCAGAACCCACTTTCCACATAAGGATTTCACCCGCAACGCCGCGACGCTTTTCTTTTTCACTGGCAGGTGCTGAGGCGACATCATCGGTAGCGACCACGGTTTTGACTTGCATACCCGCTTTTTCTGCCTTTTTCATCGCCATCTTGACGTTCATGTTATCGCCTGCGTAATTACCATATAAACAGGCAACCCCCGCACCACTATCGGCTGCTTTAAATGCATCTAAAAATGCCCCAGCCGTTGGTGAGGAGAAAATTTCACCAATCGCCACCGCATCTAACATGTTTTCGCCCACGTAGCCTAAAAACGCAGGTTCATGACCTGAACCACCACCAGTGACAATGCCCACTTTCCCTTGTATTGGTGCTTTTGGGTATTTTAGAACGCGCGCATTATCTGTTTGCGCAAAATATTCAGGGTGCGCTTTCAAATAACCTTGAATCGCATCTTCAACAACAAGATCAGGTTCATTAATGATTCTATTCATAATTCCCTCTTTTACTTATTTTCTGGTGTTAGCTGCATCTTTGCCGACTGTTCAAGTAATTCTTCCGGCACAGTAATAAATTTCATCAATATCGCACTAAATAAATAGAGCCCCGAGAAAATCCAAATCACGCCAAACGCACCTACGCTACTAATAAAGAGCCCAACAAGTGCAGGTCCGACAAACGTACTTAAACCCGCGCCTAAATTAAGGACTGACATGGCAGCGCCTTTATTTTCAGGCGCTAAACTCGGCATGATGGCTGACAGTGGTACGTATCCTGCGAGGCACGCACCAAATAAGCCAGCGGCGATCATCATCAGGGTATAACTGTGCCCAAAATAATAAGGCACGTAGTAAAACATTAAGGTACAAACCATACAGCCGACACAACCAAACCAAATTACAATATTGCGCCAACCGATACGGTCACTGACAACACCAAAGATCAGATTAAAAGCGATGTTCACTGTCCAAAGTGCTGCGTAGATATGTAACCACTCTGTGCGGGAAAAACCAAAGTCAGCAAGAAACATTGGCATGAAGATCACAAAACCATATGCTGCCGAGGTATTAATGGTACGAACAATGCCACCCAAACCAATTTTTGGATTTTCAAACGCAATGGTGATCCCTTTAAACACATAGCTGAGCGATACTTTTTCTTTCGGTGCCTCTGGTGTATCTCCCGCTTTGTTGCGGTTAAGTGCAATAGCAATAAATGCACCGATAGTGACAAAAATCAGTCCACTCCATAACGTTGCCATTTCACCTAAAACTGGCAGCGCATAACTCGAATACATCACCCCTAAAACACCCAGCCCGCCGCTATAAACGAACCAGAAGATCCCGACAGCCGAGCCCAGTTTTTTAATTGGTGCCTCATAGGCCACCCAAACTAAGAAGCCGTAGGCAAACATGGGATAACCAAAACCACGCAGTGCATAGGTTGGGATCATGATAGACAGGCTGTTACTCGGTAAGCCAACAGATAAGAAAATAATCGAGCCAATCACAAACATCACAAAACCAAAAATCATCACACGACGAGCGGTATAAATTTCAGCTAATACGCCGGATAACCACGCGGCCACAGCAGCAAAAAAACCATACACACTAAATAGTAATGAAGATTCTTCAATACTCATTCCACGGCTAATTATAAAAGGTGACAGCCAGCCTTGTTCTAGGCCTTCCCCCATCATAAAGATCAGAACGCCAAAATAGCCAAGTAGTAACTTTGGTGAAAACCCCGTTACTTTAGACAGTTTATTGATTATCATATTATTGACCTCAGTGCTTGTTCGCTGGGTTAGGACCTGAATAACAAGCCTTGGTAGGGTGACATTTATTCAGGTCCAATTTTTATCGTTATATTTTTAATTTCGTCTTTTTTTCAACCCACGACAGCTCTACAGGTTCGGGTCGAGAACCACTTTAATGTGCGGGTCGCCTTTCGCCATCATTGAAAAACCTTCCGCAAACTTATCTAAAGGTAAAATATCCGTCACCACGCCTTTGGTTGGGAAATCACCGTTACCAATACCTTCTATCACGAGTGGATAGCAATATGGACCAAGGTGAGAACCTAATAAATCCAGTTCTTTACGGTCACTGATAATGCTCCAGTCCACTGTCACTGGGTCTTTAAATACAGAAAACTCCACAAATGTACCCAATTTACGGATCATCTTCAGGCCTTGCTCAACCGATTTGGGCGCCCCTGTTGCTTCAATGTAAATGTCACAGCCATAACCTTCAGTCATCTCTTTGACAATTTTGTCGACATCATCACGTTTCGGGTTTAATACGATATCAGCACCAAATTCTTTCGCTAATTCAAGGCGCTTATCAAATAAATCCAGAACGACCAACTTACCAGCACCGGATTTTTTAATTGCCCCAATCATGCCCAGGCCTAATGTTCCCGCGCCAGAAAGTACGACGACATCACCCAATTTGACATTGGCACGCTGTACGGCATGTAAAGAACAGGCGTAAGGTTCAATCAAAATAGCGTCTTCGATTGGCATCTCGACTGGCACATGGTAGTTAATGGCTTCTTTGGTGAACTTCATATATTGCGCCATACCGCCATTCACATTATTTTGGAAGCCATACAGGTCATGTTTTTCACACATCCAGTATTCGCCGCGTTTACAGAAACGGCATTCCCAACAAGGTACGATTTGTTCAGAAATAACACGATCACCTAATGCAAAACCTTCCACTTTTGACCCAAAGCCTACGACATGGCCAATAAATTCGTGCCCTGGGATCATTGGCGCTTTGATATAAGCGGGCTGTTCTGCATCTCCCCAAAAACTAGGGGCACCTTCAAAAGCCTTCACATCACCCGCGCAGATGCCACAAGCTTCTACGCGAACCAAAATTTCTTCTTCACTAATTTTAGGGACATCGACAGTTTCTAAACGGTAGTCTTTTGGAGCATAAGCAACCACGGCTTTCATTTTTTCTGGAATGCCTGCGCTCATCGTTGCTTTTGAATCACAGTGTTCACACATAGTTCTATCCTCGGCGGTTTGTAAAATGAACATAAGTTCAATGAAGATACAAATTAACCATACCTCCTTTTCTTCATCCTTGCCCATAGTGAGAGTGTCAAAGTGTGATTCAGTGCAAAAATTCTCATAAAATCGCCTTAAAACGACTATTTTCCACCTTTTTTGCAAAAATAATTAAATTTAAAGCTGTAGATCACAGAATTCATCATCATAAAAATAAAAACATATGTTCAGCTATTGATTATTTGTTCATAAGATCCTATTTTCTAAATAGTACATTTGATTGGTTTATGAACTTTTGTTCAACAATAAGGATCTCTATCATGCTATCTATTGCTATTGGCGCGGATGACGCTGCATTTGAAATGAAAGATTTGATTAAAGCTCACTTAGCAGAACTAAACATTGAAGTGACTGATTACTGCTTAAACACTGGGGTTGCAGACGAAATGTACCCTGATGTTGCCCATGCGGTTGCAACTGCGATCGTACAAGGCAAACACCAGCGCGGTATTTTAATTTGTGGTACCGGAATTGGTATGTCGATTGTTGCCAATAAGGTCACGGGAATTCGTGCAGCACTGTGCCATGACACATACTCCGCTGAGCGAGCTCAAAAAAGCAATGACGCACAAATTATTACCTTCGGCGCACGAGTGATTGGCCCTGAATTAGCAAAAAGCATTATCGATACATGGTTGGCTTCCCATTATGAAGGAGGACGTTCGGCGCCAAAAGTGGCTCGAATCAGTGAGTATGAAAATGGGGAACGTTAGTTTTACTTTAGGCGCTTTTACTTTGGGAGCTTTGTAATGTCCACTCAACCACAAAATAAACTAGCCAATGCCATTCGATTTCTTTCAATAGATGCCGTACAACAAGCCAATTCAGGCCACCCCGGAGCTCCAATGGGAATGGCTGATATTGCTGAAGTTCTTTGGCGAGATTATTTACAGCACAACCCCGCAGACCCGCATTGGCCCAACCGTGACCGCTTTGTATTGTCAAACGGCCATGCCTCAATGCTGCTCTATAGCTTGCTTCATTTAACAGGCTATGAGTTATCGATTGATGATTTAAAACAGTTCCGACAGCTCCATTCCAAAACACCAGGCCATCCCGAATTAGGCTATACCCCCGGCGTTGAAACCACGACTGGCCCGCTGGGGCAAGGCATCGCCAATGCGGTTGGCATGGCAATCGCAGAAAAAACCCTAGCTGCTACATTTAATCGCTCTGGTTTCCCTGTTGTCGACCACTATACCTACACATTTTTAGGCGATGGCTGCTTAATGGAAGGGATTTCTCATGAAGTGTGCTCATTAGCGGGAACGTTAAAACTCAATAAGCTCATTGCATTTTATGATGATAACCGCATTTCTATTGATGGTAACACGCAAGGTTGGTTTACTGATAATACAGCCAAGCGTTTTGAAGCCTATGGCTGGCATGTTATTCGCCAAGTCGATGGCCATTCTAGGCCCGCAATCAAAGCGGCCATTGAACAAGCTCACCAACAAACGACGAAACCAACACTCATTATCTGTAGAACCACAATTGGTTATGGCTCTCCTAATAAAGCAGGTACAGCGGATTCTCATGGTGCGCCACTCGGACAAGATGAAATAGCTCTGACTCGCCAACAACTGGGTTGGGAGTACCCTCCTTTTGTGATCCCTGATGACATATATGAACCTTGGAATGCCCTAGAACGTGGTGCTGAGCAACAATTACGTTGGGAACAAGCATTACGAGAATACACAAAACAATACCCAGAACTCGCTGAGCAGCTAACTCAGCGATTATCTAATCAACTCCCTGATAAATTTACGGATATCATTGATAACTTTATTCAAAAATTAAATAATAACCCTGCAACGATAGCTACACGTAAAGCATCACAAAATACGTTAAATATAATTGGCCCTGCTTTACCTGAGTTAATCGGGGGTTCCGCAGACTTAGCCCCAAGCAACCTTACCTATTGGTCTGGTTCACTGCCGATTAATGAACAACCTGCTGGCAACTACATTCATTATGGTGTCAGAGAGTTCGGTATGACCGCCATTGCAAATGGAATTGCATTACATGGCGGTTTCCGCCCTTACACAGCAACCTTTTTGATGTTCTCGGAATATGCACAAAATGCCGTGAGAATGGCCGCATTAATGAAATTACCGCAAGTGCTTATCTATACCCATGATTCAATTGGCTTAGGTGAAGATGGCCCAACGCACCAACCTGTTGAGCAACTTGTTTCACTACGTGCAACACCTAATTTGTCGGTATGGCGCCCTTGCTGCCAAGTAGAAACCGCTGTAGCTTGGCAACAGGCTATCATTCATCAACAAAACCCAACCGCACTTGTGTTATCCCGTCAAAACTTAGTACAGTATTCGCGCACCCCCGAACAGCTCACCAATATTGCTCGAGGAGGATATATTTTACGCGGTAATAGTGAAGCCCCTGAATTACTATTAATTGCGACAGGCTCTGAAGTCACGTTAGCGGTTGAAGCATGGAAACAACTGACTGAACAAGGTTTTAATGTGAATGCCATTTCGATGCCGTCAACAGATACCTTTGACCAACAACCCTTAGAATACCAGCAGCGTGTTTTACCCAATCACATTCGCCATCGCATTGCGATAGAAGCCAGTATTAGTGATTACTGGCGTAAATACGTAGGAATTGATGGATTAGTTATGGGCATGAATAGCTTTGGTGAGTCGGCTCCTGCGGACCAATTATTTAAACATTTCGGTTTCACCGTAGAAAAGCTTATTACTATGTCGCTTTCATTATTAAAACCTAATGATTAATTGATATAGCAATAATTAATATCTGTTATCCTACTTTGTAATTTCCTATTACAAGCCAAATAATACCTATGTTATTTGGCTTATTTTTTATTTAAATAATAATCATGAAACAATAAAAAAGCGAATATCTAATTATACTCGCTTTTTTTATTATTGATTTAATATCATTATTGGATGCTGTAGCCACCATCAATCACTAAATTATGACCTGTAATCATATCGGATGCATCGCTGGCCAAAAATAGTGCGCATGCCGCAATTTCAGAAGGTTCGGCGAAGCGCCTTGCAGGGATTTTTTCTTTCATTTCATCACCTTTTTCACCTTCCCACGCCTTTTTACCTAATTCTGTCATGACAATAGTTGGTGAAATGGCGTTAGTTTGTATGCCTTTCGGGCTCCACTCCAGTGCTAATACTTGGGTTAAACCAATAATTGCCGCTTTACTCGCACAATAGGCCGCATGCTGGTCTAAGGCAATCACCCCCGCTTGAGATGCCATATTAATAATTTTTCCTTTTCCATTATTAATCATTACATTACCCGCAGCTTGGCAAACTAAAAAAGTCCCTTTTAAATTCACATTCATGGTTAAGTCCCAATCGGATTCACGTAAATTTTCAGCGGGAGCAAGCGCTACAATTCCTGCACTATTAACGACAATATCTAGCCGACCATAATGTTCAATGACATGTTCTACCATCTGAGAAACCGCCGTAGAATTTGTGATATCGCATTGAATACCAATTGAATTTCCTAATTTCTCCGCAGTCGTTACCACGTTATCTGACTTATCGATTAGGGCAACTTTAGCCCCTTTTTCAACATACAGTTGAGCAATCGCCAACCCAATACCTGCTGCTCCCCCGGTAATTAAAGCGACCTTGTCATCAAGTGAAAAGTTGGTGTTATAGCCACTAAATTTTTTCATTTTAATTCCTTAACATCATGATGTGATATTGAATATATAGATGAAATAAATATAGTGCCGTCTTAGAGAGACAGCAAAATATTAAACGAAGATTAAATTACTTGGTATTATTAATATAATATTATTGCCAATTAAGTTCTATATTATTCATGTAAAAAAAAGAGATATCTCTCAAATTAAATACCTCACTAAATTCCGAATGGACATATGTTCAAAATAATAATCTAAATGAATATTTGTACTTTATCTTTAACTGTAAAAACCATCTAAAAACCCCTCTATGTTGTAACAGCTCCGTCAAAAATACATTTTTCATTTCCCTATAAATTTCCGGTTAACTGGCGCATAATATTAGTTATATCTAAATTGATATTAAACAATGCCAGCACTGGGTTATTTAGTAAGATATTGAAATGAATATCATTTACACTAAATACTGCATATAAAATTTATAGGTTATTGATAATATGGAAGAAAGTAACTTACTACTACAACTTAATAATATTGGGTATAGCATTGAGGAAAAAACAATTCTTGATAATGTGCAGATTAACTTACAGGCAGGTGACTTCAAACTGATTACAGGCCCTTCCGGCTGCGGTAAAAGTACTTTATTAAAAATAATCGCCTCGTTAATTTCACCAACCCAAGGAACGATTAAGTTTCAAGGGAAAGATATCAACACCATCTCACCAGAAACTTATCGCCAGCAAGTTTCATACTGCACTCAAACGCCCACCTTGTTTGGACAAACTGTGTATGACAACCTCGTTTTTCCCTATCAAATTCGAAAGTTGCCGCTTAATAAAGACAAAATCATCAGTGATTTACACCAGTTTTCTCTGCATGAATCTATTTTAGACAAAGGGATCAACGAACTCTCCGGTGGAGAAAAACAGCGTATTTCTCTTATTAGAAACTTACAATTTCTCCCACAAGTCTTACTGTTAGATGAAATCACCAGTGCCCTAGATGAAGAAAACAAAATTATAGTGAATGAATTTATCCATCACTTAACGAGTGACAAAAAAATAGGCGTGTTATGGGTAACCCATGATCAAGATGAAATCGCTCATACCAATGAAGTTATTACCCTTCCTGTTCATCACAACGAATCATAGGATATCACTGTGCACCAACCAACTATTTCCAATGAATCATTAACCTTTTCTATTCTGTTAGTCCTTGTGGCTATTTTTATTAGTCATAAAGAAAAACTATCCCTTGAAAAAGATATTATCTGGAGTACTTGCCGAGCGATTATTCAACTATTGATCGCTGGCTACATTCTAAAATATATTTTTAATGTTGATCACGAATTGCTCACGATTGCCTTGGTGATGTTTATTTGCGTCAATGCCGCGTGGAACGCTAAGAAAAGAAGCAAATATATTGATAAAATTTATGTTACTGCATTAATTGCCATTACCTCCGGTACATTTCTTACATTGTTAATCTTAATATTAACCAACGCCATCGCATTTACACCTATGCAGGTAATTCCTATCACTGGAATGATTGCAGGTAATGCCATGATTGCAGTAGGATTATGCTTTAATAACCTCGGCCAACGGTTTTCAAGCCAACAACAACAAATTCAAGAAATGTTAAGTTTAGGGGCAACCCCAAAAATTGCTTCTGCTGCTATTATTCGCGACAGTATCCGAGCATCATTGATCCCAACGGTGGATTCAGCCAAAACAGTAGGAATTGTCAGCTTACCGGGTATGATGTCTGGTCTGATTTTTGCTGGAGTTGACCCATTACAAGCGGTTAAATACCAGATTATGGTGACTTTTATGCTGTTAGGTACCGCAAGCCTTTCAACCATACTGGCTGGGTATATGACTTATACAAAATTC
The DNA here is from genome assembly GCF_028480685.1 of Providencia sp. PROV174. Classification (NCBI taxonomy): domain Bacteria; kingdom Pseudomonadati; phylum Pseudomonadota; class Gammaproteobacteria; order Enterobacterales; family Morganellaceae; genus Providencia; species Providencia sp. PROV174. Next base: position 245,380 of record NZ_JAMPOT010000009.1, read on the forward strand.
TATAACCAACGCCATCAATTATTGGTTACCACACTGAATAAATAATAACCTTCTGCCGCTTATTTATCATCAACGATAAGCGGCACTTACTTAGCATCACTCTTTAACCACGCCCACAGGTAATACTTCAATTAACTGTGCTTTGCTATTTTCATTATCTATCAACTTAAAAATATGATTTAGCATCGTTGGCACGTCCTGTTTAACCATTTCGATGTCATTACCTAATAGTGCAACAAAAGGGTCCCAGTCAAAACAGCCTAAATGGGGTTGACGCGAACCGATATAGCCTTTTTTACCTAACCAATCAATAACCCCTTCTAATGAAATAGTTGAATTGATAAATAAACCACATTTCACTATTTTCTGTGGTTCCTCATTATTCTGTTCAAAAAATCGTGAAAGTGCTTTTTCTGCTTTTTCCGGTGCATAACCACAGGCCAAAATATTTTCTTGTGGAACTGTGATACCTTTTTCATTATGTGCATCAATAAACCCACGAATACGTTCTCGTGTATTGTGGTCATGTTCACGACCACCAATAAAAATTAAAGCTTCATGTGTTGATGTCTGAGATTTATTTTTGCTTAAAATACGTTGTGTTAAATTTTTTGCACCAAGATAGTTGTCTGAAATAACAGAAGGCGCCAACAAGCCTGGTAAGTCTAAATTCAAGGTTGAGACACCAGAAGCTTGGCAAATTTCAGTGATTTTATCCGGATTGGTTGCCCCTGTTGAAACCAACCAATCAACCTGATAAGAAATCATTGCGCGTGCGGCTTCTATTTCTAATTCAGGGTCACGCCGCGTACAGGTAATAATAGGAAATAACCCTCTTTCACGCGCCATTTCCTCAAAATGTTCGACAATAGAACCAAAATAACGGTTGTCATATTTCGGAACTAACATACCGATTATTTTGGATTTATTACTGCGCAATAAGCTGGCTTGCTTATTGACTGCATAATTTTGTTCTTCGGCGATGCGGATCACTTTTTCAGCAAGTTGTGCGCTAATTCGCCTTTTTTGCCAATTACCATTGAGTATTGCACTCACTGCACTCGCTGAAACCCCTGCTAATTCGGCAAGGTCATAGATCGTTGTTTTCTTATTTTGTCTGATCTTTGTCACAGATTCTCATCTCCATTTTTTACTAGCTTGACACCAAAGTCGAAAAGTCGCAATACTGCTACATCGATTGAGCAATATTGAAATTGATGATGCATGATTTGATATACTGCAAAATAAATACTATCAATCCATCGCATGTAGCCACCTATCCATCCCCGTGACTCATTGCTGTTTCATTAATTTCAGGCGCTTTTCATTCTTACATTTCGCTAAAATATCCGATTGGAGTAAATTATGGCCATTTCTATTGAGAACAAAGTCGCGGCAATTACCGGAGCTGCTTCTGGTATTGGGCTTGAATGTGCACGCACACTGATCAAAGCAGGTGCAAAAGTCGTTCTAATTGACCGCGCAGAAGAGCGATTAAACCAACTTGTTGAAGAATTAGGTGAAAATGCAATTCCATTAGTTATCGATTTAATGAAACCGGAACAAGTTGATGGAATGTTAGATGCCATTTTACAAAAAGCAGGCGGTTTAGACATTTTCCATGCTAACGCTGGCGCCTATATTGGCGGCCCCGTTGCTGAAGGTGACCCTGATGTATGGGATAAAGTGTTAAATTTAAATATTAATGCAGCTTTCCGTTGTGTTCGCGCGGTATTACCTCATTTTATTGCTCAAAAATCAGGCGATGTGTTATTCACCAGTTCAATTGCAGGTGTTGTTCCTGTGATTTGGGAACCGATTTACACCGCATCAAAATTTGCTGTTCAAGCCTTCGTCCATTCAACGCGCCGTCAAGTCTCTGAGCATGGTGTGCGTGTTGGTGCGGTATTACCCGGCCCTGTGGTTACTGCTTTACTTGATGATTGGCCAAAAGAAAAAATGGAAGAAGCCTTAGCAAATGGTAGCTTAATGCAACCGATTGAAGTGGCTGAAGCGGTATTATTTATGTTAACTCGTCCACGTAATGTCACTATTCGTGACCTTGTTATTGTGCCTAACAGTGTTGATCTCTAACTTGTCATCCGCAATTCATTGCAGTTAGCACCTTGGAGGGAAAATGAATAATTCACATGCACCATTAAAAGATAACGATAAAGTCGTTATTGGTATCGATGTTGGCACAGGCAGTGCACGCGCAGGTGTCTTTGATATGTCTGGCAATATGTTAGCGTCTGCCAAACATGATATTACACTATTTCGTGACAACGCCAATTTCGCGGAGCAATCAAGTAACGAAATTTGGGAAGCGGTTTGTTATTGTGTCAAACACGCAATGGCATCATCAAAAGCAAAACCACAACAAGTGACTGGTATTGGCTTTGATGCAACCTGTTCACTGGTTGTCATCGGAACAGATACACAACCAATTACAGTTAGCCCATCGAATGACCCTGAACGTAATATTATTGTGTGGATGGATCACCGTGCAACAGAGCAAGCTGAACGTATTAATCAATTAAAACATCCAGTTTTAAACTATGTTGGTGGTAAAATTTCGCCTGAAATGGAAACACCTAAGATTTTATGGCTAAAAGAAAATTTACGTCAATCCTATGATAATGCATGGCAATTTTTTGATTTAGCCGATTTTTTAACTTGGAAATCGACTAATTCTTTAGCTCGTTCAACCTGTACGGTAACCTGTAAGTGGACATATCTAGCCCATGAAAAGCGCTGGGATGCAGATTACTTTCAACAAATTGGTTTATCTGAACTCGCAGATGAAAATTTCGCGCGTATTGGGCAACTTATTGTCGAACCAGGAACGCCTTGTGGTGACGGCTTGACGGAAACTGCAGCTCAGCAAATGGGCTTACTAGCAGGAACTCCTGTCGCCGCAGGTATGATAGATGCTCATGCTGGCGGCATTGGTACCGTTGGTGTTAATGGCGATGCAACCACTAATATGGCCTACGTATTTGGTACATCTTCATGTACGATGACGACCACCAAAGAACCCGTATTTATACCCGGTGTGTGGGGGCCTTATTTCAGTGCAATGGTGCCGGGTATGTGGCTAAATGAAGGTGGCCAAAGTGCGGCAGGTGCTGCAATTGACCAGTTACTTTCCTTGCACCCCGCTTCAGCACAAGCAAAACTCACTGCAAAAGAACAAGGTAAACCCTTGCCTGTTATGTTAGCGGATTTAGTATTAGAAAAAGCATCGTCACCATCGCAGTCTGTTGAGCTAGCTGAAAAAATACATGTTGTCCCTGAGTTTTTAGGAAATCGAGCACCTTTTGCTGATCCTCATGCTAGAGCCGTCATTGCAGGCCTAACCATGGATAACAGCATGGAAAATTTACTTTCTTTCTATGTTGCTGGTGTGTGTGGCATTGGCTATGGGTTACGACAAATTATTGAAGCACAAGCAAAATCCGGTGCTGCTATTGAAAATATTGTCGTCAGTGGAGGTGCTGGCCAACACCCGTTGATCCGTCAATTACTTGCGGATGCGTGCGGTGTCCCTGTGATTTCAACACAAGCCAGTGAGCCTGTCTTACTCGGTTCAGCTATCCTCGGCGCAGTTGCAGGAAAAGTCTGTGACGATGTTGCACAAGCCATGGACCAATTTAGTGCAATTGACCTCACCTATCAAGCCAATGAAGCTTATAAAACTCGGCACGATACAAGATTTACCTCTTTCTTGCATTTACAACAATGTGCTAGAGAATTAAAAGGTTAATATGACGCTGAGTCATATTTATACTAAAGAAAGCCGGCTTACGGCTTTCTTTATTTAGGATGCGTATTACCTATTGCGTTTGATTTAATAAAAGGCATACGTTATCACTCAGTTTTAAAAACAATATCTTGCCCATAACGAATCAACCATTTCTTTTGGCATTAAATCGTAATCTCCCTCAACCATTGGAATAGACATGGATACCTTCCCTTGTTTATCACTATAGGCTTTCACAATGAATTTTTTATACCCTTCTAATCTTGCATTCTTAACTCGAAACACTTCACCACAAACGTAGCCTAAATCACCCTTATCCGCAGTTTGGCGAATAAAATTATATTTCACATTTTTAAATGAAGCGGATTCAGGGAAAGATAAATAGTCTTCAACACTACTTTTTGCCATTTTCACAAGATCTGGTGTAGGGGAATAGTTCAATGTCACCCCTAAAATAAAAGAGCCCCCAGTTAACAATAAAATTGTGAGCAACTTTATAATATTCATATTCTTAAGCTCTCATTTATTCAATAACAAGCCAATTGACCAGGATGACCTAATAGCCCCGCCCAAAAATACACTTAAGTAGTTATCATTAGCCAATTGTAAGTAAATAATAATTATTTTAATAATATCCAGCCTTATCTATATAAGAATACCTTATTAGATAGCTTGTTTTTTCTAATTACTGTCTCCGATAACCACCACCAACAGAGCAAACAAACACAATTAAATTTATAAAGTCTGCTCGTATTTATACTTTATTTTACACATCATATGAGTAAGTATACCAGTATTAAACTAAGAATATAAATAGTACTTGAAACATTAACTGTTTCAATTTGTATTTTTTTAACTAGAGAAGTTTCATTTACCAAAACACAGAAACAATAATAAGCCTTAATTGTTCATCATAGCTTAACAAAAATAAACCCAAATATGTAATAAAACAATTCAATTTAATAATAGTCATGTCTAAATGTTAATTAACTCACTTGGTGAGTACTTAAACTCAATATAAGCGTAAATTAAAATTAAATTAGAATATATTCGTTATTTTCAAATAAGCCATCCTTGCTAGATCTCACCATTAAAAAATAAAAAATACTTAAAATTCAAATTGATATAAAAAACACATTAATTTATGCCATTTGCCATCTTAATTTTTAACCTATTGTTCATTAATCTCTCTTTTCAAACTAAATTAGCCGAGTTATCGCTTCCACCTTAAGCACAATACCACACAACCAATTGATTAATAAAACAAAAACAAACAAAAAGTTAATTAATAAAATGTTAAAATTATGATATTGAACAGTTAACATCAATAATCAATCTCAAAATGCATAAGAATATTTAACAATATCCATATAGTAATTTACCATTAAACTTCCCTATATATCTTCTTTTATCCAATTTTTGATATAACCCACCAATCTAAATTACAGAATATTCCTAGTAAAAATTACTTCTTTTAGCCAATACATAAAATTATCCGGCCAAATTTGACAAAATATTTTTTTTATCTCATGTAGCATTGTTTTCCAAAGAAAAGGGTAAACCATGACAAATATTCAATTACTATTACTTGCAACTAATAACATCAAAAACAACACAGAGCTAAGCCACTCTCAGGAGTCTTATGTATACCAATTTTACTATGCTAACGTCGCAGGTCATTTCGATAGCATTCAAGATTTACTTACCGTATTTAAGCAGCAAACAAGCGCAACATTGGATGCATCGCAGCAATTAGCCGAACAGAGTCAGCAAATATACTCAACAGTTGAGTCTTATTTGGAAGTAGCCGAAAAACGGTATGTTGAAAGGAAAAAATTGCTAACCAATTAAGTTAGCATTTACAGCTGAAAAGGCCTACAAACTAAATGAGGCCTTTTATCGATAATTTTTCTGTTAAGCTTCTATTGCTCTTGTAGCTCTAATTCAGCAATTATAGGTAGGTGGTCGCTAACACTTGACCATTGAAACTCTTTGCTATCTGTTGGGATTTCCATATTTTTCACATCCCAAACCTGGCCTTTAAATGTAAAAATATGGTCAATATCTATCGCTGGGTTTACCGCTGGCCAGCTACGGTAATCAATACCTTTAAATTCAACTGGGTTCCACATATAACGAATTTCTTGAATAGGCTGTTCATTCGCTGTCGAATTAAAATCCCCTGCTAATATTTTTATTGATGCCGCAATATTATCAAATCCCGTATCCGTATCCCCAATACTTGCATCTAAAATATGGCGAACCTGTCCAATGCGAATGGTTGGATCTTTCTGCCAATCAAGGTGCGTTCCCATCACTATAATTGGTGCATCAAAACCTGGTTTTGATATTTGGGATATTAATACAACACGTTGTTCAGCATCACCCGAAGGCAAATTAATTACTTTAGATTTATCAATTTTATATTTTGATAAAATTCCTACACCGTACTCTCCACCATCAAAATCCAGTGCCTTACCAAAAGCAAAATCCATCTTATTGGCTTTAGCGATTTCTTCTAGCTGGTGAACTTTTTTACTGCGGGCTGTTTTATTATCAATTTCTGTTAAAACAATCACATCCGCATCTATTTTCGCAATCGCCTTATTTAACTCATCAAGATTACTGACATCTGATGCCAATTCATTTTTACCAATGTTATACGTTGCAACTTTAATTGTCGGTTTGTTTGAAGTGTAAACTTTATTCGGCGTTCCTCCATCCTGTACTTTTAAAACTTCAGAGCCCGTCATCGATGCCATCGCACCGCAAGAAACTAAAATTGTGGTGGAAATAATTGTTTTTAGTAATTTCATTGTTTTCCCCTGTGAATATCTAATAGGACAAAATAGTGCAAGTTTTGAATAAAATTCTAGCTAAGCTGAATTCGTTAACTTGCAGTTTTCATACATTAACAGAGAATAAAAAAGATGTAGTGACCAAGTCGACAGTCTTATTTCGAGAGAAAAAAAAACTACCGTTATTTATACAAAATAGTGAGTTACCGCACTATTCTTTACTAAAAATAGGCAAGATATTCAATAAAATGTGATGAATAGTCATAAATTAAATTTTACGCACTTTGTCTTGCTTCAAATTTATAGGGGAAAACAACCCCTTCTTTACGTTCAACAAAATCACAATCGACATCTGCAAGCCATTTTTGTAGTCTTTTCGCTGTTTCTCGAGCCATTTTACTGTAATCAATCCGCACGGAAGTCAGTGATGGATGAATGTGATCACAATTTGAAGAACCTTCAACACAAGCAATCGCTAACATTTTAGGTATCTGAATTAAACGTCTCTGGCACTCAAAAATGACGCCAAGCGCAATCATTTCATGGCTGCAAATCACAGCTTCAAGCTCAGGTTGGCGGGTCAACATCTCACTAATTGCCTGACGACCAAAATCCATCGTTGCAACATACGGAGTTGTAATACTTTGATCTGCACTTTGGTTATACGTCAGCATCGCTCGGTTCCAGCCACTTAATTGTTGGCTTTGCATTTTGCTGTCCATTTGAGCGCCAATGTAACCTATTTTCTTATACCCTTTTTGTAACATATAGTTAGTTAAAAAATTAACCGCATCACCAACGTTACTCTTGATATTCAACGTGACTGGATGATTCGACTCCCCTGCAACACTGACAACTGGAATATCTAAATTCTTTAGATAATGAGACACACTTTCTGAATTTACTGTCCCAAAAATAATCAATGCCGCAGGGTTACTCTGTAATAGTGTCGATAAAACTTCAGACTCTTTTTTTTGCTGGTAATCATGGCTACCAATAACGACTTGATAACTATTTTTGTTCAGCGCTTCTTGTAAAGATTGCAGAAAAACTGAACTGGCATTATCACGCAGAGACGGAATTAAAACAGCAACAGTGCGGCTTTGACCAGAAGCCAAAATACCTGCCGCGGAATTAGGTATATAGCCAAGTTCTTCAACCGCAGCATTAATTTTTTCACGTAATTTGTCGGATACTAATTCAGGTGTACGCAAAGCTCGAGAGACCGTCATGGACCCAACGCCTGCAAATTTTGCGACATCCTGCAACGTGACTCGCCCTGTATTTTTTCTTTTTCGTATTTTTTGCATGTAATACTTTTACTTAGCCTAAACTCATTATTAACCCTAAGGTTGTTAATCTTCAATGGACAATTTTCATTCGAATCAAGCGTGCTTTTTGCTTTTTTCGTGCTCTAGATTAAATGCGCTAAAAGTAGCCAATATGGCTCTCTTAAATCTAAAGAAACACTAAAAATCACCAGACCAGATTAACTTACCACAGGTTGAATTTGTTAATCAGCCGACAAGTGTACTCATTTCGTTTTTGTTCGCTATATTTTCTTAAAATGATAGCGCTATCACGAAAATGAAAGATTCAACTAGATAGCGCTACCATAGAACACTACTATTCATTCAACCATTACAAAGATAATAATTTCACTCTACCAGGAGCAACCCGATGCTAACGACATTACTGACCCCTAACGTCATTCAGGTCGTCGACAAAGCCAGTAATTGGCGAGAAGCGATAAAAATCGCATGCAACCCATTAATTAATAATAATTTTATTGAATCGAGATATGTCGATGCAATAATTCAATCACATGAAAAAATCGGTCCTTATTATGTATTAGGGCCAGGAATTGCCATGCCTCACGCACGCCCTGAAGACGGCGTAAACCAATTATCTCTTGGTTTAACCGTTCTTAAACAAGGGGTTGAATTTGGTTCTGAAGGCAATGACCCAATCAAATTATTAATTGTACTCGCAGCAACCGATAGCAATAGCCATATCGGCGCCATCGCAAAATTAGCTGAACTTTTTGATAATCAAGAAGATATTGACAGCATCATGCAATCAGAAAACGTAGATGACATTCTTAAAATCATCGCTAAATATGAATAATTAGATATTAAGGTAAATATTATGAAAATCACTGTTGTTTGTGGAAATGGCTTGGGCACAAGCTTAATGATGGAAATGAGCATTAAGAATATTTTAAAAGATCTGCAAGTCAGTGCAGATGTTGACCATGTGGATTTAGGTTCCGCAAAAGGCACCGTAAGCGATATCTTTGTTGGTACAAGCGACATTGCAGAACAATTAGTTGCTCAACAAGTTGGTGGTGAAATCGTTGCTCTGGAAAATATGATTGATAAAGTTGCAATGAAAGAGCGCCTGACTGTTGCTTTACAAAAACTTGGTGCAATGTAAGCGGAGGCACTATGTCATTTTTTCGTTTTCTGATGCAGGATGTTTTATCTGAGCCAGCCATTCTTGTGGGTTTAATCGCACTTATTGGTTTGATCGCACAGAAAAAACCAGTAACTGAATGTATTAAAGGCACCATCAAAACCATCATGGGTTTTGTGATCTTAGGTGCTGGTGCAGGCTTAGTCGTCAGCTCGCTAGGCGATTTCTCAGCCATTTTCCAACATGCCTTTGGTATTAACGGCGTTGTTCCAAATAACGAAGCTATTGTGTCTATCGCACAAAAAAGCTTCGGCCGTGAAATGGCAATGATTATGTTCTTTGCGATGCTAATCAATATCTTGATTGCTCGCTTAACACCCTGGAAATTTATTTTCCTTACAGGGCACCATACTTTATTCATGTCCATGATGATTGCGGTTATCTTAGCTACCGCAGGAATGGAAGGAACCCTATTAGTGACTGTTGGTTCATTAATTGTTGGTTTTTGTATGGTATTTTTCCCTGCAATTGCCCACCCTTACATGAAAAAAGTAACGGGTTCAGATGACGTTGCGATTGGCCATTTCTCAACGATTTCTTATGTTCTAGCTGGGTTCATTGGTAGCAAGTTCGGTAACAAAGAACATTCAACAGAAGATATGAATGTCCCGAAAAGCTTGCTGTTTTTAAGAGATACTCCTGTAGCCATCTCTTTCACCATGTTCATTATTTTTATCATTACATGCTTATTTGCAGGCGGTGATTTCGTTCGTGAAGTCAGTGGTGGTAAGAATTGGTTCATGTTCTCATTGATGCAGTCCATTACATTTGCTGCCGGTGTCTATATTATTCTGCAAGGTGTGCGCATGGTTATTGCAGAAATCGTCCCTGCATTTAAAGGTATCTCTGACAAGTTAGTCCCTAACGCAAAACCTGCTCTAGACTGCCCAGTTGTCTTCCCATATGCACCAAACGCGGTGTTAGTCGGTTTTTTAAGTAGTTTCGCTGCTGGTGTTTTGGGAATGTTCGTTCTGTATGCATTAAATATGACGGTTATTATTCCAGGCGTTGTACCGCATTTCTTCGTGGGTGCTGCAGCAGGTGTTTTTGGTAATGCAACAGGGGGTCGTCGTGGGGCTATCTTGGGTGCATTTGCTCAAGGATTACTGATTACCTTCCTACCTGTATTCCTATTACCTGTCCTTGGGGATATTGGTATTGCTAATACTACATTCAGTGACGCTGACTTTGGCGCAATCGGAATTTTATTAGGTATTATAGTTCGCTAAGGCAAGACTCCCCATCGCAAATTTGCGATTGGGGAGTCTTTTTGCGGTTACCCTACTTCCCCAGCCAAGCCCCATCTCTGAATAAAAATTCCTGTAACATAATTAAATCATCCGGTGTTACGTGGATCATACCTTCTCCGGGAACATCAATTTCAGCAATCATAAATAGCGCTAACGTGGTTAATGATGGCAATATAAGTATCAACCAATTTTTCCCTTTTGTTCCGCGTATATTGTAGCCAATAAGAATATTTGAACAGATAGCAAAAAAGATCAGTAAAAACCATGTCGCATTAGGAATTTGGTGCCGCCAACTTGCCATCGTTTTTTGTTGAGAAAGGTAAAGGTCACTGAATGCACTTAGTACAGAAGCCACAATAGGGTTCGGTGTTTGACTTGCTTCTTTTACTGCGATTTCCCACAACTGGCTTTGCTTCTCCAAAGAAGTCATCCGCCATTGATTATTTTCGTCACTTATTCCTGACTTAAAAAACTCAATTCGAGCTTCCAAATATTGTTGAATAAGCTGAGAGGCTTTTCCTCTGTCATCAGTACTTAATAGTTGTGCTCGTTGATATGCCGTCCCAATAGCAATAGCTTCATTTTCTTCTGTTTGTTGGCGGTTGTTATAGCCATTAATCGAAATTGATAATACAAATCCTATTAACAATCCTAATAACGATAAAATCGCCCCTAAAATAATTTTAGCTTCATCATCCGTTGCTTCTTCGTGAGCAGATTTACGCTTAAAGATATATTTACCGACGTAGGCTGAAATAACTAACAAGATAAATGTGATAACAAACAAAAGAATGGAATCGATTGGAGAATCATTGATCAGCTCAGAAATATTAAACATCGTATCAACTCATGAAATTTATTTCCTGATGATATAACACAAGTGCAATACAATTATCTAGACAGTACTATTTTTTTACTAAATTTCAGATAATAACAGCAATCAGGCATCATAATACGACACCCGATTAGCTAACAATAAAGCACAAACTCACTAATGTAGTACTCCCCTCCACTAAATTTACCCTAAGTAAATTATCTATTTATCTTTCCATTACAATGCTTCGAAATAGCCGTTAATTTTCATGACTAAATCAGGTGAGGTTTCATCCAATATATCAATATTATGCCGTTTAAATAGTGCAGCACAAACCCCCATACCAACTTTTAAATTACCATCAAACTGGCCACTATAGATATGCTGGCTACCACACGAAGGGCTATTACTTTTAAGTACAACTAGTCGCACATTCATTAATTGGATTTTTTCCAATGCAATATACGCACCACGAATAAACTCTTGCGTGACATCGATATTATCGCTACCGACCACACTAGCTCGCCCAGCGAATACATCATCACCATTTCCCCCTATTATTTCTGCAGATGCTCTTGGTGTTGGTAGCCCACCAAAAACTTCAGGGCAAATACTGATGACTAGACCATCCTCATAGAGTTTTTTCAAAGGAGTATATAATTGATGTTTCCCATCATACCTTACACAATACCCTAATAAACAAGCGCTTACCGCAATCATAACTAATCCTATTAATAGATCTAACTCTTTAAGGTATTTTGCATGATTATATTAGACAACAAGTTCACGAAATACTTCGCGCTAATAGTGCTCGCAAAATAAATAAAAACTCGTCCAATCATCAAGATGAATCGCCTCAGACTAGGAAGTAACTAACGCGGACTAAATTTATCTTAGTTTTATTGACACTTAAAACGGAGACCTGTATTGTCCTTGTTTATAAATAGATGCTTAGGAAATTTAAATAAATGGCACACATCACTGTCAGTGTTGAATACGGTATCCATTGCCTACTTTGGTTTGTTGATAATCCCGAACGCTCTCTTAGCAGTAGAGAACTTGCAGAGTTACAAGGTATCTCTCCAAGTTTTCTAGCAAAAATTTTGCCTCGGTTAGAAAAAGCTGGGATCGTGAGTTCAAATGAGGGAATTAGAGGTGGATATCGGTTAGCATTACCTCCTGAAAAAATTACATTTCTATCTATAATTGATGCAATAGAAGGCTATAAACCTCTTTTCGAGTGCCAGGAAATACGCCGCCGCTGTGCTGTTTTCGAAGAAAATGGTTTACCGCAATGGGCCATTTCTGGCACCTGTTCCGTACATAAAGTCATTCTTCAAGCTGAAAATGCAATGAGAGATGTATTAGCTAACCAAACCCTCGCTGATGTGGCGCAGCGTCTATGTCAAATCGCGCCTAATAGCTTTTATAGAGATGTAAACTCCTGGATGGATCAAAAAATTGAGGCTAGAACAGTTCGTTCAAACAAAGGAGGTCGTGGGAAAACATAACATATAATCCTATAGCCTTACCTTAAATTCACATCGTTTGTATTTAATTAATAACATCTTCACTGGTGTGGGTTTTTATTATTTAAAATTTGCAAATGAGCACTTAAAGTTAATCTTCAAAGGAATTCAATAATGACAGCTAAAATTGTTATTGCAGGGTCTGGTTTTGCTGGTTTTTGGGCTGCTATTTCAGCAATGCGGGTAATTTCACAAGCTAATAAAGAAAATAGCATCAAAGTTATTTTAATTTCACCAAGGCCTAACCTCACTATACGGCCGCGTTTATATGAAGCAAAGCTGGATAATATGTCCCCAGATATTTCAAAGCAGTTAGCTGCCGTCGGCGTTGAATATATCGCAGGTGAAATCCAGAATATCGATACAGATGCAAAGTTATTAACCGTTAATCTAGCTAATGGCAACCAAACTACGTTAGTTTATGAGCGCTTTGTTCTTGCAACCGGTAGCCAATTAAATGTCCCTCCCGTTCTTGGATTTGATGAGTATGGCTTTGATGTTGATTCATTAGAAGCTGCACATCGTCTTGAAACACATTTACAAGCACTAAAGAACAAACCAGAAACTTTAGCGAGAAACACCGTTGTGGTAGTCGGTGGAGGGTTAACAGGCATAGAAAGCGCGGCGGAAATGCCAGCTCGCCTGAAAACAATCCTTGGTGATACAACAGAGAGTCGAGTATTCATAATTGATTCAGAAGTCACTGTGGGAGCTGGAATGGGAACCGACATTTCACCTGTAATTCAGCAAGCTTTAACTGAATGTGGCGTTGAATTACGTGCAGGGTTGCGAGTCGAAGCACTAAGCCCAGATGGTGTTACTCTGTCAAACGGTGAACACATAGATTCAAATACCGTCGTATTAGCGACAGGTGTAAAAGCCAGTTATCTAACAAAACAAATTCGTGGTGAATATGACGCTAGTGGTAGGATTATCTCGGACAATTATTTACACGCACAAGCTGTCTCAAATGTTTTCGTCGCAGGAGATACTGTCAAAGCACCCACAGATGAACAAGGAAATCATAATTTAATGACTTGCCAACATGCCCTAAGTTTAGGCCGTGTTGCAGGGCATAATGCAGCCGCTGAACTGTTAGGGCTTCCTCTTCATCCTTACAGTCAGCCTAAATATGTAACCTGCCTTGATTTAGGGGCTTGGGGGGCTCTTTATACCGAAGGTTGGCAGAGAGAAATACATTATATTAAAAAGGAAGGGAAAAAAATAAAACAAGAAATAAATACTAAGTGGATATACCCGCCTGAATTAGAAAAAAATGAGCTATTTGCTATCGCCGCTCCAAATTATGTCATCGTTCCTTGAGGTAAAATTTAGATTTAATATATTCAAGTAAAATAAATCGGAATAACCGCATAAAAATACAATAAGTATGATTTGTATTGCTTTGTGTCGTTTATTTTTCAATACTGATAAATAACTAAATATTAATAAGGTTTAAATATGTATATTAAAAAAATTATATTTGCTTTTTCATTACTTACTTTTGGGTCAGTATCACAAGCCCAAGTTGTTAATAATAATAACCCTTTAAAATATAGGCATTTTAAAACAGATTACGCTACGATGGTCGAACTCGCGAATAAAGAACGTTTACCTTGGAGAGTCTTCTATGAAAGTCCTAGTGAAGGCGCTAATGCCGAATGGTTTGATGCCGTAAAGCAGGGAGATTTAGACAAAGTAAAACAAATGGTTACTGAGGGGCAAGATATAGAAGCCAAAGACACTGGTAGCTTAGACCAAACGGCTCTGGGATGGGCTGCCTTTATTGGTGATGAAGCAATGGTTGATTATCTTATCTCGCAAAATGCTAATCTTTGGGCAACCGATACCGGTGACGTATATAACGTACTAAAATCAGCGGTACTTGGTAATAATGTTAATGTTGTAAAAAAAGTCCATCAGCTAATGAAAGACGAAGTAGACTTGAATAATCAGCAAATTGAAAGTGATGGAGAAACATTAGTCATGATAGCCGCGAGTAATAATAGAATGGAAACGGTTAAATACTTATTATCGCAAGGGGCAGATATTAACCGAAGTACAACGACTGATGATGTAACCATGTTTTCTTATGACCAAAGTGCATTAACTTATGCATGTAAAAATAATCTTCTAGAAATGCAAAAATTCCTTATTGATAATGGTGCACTAAATCATCGTACCGATAAACCATCTTGTAATTGATTTATAGGAATATTGGGTAATAACAGAATTATTTTCACCAATCATGCAAATAAGTTATTTTTAGCATAACAAAAGTATTGGACGTACCCTTCTATATATTAAATAGCCTGATTCCGATTAGATATCGAAATCAGGCTATACAATCAATTGACTAAAAGTGTCCAACTTTATGTGGTTACTTCAAGCTTAATAGAACAGCTTGTAAATGTAGTCATTCTTTTAATGAAAATTACTGGCTATTACGCATGTCCATAATCATTTTGCCATCATAGTCTGCACCAACAACAATATTAGGCACTTCACCTTTATATTTGTGAGCTTTAATTTGTTCAATCTCTAACTGTTTCCAATTGATCATTTCACGGGTAATAGTACGTTGTAATATCGCATTAGCTTCAGCTTCTTTCTGTGCAGCATACAATTTTGCATCCGCTTCTTGACGCATCGCAAATGAACTTGCTTGTGCATTACGTTCCCTAGCGATGGCTTGTTGTTCAGCAGACTCTCTCTCTGCTTCTGCAATAACAACCTTTTTCTGAGCTAATTCACGCTCTTTTTCTGCCTCTGCTTTTGCTTGGTTAATTTGCTCTTGGCGCATTTTCGTATTAACGACTTGCTCTTGTACAACTTCAGGCAAAGTAATATCTTGGATCATGATTTCTTTTATTGTGTAGCCATAAGGGGATGCATACCCTTGAATAGCATCACGAATAGATTCTTGTAATTTTCTTTGTGTATCTGCTGTATAAAGATCTTGCGCATTAGCAACATCTTTACCAAATTCCAAAATCGTTGAAATCAATTTTTGGCGTACATATTTATCTAAAGCTTCACTTTCTGTACCACCATTAATACGTAATACTGGTGCTTTAGAGCCATCAAACTGAAGCATTACCGTAATATCAACAATAGATTTTAATTTATCTTGTGAAGGTACTCTTAGCTCTTTTAGAGATACACGAATATCTTTTGTTGAGTACGTATCAAACGTTGTAAACGGGTTAATTGGAAAATGTAAACCTGCATCATAAGCCACTGGGTCGACTTTTCCTAAAAATGTTCCAACCTTAACCGAACCATCTTGTACAATGGTATATGAGTTAATACCTACGAGGCCGATAACTAGCAGTAATGCAGCGCCGACAACCAATTTAATCATTGATTTAAATTGCATGGTTAATCCCTATCAAATAATAATTATAATAAAGCGCCTATTGTCACTACTTGTTTTCTAACTACAAGTCTAATATTCCTAAATTTTAGCTATTCAATGGTAAAATCGTTCAAATTACCATCAATCTTAATTTATCTAATGCAAACGTAAAAGCACACATATGACTTTCATGTGTGCTTATATTTTCATTATATAATGACTCATCGCTATAAAATAATTAAATTCCCTAGTGCTGGTCTTATTGAGCTATCTAATTAAATTAACTGATTATTCCCTATTTCTTTAAAGCCATTACTATAACTATACCAATCAATTGCTTCATTTATTAACGCTTCCGTCGCATCAATAAATTGTTCTGGGCTATCCTTTGATATCTCCTCTAATATTAAAGGAATTTCCGTACATCCCATAACAAACTTATCGACCCCTATTGATTTTAATTTATTTATATAAGGATAAATAAGCTCTTTTGCTTTTCTAATATCCCCTGATTTATACGAAATAATACTCTGCATTATTTTATATTGATTCATCTCATCAGGTTCAATACATTCAACACCATGTAAACTTAATTTATTTTGATATAGTTTTGTTTGAATAGTCGCTGTTGTTGCTAACAAAGCGACTTTTTTTACACTATCTTTTAAAATTTTATTACATGCCGCATTTATAATACTAATAAAATGAACCCCTGTTTCTTTGATTAAATCCTCATACCAGAAATGAGCCGTATTACATGGCATTATAATACAAGATACACCTGCATTTTCTAGTATTTTTAGGTATTCAATCATTGCTGGTAATGGTGATGGGCCGCTATAAATAATATTTTCCGTTCTATCAGGGATATCAGGTATCGACACAATAATAACAGGAATATGTTCTTGGTCTTTTTTGGCACCTGTATTATTAATGAGTTTTGAAAAAGCATCTGCGGTTGCACCGGGACCCATTCCCCCTAACATACCTAATATTTTTTTCATAATACCTCCTTCAAATTGATGATATCATGACATAATGTTTTCCTTTCGTAATTGCAGAGTTTCTATAAGTTATGCTAAATTTGCATAGCAAAATTAATAATTATAATATTAGAGGACACAATGATCAGTAATCTTGAAATTAAATGGTTGCACGATATTGTTGTACTAGAAGAGTGTCGCAGTTTTACATTAGCGGCAGAAAAAAGAAATATCTCTCAATCATCGTTTAGTCGAAGAATTCAATCCATTGAATCTTCTGTTGGTTTTGAAATATTCGATAGAAACACTAACCCACTACAACTCACCCCTCAGGGAAAAAGCTTTATTGTTTATGCAAGAAACTTACTTGATGATATTTATTTTCAAATAAATAGAATTAAAGGGGTTGATAATGACAAGCAGCGAGTAAATATTTCTGCTGCTCATTCACTTTCTGTTTTTTTACTTCCTGATTTTATATCTCAATTTTCTAAAAATATTGATAAAATATTCTTTGTTGAATCAATAAATGTTGATGAAGCTGTTCATAAGCTAAAAGAAGGACAAAGTGATTTTATTTTATCATTTTATAATGAAGAATTGATGTCATCACCTTTCTTACATGCAAAAATATTAGACAGTCAATTACACTTAGTCTCTCTATGTGATAAAGAAAAAAAACCTATTTACACTCTTGATGGTTCAATACTTCCCTTAATGAAATATACTGATGAAAGTTATATGGGAAGACAGGTTAATCAATTAATGAATAAATCAGCCGATCTGCCCTTTGAACTCTCATTTGTTTCATCGATGAGTGATGTATTAAAACGTATGGTATTAAATGGTAGTGGTGTTGGCTGGTTACCTGATTACTCAATTAAAAATGAAATTAAGCAAAATGAACTGGCTATTCTCGATCCCAGCTTATCGATAAATATGGGAGTTTATATCTATCGTACTGAAGCTAGATTAAATATTTCATCGGAGCGTTTTTGGCAATTTATGCGTAATCAAACAACTTAGTATGTTTCATACTGTATAAAAACCCCTTCTATTGCTATAAGAAGGGGTATACTGAGCATTAATGACTATGGTGTGAATTATTCTAGTGTAGGTGTTACTTTATCATTCAGTGTAACTTCTGGCTCTGCATTAATACGCCCTTTTCTTTCTTCTAAACGTGATATTACGGCGGTAGAAATACTATTTCCAACGACATTTGTTGCCGTTCTTCCCATATCTAAGAATTGATCAATTGCCAGTAATAATAATATACCCGCTTCAGGTAAACTGAACATCGGTAGCGTTGCTGCAACAACAACAATCGAAGCACGAGCCACACCAGCCATCCCTTTACTCGTCACCATTAAGGTTAATAAAATAAGAATTTGTTCTGTAATACTAAGGTCAATTCCATAAGCATTCGCAATAAATAACACTGCAAAAGACTGATACATCATTGAGCCATCAAGGTTAAATGAATATCCCAGTGGTAGTACAAAACTGGTCACTTTTTTAGGTACACCATACTGATTCAACGCTTCCATTGTTTTTGGATACGCAGACTCACTACTTGCAGTCGCAAATGCAAGAGCAACAGGTTCTCGAATAAGCTTTCCTAAATTGAACACAGATTTTCCTAAGAAGATATAACCTGCGAAGAATAATACCGCCCATAATACTGCTAATGCGACATAGAAAAGCCCTATAAGTTTGCCATAATCATAAAGCAGCCCTAAACCTTCGACGGTCACTGCTGAAGCAATCGCGGCAAATACTGCAATTGGAGCAAAACTCATCACATAGTCAGTAATACGGAACATAATACGTGATAAATCTTCGATTAATGTAACGATTGGGCTTTTTTGATCTTTGCAAATATATGCGAGAGCTGAACCAAAGAAAATGGAGAAAACTAATATTTGTAGGATCTCATTATTTGCCATCGCTTCCGCAAAACTTTTCGGGAAAATATGGGTAATAAATGCCTTTAAGGTAAAACCAGAAGTATTTAAACCACTATCTACAGCAACTGCCGGGGCTGTTAAATTTAATCCAACACCTAGTTGGAATACATTAACAAAGATCATGCCTATTAATAATGAAATTACTGCTGCAGAAATAAACCAAACCATGGCTTTAATTGTAATACTACCCACAGATGAAGAACCACCCATAGAGACAATTCCAGAAACAATTGTCGCAAATACTAATGGTGCTATTATCATTTTAATTAGACGTAAAAAAACATCAGTAATAATATTTAGATAAGAAGCAATATCTTTCGCTTCTTCTACCGATGCAGCATAATTATGACACCCCCAACCTAATATGATACCTAAAACAATCGCTATCATTATTTGTTTCATAAGTTTATGTCTGTTCATTCGTACCCCTATTTTATTTATTTATCGTTATAGAAATAAACTATAACTCTTTATTGGATGCGACTCTTGAGCCTGAAGCCGATAGTTACATTTTTTTAACTTAAAGAGAAATGCAAATGGGCGAAAAGCCATGCAAAAAATGCATAGCTGTTAATTTTATTTAAAAACAATAATATATCATCATTTATCTTAAATACAGTTTATTTTAGTCCATCTGTATTTTTTATAAATTACAATATTTTTTAAGTTTCTAATTTATTTAATTACAAATCATTAATAATGATAAAACTCAACTGATAGAAAAAACTTAGCACTATAATTAAATTAGACAAGTTTACTATCAATTATCTTTAACTGCTCACAAAGGCTTACGGCCTCTAATTTACTTTTAATA
Organism: Providencia sp. PROV174; assembly: GCF_028480685.1. Classification (NCBI taxonomy): domain Bacteria; kingdom Pseudomonadati; phylum Pseudomonadota; class Gammaproteobacteria; order Enterobacterales; family Morganellaceae; genus Providencia; species Providencia sp. PROV174. The sequence continues at coordinate 265,134 of NZ_JAMPOT010000009.1, forward strand.
TTGGTGAATCCCAATAATAAAAATGGTGAAACCATATTCTTTATCGACCATTCATTCAAAGATTCTATTTTTAGCCCGTATTCGTTTGCCAACTTCACATAGTCTCCAATAGATTTACCATTGACCAACTTAACTAAAATATGCATTCCTCCACTTTGAGGTTGAATTTCAAATATATTAGGCAGTACCTCTGAAATAGCCTCTATTAGAAAGTGTTTTCTTTGACGATATAAGTTGCGCATCTTTCGTAAATGTCGCAAAAAATGTCCATCATTAATAAATTGACTAGTTACCTGTTGCTGCCATATTGGACACTGATTACCTAAGACCTCCGCAATGGAATGAAAATGCGCGATAACAGATGGTGGGACCACAATATAAGAGAGGCGTAAAGCAGGGAATAACGTTTTGCTAAATGTGCCACAATAAATAACCCGTTCTTGGCTATCTAAACTTTTTAATGCAGGTAAAGGCCTTCCTTGGTAATGAAATTCACCATCATAATCATCTTCAATAATCCAACTACCTTGTTTATTTGCCCATTCGAGTAATGCCAATCTTCTTTCTAATGATAAAACAACATTTGTTGGGCTTTGATGAGCCGGTGTAACCAGCACAAAATTTGCACTAGGTGCTAATAACTTACCTTCTTCAACATCGAGTCCATTATTATCAACAGAAACAGGAACTAACTTTAAACCAATTTGCTGTAAAAAATGGCGAGCAATATGATAACCGGGTTCTTCAAACCACCCTACGTCTCCATGATTAAATAGGCATTGAGTAATCAGGTGCAAACTCGCTCTATGACCAAAACTAATAAATATTTGTTCTGCAGAACAAGAAATCCCCCGTGACACCATCAAATAACGCGCAAGCCCTTGCCGTAATTCAATAACACCTTGTGAATCAGGGTAACTTAATAAGTCAAAACGACTTTCACGTAATATTTTCGCAGATATTCTTGCCCATAGCTTTGTTGGAAATGCATCAAGGGCTGGAGTGCCTAATTGGAATGGCTGCAATTCATGAAATTTATTTGTGATAACTTTGGCATTCTGTTCACTCTTTGTTTTATCCGTAGTTTGTTCATTCCCTATTAACTTTCGGTTCTCTACTTCAAAATCTAGATATTGACCTTTATTTTCCAATAATGAGTGTACTGTCCGTAATTTTTTTACTGTATCCGCAACAAATGTCCCTTTTGCTCCTTTTGACTCAATAATTCCTTCACTCAGTAACATTTGATAGGCTAATTCGATGGTTCCCCGAGCAACATTTAGCTCACTAGCCAATACCCGTATTGAAGGCAAGCGTTGTTGAGCTTGTAATTGACCGCTTTTAATACCTTCATGTATACGCTGATAAACTTGTAAATATAGCGGTGTACTTATTTGAGCATCAACTTTTATTAACATACTCCCTCCAACTAGAATACCATTCCAGCTATCTTGTCATAGCTAGTTTGATTAATCTTGTCTCTTTATCCTAGGTCAAGCTAGCCTTATATTACATCTATTACAAATAATCATTACAAAATATTGCATTTTATCTGACAACAAAATATGTAAGGAATCACTCATGAGTGAACTGAGATTAGCCTATAACAATTTATCACCTGAAGCTTATAAAGGGCTTATTGATTGCAAAAATGCATTGGATAAAAGCGGGCTAGCTAAAGAACTGATAGAACTCATCTATTTAAGAGTTTCACAAATCAATGGCTGTGCATTTTGCCTAGATATGCATGCAAGCTCATTGCGTTCAAATGGCGTTAGTAACAAAAAAATTGATACTCTCGCTGGCTGGCAAGTCAGTCATCATTTTAATTCATTAGAACGCGCTGCATTAGCTTGGACAGAAGCTGTTGTTAACATAGCTACCAGTGGTACATCAGATGTACTCTTTAATGAATTAAAACACCATTTTTCTGATGCTCAAATTTCTGACCTAACTATCGCTATTGGTTTAATGAGTGCATTTAATCGTATAGCAATAGCACTGAGACAATAATAAAAATTTGCATAAAAAAAGCTTGTTACCATAATGGTAACAAGCTTATAAAGTCTATTTTTGACGCTATTTTTCTTCATCACGTAGCGTTAAAACTTCATAGCCATCTTTAGTGACTAATACCGTATGTTCCGATTGTGCAGATAATTTTTTATCTCTCGTTACAACTGTCCAACCATCTTTTTTTGTTTTAATTTTCATTCCACCTTGGTTGATCATTGGCTCTATCGTAAATGTCATTCCTTCTTTTAATTCTACCCCTTTCCCTCGTACACCATAATGAAGAACTTGCGGGTCTTCATGCATTTCACGGCCAATACCATGCCCACAATATTCACGTACAACACTATAACCTTTAGATTCCGCATAATGTTGAATAGCGGAACCAATATCACCTAACGTTGCGCCTGGTTTAACTTGCTTTATGCCTTCCCACATAGCGGCATAAGTATCTTTAACTAATTTACGTGCCAGTGGTGAAGCTTCCGGCATAACATACATTTTACTTGAATCGGCAATGAAACCGTTTTTCTCTAGCGTAATATCAACATTAATAATGTCTTTTGCTTTTAAAATTTCATCTGTTTTTGGAACGCCATGGCAAACGACTTCATTTAGAGACGTGTTCAAAACATATTGGTAGCCATATTGCCCTTTACTGGCAGGCCTTGCTTGTAACTCATTAACAATATAGCTTTCAACCTTATCATTAATTTCCATCGTAGAAATACCAGGTACGATAAATGAATCCAACATCTTAAAAACACTAGCCAAAAGTCGTCCAGACTCACGCATCAGTTCAATTTCTTCTGCTGTTTTAATTGTAATATTATTCATGAACCTTTCCTTTTAATTCAATTGACTCTTTCTCTAACATTTCATTGATTAACATAGTAAATGTCTTATTCGGGTTTAATTCAGCTTGCATTCCAATTTTAATCCAAAATTCTGCCTGTGAATTAATCGATCGGGACATAACTTGGCTCGCATGGCGTAGATAATCATGCAATTCATCTGAAATTTTTACGATACCCAAAATAACCTCAACAATATGATATGTATACAAACCATGTATAGATCATATAACAGGAAGGTGATGATTCAAAGTACTCACGTTTTGTATAGCACAAAGCGCATGAAAAACAGCCTGTAAATATCACTATTAAGTTTCTTAAGTTAAATGCGCTGTCAAAGTATTTATGGTGTTGATCCGCTATGATGGAGCCCGAGGTATGTAATTCCTATGTGTAAATTAACATTATTTTGATTGACTCGGCCATTTACTGTTTAACAGCTCTACTCTTTATAAACTAACGACCCGATTACTGCATGAACTCAATAAATAAAAGCTGGAGAAAAATATGTATAATAAAATTTTAGTTCCGATTGATATAACAGAAAAAAGCTTAGCACATTTAGTTATGGCACATATTCAATACCTTGCTGAATATGAAAAAGCACATATTCATTTTTTAGCGATTATTCCTACTGTCCCTTTCTATACCACGATGGGATTTGGTTTTGCTGAAAAAGCGGATAGTGAACAAGATAATGTTACAAGACAACTCGCTGAGATTATTAAAGAATTTAATCTTTCAAGTGATAAGTACAGCGCGCAAGTTTTAATGGGAACACCAAGAGATGAGATTTTACGCGTTGCTGAAGAAATTTCTGCTGATTTAATTGTAATTGGCTCAAAGCGTCCCGGCATGTCCACATATTTTTTAGGTTCGACAGCATCAATGGTTATTCAAAATTCAAAAATTTCTGTTTTAACGGTTCGATAACCACTATCAATTATAATAACCTAGGTAACCTATTATTGGGTTACCTTGTTTTTTCGTGTTAAGCTTACATATCGACATTATTCACTCTACTAGGCTATATATTACAGGTTTATTTTTCACTCAAGGAATGCAATGAAAAGATACTTTCTCTGGATCAGTATAAGCATCAATATTATTCTTGCCATCGCTTTAATTACAGCTATTACTTTGTTTTTTAACCTGAAAAATCAGGTGATGACTATCGTTGAGCAAGTAAAAACAGGAAAGTATATCGAGCAGGTACAACAGCAAACCAAGCAACTGATTCCAAATACGCTAAATGAATTAAAAACCTTAGAAATTGATGGTGACTCGTGTGGCCAATTTTATCAAAAAGTCGATGAAGTTATTGAATACTTAAATAATAATCCAGAGATTATTGGGGCACAAACCTACACTGATCAACTGTCTTCAGTAAAAATGGCTATTGATAAAACTCCGACTATATTAAAAGACAAGGCCTGCAAAAAGGGTGTTTCAAGTATTAATTATATCGTTAATGCACTACAGCCTGATGAACTATAACGGGTTTATTTATTAATACTATTAGAACGCTCATAATCCAACCAATTGATAAACTGGATTAATTTTCCCACGAATTGCTCATCAGCAAACGGAGCTGTACCTTGATATAAAAAATAATTTATCTCAAATTGCCGTTCAGGATAACGTTGGACAAATTTCTGTGTGTATTCTGATAATGTTTCAGGCCAGTCATTGTCATTTTTCCAACGTAAAATGCTGGTCGAACGAATAAGCTTTCTCGATGCCGCCCGATATAATAACTTTAGTTCAGCGTCATCATTACAATGATTAATTTGGTCAATATAATTATTGAGTACATTAACAAAATCACCATTAACTGCTTCTGCTATTTCACGCGAAGGGATAAATTGGCTAAAATGTGTAGCTAAATCATTCCCATAAATGCAACGGCAGTGATGCTTAATCCAATATCCCCAACTATATAAATTAGCCTCACTCATCACATCCGCAAGCATACCTACATCAAAATCAATTTTGCTGACTTCTGTATGATTAACCGTCAATTGAACTTGTATTTCATTAAGTCTGGTTGTTTCTAATTGGGTAAGATCGTCACATAATATGATGCACAGATCTAAATCTGATTGTTGAGGTTTTGCACAGCCCTTTGCAACACTGCCATAAACATATAGGCTATGGAGCTTTTCTTTTAATATGTGACTCAGCCAGTAAATAGATTCTGTTATTACTGACTGAAATTCCGATTGAAAAGGCCTTTCCTCAAGAACAGGGATACACGCATAATCTTTTAACTTCATAACCCGCTAACTCTCTAAGATAAGTGTTTCTGTTTGTACTAACCATTCATAATAGCCAATAACCTCACGACCATTTAACCAGCGAGACAACATATCTAATACTAACATTACACTGACTTCTTGCTTTTCTTTCTGCGAATGATTATTTGGCAAATAGTGAATTCTTTGCACATAACACTTACCTGGAGTTGATAATGCAACGTTTAGATACTGCTCATGATATTCACCAATCACTAAACCAATAGATAAAGGGTGGTTAATCGTTATATTTTGAGCTCTTTGTGCTAGAGTTTCTAATGTTTGCTCCACATCAAGTGGTAAAATTTGACTGTCAGAAATAACGATTCCTGCTGAATCCAATGTCCAATTTAATAACCCTGCACTAAATTGTTCACTAGCTATTACGTTTAATTTCTTTTCTTTTAATAAGTTACCAATTTTTTGTGCTAAACCTTCAGTACCTTCAAATATCAGATTATCCCCTACTCCTTGCTTCACGAGTTGCCAATCTCTCTCCATCAATTCTTTTTGTGATGCAGGCCCCGTCAGTTTTAATTCAATAATAGGCATTGAGGAGCGGTAGCCTAAAACACAATTTTCAGGTAAAGGTAAACTATCAAATTGCTTCGCAAGACTACTTTCACTACGACCGAAACTGGTTAGACGTAAACAAATTGGCGGCTCTGGCAATGTAAACCGTTCACGTAACCTCGGCAAAATTTGCTCATTCACCATAACTTTAAACTCTGAAGGAACCCCCGGTGTAAAAAAAATTAGACAATCATTCAAAACTAATGAAAACCCACAAGCTGTTCCTACTGGGTTATCAATTAATTCCGCATTGGCAGGAAGTAGCGCTTGCTTACGATTTGTCTCAGGCATAATTCGCCCTCTAGCAATAAAATAGCGCTCCATAACCTCAATCCACTGTGAATGCTCAACTAATGGAACTCCCGCAGCTTTAGCCGCTGCCAGAGCACTTAAGTCATCACTTGTTGGCCCAAGCCCGCCATTAACAATCAGAACATCTGCAGATAAACTACGTTCAAGGAAAGTAGCGACTAAACTATCTAAATCATCACCAACAGTTGTTCGGCTACTCAAAGGGAGACCTTGTTGAAAAAAACAGTCTGCCAACCAAGCTGCATTTGTATCAATTATTTGTCCGTGTAAAACCTCATCGCCAGTACTCAGCATTTCAACAACTAACATCCATGACTCCCTTATTATACAAATTACACTAACTTGCTAAATTACCTTATTATTAAGCTGACTAACATCAATATTTATTCAGCTTAATAATCCTGTAAAAATCCTCTACAACCCATTAAAAATAAATAGTTTAAGATAATTCTCAGAATATATAGTCATAAAAAGGCTATAGTTTTATATGCAATTGAATCCATTATTTTTTACCGTAATAATAGAGGATACATGTTCAAGCTAAAACCAATTAAATCTATCGCACTACTTTCTTTATTTTTATTTATTTCCGGATGTCAACTTGGGGGCTCTACAAATTCCAATTCAAACTCAGATTCAAAATTTGGGGAATTAAATGAGTTAAAAACGATAGAGTTTCCTTCCACAGAAGCACCTAAAGGTCTTGCTGAAGGCGCATTTGAAACTGAGTACGATAATGGCCAGCCAAAATTCAAAACTTGGGTATCTAAAGGATGTTTGGATAAGTACATCAAAACCTACTATGAAAATGGTAATCCTGAATCCCTAATTCAACTTAAAAACTGTAAGATAAATGGAACTGTCCGCAACTACCATGAAAATGGCCGTATCGATATCGAATTAACCGTGCTACAAGGCAAGTTATCAGGACCATTTAAAATCTACCATAACACTCCAAGTAATAAACCAAACATTACTGGTACTTTTAAAAATGGAGAACTTGTTGGCACAGTAACTGAATTTGATGAAAATGGAGTGATTATTTCTAAAGCACTGATCCGTGATGGTGAGGTCATCGTAGTAGAATAATTCAATGAACAAAATAAAGCAGAAGCATATGATTTACAAAGATAGCTAAAAAAGAAACCCGCAAATTAGCGGGTTTCTAAGATATTAACAATCATGACCAAAGCAACTAAATCAGCTCTTTCACTTCAAAATTCACTTCACCGCTAAGGTCAGCATCATAATCAACACCATTTAGGCCGAAACCAAATAAGCGGAGAAATTCAGCTTTATAGCCTTGGTAATCCGTTAGCTCATTGATGTTATTATCATTCAACTGCTGCCAAATTTCACGACATGTATTTTGAACATCATCACGCAATTCCCAATCATCTAAACGTAGACGATGTTTTTCATCAGTATCTGGCACTGCATCATTGAATAATTTAGTGGCAAATAAGCGTTGAATTTGTTCAATACAACCTTCATGGATCCCTTTCTCTTTCATGATTTTAAAGACAATAGAGATATATAAAGGCATTACAGGAATTGCAGAAGAGGCTTGTGTTACAACAGATTTTAATACAGCAACATACGCTGCCCCACCCTTAGCTTGCAATTTTTGGTTAATTGCATGAGCCGCACGGTCTAAATCTTCTTTTGCTTTACCTAATGTACCATGCCAATAAATTGGCCATGTTAAATCCGTACCAATATAAGAATAAGCCACAGATTGTGCATTATCAGCTAAAACACCTGCTTCATCTAATGCATTCATCCACAGTTCCCAATCTTGGCCGCCCATGACTTTTACTGTATCTGCGATTTCTTGTTCATTTGCGGGCTCAACAACGGCTTCAATTAGCACATCTTTGTTGGTATCCAGCGCAACAGATTTGTACGGTTCGCCAATAGGTTTCAAGGCCGAACGTACGATTTCACCTGTTTCAGGCATTTTACGCACAGGTGAGGCCAGTGAATAAACCACTAAATCAATTTGGCCTAAATCTTGTTTAATTAAATCAATAACGGTTTGACGGCATTCATCAGAAAAAGCATCACCATTAATGCTTTTCGCATACAAGCCTTCTTCTTTCGCTGCTTTGTCAAAACCTGCAGAATTGTACCAGCCCGCAGAGCCTGTTTTACCTTCACTGCCTGGCTTTTCAAAAAATACACCGATGGTAGCCGCACCGCTGCCAAATGCAGCATTGATACGAGAGGCCAAGCCGTAACCGGTAGATGCACCAATAACTAAAACTTTCTTAGGGCCGTTTTTCAGTTCACCACGTGATTTCACGTAGGCAATTTGCTCACGCACATTGGCTTCACAGCCTGCCGGATGAGCTGTAGTGCAGATAAAACCACGAATTTTAGGTTTGATAATCATAGTCATTTTTTCTTGGTAGCTAACAATCAGGGTCTAATATACCTGATATTATCCATTTACTTAAGACAGAGTGAAAATAAATAGGGAGAACAGACCAGTTTATGGCTTATTTTCTCATTAATTATCTATTTTAAATCGTTAAGCGCTTCAATAACACGACGTAATGAATCTAATTCCCGCTCAAGGCTAGTTTCTTTTCCTCTAGAATAATGGTCATATACTCTAGTCGCGCCAGAGTGGCTGTCATAACACTTATTACTAATTTTATGGATTTTCTTCCTGATTTTGGACACTTTGTTTTTATTACCATGGTATGAAGCGTGACGCAGTTGCTGCTCTAAACTCATGAGCGTTTTTCCGCAATCATAGTATTTTGAGCCTGCTTGCGAAGAAAATGGGATAAATAGCGCCAAGAGAGCGACTAATAACGTTTTTCTCATGATAATTTCCTGATATCACTCATAAAATAATTTCTACTAGTCCAACATTTATGAGTATTTTCATCTACGAGATTTATCTTAGTTAAATAATCATCGCACTTATGCATAAAATCTTGAAATGAACTTTATGAGCTAACCGATATTTTGCCACTATTAAAAATCATTGCTGACGGTAACCATTATTGAGGCGTAAAACAGGATGGGACTTTTGTTGAAGTTTTCGATGGTGAAGCCACAACTCTAGAATGCGACTTTATCGACACTTATGCGGCAGAAAGATATGTGCAAACTCATCGCTAAACGAAATAAAAACACAGCATTAGCGTGTATCAAATAACTTGATAGCTGCCTATTGCGGCTTAGTTGGTATTAAATTATGGATAACCATAACTGAGTAAACAATGTCTTTTTTATCGTGAATTTTGCGAAAATGGGCATTACTAACAATACCAACCATAATCTGCATGCCATTTTTTTCATAAACCCGCTTAAATGGCGTTGTTTCGTCATCAGATATTTTATCTAAGAAATAAATATCCCGTTTATAACGCTCGATTGTTTGCTTTGGCAAACCATATACTTCAAACATTTTCTGATTAATCGCATCGTACTCGGCCAAAATGCCTGATTGGTCGCGGCTATCTTTTCCTTGGGAAGAAACTAACATTAATGTATTTTTTTCCCGAGAAAACATCAATAAAAACAGCTTATTTGCTATTTGAGGAGAATTTTTTGATGAACATAACGCACCTCCCTCTTCAAATTCAGTGCATTGTAATCCTTTTAAATGCAATTTTTTTATATCAACGGGGGTTTGCCCCCATTTGAACCCATAGGGGGCATCCAATTTTTTCGTTGTACAACCAGAAGCAAATACCAGTATTAACGTTAACAAAATCCCTTTAATCATCACGTCTCAAATTCCAATTAAGTCATCTAATTTGATACTATCAAAAACGAATAATTAATCAAAAATTAACTTTTCTATCATCACATTAAATGACTCGATTGATTTCTGCATCGTTAAGGCCGCCTTATTCTTCTTTGCTCTCCTGTTGTTTAGCCTCTGCCATAGCAATTTCTTTCAACCAATCTGCCAACAAAGGCTTTGTTTTTACTGTATCTAGTAGTGCTCGTTCGTGTTTCGTTAATCGTACGACGACAACTTCAGTTTTCATGTTAGACATAGCTCGATCCTCTTCAAGAATCAAAATAGTGACACAAAACATCAACAGAACGGTCTGACTTACGGTTTTTTACACGAATTACGCGTTGATTGACACAATAAAGCAACTTTTGCGCTCTTATAAAAGTAATGCATTGAATATAAATAAGAAATATCACTAATAAACCGATATTAGTTGAGTAGATACAACGAATTTAAAGAAGATTAGATACAAAAAAACCACCTATTGGTGGTTAATTGTTAACTTCAAATCATGACTGATTGAAATTGAGATGGTGCCCAGGGCGGGACTTGAACCCGCACAGCCTAAAGGCCGAGGGATTTTAAATCCCTTGTGTCTACCGATTTCACCACCTGGGCCAAATTGTATTTCTCACAAACTTGGATAAATCATTAATTTATCCCGACTAACCATATATTCAATAACGATGCATAGTGGTTAGCTAACTTAAAATAAAACACTTAATGGTGTTTAATTATTTTAAGATGGTGCCCAGGGCGGGACTTGAACCCGCACAGCCTAAAGGCCGAGGGATTTTAAATCCCTTGTGTCTACCGATTTCACCACCTGGGCTAAATTTTGGAGGCGCGTCCCGGAGTCGAACCGAGCTACACGGATTTGCAATCCGGTGCATAACCGCTTTGCTAACGCGCCTTATCCGAATTTCTTTCGAAATTTGGAGCGGGAAACGAGACTCGAACTCGCGACCCCGACCTTGGCAAGGTCGTGCTCTACCAACTGAGCTATTCCCGCGTAAAGCTTCACTTTTCAGCTTATGCTTTTCAAACTGGCTGATTTACTTATTTATTTTCGTAAACCATGTTGCCGTTCGATGCGTTGCATTCTACTGATTTCACCTATCGAGTCAATACAATTATTGAAATAATTGGATCGTTCGCTGTTTTTTCAATCATTTCGATCACGCTTCGCTCAAATCGCCCCATGCAGCCTTTAAATATTGGAACATTGACCAAAACGTTAAGATAGCCGCCACATACATAAGTGCAATTGAAAGGTTTTCAATTAATGGCGTTGGACGCCACAATAAACCGACTAATGACATCATCTGAGCTGTTGTTTTAAATTTCCCAATCCAAGAAACAGCCACACTACTACGTTTACCTATCTCTGCCATCCATTCACGTAAAGATGAAATAATGATTTCACGTGCAATCATAGTTGCCGCCGGCAAAGTCACATACCAAACATCATAACTTTCTGTGACTAACACTAACGCCGTTGCAACCATGACTTTATCAGCAACCGGATCTAAAAAAGCACCAAATTTTGTGGTTTGCTTCCACAACCTTGCTAAAAAACCATCAAACCAATCAGTTACCGCTGCGATAACAAAAATAAGCGCACATGCAAACGGCCCCCAAGTAACAGGGAGATAAAAGGCTAATACAAAAAACGGTATTAGGATGACGCGAAATAATGTCAACCACGTTGGTATGTTTAATTTCATCACGCTCACTAACTTTTTGACCAAGTTGGATATTATGAATATGTTGCCCTAAGACACTCACTGTTTCAATGCATTATAAATCTTTTCTGCAAGGGCGTATGAGATCGAGGGCACTTTTGCGATTTCTTCTATGCTTGCATTACGTAAAGGCTGTAACCCACCCATATATTTTAGCAGCATCTGCCGACGTTTTGGCCCAACCCCTTCAATAGATTCTAATGCGCTGGTACTTTTGACCTTTGCTCGTCGTTGTCGATGCCCTGTAATCGCATGATTATGCGACTCATCTCGGATATGCTGGATCACATGCAACGCCGGAGAATCTGGTGGTAATGAAAAACCTTCACCTTCAGGTTTTAAAAATAACGTTTCAAGCCCCGCTTTACGGTCGCTTCCCTTAGCCACACCAATTAGCAATGGGTGCTTTTTATCCCAATCGACCTCAAGTGAATTAAATACATCCCTTGCCTGCCCTAGTTGGCCTTTACCGCCATCAATAAAGATGATGTCAGGCACTTTGCTTTCATCAATATGTTTACCATAACGACGTGTTAAAACTTGATGCATCGCCGCATAATCATCTCCTGGAGTGATCCCTGTAATATTATAGCGCCGATACTCTGATTTAACTGGCCCTGATTTATCAAATACAACACAAGAAGCGACAGTTTGCTCCCCCATCGTATGTGAAATATCAAAGCACTCCATGCGGTTAATATTTTCTAAATTAACGACTTTTGCTAGTGCTACCATACGTTGTTGCACAGTCGAGTGTTGCGCTAATTTTGTAGAAAGCGCAATTGATGCATTTGTTCTCGCTAATTTTAAGTAACGAGCCCTCACACCACGCGGCTGGCTTTGAATATTAATTTTACGACCGGCTATCTCAGAAAGAGACTCCGCTAATAATTCTTTTTCTGTTAATGCAAAATCTAATAATATTTCACCCGGTAGCGTTCTATTTTCGCTGCCTTGTAAATAAAACTGACCTAAGAAGGTTTGAACCACTTCCTCAAGCTGAGTATCTGCGGGAATTTTAGGAAAATAGCTACGGCTTCCAAGGACTTTCCCTTGACGAATAAAAAGTACATGCACGCAAGCAAGGCCAGACTCAAAAGAAACACCAATAACGTCTAGGTCATCACTGTCCCCAGATACATACTGCTCTTCCGTAACAGCCCTTACCGCTTGAATTTGATCTCTAAAACGTGCGGCATCTTCAAAGCGTAGTTCTAAACTTGCCTTTTCCATTCGCTCAACGAGACCCGCCAAAACTTGTTTATCTTTTCCGGTTAAAAATAAACGAACATATTCTACTTGTTGATTATAGTCTTCATCGGAAACTAAGCCTTTAACACAAGGACCTAAGCAACGGCCAATTTGATATTGCAGACAAGGCCTTGAGCGATTTCGATACATGCTATCTTCACATTGACGTATCGGAAACAACTTCTGCATTAACGCCAATGTTTCTCTCACCGCATAAGAACTTGGGAAAGGGCCAAAGTACTCACCTTTCGCATGTTTCGCCCCTCGATGCATCGAAATTCGAGGGTGTGTTTCACTGCTCAAAAATAGATAAGGATAAGATTTATCATCACGCAACAATACGTTATAACGTGGTTGATACAACTTAATATAGTTGTGTTCAAGTAATAGTGCTTCTGTTTCGGTATGAGTCACCGTCACATCAATAGAGGCGATTTGCTTAACCAACTGCTCTGTTTTACGGCTACCCACATTTTCACGAAAGTAACTGGATAAGCGTTTTTTAAGATCCTTTGCTTTCCCTACATATATGACCGTTTCCCCAGCGTCATACATACGGTACACACCAGGTTGATTAGTGACTGTTTTTAAGAAAGCTTTCGGCTCGAACTGTTCTGACACTCGGATAAACCCTGTTTTGCTGTAATTAAACCATAACTGATGGCTATATGAGTTAATTCTACATCACTACAGATATTAAGTTTACTAAACATTCGATATCGATAGGTATTTACTGTTTTAGGGCTCAAGGAAAGCGACTCTGCCACCCGTTTAATCGGCATTCCCTGAGTAATCATTAACATGATTTCCAACTCACGTCCTGATAATAAATCATATATATCTTGTTGATTGCTATAAATTAACCGCTGGAGAGCAAGGTCTTGCGCAATATCCGGAGAGATAATTCGCCGTTTAACACTCACAATCTGGATAGCTTCAATGAGGTCTTCTTCTGTCACATTGATACTTAATAAACCAAAAATACCGATATCTAGCGCCTTTAAAAAAAATGACGGATTATTTCTGACATTGTAAATAATGATCCCAACGTCCGGCTGAGTTCGGCGCAGTGTCTGAATTGTTTTTAGTGAATCATAACGGAAGCGATCACTACTGATTAAAATCATATTTGCTTTTTGGCATCTATTCCATGTAATCGCATGTTCCACAGTTGGAAAAGAAGCAACAACCTTATAGCGTATATGACGTGAAAAAACCGCCTCAAAACCACGAATTGCAATATTATTATCGTCAATTATTATAATATTAATCAATTAATTCCCCTGTTGGATTTTAAAATTAATTGTAAAAATAATAAATGAATAAATAAAAAAGTCACATACACTTTTTTATTTATCTTTGTTTTATTAAAAATAATATTAAATTATAATTTAGGTGAATAACTCATGTGGATTAATAATTAAAGACCACCTTATCGAGTGGTCTTAATATTAAGAATTAACTGAAGTATTATTTTTTTCCAACTAAACGACAAATAGTTTCTGATACTAAGTAGCTTTTCTCAAAAGAGCTGATTGGTAGAAACTCAAAGCATGAATGGAAATTAAGTGCCCCAGTAAAATAATTTGGAGTTAAGACACCTCTAGCTGATAAAGCAGAACCATCCGTACCACCACGCATCGGGATCACTTTAGGTTCAACCTCTTGAATTTTCAATGCATCGAAAATTAAATCAATTGCGGTACGATCATCACCTAACGAGTCACTAATATTACTATACACATCTACAATATTGCATTCAATTTTTGCTCGTGGATGACGCGCTTTTATTAACTCAACCGCTTGTTCTATAAAATGTTTTCGAGCTGCGAAACTATGGCGGTCAAAATCACGGATCGCCATTTTAATTTTAGCATTATCAGGGTTTGCGATTAAATCTGTGACATAAAAATAGCCTTCGCGATGCTCTGTGTGCTCAGGGGTATCAAAACGGTCAAAACAGCCAATAAAATCATGCGCAACCCGAATAGGATTCAATAATACATTCTTAGCTGACATGGGATGTGCAGTAATACCTTTAATTGAAACTTCGATAGAAGCTGCATTAAACGTTTCATACACAACCTCACCAAGTGCACAGCAGTCAATAGTATAAGCAAAGTCAACATTAAAGCGGGTTAAATCCATAATTTTAGAACCGCGTAGACCAATTTCTTCATCAGGTACAAACGCAACGTAGATATCCCCACAATCGAAATCGGCATATTGCAGCTTATGCATTAATTCCATAACAACCGTTACAGCGGCTTTATTATCAGCGCCCAGTACACTGGTTCCATCGCTAAAAATAATATCTTCACCCATATAAGGCGCGGCTTCAGGGTGCTCGGCAGTCTTAAACCAAATGTTTTCTTTTTCATTTAAACATAAATCCTGCCCTTCGTACCTCAAAGTTTGAGGCTTAATGATGGGAGATAACCCAACATCGACAGTATCTAAATGAGTCACAAAACCTATTTTTGGTGCTGAAGGCTTATTTCCTGGGCGCATTGCATATAAGATGGCATGGTCATCAATATAAATATCTTTCAGACCATAGCTTTCAAGTTCTTGCGCTAATAATTTTGCCAGCTCACGTTGCCCTTCTGTGCTTGGAACAACTGTGCTTGCTGCGTCACTTTGGCTTTCAATAGCGAGATAGCGGTAAAAACGCTGCTCTAATTGTTTACCTAATTCGTTCATTTCATATTCCTTGCATTGACTATATTTACCCTATCTATTTACTTAATAGATAGGGTATTGGCCCTACTTACTGTGCAGGATGCCATGTGTAACCACTGTCGAAACCAATTGGGATATCAAAAGCCCAGAACAAATATAATGTTGAAGTCAAAATAATTAATAACCCAACAGTAAATGGGATCATCATTGAGCACAATGTTCCTATTCCTGCATTTTTATAGTATTTTTGACAATACATCAGGATTAACGGATAAAACGGAAACATCGGTGTGCTCACGTTCATTGCTGAGTCACTAACACGAAATGCAGCTTGTGTTAACTCAGGTGAAATTCCCACTGCCATTAGCATCGGTACCAATACTGGCGCCATAATTGCCCATTTTGATGTTGCTGAAGTAATCATGATATTTAAAATAGCGGTTAATAGAATGACGCCAAAGACAGTCATTCCAGATGGCATATCAAGTGTACGTAATAACTCAGCTCCTGAAAGTGCTAATAATGTGCCTAAATTAGAATGTTGAAATGAATATAAAAATTGGGCTGCAAAAAAAGCAAAAACAATAAATGGGATAAGTGACTTAGTAATATTTTCCATTGCCTTAACAACATCTTTTGTTGACGTAAAAGATTTCGTCATATAACCATAAACAATGCCTGGCAAAGCAAAGAAAATAAACAGTAAAGGCACAACGATTTGCATAATAGGTGCTTTTGGGCTAGTTAAGCTGCCATCAGGCCCACGTAATGGGGAGTTCTCTGGCCATAACAATGCAAATAATCCGATACCTAAAGCAATTAGCACTAAACCTGAAATACGAAAAGCACGATTCTCAACATTCGTAATTTTACCTAAATCTTTTTCAGAATCAGTATCCACTTCGTTTGTACTGATCGGACAATTTTTATTTAACCATGGTTCAACAATCTTTTCAGTGATAAACCAGCACGTGAAAATAACCCCAAATGTACCACCCAAACTAAAGAAATAGTTACATAAAACATTTACGCTATAACCTGGTGCTAGCATTTGCGCAGCATCTTGTGTAAAGCTCTGCATTATTGGGTCAATAATTGACGGTGTATAGCTTGCAGTAAATCCACCCGCTAAACCTGCAAATGCTGCAGCAATCCCAGCTAATGGATGACGGCCACTCGCATAAAACATCATTGCTGCAACTGGCATTAAAATAACATAGGCAGAGTCTGAAGCAATATGAGAAACGATCCCGACAAACACCACAGTAGGCGTTAACATTCGAGGTGAAATAAACGACAACATTTTTTTCAATGCAGTATTAATAAAACCGCTGCTTTCAGCGATACCAATACCTAACGTTGCCACTATCGTTATACCGAGAGGAGGAAAATTAATGAAATTTTTAACTGCCGCAGTAATAAATAATATTATTTCCTCATACTGGAACATATTAACTATAGCGATTTTTTCTTTTGAAAGAGGATGGTAATAACTAAAATCTACGAAAGAAAGCAGATAAGATAAAAACCAACATATAATCAGGGCATAAACAAACAGCATAGTCACATCAGGCATAACATTACCAATGCGCTCAACACGGTTTAAGAACCCTTTTTTCTTGGGAAGTGTTTTAGTTGTCATATTTACAAGCTACTTATGTTATTAGAATAGAAACTTTATAACAGTAAATAACCTATATATAAAAGTAAAATACTTTTGTGATTAGTTCTAACAGGATAAACCAGTTGCAAATTAAAACATTAGAATTATTTATATTAATTTTATATTTCAAATATACTATATCTTAAATTTTATTAACTTATAGATTTAGATGTAGAATATATTACTTAAGTGTTTGGCTTCGTGGTTACGCATACAAAAAAAGGAATAATAATTACACTTTTTTTGTATGCACGTAAATTAGACTAATGTATGTTATTCACGCTTTAATTTTTCAGTATTTGCAATATAAAGTGCTACAACAAGTACCAAAATCGCCCCTGCATGTAACAGCGTTGTCATTGGGTCACTATGGTCAACAATAATTAAGCGAATAATTGCCGTAATACCTATATAGATAAAATACCTTAGTGGGAAGTGATAGCCCGACATAAAATACTTTATTATCAAAGCAATAAATTCAAAATACAAAAAATAAATGACAATACCTTCTAGTAACTCATAGGCCGTTGCTCCTTTTGAGCTACCAAACATTAATGACGCCATTGTCACTGTTTCTTTAGCTAAGAAGAATACAAGTACAGCAGCGAGTGCTATCAAGCCTATATTTAATATCCATTGCAGTACCCACGCGATATTACTCGCATGACGCATTCCTTTCATACCGTTCATTTGTTATCCCTCAGAACAACTTCTAAGTCTAGTTATTACCTTAATTGTAAAACAAATTTAAGTCGTTCGCATGACAAATAAGAACTTAATTTAACCAATAAAATCAAAAAATACAGTCTGAATAGCTACTACCGAATTGCCTATTTCTTGCTATTAATACTATAACTAGAAACTTTAGTCAGATGATGGGGACATCATTTCCATAATATCTTTCTCTGTCAACATAGGTGTCCTTTCTACAAAGTTATAATACTTAGGCTTGCTATCGATGTAAATTTGCATACTCATTTGCGCATCTTGGCTCTCTTTAAATAAAGCTGCTGATGCATAATATGTTGAAGGCGAAAGTAAATGATAAAAAAGGTGTGAACCACAATTTTTACAAAATGCACGTTCTCCCCATTGAGATGACGCGAAAATTGTCACAGCTTCTTGCCCCTCAATGATTAAATCGTTACCACAATCAACACTAAAACCTGGACCACCATTCCACTTTTGGCACATTCCGCAATGGCATACACTGACATGACTAATATCTTTTGGCGTTGTGATTTTTACAGAACCGCACAAACATTGGCCTTGATGCATAGAATCCCCTTTATTTAGATCGTAGATTTGTAATCTTAATATGAGCGTGTCCGCAGTAAAATTTAAGTGATGATTTACCTTTTATCTATTCTGAATTGTCGCCCACTAAAACGTTTATCGTTAACAATACTGCGCAGTTGTGAACTATCAAGTTCTTTCGTTTCCCGTTCAAACTCAATATCTGCGTCATTTCCGTCTGTATTTTGTAGCACATATTCATACGTCACTTTGTTATGTACAGCAATCTCTGTTAATACCGTATTACTCGTAGCTTGGGCAGCTATTGAAAAACCAGTCAAAATAACAACCATAATAAATATACGAGCCAGTAATATTTTTTTCATCATTATCTCCTATTCCACTAGAACTGTTTTAGCGCAAATCTCTGTCAGAAAAAACAGGCTACAAGTAAGAGTTATCATGATTAAGTAAAGAGATGTCAAAACCGTCAACGACGTAAATTAAGACCAAATAGGGTGCGATCCCCTATTTGGTTAATAAAAATCTAGTTATAGCTCTTCATTGTTCGTTTTATCTGAAGAATTAACTTCTCTTAATAAATACCAGCAAAAATACCCTAATACTAATATTCCAATAAATAATAATACCCATAAGGTAATTATCAGCCAGCTAAAATTATCATCAACTTCTTCTGTTGCAGTTAACCTATCTACACCCCCCAATTCAATGACTGTATTATCAAGAAAGAGCTGAGGGTAATTCATCATTAGTTCATCAATGCTATCTGGTTTCCCTATCAGCTGGCTTGTGGTCAATTTATCGAAGCTTGCTTGTTTATTTCCCCAAACAAGCAAATACGGAGCGGGACCTTGTAAATTAAAAATAAGGTTATAAGCATCTCGTTTCCCCGTTAGCCTTGGTGGTTGGTCCTCCCAACTGCCTTTGAGTGCAGAAATTCTTACTTTACCTACCATTTCGCCATAAAGTGTAGTGCTCGGATTACTAACTAATTCACCCTCTATTATTTGATTATATGCAACAATATTAGTGAGTAATTTCCAACTTTCACCTCTATCAGATGAATACTCAATTTTTAGTGGGATCACGCGATTTGATTGCTGCAATTGTATTTGTAACTCACTTAATGGCTGAGCTCTTGGCAATTGATATATAACATGGTCTTTTGAAACTCCATCATTGGTCATTTCAAAATGGAATAATTCCTGACGATAAGTTGAATTAAGTATACTAGAAGTAGCATTTACTTTTAATAAGTCAGGGATAACAATATCAGGGCCACTTACAATCACAGCCATAAGATAAGGTGCATTCAATGCCTCTGAATTACCATTTAATAATTCAATATTATTACTTGCAATAGTTTCAGAATTTAACTTCAAATTCATAATTGGCTGGTTTGTTGCGATATTTAGCCAGTTTTCTTTGTCATCACTGGAAAAAACAAATACCTTTGCCTGCCATTCATTCTCACTTTTGGCCCAGTCTAATGTCAGGTTTTTAATTGGCGTATCTTTAGTTTGACTTTGATTTCTCGTTAATAAATAAGCCTGATAAGCAACATTGTCTTTTACCTGCATACTAGGCAACTCAATTCTATTTACCTTGCCTGGAATAGATTCAACTAATAGATGTTGCCTTTCTCTGCGCACATCATCATGAGAATTAACACTATCAACCTGCGTCACTAAACGTTGTGGCGTAAAAATCACTTTCTCATTAGAAATGGACTTTTCCGTATCAGAAAATAAGACTGAAGGAATTTCATTACCCGTACCGTTAAAGACGCGAACATCTTGCAAGGTCTTGGGATACGCTGAATTAATGTATGCATTTACAGGGAGCTCTAACCAATAAAAAGGGGTCGATGTATCGAGTACATTTATTTCTGAGCCTTGATAAAAACTATAAGGTGTAGCCTCTTCTACTGTCTGAGCATTTAAGTAACTTGAAAACAATAATGACAAAGAGAAGACTGCAAAAAACCTTCCTAGCCCGGTATTTTTTATTAAACTCATGATTGTATCTCCTGTTCGACTTTCCCTTTTGTTTCTTTTGGTGGTAATGGTGAAAAATACCCAACAATTAAAATTAATAATGCAACGCCAATAAAGGAAATTGCGCGAGAAATACCACCCTGTCCATAAATATCAATTAAGAATAACTTGGCAATAACACAAGCAAAAATACCGGCTCCCATAAACCACCAAATACGATTTTTCTTAATAGCGGCAATAGTGATACAGGCTAGTGCAGCCAATGCCCAACTGATAGAAAGCACAGTTTGCACTAAGCGTGAATCATAAAGAGTATAATAGTTCCAATTTAGCTCAGCGAAATCTGCTATTGCACGAATTAAAATACCGTTAAACCAATAAGCAGAAAGTGCAATTATAGCCACTAATAAACTACGTAGAACCCAAAAATTAGCCGCTGTCACGTTACGTATTTTTTGAGTGAAGCCTTTACGTATTAAAATTAGAGTCGCAATACTAAATAACCCAGCTTCATCTAATGGGTTGATTAACGGCACATAACTCCAAAAGGTCAATTTGCCATCTTCTAAATTCGCATAGCAAGATAATACAATTAACCCCACTGTCACAGGGAGCATTGCATACCAATAAATTAACCCATTACGTTTCATTGGTGGCGTTCTATTTTGTTGCAGCCAATAAAGAACAATCACGGTTAGTGTTATCGCCATGACATAAATAAAATACCCCACTTCATGCATTCCCCACGGTAAAATGGAGACGAACCAATTCACTTGAGTAGCAATAAATGCAAGAATTAGCCATAAATTAGCGCTATGAAGTACTCTTTGCATCCAGCGATCACGAAGTTTATACGCATGAATAACAAATAAAACAGAGCTACCCAATACAACTGGCCATATAAGAGAACCCTCGCCACGCCCCATCGGGTTTTGGTCATTTAAGAAATCTAAACCAAGATAATAATAACCCGCAATCCATAGGATGGATTGGCAAAGTAGTAATGGCACCCAATTTATATGGATAGCATATAAACGCCAAAACCAAACAGAAATAACGACCAATACTAAAATAATAAAGCCTTCAGATTCACGACTCCATGATAAGATATCGGTAAATAAGGGGAGCCAGCAAAACCAAGTCACCAAGCCAATAATTAAGAAACCGTAGCTAAATAAAGTAAAGTTGCTGTCTTCATGACGACGAGTATGGAAAAGCCCACCAGCCATAAAACATGCGATTAATAGCACTGGCACCATATAAGTACTACTGCGACTCCAATATAAATAAGGATAATCACTTAATAAGGTTATTGCGCTAATAACAATCAATAAAGAACCAATAGCCGCCATTTTTTTCTGGTTTTGCTGTAAGCCAAACCAAAGAATTAGCAACCCTTCTAATGACCAAATAATGGAGGTCCACTCAAATGTTAACGCTAGTGGAATAGCTAAAGTAATAAAACCAGCGCCAATAATAATATTCGCTAATGCCATATTTTTGCCAGCAGATTTATAGCGCTTATGTACTTGTAATCCAGTTATCAGATATAACAAACCTACCACCAGTGAAATAAAGGCTGGCAGTAAACCTTCCCCTTGTGAAATAAAGAATTGAAGGGCAATACTAATAAAAGGTGGAACAAACAGCAGTGTATTATCAACAATCAGTTGCTTGCTATGTTCAAAACGCAGTGAAAACAGTTGAGTTAAGGCATTAAATACAACTAAATTAGCGATGATAAAGAGTTGGCAGGATAAATAATAGCCTGGCTGGTAATTTTCTAATCCCCATAAAATGGCAACACCATAAGTCATCACCATACCAACTAAATTTAAAGGACGCCAAGCTTGCCACACACTAATAACCAAAATACCAATAGACAGCATCAGGTAATAAGAAAACAAGACAACATGGCTTCCACCGCCAGTAGAAAGCAATACAGGTGCTAAATACCCACCTATTGATGCTAAAACGGCTAAACTAATAGTTCGCTGCAATAATGCCAAAGCAATACTTGCGGCACAAATAAGTAACATAAACGCAAATGCCATTCCATATGGCACCATCGTATATAATTTAAAGGCAGCAAAAATAGTGATATACAAGCAGCCTATCGCCCCTCCTTGTAAAATCAACCCAAATAATGCCTTTTTGTTTCGTAACCACCAACCAACCCCTAGTAAGGCTAAGCACCCTACCGCACTGAAAATTAACCGCATTTGTGGTGAAATAATTTCATTTTGCACGCTGTAATTCAGTAAATATGCCACCCCTAGGAATAACAGCAGGATACCTATTTTCGCAACTGGGTTTCCTTTAAATAACCAACTAAAGAAATGGCTGAATATTGATTTATCATGACTGGTCGTATGCTGATTATTTTGATTTGTATTAGGTTTACTATGATTAAATCGATTTGGGTCTACTTGCTGTGCTACCGTGTTATCAAGCCTATTTAGGTTGATATTTTCATGAGTTGGTTGTTCCCTCATAGGAACCGAATTCAAATTATCAGATAAACCATGCTCTTTTTCAGCTTGCTGGTAAGCAACATGGCTGATTGAGGCAAGCTCTTGAGGTGCTCCCAGTTCGTTGTCTAATTTAACGTCCGCACTAGAGGAAAATTCATTTTCCCCTTGCTCTACATAAGCTTCCTGTATTTCATCTAAGACTGGTTGAGGAGATGTCACACCATCAATGGATACACTTTGCGTGTATTTTGCTTTTGAAAGTAAAGTTTCTAACGAGGAAACCTTCTGATTTAACAGCGAAATTTGGTACTGCAACCGACCTGTTCGATTGATGGCAATGATAGCAAGAATCGGAGCTAGCACTAGCAGAAAAACTAATACGAGTCCTACTAGTATCCAAGTATCCACAAATAGGTTTCCTCATAATAAAATTCACAATTTAGAATCTGGAAAATAATGACCACGATTACTGCTAGTGTAGATAGCATTGATCCCCTTGCCAACCAAATGTAATAAACTGTTACAAAATAATTCGTTACATTCTGCTTTTAGGTATACCTTAAACAAAAAAGAAGCGATATGGCGCTCTTCTTTTATGACTTATTCATACTCTCATTAGTTATTTTAGTAACTAAGAAAACCCTTAATCATCATTTAATGATAATTTTATTCATAATGAATAGGCAATTTATTAAGCATCTATTTTTAGTATTCCTTTTTAGATATTCAAAAAAATAGCAATGCAAATTTTATTAGTACAATTATTTTTATTATGATATCTATATAATATCTTTATCTTCAACGTATTACTCTAATATTTACTATCTTTAAATGACTAAAGTCATTTAAAACTATATTAATTATTTTTTTATAACACATTGATAAAAGCATAAATGTTTTAATTTAAATAAAGTTAATACAAAGAAAAATGTTAGCTGTCATTTCACAGACTTTTTATACAACAAGGCCTATCGCATAATATCGGGAGAATTTTTAATGCTAACTCACATTATACTTGCTGCTTTAGGACCCATTGTTCTTGGATTAGCCGTCGGTTGGCTATCGGGTAAATATGGGTTTATCAAAAGAGAGTATTCCCAAGCCTTTGCTGACTTTGTAGTTAAAATAGCATTACCATTTGCATTATTTCTAGCTGCTGCACAGGCTCCCCCCTCGGTATTGCTCAATATTGACTACTTATTAGCATTAGCCGTAGGACTAATTGCAACATACGTGATTGGTTTTATTTTTGGTAAGTTTATTTTTCTCCACAACAAAAAAGATGCTGCAATGCAAGCATTGTCGGTGTCTTTTCCTGATATGGCCTACTGTGGGCCACCTGTATTGCTCGCAACTGTCGGGTCATCAGGCTTAATCGCTATGGTATTAGGCAACCTTATTTATACGGTCATTATTATCCCATTTACTCTCTTAATGATCAGTGGCTCGCAACAAGGACATAGCGTTTTTAAGTCTATTGGGAAAGCCATTGCCCAACCCTTAGTTTTTCTTCCTATTCTAGGGGCATTATTGGCTATTTTTGGTGTTAAATTACCTGAAATATTACAAAACTCAGTTAATGAATTAGGTAAAACAGCCGGCGGAGTCGCTTTATTCTTCCTTGGATTACTTCTTTCAGGGATCAAACTGACAATAAGTAAGGAAATTATATTTAATGTCTTTATAAAAAACTTTGTTCAAGCTGCTCTTATTTTAGGGACTGGGCTCGCTTTAGGATTACAAGATGATTTACTTAAAGCCGCGTTTATCATTGGTGTATTACCCACTGCGACCGCCGTTCCTGCATTAGCAATTAGCAATCAGGCCTATACGGAAACCTCTGCTGGAACCGTGTTATTAAGTACACTTGCTGCCTTAATTTCAATTATTGGCGGTATCACTATCGTCGAAATGCTTTAGCTTTTAAATTAATGGTAGCCTAAACATAGGCTGCCATTTCATTGCGGCACTAAATTCTCTGTTGCTTTTATCAGCTATAATTTGCCAGACAGATCACAAAAAACGTATCATAGAGATAAGTACTTTTCTTTTATACACCTGGGATACGAACAAAAAATGAAAATTAGTGATGAGTTAGCTTCCGCTATCGCTTCCGTTACCGAAGTCGCTGCTGTAGCTGCCTTCGATTGGGTAGGTAAACAAGATAAAAATGCCGCAGATAAAGCCGCTGTTGAAGCAATGAGAAATCGCCTAAATGAAATTGATTTTCATGGCAAAATTGTTATTGGTGAAGGTGAAATCGACGATGCTCCGATGCTATATATTGGCGAACAAGTTGGCAAACAATCAAGTTCTGTAGGGTTAGATATTGCAGTAGATCCTATCGATGGAACTCGTATGGTAGCTTGCAATGAAAAAAATGCCATTGCCGTACTTGCTGCTGCACCGACGGGAACACTGCTTCAAGCACCTGATATGTACATGGAAAAACTTGTTGTTGGTGCCGCAGCGAAAGGTGCTGTTCACCTGGCAAATCCCCTAGAAAAAAATTTAGAATTTCTCTCCTCCGCACTGAATAAACCGATTTCAAACCTTTCAATCGCAGTGCTTGATAAACCTCGCCATCAACACATTATTAACACTATCCGTAATTTTGGTGCGAATGTGATTACCATCCCTGATGGCGATGTGCTCGCCTCATTACTTACCATCCTTCCAGAGCATCCCATTGATATGATGTATGGGACTGGTGGTGCTCCTGAAGGCATTATCAGTGCAGCCATCGCTCGCGCTTTAGGCGGTGATATGCAAGCAAGGCTAATTTCTCGAGATAAAGCCAAAGGGGATAGCGAAGAAAACAAACAGCTCGCGGCACAAGAAATTTTGCGCTGTCAGCAAATGGGGTTAGAAATTGGTGAAGTGTTATCTCTAGACCAGATGGTGAGTACTTCTGATGTCATATTTGCCGCCACAGCTATCACACCAACAATCTTGATGGATGGTGTATCAATAGATGCTTACAGCCGTATTTCAAATACCATTTTGGTTAATGGCCGTGACCGTTCGCTAAAACTGATTAATAATCGCTATTTTAATTAATGCAATAATACAGTATGTCGTATATATCAAAAGGGCTTTTCAGCCCTTTTGATTACAACTATTTAAGATGAAAATTAACGCTCAAGAGTCATACGATTTAACATCGGAGCAGTTAAAACCATCAAAATTGCCATCACACCCGTCACTAAACCAATCTTCAGGAATACGTCGCTATACACGGCTAAAGATTCAACTTTACTAGTAAGTTCACCTTCTGGTGCCGCTGCCATTGAGGCAACATACCCTGCGATAAATGCAGCTGCTGAGTTAGTCAGGAACCACGCGCCCATAATAAAGCCCATTAAACGCTGTGGAACTAACTGAGCTACCATCGCAAGGCCAAGACCTGAGATCATCAGCTCACCAATACTTTGGAAGCCATAGCAGATAACTAGCCATTGAACAGAAACAATCCCTGCTTCATTTGCAAATTTCGCACCTAATGGCAAAACTAAGAATGCCGCGGAACATAGCAACATACCAATGGCAAATTTATGTGGCATCGGTAAGTTGTCGCCCATTTTATTATAAATTGCAGCTAAAATTGGGCTTCCAATCATGATCCATAATGGGTTCAGAGCTTGGTATTGTGCAGGTTCAATAGAAAAACCAAAAACTTCATGCTCTACGTTATGTAATGCAAAGAAGTTTAGCGATGTAGGCATTTGGCTATAAAGAACAAAGAATACGATCGCTTCAAGCATTAGAATCAATGCAACAATCATGCGGCGACGCGCCGTACCTTTCAGTGCTAATGTTTCTTTGATAAAGATAACTAAAATACCCAAAGAAATAATCGCTAGTGCTGTACGAGCAATACCGAGGTTATGCAATAACCATGTTGAAATCGCAATGAGTGCCACAACACCAGCAACAGTTGCGACCAATCTAGAGATAACGACAGGAGCGAAGTCAGGCTTTGAGCCATGTTGAGAAACCCATTTTTTACACATATAGAAGTTAATCAATGTGATAATCAGGCCTACAACACTAAGAGAGAACGCAACATCCCAGCCATAATGTTTTGCTAACCATGGTGTTGCAATCATTGAGAAGAATGAACCGATATTCACGGACATATAGTACATGGTGAATGCACCGTCCAAACGAGGATCGTCTTTTTCATAGCAGGTTGATAAGAGTGATGATGGGTTTGCTTTAAACAAACCATTACCAACTGCAATAGTTGCTAAGCCAACATACACCATCGACACATCATGCCCTGAGAAAGCAACAAATGCGTACCCCGCAATCAGTGTTATCGTTCCAAGAACAATAACACGTTTTGTTCCGAGAACTTTATCCCCTAACCAACCACCTACCGCAACAAAACCATAAACTAATGCTGCAAACGCCGAGAAAAGTGTAATTGATTCTGTTTCTGACATACCCAGCACTTGACTTAGGTATATTGGAAGGATCCCTTGAAGACCGTAGTAACCAAAACGTTCCCAGAGTTCGATAGAAAAAATAAGATAGAATGAGCGAGGTTGCTTAAACGCGTTAAGACTTACTTCCTCTTTGTTATTTGTTGTGGACACAAGTTACCTCTAGTACAACCTGTACATATGCAAAAAAACCACGGAACGCTCTATGCGCTCTCGCATTGTTATGATCTCAAGAATTCAAAGTTGAAAAGATTCACTTTTGGTAGGAGGAGTATCATTCCCTGACCTCAAAACAAACAAAACTGTGTGTAGACTTGTTTATGGATCTCAAACATAAATTCAATGAGTTAAAGCACATTTGATTATTTATTCAACATTAATTGGCAGATAACCCGCCCAGAACCCAATAACCAATTAAGCCATATACGTTATTTATGCACCAAAATTAAAGAATTAGCTAGTATTAATTACTACATGAATTGAATTTAATCGTGATTTACTTCAATTTTTTACAAAATTGCCAAATTATTATCGATTACTAATTAGTCACTTGTTTATTAAATGTTAAGAATATTATTCTATAGTTAAACTATAACACCCTATTTATAACCCTATGATTTATTGCTGTAAACGTTATGGGGAAACTAAAAATATCCATAACAAATGAACACTTTTTTCTTTTATGATAAGAAAGGATTTAGGGAATTGCAGCTGAAGAGACATTCAAACTGGAATTTTGGATAAAAAAAAGCCCAGTTATAAACTGGGCATAATGCATTCTACTCAAGGATCTTTTTGCTAAATTCAAACTATCACTACGTAGGTGCATTATTACATTACTTCGTGTAAAGAAATGAATGATGAGGGTAAATATATGAATGTTTACGCAAGCAAACAGTATATAGATACTACTAAGACTAGTTAAAGAGGAAAAAAGTTCATCTTTTTTTAAATTATTTATGTATTTTTTACTCAATGCGCTAATAGCAACAATTAACCATTTGATTTAGTAGTATTAATATACAATACCTGTCAGTCATTGCAGGAACCTACCTAACAAGATAACTTAGTCATTGAGCGCTTAGTACAAAGGATGTCATGTGAAAAAAATATTTTTACTGTTTTTTATCTTTATTAACGTATTTTTCTCTCCTGCTTTTGCAGAAGAAACGACACCACTCATTAATGAAAAAACGCTAATTGCACTTGCGGAACAGGGTCAAGCCGAAGCTCAGTTTAACTTAGGTATGTTTTATCAGTCCCATCATCAATTTGACCAAGCCTTACATTGGTATCTTCTCTCAGCTAATCAGGGTTTTACAAAAGCACAAATTAACCTTGGTTTAATGTACCAACAAGGCACTGGGGTTAAATTAGATGAGAAACAAATGTTGCACTGGATGAACATAGCAGCCGAAAATGGTGATCCTATTGGCCAAATGAATATGGCCGAATATACCTTATACGGCCTTGATAATTTATTAGAGAAAAACCCAGAAAAAGCAGAGCAGTGGCTAAAAAAAGCGGCAGAACAACATTTCCAACCTGCTATGCTCACCCTCGCCTATTGGTATGAAGAGGGAAAAGCCGTTACAAAAGACCCACAAAAGGCCCAAAAAATATATCTTGCCCTTGCTGAAAAAAACCATCCTCAAGCACTCTATTTATTGGGTTATCAGGCTGCTGTAGGCATGTATGATAAGGTGAACTACCCTCTCGCCTTTCAGTATTTTACCCGTGCCGCAGAACTGGGCTTTTCCCCCGCCCAAAATAGCTTAGGTATGCTGTACTTAACAGGGCAAGGTACCAAAAAAGATATCCAATCCGCCATAAAGTGGCTAACCCAAGCCGCTGAGCAAGGTGAAGTTTCGGCTCAATTTAACGTCGCACTTATCTATGCGCGCGGTGATGGTATCAAGGCTGACCAAGCAAAGGCGTGTCACTGGTTTATAAAAGCCGCTCAGCAAAATAGTGTCGATGCGCAATATGCAGCAGGTGCTTGCTACCAATATGGTATGGGTGTTGAAGCCGATGACAAAAAAGCTCTACGCTGGTATCAACTCGCAGCCGCTAAAGGCCATGAGCGGGCTGAAAAGAAAGTGTTAATTTTAGAAAACCAGCAACAATAAACTCTATTTTTCCAACTTACTGTTGCACTACTAATATAAGTAAGATATAGAAGCTCTGCATTGCTTATAGCCAATGCAGAACTTCTATAAACATATACTCTTAATTCAGATACTCACAATTTGGTGCGGTAAATCCGCTGCGGTCGGCCAACTTTGCCATACTCAATTTCGGCTTCAATTTTATCCTTCGCTAAACAATACTCCAAATAACGCCTTGCAGTGGTACGACTGAGTTTGATGGTTTCAGCAATACTTTCTGCCGTATATTGCACATCAGGTTCAGTGAACAAAGCGAGTATTTTTTCAAGTGTAATGATATCAATGCCTGTTGGAAGTTCTTCCTTTGATTCACCTCGCGCATAGGTATTGAACATATCATCAATTTTACTTTGGTTGGTTTTACTATTGTCCTGTACAACAGATTTACGTTGAATATACCTATCCAATGTTTGACCTAAACGCTCATAGGCAATTGGCTTTACTAAGTAGTCAAAAACGCCTAAACGAATAGCTTCAGAAACCGTATCCATATCGCTTGCAGCCGTAGTGAATACAATATCTGCATTATTTCTTTCTTGTATTAACTCATGGACCAGATCAATCCCTTTACCATCAGGTAAATAGTTGTCTAATAAAATCAGGTCTGGTTTCATGTATTCAATCATTTTTCTCGCTTCAGCGAGATTACCTGCAAGCCACACTTTCTCACATGCAGGATAGGCTTTTATATACTCACTGTGCATTTCAGCAAGTAGTAACTCATCTTCCACAATGAGGATTTTTATCTTAATCATTTTATATCTTCACTTTCGGAATAAAAATTGAAAATACTGTACCATGCGGTTGATTTTGTTCAATAATAACCGCACCATTACAGCGTTTAACATAAGACGCAACAAGATATAACCCGATACCATGGCCATCTGTCACATCGGTTTTCGTTGTCACACCGCGCTCGAACCATTTATCTTGCATTTCTGATGGGAAACCACACCCCTGATCCGCGACTTCAATGACAATCTCCTTCCCTTCATCAGAAAGGTATAATTCCACTTGTTTATTACCCTGATTATTTTTCAAACTCGCTTCAAACGCATTATCAAGTAAATTTCCCAATATGGCACAAAATTCCGTACTATTTAACGAATCAGGTAATTCATGCAACTGACTACCGGCAGTAAATTTTAATTGTAACCCTAACTCTTTAGCTCGATGGTGCTTACCAAATAATAAACCTGCAACCTGCTTATCAAAAAACTGCCCACGGAGTGTATCAATTAATTGCTGCTGAGATTCTGATTCCCCTTTAATCAAAGCCAACGCTTGGTCGTATTCTTTCATTTGCAATAACCCACTTAATGTTGACATCCAATTAAGGTGTTCGTGCCGTAAAGTGCGTAAATTTTCAATATATTGACGAACTTGGGTCAACTGAGAGTTTAACGATTCAATATCGTTTTGACTACGAAAGCTAATAACCGCCCCCACCAGATGCTCACCATCACGAATCGCAACCCGATTTGCAATCACATTTAAACCATTAAACTCGCCAATCACATCATGCTTAGTTGTTTCAAGATCGGTAATAAAAAAATCAGCTGGCGATATATGTTCTGATACAAATGTTCCTGTTAACTGGCCCAATGGCTTACTCAGAGATAACATTTTTCTCGCATTTGAGTTGATATTGATTATTTGTCCTTGTGTATTTACCGCAATTACACCTTCAAAAACGGCTTCAAATATTCCTTTTTGTACTAACACCAGTTGAGTAATCTCTTCAGGTTCCATTCCCAACATTTGTTTTTGAATTAAACGTGAAAAACCCCAAGATAAAAACAGCAAAATAATCAATATTCCTAAAAAGGTAGCACCTGTTTGTACAAACAATTCACTGCGTGACGTATCAATTTTGTTGGACAAATAACCAATAGAAACTACGCCAATCACTTTACCTTGTTCATCAAAAATAGGGGTCTTGGCTCTAACAGCATTTCCCATCGAACCTTCACCATTAATGAAATAGCTTTCTCCTTTCTCTAAGGCACCTGGTTTGTTCCACTGCATTTCAAAACCAATTTTTTGGCTATTTGGGTGATATAACCGAATTGATTTTTCATCACCGATAACCACATAATCATAGTTGGAATCTTGGTTTAGTTTGTCAGCAATAACCTTCAGTCTCGGAATATCTCTATTCTTTACTGATTGCACCACACCATCAATAGAAGCAATCAGCTTTGCTTGGCTCATCGCTAATGATTGAATGTTTGCAATCAATCGATTTTCAGCCGTATCCGTGAAATATTTGCCCAACCCGAACGTCAAAAAAACAGAAACAATCAATAACAGAAAAAAAACTCGTACTGAAAATGAAACTGAATTTACTTTTTTCAATGAAGAGAATGCATATTCTTTTTTCATGTTATATCTCGTTACTGGCTGAAAAGTAAAAATTTTGTTAATTCAAAAATGGTAGGATAACCGATAAATCGGATTCAAGCCAAAAGTATAATACACATATTAATAATTAAACACATTAAAACCAAGTAATAAAAAACATATCCAATAATTAAAAACTTTAAAACCATTAAACAAATACAATCTCATTTAAGAAACATGAAATAGGTCAAATATATTAAATACAGTACCTTTAATATAAATATCAGAAAGGATAATTAAATAAGAATTTATATTTATTTTTATAAAAACAACCAAAAATATTTATTTAATTAACTTTAACATTAGCAACATTTTAAAAACATCTCTAAATGAGATGCAGGATACTATTATGTTCGAAAACATAACGTTTAACCAAGTAAAACGTCATGAGAACAGGAAACTTGCTGAAATAACTCAGTTTTTAAAGGAAAACGATTTAGAGCTTGATTCAAGCATTGACGTTTTTATTACAATCTCACGCAATGAAAAATTAATTGCGTGCGGAGGCTTAGCAAAAAATGTTATTAAATGTGTTGCTATTAGTGATGATGCTAGAGGTGAAGGCCTTGCATTAAAATTAGCAACAGAACTGGTTAATCTTGCTTACGAAAATAATACAACTCATTTGTTTATTTATACCAAATTTCAAAATGAAAGCTTATTCCAACAATGTGGATTCCATACTATTGCCACCGTACCTAATATTATGGTGTTGATGGAAAACAGTTGCTGTTATCTAAAACGTTATATCGAAAGTTTAAAAGCACAGCGTAAGGAAGGGAAAAAAATTGGCGCAATCGTCATGAATGCCAATCCCTTCACCCTTGGCCATCGCTATTTAATAGAACAAGCCGCGAAGGCCTGTGACTGGCTACACCTATTTGTTGTCAAAGAAGATACATCGCGGTTTCCTTATAAAGTTAGATTAAATTTAATAGAAGCTGGGACTAAAGGAATAGAAAATCTCACTATTCACAAAGGCTCCGAGTATATTATTTCTCGAGCGACATTTCCTTGCTACTTTATTAAAGACAAAACGGTTGCCAATAACTGTTATACCGAAATAGACATTAAGATATTTCGTCAATATATCGCCCCTGCTTTGGGGATAACCCATCGATTCGTAGGCTCGGAACCATTTTGCCAAGTCACCAACCAATATAACCAAGACATGCGCTTTTGGTTAAAAACCGATGCTATGAATTTTCCACCTATAGAACTCGTTGAATTTCCGCGAACAATCATCAATGGAACGGCAGTTTCTGCCTCACAAGTTAGACGATTGCTCGCTAAAAAAGATCTTGCGGCGATTAAGCCGATTGTACCTGAGGCAACCTATCAATATTTACAAGAGATGGTCGCCAATCAAGTCGCATCCGCTCAAAGCCACACCGAAAGTTCTGAATTAGCCATAGGTGAAATATGAAGATAAAACACGCAGCAGTAGCTGGCACACTTGAATCAAGTGATGTCATGGTTCGTATCGAACCGCTAGAAGACACTCAAGAGGTCTCAATACAAATTACCAGTAGTGTTGAAAAGCAGTTTGGGGATGCTATCGCAAAAATCGTACAAGAAATGATTCAGCAGAATGATATTCAAGGAGCACAAATCATTGTAGATGATAAAGGTGCACTGGAATGTGTACTTAAAGCGCGTTTAGAAGCCTTATTGGCTCGCGCCTGTGATATCGACTATCTGCCTTGGGAGGATAAATAATGACTCCAGAACAAAAATCACGTACACGCAGAAGTATGTTATTTGTGCCCGGTTCCAATGCAGCCATGTTAAGCAATTCCTTTATTTATAAAGCGGATGCTTTAATGTTCGACCTTGAGGACTCTGTGACTTTACGCGAAAAAGATACGGCTCGTCGCTTGGTTTACCATGCATTGCAGCACCCGCTTTATCAAGATATTGAAACCATTGTACGGGTCAATGCGTTAGATTCCGCCTTTGGTGTTGCTGACCTTGAAGCCGTTGTTCGTGGTGGTGCGAATATTGTCCGCCTTCCTAAAACTGATACTGCGCAAGATGTTATTGATATTGAAAGTGAAATCTTACGTATAGAAAAAAGTTGTGGCCGCGAAGAAGGTAGCACGGGCTTGCTCGCCGCTATCGAATCGCCAATGGGCATCACTCAAGCAGTCAATATTGCTCATTCATCACCAAGACTTATAGGCATCGCATTAGGTGCCGAGGACTATGTCCGCAATTTGCGCACCGAGCGGTCTCCAGACGGCGTAGAACTCCTCTATGCTCGGTGCGCCATTTTACAAGCCGCTCGTTCAGCCGGTATTCAAGCGTTTGATACCGTATATTCTGATGCAAATAATGAAGAAGGTTTCCTACGCGAAGCCGCTCACATTAAACAGCTCGGCTTTGATGGCAAATCACTAATTAACCCAAGACAAATTGAGTTACTTCATAATTTATATGCACCAACTCAAAAAGAAGTCGACCATGCACAGCGTGTTGTTGAAGCCGCTGATGCCGCAGCCCTTGAAGGTAAAGGTGTGGTTTCATTGAACGGAAAAATGGTCGATGGCCCAGTTATTGACAGAGCTCGCCTCGTGTTATCACGAGCAGCATTATCAGGAATTCGGGAAGAGTGAGGCAATAAAAATGACAAATAATACTCAGCGCCAGGCTCGCGTATCAGCCTACTTACAACCAAATACTGACGATGTACTACGTGAATTTAAAGATATCGGCAAAGTACAACAACAGGTACAAAAGCCGAGAAATCGCAAATTATGTGATGACTTACAAGTCGCGATCCGCCGTTCTGGCCTTAAAGACGGTATGACTATTTCTTTCCATCACGCCTTCCGCGGTGGAGATCTTACGGTCAATATGGTGATGCAAGTCATTGCTGAAATGGGTTTTCGCAACTTAACACTTGCATCTAGTTCATTAAGTGCTTGCCATTCACCACTTGTTGAACATATTCGTCATGGCGTTATCCGTAAAATTTATACCTCTGGTATCCGAGGCCCACTCGCTGAAGCTATTTCACGCGGTGAATTAGAAGAACCTGTACAAATTCATTCGCATGGTGGAAGAGCTAATTTAATTCATAGTGGTGAGCTAGTTATTGATGTGGCGTTCATTGGAGTTCCTTCTTGTGATGAATACGGCAATGCCAATGGCTACACCGGAAGCGCAAGTTGTGGTTCTTTAGGTTACGCCAAAATTGATGCTGAAACCGCGAAAAAAGTGGTGATGCTCACTGAAGAGATATTAGATTACCCCCATAACCCATCCAGTATTAAGCAAGATGAAGTCGATTACATCGTCAAAGTTAAACGCGTGGGTGATGCCGATAAAATTGGGGCTGATGCGACACGTATGACATCGAACCCTCGTGAACTGCTGATTGCTCGTACTGCGGCTGATGTTATTGAAAAATCAGGTTACTTCAAAGATGGTTTTTCATTACAAACGGGTACGGGCGGTGCTTCTCTTGCCGTCACTCGCTTTCTTGAAGACAAAATGAGACGCCATAATATTCAGGCAGGCTTCGCACTTGGCGGCATTACCTCAACTATCGTTGACCTGCATGAAAAAGGGTTAATTCGTAAATTATTGGATGTCCAAAGTTTTGATAAAGCGGCAGCTGAATCACTCGCTCGCAATCCGAATCATATTGAAATCAGTGCTAACCAATATGCGTGTTTTGATTCAAAAGGTGCTTCCGTTGATATGCTTGATGTCGTTGTGCTCAGCGCATTAGAAATCGATACTCGCTTTAATGTCAATGTGTTAACGGGTTCTGATGGCATTATTCGTGGTGCATCTGGTGGCCATAGTGACACAGCCGTTGCATCAAAATTATCTATCATTGTTGCACCACTGGTACGTGGCCGTATTCCAACACTCGTGGATGAAGTTCTCACGTGTGTTACACCTGGTTCCAGTGTCGATATTCTTGTCACTGACCATGGTATTACCGTTAACCCTGCTCGTCCTGAATTAAAACAGCAACTTGAAAGCCAAGGTATTAAAACCGTTTCAATGAGCTGGTTACGAGAACGAGCACAATTATTAACTGGTACTCCTAATCCAATTGAATTTACCGATAAAGCTGTTGCGGTTGTTCGTTATCGTGATGGCTCAGTCATTGATGTTGTTCATCAAGTGAAGGAGTAAATATGTTTTACCCACTGCCTGATACTCAAGAGCAATTTGAAATTTCTTTACCTGAACTGTTGGATAGCCGAGATGCCCGTCAGGCTCGCCAACAAGCGTGGATTGGTCTCCATCAGGTAACCTTGATTTCATTTACTGTCGTTTTTCCTGGAGCTGTCAAAGACAACTCTCTTGTTAGACATGTGTTTAATCAGGGCCTAAATGCGCTTAAACAGATTGCTTCATGCGGGCAGTGGGTGTTTTTATCACAACAATCTTGGGCATTAAAAACGGGGCCGGAATGCTTGGCTGCCGTTGACGGAGATGCTATCGAGATTAAAAAAGCGTTAATTCGCATGGAAGAATCGTCTGCTGTTGGTCGATTATGGGATTTTGATGTGTTTGATGCGAATGGACAACAATATTCACGCTCACAATTAAATCTGCCACCAAGACAATGCTTAATTTGTGAAAATGAAGCGAAAATTTGTGCTCGTCAGCGGACACATTCATTGGTTGAGATACTTAATCGTATCGAGGAGTTAGCGCATGCAACCTATTAAACAACTCAGCCATATAAATGATAAATTAACCCACTATTACAGCCAATTAGCATGGAAAGCGATGTTAGCTGAGGTGAATTTAACCCCTAAACCTGGGTTAGTGGATAAACACAACACCGGTGCCCATAAAGATATGGCACTGACTGACTTTCATTTAAGTGCCAATGCCATCGCGACACATTTTCCTCAATTTTTGCAAGCAGGCGCTCAATACAAAAATTGTCCTATAGAGCAACTATTACCCCATATTCGCCCTATCGGAATGGATTGTGAAAAGTCGATGTTCCGTGCAACAAAAGGGGTTAATACCCATAAAGGCAGTATTTTTTCCTTGGGTTTAATCTTAACCGCAATAGGCCGTTTGATTGCACAGCAACAATGTGTCTCACCTGAAAATGTCAGCTTATTGGTTGCTAGTATGTGTAAGGGAATTACCAATGAACTTAAACAAAAAACTGAAAACCCCACTGCAGGCCATCGCTTATATCAGAGACATGGGCTAACAGGTGCAAGAGGTGAAGCTGAAGGCGGTTATTCGTTAGTAATCAAACATTCACTTCCTTATTATTTGCAGCAACTTGCTAAAGGCAAACTCGCCGATCTCGCTCTACTTGATACCTTAATTTTACTCATGAGCCTGAATGATGATACGAATATTGTCAATCGTGGTGGTATCAAGAGCTTAACGTGGATAAAGCAGCGTGCAGAACAGCTATTAACTGCAGGTATAAATACCCATGATGACTTAGTTAAAGTTAAACATTTCGATAATGAATGTATTCAACTAAATGTGAGCCCAGGGGGAAGTGCGGATTTATTAATTCTAACTTGGTTTTTTGCTCGATTACCCAACCAATCCTTTATTTAACATTAATAGAACAGGAATAATTTAAAAATAAAACAATTTAACTAAATAAAAACCAATTAATTATTTAACTAAATTATATACCTTAGAGTGAATTATTAATGAAAATTAAAATCATTATATTTCATTCAAGATACAGCCATATTAAAAATTATCATTTTAACAAATTCCTAATATTAAAGTTCATTCAATTTAATATTAAATAAATTTAATATTGATTTAATCAAGGAAATTGGCTTATGCAAAAAGAAAAAATATGGAAGCTATTCGTGTTAATAGCCATTCCAATTATTATTGCTTTAATACCTACACCAGCGGGGCTACCACATATTGCGTGGTTGTTATTCGGTCTTTATCTTGCCGCTATTGTTGGTTTGGTACTTAAACCATATTCAGAGCCTGTTATTTTATTAGCCACTATTGCTGCAAGTGCGGTAATTATTGGAGTAACGGGTACTAAAGATGTCAAAGCAAGTGAAGTTTTAAGCGGATATGCATCCGGTACGACATGGCTTGTATTTGCTGCATTTACTCTGAGTGCCGCCTTTGTTATTACTGGTTTAGGTAAACGTCTTTCTTATATCTTGATTGGTAAGTTAGGTGGTACAACATTAGGGCTCGGTTATGTGACCGCAATCCTTGATTTAATTATCGCGCCAGCGACGCCTTCTAATACCGCACGTGCAGGAGGGATTGTTTTCCCAATCATCAATAGTGTCGCCGTTGCTTTAGGGTCTGATCCAGAAAAAAGTCCACGTAAAGCAGGCCACTATCTCCTCGTCAACGTTTATATGGTGACTAAAACCACCAGCTATATGTTCTTGACCGCAATGGCACCAAACGCACTCGCCCTTGCCATGATGAGTGACATTATGGGCATCCATTTAAGTTGGGGTGGATGGGCACTTGCAGCCTCTGTACCAGGTTTAATCATGCTGATTTTGACGCCGTTAATGATCTACAAATTGTATCCGCCTGAGTTGAAAAAGGTGAATAACAAAGAGATCGCGGCCAAAGGCCTGGAAGATTTAGGCCCAATGACTATGCGTGAAAAATTGCTGGGTATTGTCTTTATTATCGCGCTGTGTGGCTGGATTTTCTCTGACCTTATCGGCGTCAGCGCTTCTAGCGTCGCGATTGCGGTCATGGCATTAACCCTGATCCTCGGTGTTGTAACTTGGGATGACGTACTGAAGAATAAAGGCGGCTGGAATACCCTGATTTGGTACGGTGGTATCATCAGTATGTCTGGTGTTCTCACAAAAGCAGGCTTCTTCAAGTGGCTCGCGGATACCATGAGCCAATATCTCTCCTTCGGTGACCAAGCGATGCTAGCTTTCTTTGTCATCATGTTCATCAGTGTTGCCATTCGCTACTTATTTGCATCTGGTGGTGCATACGTTGCAGCCATGGTTCCGGTATTTGCCACTGTCGGTATGGTTGCAGGGGCTCCTCCGATGCTACTCGCTCTAGGTTTGCTGTTCTCGAATGCTTACGGCGGAAGCGTGACTCACTATGGCGGCGCCGCAGCACCTATCGTATTCGGTGCAGGTTATAACGATATCCGTTCTTGGTGGATCATCGGCGGGTTAGTGGCCTTCATTAGCTTATTCGTTCACATGACTATCGGCTTAGGTTGGTGGGAAATTTTAATCAGTACTGGATTAATTTAAACACTATTCAGGGCACAACTTAGTTTGTGCCCTCTTTATTTATGGCTTCGTTGATTTCCTCAGGCTACCTACCTATTTGCAATCTGACCTCTGAATAATTTTGTTAAGAGAAAATTGCTGATACACATCCCAAGGAGCATATACAAGTATGTGGCTTAGGTACCTGAAAGAAGCCAACACCGCCACAGCGTAATACTTAACGGGTTTACCCTAAATAGTTCACGTTGTGGCAAGGCGGCAAGTGAAGGCATCCCAAGGAGCATACAAAAGTATGTGACTTGGGTGACTGAGCGTAGCCAACACAGGCACAGCGTGAAATATAACGGGTAAACAGATGAAAAAAATTCCTTGTACCTTAATGCGTGGCGGCACCTCGAAAGGCGTATTCCTTTTAGCGGACTCCCTTCCTAAAGACATACAACAACGGGATGAGCTGATTCTAGCGATTATGGGTTCTGGCCATGCTTTGCAAATTGATGGCATTGGTGGTGGCAGCCCACAAACCAGTAAAGTCGCAATTATTAGCCCTTCAACCCACCGTGATGCTGATGTTGATTATTTATTCGCTCAGGTTTCTATTACTGAGCGCATTGTTGATACCGCACCAAATTGTGGCAATATTCTTTGTGCCGTGGGGTCTTTTGCTATCGAAAAAGGCTTGGTCCCTATCACAGGTGAAACAACGACTGTGAGGATCCGTAATGTCAATACAAACACCTTCGTCAACTCTACTATACAAACGCCTGATGGCCATGTCGATTATGATGGTGACACTGAAATTGCGAGTGTACCCGGTCATGCCGCTCCTGTTGCACTGACATTTTTAAATGCTTGTGGAACTAAAACAGGAAAATTGCTCCCGACTGGCCACGCTATTGACACCATTGAAGGTATTGATGTTAGTTGTATTGATATGGCGATGCCTGTGGTGTTGATTGATGCGCCTCAGCTTAATAAAACCGGTTATGAAACCGCAGAACAGCTCGAAACTGATGCCGAATTTATGCAAAAGCTCGAAGCTATTCGTATACAAGCAGGCGCTGTGATGGGGCTTGGTGATGTGAGCAAAAAAGTTATCCCTAAGCCTATATTGATTTCACCTGCCATTCACGGTGGAACAATTAATGTCCGTTATTTTATGCCACATAAATGCCATGGCGCACTTGCCGTGACTGGTGCTATCGCCATTGCGACAAGTACTATTGTTCCTAATAGTATTACTCAGCAATATATTCACTCTGTTGATATGAATAACATTTCCATTGAACATTTAAGTGGAAAATTTGACGTGTCGTTAAACCAACAAGGCAATTCACCGGAAGGGATTCAGGCGTCAATTATTCGTACAGCAAGAAAACTCTTCGAGGGCGATGTGTACGTTCCTTAAAACTAATATCACGTCCTGCCTCTAACTAAGAGGCAGGCGATTAATTTTATTTTTCTGCAAGTAACGATTCAAAATTACCATCAATATAATAGGATACTTGATGGGCTTCATCTGGAGTTGGCAATTCTAACTTCCCTGCCATTTTTTCCATAACCTGCTCTGGAACCGCATATTTACGCTGTTGATTTTGTTGTCGCCACTGTTTAAATGGCACTTCCAAATAAACTAAATGAACTTTTGCTTGGTAGCGTTCAAATAAGCTGATCATTGTTCCTCGCAAAGAGGCACTTAATGACGTCGCATTCCAAATAAAGTGTGTTTTAGTGCGTAATAAGCGTTTAGCTTGCTCTTTGGCTTGCTGAGCCACCCAACCTTGGGCATTTTTGTCTGCTGGGTTGATTTTATGTTCTCGGCGAATATCATCTAAACATACCACCGCAGTTTGTGGGTAAAACTGTTTGATAAAATGGTCTTTTCCCATCCCCGGCAAACCACATAGCATAACCACTTCGCTACCAGTTTCTTCGAAAGGTTGATAATCCGTAGTGCCCTTTTGATGATGAAAATAATGGAAACGCCCAGCCTGCGAAGCAAATGATTTAGGTTGATCCCAACAACCCTGCTCACGGCAGAACAACTCAAATAGCTCGATTCTGGCCAACAATTCCGCTTTATCTTCACACGTACGCCCTATCGCATCGACTTTCGCAAGCATGCACAATAAAGACATTTCAACACGCAACGAAGCAGCAAATAACGTGCGTTCAGGATCTGGCTTTTCCATTAACCAAAGCGGTAAACCATGAAATCGAACTAAAGCTGCAATTTGTTCACGAATAGCAAAAGGAGTTTCTATTTGCCGAAATAATATATTGCGTACAGATAACTCACCTTTTTTGGCATGTCCAGGCGAATGAATTCGCCCTTCTTCATCTTCTTTTGTTGTACTGCGTTTTTCGACGTCATGTAGCAACGCTGCCGCCCAAACGATTTGTTGTTTAAGTTCTGGAAGCTGTTGATATTCAGGTAAACCCTCCAAAGCCACTAACACCATTTGAGTGTGAATAGCCACATTGCCTTCCGCATGGTGCAAACGGTCTTGCGGCACATATTGCATATCACGCACAAAATCGAACTGTTTTTCAAGCTGTGCCCAATCACGGTATTGGGTTAATTGCCAACTCATGGCTGTTCTCCTTGCAATTCAAAGGCCAGCTTGGCTCGCTGCCAATGCCGCTTCCAGTGGATATCAGTTTTGACATGGTTTTTACGCACATATTTAAAAACATGTGCCATAAAATCATCCACATGAAACCCTTGACTATCACGGCTCACAATCCCTTCCATGCTACAGGCTTTCCCTGTGTGGGTATCACGCGCAATAAATTGGCTATCTAATGATGCCGCAGTAATTAATGAACTTGCATATTCTTGCTTGTCCATATGTTTACTGAGTGATAAATCTAATTGGGGGACAGTTGGAAAATCAAATAAAGCCGCATAAAATTGCACCTCTTCCCAACTAAGCCAATACTCCCCTTGCCTAACAGCAAACACATAGAAATAATCTTCAATATGTTGATATTCAATGGAATGTATTGCGTAAAGGTTTTCACCGAATAGTTCAATATCCCCTAAATCATCTTTAATCAACTGCCAACGTTGGCGAATTTGCTGGCTCCATACCGATTGAGTTGGAGCCCCATGAGAGCGCGCAAAAACCCCATAACGGTTTAAGCAATTATTTTCACCATCCAATTTTTCTGTGTGAACCAGTTTGTCTATATTTTGGATGTGCGACCACCAATCGCTATTAATGCGATCATCACTAGTCGTACCAGGGGAGAACGGATAGTGATACGTTCTACCATACTTTCTTGATTGCATATTCATCATGCTTTCTCTAAAGAAATAGAAATAACCACAAATCTTTTTGCTAGATTTGCGTCTTTAATGGTTGAGAAATCAAGTGTAGGTATTACATATTTATTCCGAGTAACGGCCTCATTTTTACTTAGCTAAGGGTCAAAATTAGCGAAATTGAAGGAAAACAGTTGAATTTTAGTCTAATTGTCAAGAAAAAGGCTATCAATTTATTCCTAATCTCATTGCTAGCGATATTATTCAACCGCTATCTGGCTTTCATCTAAGGAATATTTCACTATCACTTTATTACGATACAAACAATTATCCTGCAAAGTACTAGGTTCTTGTCCTTTAGTTGTCACTTTTTGCCAAATTTCGTTATGGCGGTATATAACTCCATTTTCTCGGGTAAATTTATGGTTTTTCTCATAAATATGGTATTTATGCTCACGGGATGTGCAACTCAATAACTCCCCTTCAAGTTGATGTTCAGCGATATTAAATACCAATTGAAAAGTACTTTGTGTCGGATTATAGAAAACCAAATCGATATAATTATAAAAAATTGCCGCCCCTGAACCAAAGGGTAATACACGCCCTTCATCTGGAAATGGGTCAAAACTATGATTAGCACGCTCAACCACTTGCAATGGAGAATGCAATACCATCCAATGAATTAAATTACTTAGTTGGCAAATTCCCCCGCCGATCCCTGAACGAGCTTCACCAAACGAAAGTTCCATACCTTCAAGAAAACCTCTGCGCGAAGTCGGTTTTCCTACGAGCCGACAAAATGAAAAATATTCGCCCGGGTAGATAATAACTCCATTCATCGCTTCAGCAGCAATACGTAAATTCGTTACTTTGTTGTATTGCAAGCGTAGGTCTGATTCACCTAATTTACGGATCAGCTTAGATGTATGCTTGTTGTAGCGATATTCAAGGCGTTCACTGGATTTTGACTTCGCATAATGCTTGGCAGAACATACCCAATGCAATCTTCGAGCTAAGCGCTTTTGAGTTACCCGCAGCCAATAGAGAATAGGATGATAGGAAGAAAGTGGCCTACGCATAACAAACCTTATTGATATAATTAACCAATAAATCATGTCATAGCCATTTGTTTTTCGACATAGTAACTATCTGATAGTTAACATGCGATAGTTGAATAACTGAAAAATAATCAAACCCTAGTTACCTATCACTAGAATTTACTTTTGAAGCCAACAACGCGGTGACGGGCAAGATGAAGATGGTTTGATATAAGGATTTAAGAAGAGATAATTTGCTCTAAGAATTTCATGTCACAGCTAGGCGGCAAAAAAGTAAATCCCTAGGAGCATAGACAAGTATGCACCTAGGGTTTACTTTTGAAGCTAACAACACTGTGGCGTTAAAGCCGACGAGCAAAGATGTGCAGATCAATAAAGGCCGATTAACGCCCCTACCGCTAATAAAAAGAAACTAAACAACCAAATCCAACCGAACGAATAACGTAAGTGACGGCCCATATCAATTCCAGCCAAGCCCATTGCTAGCCATGCAGCTGGAGAAAACGGGCTCACGAAGGTTCCTGCGTTGTTGCCTATCGCCATGGCGTAAACAACGGAAGATGGGTCAACACCAACGGTGGCTGCAATTTGTTGAATTATAGGTAATAAAGCAAAATAATAAGCATCTGTGCTAGTAAAAATATCCATCGGCACACCTAAAATACCGACAAAAATATGGACTTTAGAAACCCATTCTGTTGGTAAAATAGCCGTTAAGTCTGTTGCAATTGATTCAAGCATGCCACCTTCAGATAAAATACCTAAGAATGCTCCCGCGGCTAATATTATGGCCACCATTCCCAACGCTTGCGGTGCATGGGCTGCCAAAATTTTCATTTGGTCTCTAGGGTTAGGGAAGTTAACCATTAAAGCAATGGAAAGTGCGATCATAAAAACATAAGGGGCAGATAATAAACCAAATGCTAAACAGATAACGGATGCGATGATTAGCCCACCATTGATAAGTGGCTTTTTGGGTTTCTGAACCGTTTCGCTTATATCTGCAGAGTCGTCACTGACAGGTAGTAAAGAATCCATTTCATATGGCGTAGTGCCTTTCAAACTTGCCGCTGCAATACGTCTTTTTTCACGTAATCCCATCAGAATAGCAAATACCACTGCGCCAGCCATGCCAATTAATTGTACTGGGATCAAATGTTGCCATAGGGTCGAGGCATCAATTCCAGTGACAGCTGAGGCTCGGCCTAATGGCCCACCCCAAGGTACCATATTCATGACCCCCATACTGGCACACATCAACAGCAACATTAAATAAGGACTCATCCCTAGTTGACGGTATAAAGGTAATAAGGCAGGAATAATAATTAAGAATGTCGCAGCACCTGACCCATCTAAATGGACAACCCCCGCAATTAACGTTGTCATAATACAAACAACAATAATATTTCCACGTGTCATTTTAACCATAAAACGAATCAACGGATCAAAAATGTGCAGGTCTTTCATTAAGCTAAAGAATAAAATCGCAAATAAAAACATCGCTGCGACTTTTGACACTTTATTAATACCACTTTCAAAGAA
This sequence comes from Providencia sp. PROV174, assembly GCF_028480685.1. Classification (NCBI taxonomy): domain Bacteria; kingdom Pseudomonadati; phylum Pseudomonadota; class Gammaproteobacteria; order Enterobacterales; family Morganellaceae; genus Providencia; species Providencia sp. PROV174. Next base: position 310,110 of record NZ_JAMPOT010000009.1, read on the forward strand.
TACTGAAATTTCGGCAACAGAGTAACCAGCAAATAAAGCACCAATAAAGGGGATACAAGACATTGCGATAATTGGGCTAACTTTCCCCATCATCAATAATGTTACTATCGATAAAATTATTAAAATACCAATAATTGTCAGCACATCTACTTCCTTCTTAGAATTATATTTTTCAGGTAAACACAACATTTAGCTTGGTTTGCATTAACTTAACAAGCTTGTTTCTTATATAAACCATTGAATATAACCGCAAGAAATATTTTATATTTTTGCTTCACAAACAATGCATTAATTCTTATTTAAATTATCATTTAAAATAAAAAAATAGCTTTATTCTCTATTAGAACCATTAAAACCATAAGCAGATATTAACGCCATTCTAAGTTGGTGGTAATTAATTTTATTTATAAGTTACAGAATTATAACAATCAAAAAATAATAGTTATTATTATATTTTATTTTTTACCTCGTTTTTTTATATTCTCCCCCTCTTTTTGCATTATGTTGCTAGAGAAATATACTTTTTATTGTTTTGATCAAATATGTAAAATTTCACTTGATTTTCTATCAACGATCCGCTTAAAAACAAAATTTACCCCGTAATACCACACCATCTCACAAAAAAAATTTGGCTAACGGAGTATAATATTAAAATAATTTAAGCTTGCTAATAAGGAATGTTCCAATGAGCCGCCTTTTTTCACCTGCATCAATAGGCCAAGTTTCTCTGAAAAATCGAATAATTGTTCCTCCTATGTGCCAATACTCTGCAGAAAATGGCATGCCAACAGCATGGCATAAAGCCCACTATATGAACCTTGCATTATCTGGTGCCTCTTTAGTTATTGTAGAAGCTAGCGCTATTGTTCCTGAAGGGCGTATTACCTACAAAGATCTTGGTTTATGGAATGATGAACAAATGGCTGAAATGCAACAAATGCTCAGCGATATCAGGCAGTTTTCAGATGCTCGAATAGGGGTGCAAATCGCTCACGCAGGCAGGAAAGCATCAACTGATTTACCTTGGTTGGGAGGGAAAAGTATCCAACCCACACAACCTAATGGTTGGCAAACTGTTGCACCATCCGCGCTTGCTTTTGGTGATAATACGGTACCACATGCATTAACTGTTGAAGAAATTTTACAGCTAAAGCAGCAATTTATTGATGCAGCAATTCGTGCTGAAAAAGCAGGTTTTGACGTTATTGAGATCCATGCTGCTCATGGATATTTACTGCATGAGTTCTTATCACCAGTATCCAACTTACGACAAGATGAATATGGTGGATGCTTTAAGGGGCGTACTCGATTACTTATTAACATTTTCCATGAAATGAGAGAAACAATTAACCCTAATATTGCAATTGGCGTGCGGATCTCTGCAACAGATTGGCTTGAATCTGGTTGGAATACACCTGAATCTATTGAACTTACTGAATTACTAGAGGATTTGGGTTGCGATTACATTCACGTTTCGTCAGGTGGGTTATCACCAGCGCAGCAAATACCATTGAGCCCAAATTACCAAGTCCCTTTAGCCCAAGCTATTCATGAAAATACCATGATGCCAGTTATTGCTGTAGGTCTCATCACTGAACCTTTACAAGCTGAAGCCATTATTGCAACCCATCAAGCAGATTTGGTGGCTATTGGCAGAGGGATCCTATTTGAGCCACGTTGGCCTTGGCGAGCAGCGAGCGAATTGAATGAACAGATAGATGTTGCGCCACAATACTTGCGCAGTGCTCCACATCAATTTAAACATTTATTTAAATAAAAATAATAAACTCGCAGCTATTGTTGATTGATAATAAATAGCTGCGAGTAATAAACAATTAACGCGCGTTAGTCGAACACTGTTGAACAAATTCAATCATGGTTTTTTGGAATTCAGGTTCTGCAGTACCTGATTTTTCTAATTCCGCATCCATACGTTTAAACTCAGCTAAACCATACTTTTCAATTGTTTTATCGTAGGCACAACCACAAATTGCACTGACCGCATTTGCCGTTTCACCTTGCGGGTTTCCTGATGCAACAACACAGGTATTCACAAAATTCTCTTTGTACTCCGCAATTTCTGATTTTTCATCAGAACATGCAGACAACACAACCATCGCTCCCGCCATACCTAATATTAATGCTAATTTTTTCATTTTATGCCCATTTCCTATTCAGCTTTAACTAAGGTGATAATAATAAACCGCTATTATTCCTAGTTCACGCTATTTTGGATATATCGTTTATATTTTCAATACCATTAATCTTAATACACAAAATAAGACGTTCTTATTAAGATTAATATCCCTATCACTGACTATTCATAACAATCATAGCTGTTTTCTGGTAAAAAAGCTGTATTAACCCATTTTTTTATTATGTGTATTTTACCTTGGTAATGAATTAGAACAGCGCCATCGATAGTAGAATAATGACGATAAAATTAGCACACACCCCACAATTTGGATAAAAGGCATTCTTTCATGGTACCAAATAGCCGCGACAAAAACGGTCATCACGGGTTCAAGGATCATAATAATTGCCGCATTTCCTGCTGTGGTATTTTTTTGGCCAATAAGCTGTAACACAAAGCGCAAACTCGTTGCTATCACCACACTAGCAATAAACCACATCATGGTAGGCATTGTCATGCTGCTCGGCCACTCTTCTAAAAAGAATGACAAGACAAGCCCTGTCATTCCTGTACAAGCAAGTTGAATGGCCGTTAACGGTAAAAGAGGAATTGTTCGAGTATATAAACTGGTATAACAAAAATAGATAGCTTGGACAATTGCCGCGCCAAGAAACCACAGTTGACTTGCTTTAAATTCAAGTTGAGCCTTAAATAAGGTTAAGCATGCCAGTCCTAATACCGCAACAGGGAGTGCTTCCCAGAAATAACGGACAGGTTTATTTTTTAAAATGGCCCATGCGACTAATGGAACAAATAACATAGCGAGGCTCATGATAAAAGCCCCTTCGCCAATTGAGTCTGTTATTGCCACCGCGTGGATCCAGAGCGCCATATTTAGTGACATCCAACCGCCTGTCATTAATATTTTTGGTAATTGCTTCACCGTTATTCTATTTTTTTTCCCTCGGCAAAAAGGGGCTAAAATGATAGCAGCGAGTAAAAAACGGCTACCAAGAAAGGCAAATATTGGCATTCCCTGCACAGCTTCTCGAGAAAACACCCATCCCCAAGCTGCAATTATCGTGGTAAGCACCAAGAAAAATTCTGCCTTTCTTTGTGAATACATGTGTTCCTCTGAATAAATTAACTGACTCGCAGCTACATCATACTGGCTTTTGCATGTAAACCAATCACATTTATGACCTTTATCTCCGACTTCTCTAAATAAAAAATATCTCGCCAAAAAATAATAAATGTAACCTTAAATCAAGAGCCATTTCCTCTTAATAAAGAGGATTTTTCTCCTAAGCTACCTTTTTCCTTATTAAATAGATTAAGTCTCATTTCAAATAGGATAAAAGAGGAAGTTTGCATAAAAGCTCATCAATTTTTCTTCTTGTATGACCTGAGATAATTAATACAGGCGAACAGTGTCAATCTTACCGATTGAAGTTTCATCTTCAACTTAATGGAAGGTCATAGCATGGTTATTCAAAAAACATTACCAATAGATAACGATACAATCAAAAAAATAAAGATGGCGATCAATAAAAGAAAGTATGCACATGCCGATGAAATAAGCCTGTTATGGCAACACGCATTAAAAACATCGTCAGTCTTTAGTTGGGAGAAAGTGATGTTGATTTCTATAATAAGTGGCCTTGTTGTCACAATAGCCACTTCTTTGTAGCAAGGGATATTAAAAAGAAGAAATCGAGCCGATAGCCCGATTTCTATTGGTTGTTTTTAATAACTAATTCAGCTAATTACCAATAACCTAAGAATTTCCACCAAACGCTACCAATGAAGAACCAAATGGCTAAGTTAACCACACTCATGACAAAACCGGTTTTCCACCATTCAGCAAGAGTGGCATAACCTGACCCAAAGATAATCGGGGCTGTTCCTGTACCATAATGTGTTAATGACATCATTAGTGATGATGAGAATGCTAACGTTAAGGCCAATAACATTGGTGGAGCGCCAAGTGCTAAACCCGCGGAGAAAAATGCCGCATACATTGCCGTAATATGCGCCGTTGTACTCGCGAAGAAATAATGGGAATACACATAAATTAAAACAAGAATTAACATTCCCCATACCCAGCTAATGCCCATTCCATCAATGGTTGCACCAACTGTTAATGACATCCATTTAATGAGACCGAGTTTTCCTAAGAAACTCGCCATCATCACTAAAGCGGAGAACCAGACAACCGTATCCCAAGCCCCTTTGTTTTTTAGCACGTCATCCCAATTAATGACCCCTGTCGCTAATAGAATACTCAACCCAATAAAGGCGGCTGTGGTAGCATTAACACTATATGCAGGCCCAAAAATCATCGCAGGTACACCAGCCCACATCAAAAGCAATAACCCAAAAACACCGAGCGTTATTTTTTCAGGCAATGAAACTGGGCCTAACTGCTGCAAACGTTCTTTGGCAAAATTTGGTGCATCCGGTGTTGAGGTAATTTCCGGTTTATACATAAAATAGATAACCAAAGGCATTAATATTAATGACACGATGGCTGGAACAAATGCTGCAATAGCCCACATTCCCCAAGTTAATTCATTTTCTTGGCTAGTTTCGCTAATTATCAAGCTAACAATTAATGGATTGGGAGCTGTCGCCGTAATAAACATTGCAGAAGTGATTGGGTTAATATTGTAGTTAACGAGTGATAAGTAGCGCCCTATTTTACCTGCAGTTCCATCTTCGGCCTTTGACCCAAAACTATCTGAAATCGAGCGCATGATTGGGTGAATAATTCCCCCACCTCGTGCAGTATTACTTGGTGTCACAGGAGCCAAAATTGTTTCTGCTATTGCCAATGAATAAGCAATACCCAATGTTTTTTTACCAAATAAAGAAATGACATAATAACCTATCCTTGCCCCTAAGCCTGTTTTATTCAAGCTCATGGAAACCATAATAGAAATACCAATTAACCAGATTAGGTCATTAGAAAAACCACTTAAAGCATCCGCAATTGCCCCTTTGGTTGATTCAGGATTAGTGACTCCTGTAGCTGCAACTAATGAAATTGCGACAATAGAAACACCCCCTATCGGTAAAGCTTTACCAATAATGGCAGCGATTGTGCCGACAAATAATGCCAAAAGATGCCACGCATTTGGATTAACGCCTTCAGGAACAGGAATTAAAAACCAAATAATTAATGTTATAGCAACTGCGATTAGAGTTGGAACAGGTTTTAAAGGTGTCAGTTTATTCATAAGGTTATCCATACACGTTTAAAGATGGAAATACAGAGTAATTTCAGTTATATATTCTAATTTTATCTTTAGGTTAACAATATATAGCTCAAAAACCTTGATATTTATCAGTACGTAGATTCTTTTATGATAAAAACTCAAACTAATTTGTAACAATACGTAATATATTATTTCAGCAATTAATCTTCTGATATATCTTGCACACAAAAATAAGCTTATTCTTACATTAATAAGAGTAAGAATAAAACTGGGCTTATTATTTGCTTTGTTACTAGGCTAGCAACACATACACTCGCATTTTTCGTATAATCAAATTTGTTTCTTAATATACTAAAATTTCAATTATTTTTATAGCGAACCCTCAATTTATGATTGCTGAATCGAATTAATAAAATAAAATCAAGAAATATTCTAAATTATGTTGAATATATAAAAAATCATAATAATGATAATGATTGATTAAAAAATGCACGCTTTACTATTGAACCAATACTCTCTGCTTAATTAATATTAGTTATTATCTAATCTGATAATGCTAAAAAACACTTATAGTGATTATCCTTTGTTCTCATACACTTTTTATCTCTAATCTAATATGAGTAACAAAACACATCCAAATATGACTAATAAGGAAATAAAATGTCCACTGATAACATTTACACCACAAATGCTCAACGTCCATGTATTGTGTTATGTACGACCAATAGCCATGAAAGTGCAATTAAAATAACCCAACATTTGTTAGCTAATCGTTTAGCTGCATGTGTTTCTCTACTCCCAGAAATAACATCCGTTTATCTATGGCATGGCAATATCACACAAGATAAGGAGATCTTACTATTGATCAAAACGACTCAAGGAAATCAACTCAATTTGTTTAATGAGATAAAAAAAATACACCCATATGATACCCCAGAGCTCATTCGCTTAGACCCAAGCCAAATTGAAGATAATTATCTACAATGGCTGATTAACTCTGTTAAATAATAGATGTTCATCTAAATTGAATAACTAAAACGCTATAAATTGTGAGTTAATGTCGTTTTTGTATAAATTAATTCAACTGGTCGGCTATGGTTTATCGTAAATTAATGCTATATAAATAGGCTCGCTTTATATTTATTTTCCCTCCTTAAATATTTGGAGGTTTTTTTTATCTAAAATTGACTAGTGTATATTCCTTAACCCCGAAAAAAAAAATCATAAGAAGCGCAACTAATAAACAACACCGCACTCTATTTTATTTAAATTACCATAAAAATTAATCTATTAAAGCCATATAAAGAATTCTATATTACCTTAGGCTAATATAAACCTAAGGTAATAATCACGAAATTAACTAAAACGTTGCTTCCAAACCAAGCCTAAACGTTCTCCCAGGGATAGGCATATAAATCACAGTTCCTGGGTCAAATGCATAGCGATTAGTTAGGTTATCAATATTAAAATTCACATGAATATTTTTCGAAACATGATATTTGCCTAACAAATCAAATGTCGTGGTTGAGTACAGCTTAGTTACTGGGGCCGCAGCGGTTCCCACTAACCACTCATGAGGGTAGTCTTTGCCTGAGTTATAACGAACTCGCAAACCTGTTTGTAGTTTTTGATCAAACATTTTCACCCCAACAACTCCGGTCACAACCTTTTTCGGTGGAATACGTGAAGGTGATAACCCCCAAGCAAATCCAACTGAATTACATGCAGTAGGAAGGCGACCTAACTCCATTTCGTCTCGTGAACATAACTCAGAATTGTTATAAAAAGTTGCATCGAAGGAACCAAATGCATAATTAGAATCGTATTTCAGTTCAATTTCATAACCTGAGAGCTTGAAACTATCGTAGTTTTTCATCACGATATAAGGGTGATATACACCCGTTGGGTTCACTCCTTGAGAGAGATAACCCTTTATATCATTATTAAAATAAGCCACACGTAATTTAGTATTATCTTCATCAAATATAAGATTTTCTTTTTCTACATTCATTCCAACTTCAAATGATTTAGCATGTTCTGGTTTTAATGGAACGTCTGGAGAATAAGAGTAGGTTTGCCCTGATGCTGTGGTCTCGAATAAACTCGGTTCTCTATAGCTATCAGAATATTTGGTATAAATATCAAATTCGTCAGTCACATGAAAACGTAGCTCACCCATTAAATCATTTTTCGGACCGTAGCTAATACTTTTACCTAAAACATAGTCATCAACATCGAAAGCGTGAATACGCCACCCAACTAAAGTACTCACCCATTCCCCTTTGTATGCCATATTGGTAAAGGCCGATTTATTCGTTCCTTTAGCATTACGCGTTACAGGATCTAACTCCTCACCGGGTATGGTTCCTTCTGGCGTCCAAATCGGTTGATAGGTTTTAGTCAATGGCTTTGATTTTTGTTGCATATATTCCACACCATAAGTGATATCGATAGGATAATCTGCAAACTCAGAGGTATTTTCTAAGTTAAAGCCCATTCGTTCATCGGTATAGCGATGCTGATATTGATTACCGTAGTGCGCGGTAACATCATCCGTTGTGCCATTACGTTGTTTAAATTTACCTTTTGTCCACCAAAGACCTAAATTCATGTCTACCCATAATGAATCGGGTTTATAAGAATAGTTTAAAGAGGCAGTATCAATATCTGCACTACCTAATGACCACTGCGGCATTTTTCCATCGAATTGGTACCAATACGCCGCTAAAACCTCGCCTGCTTTTTGTTCATGATGGCGGTAATTTAATTCAATACTTGAGTATGGGTTAAGATAAATATTAGTTTTTAATAATGTTGACTGACTTTCATAGCTGGTATTAACCACTTCTTGCCCAGGTTTAATCGGAGCATCTGTATTTGCGTATTTATGATAGCCATTTTTACCGGCGAAGAAGTTTCCTTGTTTTCTATCACTATGAGCCAACAAGATATCAAATTTATCATTTCGATATGCAACTCCTGCCGTCACAGAGCCATTATTAAAATGTGAATTCTTAACACCGTTTGAAACACGATACCCAGACTCACCTTTTTCATCTGAAGCAATGGTCGGGCGTCGGTTATTATTGTAAATATTCCCCTTAAATAAGAAACCAAATTGGTCACCTTGAGGAATAATACTATTTGCTGATAATGTTTTTAATTTAACCGTACCTCCGATGGCTCCTCCTGAGAATTTACTCATCGAAGCCCCTTTTTCGATCTCAATTGTATCGATTAAATCCATATCCACATAAGTTCTATCTGTACTTCCTTGGTAACCACGCCAAGTGTTGGTTGATTGCAAACTGCCATCAATGATAATAGGGACTCGCCCGTTTCCTTGTAATCCTCGAATACCGATATCCAGTGCACCGGCTTCATTTCGTGCATTATTAACTTGCAATGAAGTTTCATTGGCAAATATATCTGAATTGGTCGTTCCTCTTACTGTAGAAATATCATTGGCGTCTATTTGCTTGCTATTTGACTTTATTTTGCTGGCTGTGACGAGAAGTTTATCTTTTTGAGTTGTGGTATTGGTTTGATTCGCTAATGCTGTGCTTGAAGAACATATAATAATTAAGCTAATTATGTTTTTATTTTGAAATATCATTTAAGTAATGCCTTCATTAATTAATGATGATTAGATAGACGTGAAGAAATAGCGTATAAAAGATGTGAGGATACATTTTTTATACTTTTCCATTTATGCATTTAAAGTAAATTTAAGTGCTATGCCATAGATGTAACTAGTCCGAAAAACCTTATTTATTGAATGGTTACGTACTCATTTCCCTTGTGAATATTAATAAGCCTTGGAATATACACCAATGATAATAATGATCAAGATCATAATGAATATCATTTGCATTATCATTAAGATTATTAGTGTTAATTGACTTACCTTTATTCTTTAATCGCATAAAAAAAAGCGACTGATATAAATATCAATCGCTTTATACATAAAAATTGCGTGAATAGGCTAATCGTGTAATGGCGGGGTTCTCACCGACCTATCACCTGCGACATAATAGTCTGCATCACTAGTCGGTAATGGAGGACGGTTTCGAATTTTATCGGCTATTTTCTCCGCGATCATGATGGTCGTTGCATTTAAATTTCCGGTAATAATCAACGGCATAATAGATGCATCGATAACACGTAAATTTTCAATACCGTGAACTCGTCCTGCACCATCAACTACCGCCATATCATCATGACCCATTTTACAGGTTCCGCATGGGTGAAAAGCGGTTTCTGCTCTTTCGCGGACAAATGCGTCTAGCTCTTCATCTGTACTAACCTGTTTTCCAGGGCTTATTTCCTCTCCGCGATATGGGTCAAGTGCAGGCTGAGCCATAATTTCACGGGTAATACGAATAGCAGCACGGAACTCTTCCCAATCCTGTTCCGATGACATGTAATTAAACAAAATACTCGGATGTTGCCTTGGGTCTAAAGATTTTAAGCGAACACGACCTCGACTAGGGGAGCGCATTGAGCCCACATGAGCTTGAAAACCATGCTGATTGACTGCATTACTGCCATTGTAGTTAATCGCCACAGGCAAAAAGTGGAATTGAATATTTGGCCATGCAAATTTTTCACTGGTACGAATAAACCCACCCGCTTCAAATTGGTTACTTGCCCCAACTCCAGTACCTTTAAATAGCCATTCCGCACCGATTTTGGGCTGATTAATCCATTTTAATGCAGGATATAATGAAACAGGCTGTTTGCATTCATACTGCAAATACATTTCAAGGTGATCTTGCAGGTTTTGCCCAACACCGGGTAAAACATGGACAGGCGAAATATTAAATTCAGCTAAAACATCTTCAGGCCCCACGCCAGAGCGCTGCAAGATTTGCGGTGACGCTATCGCCCCCGCGCACAATAAAACTTCTTTACGTGCTTTCACCACTGTAGCTGCCGTGCTCTGACCTTGGTAATACATCACACCAACCGCTTTTTTACCTTCAAATTCAATGGTATCTGTTGTCGCATGCGTCACAATGGTAATATTTTTGCGCCCTTTCGCTTGGTCTAAATACCCACGACCAGTACTTGCTCGACGACCTTGTGGCGTAACAGTGCGATCCATTGGACCAAAGCCTTCCTGCTGAAACCCATTTAAATCATCTGTTTGCGGGTACCCTGCTTGTACACCTGCTTCCACCATCGCATGAAACAATACATTATTCCCCGTTTTCGGCGTCGTTACACTTACGGGGCCTTCACTACCATGGTAATCATTCGGCCCAATGTCTCGGCTTTCTGCTTTACGAAAATAAGGTAGACAATCAAGATAACGCCAATCTTCTAAGCCAGGCGCCTTTGCCCATCCATCAAAATCCATGGCATTACCACGGATATAACACATCCCATTAATCAATGATGAGCCACCAAGCCCCTTTCCACGGCCACACTCCATACGGCGGTGATCCATATGTGGTTCAGGGTCAGTTTCATAAGCCCAATTATAACGTCGCCCTTGTAATGGGTACGCTAATGCCGCTGGCATTTGTGTGCGAAAATCGAACCGATAATCCGGTCCACCTGCTTCAAGGAGCAGCACAGTAACATCAGGATCTTCTGTCAGGCGGGTAGCAAGAACGTTACCGGCTGAACCAGCACCGATAATAATATAGTCATAGACCATTGTTATCTCCTCTGTTTCAGTCAAATTAAAATGATGTGATTAAAAAACGGATGTAAATTCCCCCAACTCCACTTGAATGGATTTCACTTGTGTATAATTTTGCAGTGTCATTACGCCATTTTCACGACCAACGCCAGAATGCTTATATCCGCCCACAGGCATTTGAGCAGGTGATTCACCCCATGTATTAATCCAACAAATTCCAGCCTCTAATTGATGGATAACCCGATGCGCGCGTGTTAAATCTTGTGTCACGACCCCAGCTGCAAGCCCATAGACGCTATTGTTTGCACGAGCAATCACTTCATCTTCTGATTGATAACTCAAAATACTCATTACAGGACCAAAAATTTCTTCCTGCGTGATCTGCATTTCATCGTGGCAATCAGTGAATACCGTTGGTACAACATACGCACCTTGTGCAAAATCACCATCCATTAAGCGTTCACCACCACACAATAATTTCGCGCCTTGCTGTTTACCTAACGCAATATAACGCAGCACATTTTCCATGTGAGCAAAACTGACTAATGGCCCAAAGTTAGTATTTTCGTCAGTGGGTGAACCTATATTAATCCGAGCTACACGCTCAATGACCTTGTCTTCAAACTGCGATTTAAGCAATTCAGGGACAAAAACCCGTGTTCCATTGGTACACACTTGGCCTGAACTATAAAAATTCGCCATCATGGCAATATCCGCGGCTTTATCTAAGTTTGCATCATCAAAAATAATCAGGGGTGATTTACCGCCTAGTTCCATCGTCACCTCTTTTAATGAAGAGGCTGACGCATTCGCCATCACTTTTTTACCCGTTGCGATCCCCCCTGTGAATGAAACTTTGGCAATATCAGGGTGCTCTGTTAACCATTGGCCCACTTCACCGCCTTGCCCGGTCACCACGTTAAATACCCCTGCTGGCACGCCCGCTTCCGTATAGATTTCAGCCAACTTTAAGGCCGTTAACGAAGTGACTTCACTGGGTTTGAACACCATGGCATTACCTGCTGCCAGTGCTGGAGCAGACTTCCATAATGCGATTTGAATAGGGTAATTCCATGCGCCAATCCCTGCCACCACCCCCAGCGGTTCACGGCGGGTATAAGCAAATGCGCTATCACGCAGAGGGATCTGCTGCCCTTCAAGCATAGGGATTAACCCTGCATAGTATTCAAGGACATCCGCCCCTGTAACGATATCCACATAACGAGTTTCAGAAAGTGGTTTCCCCGTATCAAGCGTTTCGAGGTAAGCCAGCTCGTCGTTACGTTCCCGTAAGATATCCACCGCACGGCGTAAAATACGTGAGCGTTCCATTGCGGTCATTGCCGCCCATACTTTCTGGCCTTGTTTGGCGCTTTCTACCGCCCATTGGATATCTTCAAGCGTCGCAGACTGCAAATGCGCGATAGTTTCGCCATTTGCAGGGTTGATTGCAGGAAATTGCCCGCATTCAGGTTGTGAACTGTCGACATAACCACCATGAATATAAAGCTTATGTATCGGTGGATGTTGCATATTATCTCCTCTGAGTGGGTGATTAGGTTCCGATAACCTCTACACGTTTCAGTTGCATATCGATATACTCGTTGGTGATTTTGAGTGCATCCTCGACAGGAAATTGTTCATTACTCAAAGCACTCCGTAACCATAGGCCATCAATTAAAGCAGCTAGCCCCTTCGCGGCCATCCGTGCATCCGCTTTGCTTAACACTCGCCCAAATTCATAACTTAAATTTGAATACAAACGCCGGTCATTGACCTGTTGTAAACGATTTAAATTTGGTTGATGCATACTGCTAGCCCAGAAGGCTAGCCATGTTTTCATCGCCGCCTCACTGGTTTGCGTTGGGTCAAAGTTGCCTTCAACAATTGCTTGAATGCGCAATTTTGGCTCCGCCCCAGCTAACATGCGTAAGCGTATTGCTACCGCAAACCCCAATTGATATTGAATATGCCGCATAGTAGCTTCAAGTAAGCCATTTTTATCACGAAAATAATGGCTAATAATTCCTGTAGAAACCCCGGCTTTACGGGCAATTAACACAAAACTGGCTTCCTGCATTCCAACTTCATTAATCACTGCCAATGTGGCTTGAATTAACTGTTGTTTACGTATCGACTGCATTCCTATCTTCGGCATGGTATTTGAACCTAAAAAATACATTGATCCCTTGTATTAAACGTTTTTTTAATTGAATGTTCAATCAATATTAACTATTGTTTACAACAATTCATTCACAATTAACATAAAGGAGAGGATAACGAAAATCAAATCTTTGCTAATAAATCAATTAATTAGCTAAGAAAGTAATTTTAACCTGTTAAATAAATAAAAATGTGGAACTACCAATGACATCTCAAAATAGTCCGAAAAATAAGCAGAAGGATAAATTGAATTCTGTGGTTTTTTTTACTTCCGCCGGTCTTATTCTGGCGTTTTCTTTTTTCACCATCTTAATGACCGAAACAGCAAATCAGTGGATCGTTGCCGCCCTTGGGTGGGTATCCAAAACCTTTGGTTGGTATTACCTGTTAGCAGCGACGCTTTATATTGTTTTCGTGATTTTCGTTGCCACTTCGCGCTTTGGTAATATCAAGCTCGGCCCCGAGCAATCTAAACCTGAATTTAGCGTACTCAGTTGGTCTGCGATGCTATTCGCCGCAGGAATCGGTATCGACTTAATGTTTTTCTCTGTCGCTGAACCGGTTACCCAATATATGCTGCCACCAACGGGTGAAGGCGAAACCTTAGAAGCAGCTCGTCAGGCGATGGTGTGGACCCTGTTCCACTATGGCCTAACGGGCTGGTCTATGTATGCCTTAATGGGAATTGCACTGGGTTATTTCAGTTATCGTTATAACTTGCCGTTAACCATTCGCTCCGCACTTTATCCTATTTTTGGCAAACGGATTGACGGCCCGATTGGCCACACCGTGGATATTGCTGCAGTACTAGGGACGATTTTCGGTATCGCAACAACTCTGGGGATCGGTGTTGTTCAGCTAAATTATGGCCTCAAAGTATTATTCGATTTACCTCAAGGGCTTCCCGTGCAAAGTGGATTGATTCTGCTATCGGTGATTATGGCAGTGATCTCCGCCACATCAGGGGTAAATAAAGGCATTCGCGTATTATCAGAGCTCAATGTGCTTTTAGCATTTGGTTTGATTTTGTTTATTTTATTTGTCGGCGATACCGAGTTCTTACTTAATGCCTTAGTGCTGAATGTGGGGGACTATATCAATCGCTTTATGGGTATGACTCTCAACAGCTTTGCCTTTGATCGCCCAACCGATTGGATGAATAGCTGGACGCTGTTTTTCTGGGCATGGTGGGTCGCATGGTCGCCGTTTGTTGGCTTATTCCTCGCGCGTATATCTCGCGGTAGAACCATTCGACAATTTGTGATTGGTACTTTAATCATTCCATTTGTTTTCACACTATTGTGGTTATCTATTTTTGGTAATAGTGCATTGTATGAAATCATTCACGGTAATAGCGAACTTGCCAAAACCGTGCTCGACGCCCCCGAAAAAGGCTTCTATTCACTACTTGAGCTATATCCCGGCTTTGGCCTAACCGCCTCCGTTGCCACAATTACTGGGCTGTTATTCTATGTTACCTCAGCGGACTCCGGTTCTTTGGTATTAGGCAATTTCACCTCAAAACTCAGCGATATTAACAACGATGCGCCCAATTGGTTGCGGGTTTTTTGGTCTGTCGCGATTGGTTTACTCACCTTAGGGATGTTAATGACAGATGGCGTCGCTGCGTTACAAAATACGACAGTGATCATGGGCTTACCATTTAGTTTTGTTATCTTCTTTATTATGGCTGGGCTATATAAGTCATTAAAAGTTGAGGACTTTAGACGGGTCAGTTCATTAAATACCAATGCGCCAGCACCACTGTATGGCAATGGAACACTCAATTGGAAACAACGTTTAGGACGAGTGATGAATTTCCCCGGAACAACGTATACCCAGAGAATGCTTGATTTAGTCTGTATTCCAGCCATGCAAGAAGTGGCAAAAGAGCTCAGTTTAAGGGGGGCAAAAGTGGAATTTAACACCTTACCACCGATTGCTGATGAGCGATTAGACCATTTAGAGTTAACGGTCGACCTTGGCGAAGAACAAAGCTTTATTTACCAAGTATGGCCTCAGCGCTATTCGGTTCCTGGTTTTACCTATCGCGCACGTTCAGGAAAATCCCATTATTACCGCTTAGAAACTTTCTTATGGGAAGGCTCGCAAGGGAATGATTTAATGGATTACACCAAAGAACAGGTGATCAGTGATATTCTCGACCAATATGAAAAACATATGAATTTCATTCATTTAAGCCGTGAAGCTCCCGGTGCAACCTTAACATTCCCTGAATCTGTATAATGTGAACTCTAAGGGGGCTATGCTCCCTTAGAGTCAACACAAACCAATAGTTAATAGGGACGACCCGCTTGCTCTAGCATTTTTTTCATTTGCTCGCGGTCATTCATCCAAGCCATTGAATTAGGGCACCCTGCTCCCGTCGGGTTAACATCACACACATTAAAGCGCTGTGGAAACGCGTTTTCATCTGTATTTCGCTGCTCTAACAACGCTTGATAACTTTGCTCTTCTTGAGAAAGTTTCTTTTTGGGATCAAAGACAAACTTTTGTTGTGCCTGTAATTCTTTAATTCCTTGGTAGTCTTTATCAAACTCACGATCAGCGGGTGACTTCTCTTTAAATGTAAAGTCGCTGGCAAAGCCATAAGAAGTGAAACAAAGAAAAATAATAACAATAACCTTTTTAAACATATCAATTTCCTGCTGTGTCCATAAGCGAATATTATATGTCAGCAGCAACACTGAATGTTGTATAATAATAAGTGAAATTTATAAAAACCTTAATATTCAAATAAGTAATTTATATGAGTTATTAAATCAATTGATTGATACATCGTTGTTAATGGCTTATCAGAATAATAAGGGTGTTTTTCCACCAACCATCACCCCACAACATCCATTAATTTTTGTTATTTTTTAACCTTGTTATCCCCTTCAATTTTGTCCACGTATATAAGCTCAACTTCAAAACAAATCAGAATAATTAATTAGTTCCATAATGGGTTTATTTTAAATCTATTGGTTGTTTTTATGACAATGTGAAAATGAAATATTAATCTCAAAAAGGGTGTTTACGCAGCATATGATGATGCAAATGACAATCTAAGTGTCCCTGCTGCGTGGGGTAATACAAATTTGAAAGAAGGCAAAGCGCCAGCTCCTAGATAAAAAGTAGAGGTAGGCGAATAAGCAAATATAAGTTTATGATCCGGCTTTCTGAACGCAGTCGACAGCGAATCACGTCCATTTCCATGATCAAAACCGACCTATAACCTATTAGGTTACTAATAATTTTTGTTCTTGTTCCAGAGTCTATTTTCTATAAAAGTGACCTTGTCCTATCAATTACGCCGCAGAGCATAGGCTGAAATTTCCTTTTATAAATTAATAAACTAAGGATATACAATGCATAAAACTTATTTTGGTCCTTATATGGATGTCAGTGTTGATGCAACTTGGAATGATTGGCAAAATTACCCAAATGGCAGACCTAATGCCAAATATAGCCAAGCCGCTATTAAGTATGGGGTAGATATACTGTCTCTTGGTTTTTTAACCGCCACATTGGATAAAAAAGCAGCATGGTCAGCCCAGCCATCCATGCCCATTAGTTGGGCTAAACCTTTGTGTGATGAACTGATCGCAGGCGGTGTTAAAGTTGCTGTTTCATTTGGGGGAGCCGCTAACCAAGATGTTTCATTGGTACAAACACAAGAACAGCTCATCAACACCTACCAAGAAGCCATTGATACACTCAGCGCCTCACATATTGATTTAGATTTCGAGAATGGTCTGTACGATGCTGATAATGCATTTTCTGCCTTAAAAGTCATTGTAGATAATAATCCACAAATCACCCTCAGCTTAACCTTGCCGACTATGCCAACAGGGCTAACCAGCACAGGCTTAGCACTCGTGAAAAAATCGGTCGATGCGGGTTTAATGATGAAGGTTAATGGGATGGCAATGGACTACTACGACCCGAATATCACGAGCCTTGGGGATGCAGCGGTAAAAGCCGCCAATAGCATCAAAAACCAACTAAAACCGCTATACCCGGGGATAGACGATAACGAACTCTATAATTATGTACAAATTACACCCATGATTGGTCTCAATGATGACCTCACCATGTTTAACTTTAATGATGTCAATATTCTCGCTGAATTTGCTAAAAATAATGGCCTTAACTTGGTGTCAATGTGGAGTTTAACCCGTGACCGCCCGGGAAATAAACCTTTCCCAGAGGCCATCAGCTCTGGCAACCCAGAACAAACCTATGAATTTGAATATACTGATTTATTTACTCAACAACTTAATTCATAAATAGCCCATATCACCAATATTATGGATATTGGTGATACCCCATTTTCTGTGAAATATTACGCCCGGCTGTTTTCAGTAATTCGACATAATCGCCAATGCGTTGTTCATCAAAACGAATAGTTGGGAACGAAATCGATAGCCCTGCAATCACATGACCTAACCGGTCGTACACCGGTACTGCAATACAACGTAGACCTAACTCTTGCTCTTCTCGGTCCTGCGCATAATGGCACTCACGCACTACGGCTAATTCCGCCAGCAAGTCCTCTAGAGTTAAAATCGTCGTGGCTGTTTTTTGGCTGAAAGTTTCATCTTTCAATGCTAGACGAATCGCTTGTTCATCTTGCCAAGCGAGTAAAATCTTACCGATTGCAGTGCAATATAATGGGTTACGACGCCCAACTCGTGAATACATACGCAAATTATAACTCGAGTCTATTTTATGGATATAAATAATGGCATCTTCATCTAATGCACCCAAATGCACCGCTTCATGAGTCAGTTGGCCAATGCGGCGCATTTCTTTATCCGCAATTTCGATTAAGTCAACATACTCGAGGGACTTCGCACCTAATTCGAAGAGCTTCAAGGTCAGTGAATACTTATCTGCTTCACCTTCTTGTTCGACATAACCCAACTGCTTCATCGTTTGCAAAAAACGAAATGTGGTGGCTTTTGACATCAACAAACGTTGGGACAATTCAGATACACCAATCTCCTTTTGCTCTCCAAGGGCACTAAGAATACTAAATACCTTTACTACCGCTGATACGGCATCCGTTTGTGTTGTCTTATCCATTACCTTTCCATCATCCTATAAATTGCAGCCTATAAATTGATAGCAATATTATACCCCAAATTAACGAAACTAACTGATATCACCTAAGTTTGAGTAGCATAATTGTCTCTTCATACAAAAACAAGAACGATGATTCGATATTTTTAAAACGGCGTTTCATTTTTATTGAAATTGGCAATGAAATGCGCTTTAATAGCACTATCAAGTCAGCAACAGTTTACTAATTCGGTGGTGAAAATGAGTGCATATCCGCAAGTTGCCGTTATTGGCGAATGCATGGTTGAGTTGCAAAAATCGGGTGAGCTTTATAAACAAACGTTTGGTGGGGATACACTAAATACCGCACTATACCTGTCTCGTTTAACCAAAGATCACGGTGTGACAACCCGTTATATCACCGGTTTAGGCAAAGACCCATTCAGCCAACAAATGCTAAACAGTTGGCAACAAGAAGGCATCAATACTGAAGAAGTGTTTATTTCAGACAAACATTTGCCCGGAATGTATTTGATCGAAACCGCTGCCGATGGCGAACGTCGTTTTTTCTATTGGCGAGATAATGCCGCAGCAAAATTTTGGCTTGATGCAGTGTGCCTTGATCAAAACAGCAAAGCCCACACACAGCAAATTCTAAATTCACAACAATTTATCTATTTAAGTGGCATCAGCCTAGCCATTTTGCCTGACGCTTCACGTCAGTTACTATTTGAAATGTTACAACAAGCTAAGCAGCATGGTGCCAAAATTGTGTTTGATAATAACTATCGCCCAGCACTTTGGCCTTCGAAACAAGCCGCCCAACAAGCATACCAGCAAATTCTCACGTTAACCGAGATCGCTTTTCTGACCTTTGATGACGAACAACTGCTTTACGGTGATATTGATGAAACCGATGCAATTGCACGTACCCAACAATATGGTGTGAACGAGATTGTGATCAAGCGCGGTGCTGATGCCTGTTTTGTGGTTATTGATAACGAACGCATTGAAGTTCCTGCCAATAAAATAAGCCATGTGGTTGATACCACTGCTGCAGGGGATTCTTTCAGTGCCGGCTACCTTGCTTGCCGTATTTTAGGTGGCAACCCATGCGAAGCGGCAAAAACAGGTCATTTACTGGCTGGAACCGTCATCCAACACCGGGGAGCGATTATTCCATCCGAGGCCATGCCAATCACTGCTTTAGTAAAATGTTAAGAGGCTTTAACCATGAATCAATTACTTGAAAAAATTAAGAAACTCAATGTTGTTCCTGTTATCACCATCAATAATGCAGAGCATGGCGCGCCATTAGCAAAAGCCTTAGTGGAAAATGGTCTGCCATGTGCTGAAGTCACCTTCCGTACCCCTGCCGCGGTACAAGCGATTAAAAATATGCGTGCTGCCTACCCTGAATTACTGATTGCCGCAGGTACCGTATTAACCACAGAGCAAGTTGACCAAGCCATTGAAGCGGGTGTAGATTTTATCGTCAGCCCGGGCTTTAACCCGAAAATTGTGGCTTATTGCCAACAAAAGAACGTGATTATTATTCCTGGGGTGAATAACCCAAGCCTAGTGGAACAAGCCCTTGAATTTAATCTCACCACCTTGAAATTCTTCCCAGCCGAAGCCTCTGGTGGGGTTGCCATGCTCAAAGCACTCAGCGCCGTTTACCCGGTTAAGTTTATGCCAACTGGCGGTATTGGTGTGAAAAATATAAAAGAATACACAGCACTACCTGCTGTATTAGTGTGCGGCGGTTCATGGATGGTACCCAATGACCTTATTGATAGTGAGAACTGGCAAGAGCTTGGTAAGTTAATTGCTGAAGCTGCAACCATTTAATTAACAATAAAAAATCTCGTTGTCGTTATTACGCCCTTACTGGATGGTAAGGGCTTTTTGCTAATGGCTTAGATAGAATACATTCGAGTAAAATATTCGCTGATTTTATCATTATCTAACAATCTATCTTTGGTAAAATCTAAAGTATCAGAAACGACAATGTATTGCCTTAGAGGGATAGGTATATCTGATATTGTCGCATAAATCGTTGGCACTAAATGGCGAAAATAATCTCCCATTTTTGTTTCACCCTCATAGCCCACAGGAAAGTCTTCCCCTTGGTTATAGCCTTCAATGCCTTCAAATACAAATATTCCCTTTTGTGTTGCAAGATAAGCATCTGTCAGTTTATTACCTTCATCTAAGCGATTTTTATAACTGGTAAAAACAGTTTCTTGGGAATAATGCTTGTATCTCCAATAGGAAAATAGATCAACTGAAAAATCACCATTTTTCTGTATGCTATTTTCATATTTAGCCGATTCACAATATATAAACTCACTTAAATCAACATATAACTCACTAATATTAGGTATGTTGATATACACTTTGGGTAACCATCCCCAGCAATTATTCAGCATAAATGCTAAATAACCGTTTTTATCCATTGCAACCCATGAATAAATATTCCCCCATTCAGGTCGCCAATCAGTAGTTAACATAAAAGCCTCTTATATCGTTCACAATACAATTAAATTTTTATAGATATTGAATGAATTGGCCCTATACTTTAATTCAATGCATAAGGCCAAAATGAAACAGACTCTATATAGAAAGCTCAATAGTCATTAAATTATCAGAAACCTAACCAATAAAACGTTTTAGTTGTAGCCGCAGCATCTCATTTTCGCGCTGAAGCCGCTTATTTTGCTCCATCAAGCTCATGGCCATTGCAATTCCCGGCCAGTCAATTTCGAGCTCATGGTAAAGTCGCACAGCCCTTCTCACGATGATCACAGCGTGGTCGTCAAATAACCATTCATTAGCAGTTTCAATGGGTTGAATTATTCCAAGGCCGACAATTTCCTGTAATTCCTCTTCCGCAATACCTGTGTGAATACAGAAATCAATAACGGTTAATGATGTAAACTGTTCCATTATTTGCCTCCCCAATTTTTACGTGGGTCAAAACTCTGTTGAGTCTCCGCCAATTTCTGCCACAGCGCATCCGCTTCTGCATTACTGCTATTCGGCATCACGATTTTTATAATCGCATACAGATCCCCTGCTGCACCTTTATGTTTCAGTCCTTTACCTTTAATACGTAATTTTTGTCCGGCTTGGCTATTAGCAGGAACGGTGATCACAATTGGGTCTTTTAATGTTGGAATGGTGACTTTAGTTCCGAGGGCTGCCTCCCATGGAGCAAGCGGCACGACCACTTCTAAATCATGGCCTTTGATATCAAATAATGGGTGTGGTGCAATGCGGATGGTTATCCATAAATCGCCATTTTCACCGCCATTTTCCCCCGCAGTGCCTTGCCCTTTTAAACGGATGCGCTGCCCATCAATCACACCCGCAGGAATGGTCACATTGAGTGTTTTGGGGACTTCGTTTTCGATAAAACCAAAAGCGTTATAGACCGGTAGGTTATAGCTGATGGTACGCTTATGCGATTCTTGGCTTTCTTCAAGGAAAATAGCCAATTCAACTTCTAAATCCTGCCCACGATGGCTGCGTGCCTGCCTTGTACTACCACCCCGAGCTCGTTGAGAAAACATCGATGAAAAGATGTCATCAAAGCCACCTGCATCAAACCCTTGCTGGGAATAAGTGTGGCTTTGTTGGCCTTGGTTAGCTTGGTTAAAATAAGGGTCATTCCTGTGTTCCCACATTTCATCGTATTCTGCGCGTTTTTCTTTGTCACCAAGTACCGCCCAAGCCTCTGCAATTTCTTTAAAGCGCGCTTCGGCATCCGGTTCTTTACTAACGTCAGGGTGGTATTTTCGCGCTAAACGGCGATACGCGGTCTTAATGGTTTTTAAATCATCAGTGCGTTTAACACCCATGATGCTGTAATAATCCTTTAGTTCCATAGTCATATCTCGTTCACTTGTCTGTTGAATAGAATTCTTATGGTATTTGCCCTATCGGGCTAAACATCACGACTACCTTGAATTTAACTTAGGACATTTACGCAGTAATTGGAATAGCTAGGCTATGATAAAATTCCACAAAAAACAGGAAATTTACGTTATTTCAGGCTAAACCTATAAGAGTGTCGTTTGATTACAAGGGGAACTCTATGGATGCTATTGCCAGTCGCCTGAACTATAAAGTCAATTTTGCCATCTCTATTGAGGATTTTATTCGGTTAATTCGCCAGTCTCCATTTAAAGAAACAGTGCCAACCGATAATCTTACTCAATTAGATGCGATGCTGAATAATGCGGATTTATTAGTTAGTGCATGGGATGGTGAACAAGTCGTCGGCTTTGTCCGCACAGTAACGGATTTTAGTTCTTGTTGTTATATCTGCGAACTGGCCGTTGATGCGCATTATCAAAAACACGGCATCGACCGCCAATTAATGCGCCTCGCCGCTGAAGAACTCTCTGCCGACTGCCAGATTTTATTTTTTTCCACCGACAGTAACCTCACCGAATATTTAAAACTGGGCTTCACCCAATCCCCAAGAGCGTGGCATACCACGGCAGAGAACTATTTGGCTAGATCGACAGAACTGGATGAATAATAGAAAGTAACATCGTTAAAAGCGTAGAAATATAGTAGAAAAAACAAATTTAAATGAGCTTTAAAATACCCCTATGCGTATGCTCTAAATAATTCGTATTGTGGGTAGGAAGCCGGAGCAGACATAAGTCTAGAAATCAGCGATGTGCTTGAAGTATAAAAAACTTAAATATCAACACCCTAACCAATTCATCCTATAATAGAAAAAACAAATTTAAATAAGTTTTAAAAGTACTCAATACTGATGCTCTAAATAATTCGTGCTACAGCTAGGCGGCAAGCTAGTTTAGCCCTAGGAGCATACACAAGTATGTGACTAGGGTGAACTAGTGAAGCCAACAACGCTGTGGTGCGAAGTATGACGAGCATCTATCTGAGGCGGCCGCGGAGACGCTTGATAGCCTGACTATGCAACTGACTCACCCTGGACTCTCCGACATCCAACACCGCTCCAATCTCTTTGAGATTCAGCTCTTCTTGGTAATACAGTGTCAGCACCATTTTTTCGCGTTCTGGTAATTGATTAATCGCTGCCGCGATTTGGTCACGCAGGCTAGAATCCAGCAACAAACTCAGCGGGTTGCCGCCTTCGTCTTCATCCATTTGCGGCTCACAGCTTTCCCCGTGAATTTCATGCCACTCATCGTAGGAAAACAGTTGGCTATTATTGGTGTCTAGTAGCGCTTGGCGATACTCCGCAAGGTCGATATCCAGCGCTTTGGCGATTTCCGGCTCAGTCGCACTTCGCCCTAACGATTGTTCCAGCGCACCAATGGCTTTGGTCATTTCACGCGCTTGGCGGCGCACACTGCGCGGCACCCAGTCACGGCTACGCAATTCATCTAACATCGAACCACGAATTCGCTGCACTGCATACGTGGCGAACGATGCCCCTTGGGTGACATCGAAACGTTCCAATGCATGCAGTAGACCGATGCCCCCTGCTTGGATTAAGTCGTCGATATCAACACTGGCGGGTAGTCTGACTTGCAGTTTCAGGGCTTCATGGCGTATTAGAGGGTAATAACGCTCCCATAGGCTATTTTTATTAATCACTCCTTCGGCAGTATACAAATCACTCACAACCTGAATCACCCTTCAAGCTTTATAAAAGGTATTCATTATCTGTGTTGGTTTTGAATTCAATCCGTAGAGTAAGGCACTAAATGTGGCTTTATTTGCCTTATCCTAAATAGGCGAAATTTGAATGATTACCAGGTTAATGATTGTTTTAACACAACTTTCAGGGGATTTCACGGGTAATACAAGTGGGTGAGGTGGTTTTGTTAAAACCATTTTTTGAATCATTTTTAGCTTTTGGTGTTTTGGCTTTAAAAATATGTTTATTTAGCCTATATAGTTCGTGCTATAGCTAGGCGGCAAATAAGTTTATACCGGTGAGCGTACATAAGTACGTGATTCGGATGAGCTTATGAAGCCAACAACGCTATGGTGCGAAATATGACGGCTAATATGACGGGCAAAGAAAAGGCCAGCAATGCTGGCCTTCAATATAATCAACCAATTACGAATTAACGTAACAGGCTCAGAACACCTTGTGGAACTTGGTTAGCTTGTGCTAACACAGCAGTACCTGCTTGTTGCAGGATTTGACCACGGCTCATGTTAGAAACTTCAGTTGCGAAGTCAGCATCTTGAATACGGCTACGTGCTGCGCTTAAGTTATTAACAGAGTTGTTCAGGTTGTTGATGGTAGACTGCATACGGTTTTGAATCGCACCTAAGTCTGAACGGAAGCTATCTACTTGCGCTAATGCTTTGTCTAAAGTCTCTAATGGTTTCATTGCAGATTGTTCTTCATCTGTCAATGCAACTGCACCAGTAAACTCTACTGTTGCTGCTGTTGGAGGAGTAATAGTACCCGCGCCATCATCTATCTCATCAGCACCTGGAGTAATGGTTTGTGTCGCTTTTAAAGTGACATCTTTACCTGTGCTGTCTTTACCCGTGATATAAACTTCGCCTGATGCTTTTCCATCAGCGTCTAGTTTTTCGAAAACCTTCGCACCTGTAATTGGTTGCCCACCAACTTGTAATGCATTTGCAGCAGCAGTCGCTTGAGTTTTATCAACTGGTAAACCTGTCGCTTGCTTGTAAGCATCAGATGAGTAATCAATTTCTTTACCCATATCACCTTTGCTTGCTGCATCAAAACCAGTTAAGCCTAAAGTAGAACTGTCGATTTTTTTCAGGCCGATAGAGATAGTTTCATTATCGTTAGTACCGACTTGAATACTCATTTTAGTGTCTTGAGTTAATACTTTTACACCGTTGAATTGAGTTTGCTCAGAAATACGGTCGATTTCTTCCATACGAGCTTTAACTTCTTTATTGATTGACTCTAAATCGCTCTTAGAGTTAGTACCATTTTGTGCTTGAGCAGTCAGTTCACGAACGCGTTGTAAGTTATCGTTGATTTCGTTAACCGCACCTTCTGCAGTTTGTGCGATAGAGATACCGTCGTTAGCGTTACGTGCTGCTTGGGTTAAACCTTTAACGTTAGCAGTAAAACGGTTAGCAATTGCTTGGCCTGCCGCATCGTCTTTTGCGCTGTTGATACGTGAACCGGAAGATAAACGCTCAATCGCAGTACCCAGTACGCCTTGTGAACGGTTTAAGTTGTTCTGAGTGGTCAGAGACAGAATGTTAGTATTGATAACTTGTGCCATGATGTGATCCTTATTATTCAAATTAATGCGTTAAGCCAAAATGCTTAACTTGATGAATTTCGTCAGCAACTAGGTTATCGGCTACAAAAAAGTCCCCTTTAGGCTTTTTCGTGAAAATTTTTATCTGTCAGGTTGGAAATGGCTTTACAGCACGCTTTTAATGCCATTAATTTTTAACACTTTCATTTATTTTTATTAATTTTCTTATTATTTAATTTCAATAAGGATAATTACCTATTTTTCTCTTGTTAGCTCTCACCATTACTCTTTTTCAGAATAGTCTAAAATTTTGCTCCGTTTTGCCGATAAGACTCTAAATAGATTTTATTTCAGAGTTAATGACACAGGCATAGACTCTAAATCATTCGGGTTGCAGGTAGGCGACAAGTGAAGATAGACCGATGAGCATACACAAGTATTTGATTCGGCTAGCTGAACGAAGTCAACACCCCCTGCAGCTTGAAGGATGACGAGAATAGCGTAGGAGAAAACATGGCAGGAATATCCACACTCGGTATCGGGTCAAACTTAGATTTAAACGTGCAAATGGACCAATTAGAAGCAATGGAGCGCCGTCGCTTAGAGCCATTAACCACCCAAAAAGCTAGTTATGACGCACAAATTAGCGCCTTTGGCAAAATGCAGTCATCCTTAGAAAAACTGAAAAAAGCCGCTGAAGACTTAAAAAAATATGGTGATATCAGTACCACTAAAGTCAATGGTGAATATAAAGCCTTTGATGTGAAAACGGACGGTAAAGCGGTCGCGGGGGTGCATGATGTATTAGTGACACAACTGGCAAAAGCGCAAACTATTGCCACCCAAGGACAATCAGACAACAAAAAGTTATTGGGTAGTGATGCGGATGAACGCACCATTACCATCACTCAACCGTCACAAAAAGAAGATAAAGATAAAATCGTTATCAAGCTCGATAAAGAAAGTACTTCTTTAATCGAGATAGCTGATGCTATCAATAAAGCTGATAAAGGTGTTTCCGCCTCTGTTATTAAAGATAAAAACAATGAATACCATTTGGTGGTGACTTCCAAAAAAGAAGGAACTGACAACCGTATTAGCATTAATGTTGATGGCGATGATGAGCTTGCTAAAATACTCAATGTTGAATCGGTTATTGATGACAAAGGTATCGTTACTTTAAATACCGATAAAGATAATGGCATGGTACAAAAAGTTGTACCACAAACGGCTTTACTTGAAATCGATGGTTTTGAATTAGAGTCGCAAACTAATGAAGCTAAAGACCTGTTCCCAGGTTTAACCTTAACGCTGAAAAAAGAGAGTGAAAACGGCAAAGCTGACCACTTAATTGTCTCGGAAGATATCGAGCCCGCTAAAGTCAAAATTAAAGCATGGGTCGAGGCCTATAATGAATTTCAAACTCTTGCTAGTGAACTCACCAAATACACGCCAACAGAAAAAGGCACTGCCCCAGACAAAACCAATGGCCCACTGATTGGGGATTCAACCCTACGAGGTATTCAAAGCACACTGCGCACTCAAGTACGCACCGCGCAAGATAGTGGCGAAATGAATTTACTCAACAAAATGGGCATCAAACAAAAGTTGGATGGTACTTTAGAAATTGATAATAAAAAGTTAGATGCTGCTTTAAAAGAAAACCCAACCAGTATCAAAGTATTTTTTGCCGGTGATGGTGAAAAAACCGGCTTTGGTACGCAAAATTTTAACTTCTTAAAAGATACCTTAGACAGCAAAGAAGGCACTCTGCATAACGCTACCGATGGCATCCAAAAGAAAAAGAAAAACTTAGACAAACGCATTGAGCAGACCAATAAACAAATTGAAAGCACCATGGACATGTACCGTCGTCAATTCCAAAACCTCGATAAAATGATGACGTCACTTAACAGCACCAGTAATTCATTAGGCCGATTATTAGGCTAATACTTTTAGGTTAAAAACATGTATCAACGACACGCACAGCAAGCTTACCAACAGGTTGATTTAGAGAGTGAAATCACCAACGCAACCCCATACCAACTGATCCAAATCCTGTTTAAAGGGGCCCTTAGTGCCCTGAAACGCGGAGAGATTTTTATGCAGCAAGGTAAGGTGGCGGAAAAAGGTAAAGAAATCTCAAAAGCTATCGACATCATTGACACTGGGTTAAAGCAGTCGTTAAATTATGAAGCTGGCGGCGAACTTGCAGAAAATTTAGCAAGTTTGTATGAGTACATGACAATGCAGTTACTTCGCGCCAACCTCGAAAACAACGTGGCTTATGTCCAAGAAGTTTACCAGTTACTCTCCGATATCGCCTCTGCGTGGCAACAAATCGGTGCAAATGTGGATGAAAGATAATCAGGTGGACAATAAAAATCCTATCGATTTACATGAAATATACCGTAATGTCTTAGTATTAAGTGAAAATTTAGTTGCCTTAGCGCAATCCGGGGAATGGGAGACGTTGGTCTCCCGAGAGACAGAATATGTCCTTGCGGTGGAAAACCTCACCAAGTTAACGCAAGCGTTCGAAGAACAGCAGCCAATCACTGAGGAATATATTCAGTTATTGCATAAAATTATTGAAAATGAACGCATTACTAAAGAATATTTACAACAGCATTTAAACTTTTTAAGCAAAGAAATTAAGCAATTAGACCAAAAACGGGTATTAAATAACAGCTATGGCCAATTTGATGAGCCGGATACCCCGTTAGTCGTTCGCCCGATGGAATAATTTGAGTGTCAGGCCGACAGACCTGACACGCCTTTTATCTTCAACTCTCAGCCTATTGCTGCTGTTTTAAACGTTGCTGCTTTTTCAGCTTTTTCAACAGCATATTGCGTTTTAGCGGCGATAAGTGGTCAAGAAACACTTTACCGTGTAAATGGTCGATTTCATGTTGCATGACAATCGCTAAGAACTCGTCGCTATCCACTTCAAACGCTTTACCGTGCCTATCGAACGCTTTCACTTTAACGCGCAGGAAACGGTCTACATCGGCGTAGATTTCGGGTACTGACAAACACCCTTCTTGATAACTGGTTTCCCCTTCACTTTCGACGATTTCAGGGTTAACAAATACCATCGGCTCATCACGGTTTTCTGAAATATCAATCACCATAATGGATTTAGTTTCCGCAATTTGCGTGGCAGCGAGACCAATACCGTTATCGGTGCTGTACATGGTATCTAACAGATCGTCGATCAAGGTTTGTACCGCAGCGAAATCCGTCACTGGGCTGCATTTAATACGCAGTCGTTCATCTGGAATTTCAATAATTTCTCTTACTGCCATAATTTAAACCCTATAAATTCGATTACTTTCATTCAAATATCAATCATTCAAACTATTTTAAGCAACAGTGACGCATACAATAGCCGCTAACTGCCGCCACAACTCTGCCTGTGAAGTATGAAGAACAGATAAAATATTATCGTCTTTCTTTTTCACCAACAACATGCAAAAAATGGCATTGTTAATCAGAAAACAAAATTTATTTTAAACATCAATAAATTAACGCCTGTCTGTTTAGACTGCCCCTTCATGGAACATAAGCCACATAAAATTTTACAGAAAAATAACACGTTATTTGGAAAAAAACATCTAAAACAGGAAAAATGGTGACCCTTTGTAGGCTCTTTACTGTTTTTGCTTTTACCCACTGATGGCATCTATTCGCTTGTGGCTATTTTTTCGCTTTTAGTTTTTATTAATATTGAGAATATATTTAGGTCACATTGAAGTTACTCTCGATTTAAATTAAATTTTTAAAATAAGCACTACCAACTATAATTCTATTAAATAAAGGTATCTAGTTAATATAAAAAATATATATCACTGTATTTATTGCACTCAAACACGGATATCCCGAATAAACATCATTTTAAAAATCGATTTTACCCATCAAATAAATAGCCCTACTATAAATGAATAAAGGAAAATAAATTTATCTTTCATTCTTCTTTTAGATAATACGTTTAAATAATACGGAAATTAACAAATGAAACAGAAAATATTAGCACGTCATTTTGCAGCCTTAGTACTTAGCAGCTTATCTTATCATGCAGCAGCCAACACCACATTTTCAAGTCCTCCTCCATCCTTAAGTAGTATCAACGCGCAAGGTATCAGCACTAATGTTAAAAAAATTAGTGATATCAGCGGAAAAATCAACCATATCAACACTACAATTAACCAAATGGATTCACGCTTTAATAGCGATATTGACACATTAAAACAAAATAATAGTAAACTTAAATCAGAAACTATAGATATACGAAATGATTTAGAAATATTGAATGATGAAATCATTAATTTTGAGAATATAAATGCAAATAAAATACAGAGCAACACTGATTTAATTAATAGTAAAATCACATCAATACAACAAGACAGAGAAAAAAAACACCATGTATTTGACTCAAAATTAAAAGAAGTCGAATTACATTTGCAGGGTGCACTAATTGGTGTCAATGCAGCCGACCAAGTCACCGACCAATTAAATACCAATATTCAAAATCTAGATAACAAAGTAATTGGAAACACCTCATCAATTAATACCCTAAAAAGTGACACCTCGAAAATGCAAAAAGCTAATGAACTCAAATTCACCAACTTAGAAAATAAATTTGATCATGGGATCCACCAGCTTGATAGCAAAATAGATAAACGTGCCCAAGAAGCGAATTCCGGTATTGCATCTGTCGCAGCAATGAGCAATATTCCTTACGCAACAAATACCCGCTTTAGCGCAGGGATTGGTGCAGGTAATTACAAAAATGGCTCAGCAATCGCTGCCGGTGCTCAATATCAATTAAAAGAAAACATCAACTTACGCAGTTCTGTATCTTGGAATAATTCAGATGCTGCCGTTATCGGGGCGGGTGTCGCCTTCGGTTGGTAATTCTCCAACCCATATTGTTCATATCACTTTTATAAATCCGTTATAAGCCTTAACCAATAGTACCAATGATATATTGGTACTATTTTTATTCGCCACACTAATCAATATCAACATTAACTGGCTTTAAATTAAGTTTAATCTTGGCTGTAAGTGATAATGGCAATTGGTGTAGGGTTAATGGTAACCCAAAGATTAGACGTGCCTATACGAGTTGGCGATGACTCACTTACTTTGTTACAGCTAGCCTCTGATTGGCATTTAGTGAGAATGTCACTAGCGACTTGTGAGTTAAACCCTTGCTTTGTCAAATAGCCCATTTCATTTTCTAGCTTCTGTTGGAAGTCCGTAAAATCCGGTTTTGGCGAGGCATAATCCTCGACTCCAACAAGAGTGGTAGCCACTTGAATGAGCGTACCACCATCAAAAGTGAGTTGGTTTTCATAGCTCCAATCATTAAATGGCTTTTGCTGCCCAAAAGTACAAACTGTTTTACTACCGCTTGCTTGGCATTTCCCCGCCTTAATAAAACTGATGCTATCAATGCTTTGCCCCCAGTTTAAGCCAAATGGTGCAGTCGATGTGCTATCACACCCTACCAATAACAGTGCAGTAGCACCAGCTATCATCCATTTCATACCCTTACCTCACAAGTCGATTTTCTTCATGCTACAGCGAGGAGTCGCTAAATTAAAGTAAAAAAGCCATCAACTATTCACACACTCAAAATTAATCTTTAAATTATACATTATTTATTTAACGTTAAATTTACAGATAATTATTTATTATCAATAAGATAAAATTAAAACATATAAATCATCGGATACTCATTGCCAGATTTACCTTAGCTCTATACAATGCTTTTCTTTACACGGCCCCAAAGTCACTGCAATTACAAATAACTATCTTATTATTAGTCAGTTACCCCTCTAGCCATACCTAAAACTCCCTAGATGGTGTTCGAATAACAAGATAGCTGAATCGTTAAAGCTTAACTCTAGAATTAATTGGCTTTGCAGCTAATGGGCTTAGTAACCGATCGGTGGGCTGATAAGCATTCATCATCCGTATTATTAACAAACAACCATAACGTAAAGTGCATATTGTGAAATTACTATTTTGTCTTTCTTTAACAACCGCCATTCTTTCTGGTATATGGGCTTGGGTTGCTGATAGTTTAGGGCTAATCGGCTGGGCAGGCTTTTTAGGATGTACAGCCTATTTTGCTTATCCTAAAGATGGACTAAAAGGGCTGGGTATTACCGCATTAACCGTCTGTAGCGGTGTGGTTTGGGGCTTGGTGATCCTACACAGCGGTGACTACCTGAAGCAATTACCTCACTTTGTAGGGTACTTCGTTACTGGTATTGTTGCCTTTTTGATGTGTATACAAGCCAAAAAACAGTGGCTTTCTTATATACCCGGCACGTTTGTCGGTACCTGTACTATTTTTGCGACAGAAGGTGTTTGGTTGGTCACTATTCAATCACTATTAATTGGCGTGTTATTTGGTTTCGCAATGAAAAAAAGCGGGCTTTGGTTATTTGAAAAATTCTCACTGGGTAAAAACTAAAAAAAACCGCCTATATGGCGGTTTAAATAAATCAATGAAACCAAGGGAATTTCAAACAGATTCGATATTACATTAAAATTCTCTTACGACAATATATAACATTTTGATTTAACTTGTGATTAATTAAAAAATCGACTAGGTATTATTACATAAGCTCACAAATATAATAACGATGAATTTGTTAATAAAATGATAAAATTCCAGTATGGAATATCCATTTAGATTAATAAAGTTTATGTAACTGGTCTAATATCAGTCGCATTCATGTTTACTAACATAAAGATATAGTGGAATTCGGATTTTTCTGTATCTTTCTTTTCTCAAAAAGAGTTAAAAACTATTTATCATTTATCACTATAATTCTCTTTTTTTTCATTCGATCATAGCCTTATGCTTCATTAAAATAAAAAACTAAAGCATAATGAACTGATAATTTTTATATTATCAAGTCGCAATATACGTCAGCTCAAAAAAACACTCATTTATCCTTCTGCTATACTTATACGTGAAATATCTTATGACCCGTAAGTGAATTTAACCAAAGGAAGAAGATATGATTAAAAAAATTTGTTTTTTGGCTTGTTCATTAGCTGTCGTATTCTCTTTAAGCGCATGCAACACCACTAAGGGTGTTGGTGAAGATATAGAAGCTGGTGGGGAAGCCATACAAAGAGTCGCTAAATAAATGCTAACAGGCATCATCGGTAATTATTAACTTTCCCACCTAAAACTTACCTATATACCAAACGGTGATAATTTCGCCGTTTGGTATATAAATTGAAATGCTTATAAATTCTCAAACCTTACTATTTTAAGATACAGGACCTTTTAATATTGGCTAGCAGGGTCACAACTTCATTCTGCCTCTCTTTTACAATGGAAACCACCTAGCTAGGAGAGCATAATGAACCCGAAAAATAAAATTAATGTGTTAGACCTTATTTCACCTGAGATGCAATCTGTAATGCAATTTTATGCAGAAAACCCATCCCCTTCCCCTATTGACACCAGCTACTACGGAATGCGACAAGCGTATATTGAAGATAGAAAATATTGGAATTCAGAAGCGCCAACGATGCACTCCATTCACGATATTCAAGTTCCAACTAAATATGGCAATATTTTGACGCGTATATTTCAGCCGATTAAATCCCCATCAGCCACCTTGTTTTATCTCCATGGCGGTGGGTTTATTTTAGGTAATTTACAGACTCACGAACGTATTATGCGCTTACTGGCACTACATTCGGGCTGTACAGTTATTGGAGTTGATTATTCGTTATCCCCTGAAGCACGCTACCCTCAAGCAATTGAGGAAATATCCATCGTTTATCAGTACTATCAGCAAAATGCTGAACAATATAATATCAATATGCAACAAACTGGCTTTGCCGGTGACTCCGCTGGCGCGATGTTATCTCTTGCTTCTGTACTTTGGTTACGTGATAACACCAGCGAGTGCACCGGCATCAGAGCCCTTTTATTGTGGTATGGACTGTATGGTTTGCAGGATTCAGTAAGCCGACGACTATATGGTGGAGAATGGGATGGGTTACAAAAACAAGATTTAGAAGATTATGATAATGCCTATCTTGGTGAGGCAGGTGATAGAGAAGCGCCTTATTATTGCTTATTCAATAATGACTTAACCTACGGTATTCCACCTTGTTATATTGCCAGTGCTGAGTTTGACCCGCTATTAGATGATAGTTTGGCGTTATTCCGAACACTAGATGCCAATGATATACCTTGTGAATATAAAATGTACCCAGGAACTTTGCACGCCTTCTTACATTATTCACGCATGATGCAAATATCAGACGAGGCGATTCGTGATGGTGCTAATTATTTTATCAAACAACTTTTATAATATTAGCTCAGTATTTATTGAAAATAGCACAAAATAAAACGAAAAAACCTCGCATTTAGCGAGGTTTTTGAATGCTTAGCGATTCGTTTATCGTTATTTAGCGATAACGTTAGCTGCTGCAGGGCCTTTAGCACCATTTTCAATGGTGAATGAAACTTGTTGGCCTTCTGCTAATGATTTGAAGTTATCACTTTGAATTGCAGAAAAGTGAACAAATACATCTTTGCTGCCGTCTGCAGGAGTGATAAAACCAAAACCTTTATCATCGTTAAACCATTTTACTGTACCAGTCATTGTATTAGACATAGAATTTCCTTTAATTTTTTAAAATTGCCATAAGGCATGTTGCGGTTTGTTCTTGTGGTACTTATGGGAATTAATTAGAAGGAATTCGCAATGAAGTGGTATCTGAGATAGCGCTTAATGGTGAACATCTTAAAACTGACTAACATAAATAGGCCTGTACTTCCAAACCAGTGAGCATATTAAGCCACACTTATAATTAAATGGCAAATTTTATTTTCGCAATCCATTTGCCACACCAATACTTCACGCATTAATTGTAAATAATATAGATATCATTTAATCCACTAATATTATAAATATTAGGCAGTTAGTCATCTCATTATAATATGCGTCGTCATACCTAGTATCTATCAAAAACACCGTAATCCGGCCTTTCACCTCTCATCACAGCTCGCTGTTGCTCATGCACGGCTTCTCTATCAATTTTTTTTTGTTCCGATGAACGGGCGTCTTTATTTGGCTTCGGCCATGTTGACTTATTGGGCTCAAAAGAAGGCGTAAATGTACAGCCTGTCACTAAAAAGAGGCAAAAAAGCGAAGAGATTAATTTCATAATGATTTACTTGGGTAATTATTGATAATAGAAAAACCTAACAAAATTAAATATCGATAACAACCTTAAATATCCTATGTGAATGTTGAAAACATTAAGGATTGGCGGCTTAATCCTATTTAAATGAATAATAGGTAATAGAAACTACTATAAAAAAACATCAATCAACTGACTGATTTATTCCATAATATAAAAAGAATAGCTATTTATCGCGGCCTGTTTTAATGCATTTTCAATTTATCAATAAGTATTGCAATATCCAAACTTCCTTCTATGAGAACCTTTTTATAATCCAAATGTCTATTGACTTATAATCACAACTTTTTGGAGATATTTGGGGTACATGAAAAGCCTAATCTCGTTGATATCTATCGCAGCAATGTGTATTGCAGGGTATTTGGTTTACATAGCGGTGCTGTACATCAAAGTACGCTTTTAGTCACTACAATCTGCCTATGCATACTGTTAACTATCTCTCTAAAAAACCAACAAAAAATTTATTGTTCTTCCTAATTTGTATTCTATTTTCAGCGTTGAGTTGCATTTTTGTGCTCTCATTTAGATTGAGCATTTAAACCAACTTGAATCTGTTGCTAATATCAAGATCTTCATCAAATGACATTAGGCGTGTTATGGAAAATTATAAAGTAATTGAAAAAAAAGGTTGGCATAGAAAAGAGCATTTTGAATTTTATAGCAAATTTGATAACTCTTGCTTTAATTTATGTGTACCCGTGAGCGCTCAAAAATTATATGAATTCGCTAAAGACAAGAATAAATCATTTTTCCAGTTAGCCTTGTATGGAATACTCCATTCAGCCAATGCTATTCCTCAACTAAAACAGAGAGTAATCAATGGAAATATTATTGAGTATAGTAGCATTGATGTTATGACCCCTATATTAACTGAACAGAATGGTTTTCGTCAGATTCTATGTGAAAATGCCGCTGTATTTTCTGATTTTAGCAATCAAGTAAGTCAAAAAATAAAAGAAGTCAAAAATTCTAGTGCAGGCCCTTTATTAATTAAGGATGAGCGTTTTTTTTGTGCAAGCTGCCTACCTTGGGTACATTTTAGCTCAATAACCCATGCTGAGTTACATTTTGGCTCAGCAGTTCCAACCTTAACATGGGGTAAATTAAAGGATGGGGTAATTCCGGTTGCGTGTAAGTTTAGCCATGCCTTCGTTGATGGCTTCCACGCCGGTCAATTTTTTGCGCTCATAGAGGAAGCTTTTCAAAATCCCGATTCTTTATATTCTACCAATATCAGCAAACCTGCACTCTGATATGCAATGGCCAAAAGTGAACCAAAAATTTTAACAGGAAATGAATTTAATAAAGAATAAACTCATATTTTCCTTACAGTATATAAATACTATTTTAAATATTTAAAGGAGGGGCAATGAAGCTTATCGCAATAGACCATGTCCACGTGTATGTCGATGATCTTGATAGCCCCATCACAGCCCTAAGCAAGCAATGGCAAGGAAATTAATTTATAATATTCAACTAATTATATGCATCACACTGGCATTGACATAATTTCTTGATAGGCAGCTACCAGCTTATTACGCACTTGAATACCCATTTGTAAACTTAAACTGGCTTTTTGCATATCGACCATTACATCATTTAAGGAAATATCTTGCTTTCCTAACGTGAAATTTTCAATTTGCTTTGCTGAATCATTACGTGTTTTATTAATTTGATTTACAGAAGCAACCAGATGGTCAGCAAATCCAACTGGCTCTATTGCTGGTTTTATTGGGTTAGTGGCTTGGGTTGCCACGACATTTAATTGTGAAATAACCCCTTCAATGGCTTGAACTGTCATTCGATTCTCTTCTTATTCATTACTGTGAATTTTTCACTAACCTATATTGGCCAGCTTACCCTATCACACCCTTTTTAACTTGAAGCCGATAAATAACACCAATTTTATAGGCTGATTCCGTCATTAGATTCCCGCAAGACAAGAAATAATAGCAAAGTGAAAAAGTGACGTTACGAAGAAGGAAATAACATTGTTTCACCAAAAGTATTTTCATCCGTCTAGTAGTCTGCCAAGCAGGGAATATTTATGAGTGCCGCATCTAAAGACACGGGGGAGGCCAAAAAGGGTTTTGCCTCTATAGTTGAAAGGATTAAAGCTGATCCTAAAATACCGTTAATGATTGCGGCGGCTGCGGCTGTTTCAATTATTGTCGCCCTTCTCCTCTGGTTACGTAGCCCTGACTACCGTGTACTTCTTAGCAATTTAAGTGCTAAAGATGGTGGCGATATTGTTGGCCAGCTAACTCAGATGAATGTGCCATATCAAATTGCTGATAATGGTAGCGCTATTTTAGTTCCTGCAGATAAAGTGCACGAATTACGTTTAAAGCTCGCTCAATCAGGTTTACCTAAAGGTGGCAATACGGGTTTTGAATTATTAGATAAAGAACAATTTGGTATTAGCCAATTTAGTGAACAAATCAACTACCAACGTGCGCTAGAGGGTGAACTCTCTCGAACTATTGAATCATTAAGCCCAGTACAAAGTGCTCGGGTGCATTTAGCGATTCCTAAACCGACCTTATTTGTGCGTGAGCAAAAGCTACCAACAGCTTCGGTGACGGTCGGTTTATTGCCTGGAAGAATGCTCGATGAGGGACAAATTAGCGCCATTGTCCATATGGTATCCAGCAGTGTCACCGGATTAACTGCAAGCAATGTCATTATTGTTGACCAAGCGGGTCGTTTACTGACCAATAACGATAATAGCCAGCAGTCGGCTAATAGTGCACAAATAAAAATGACCAAAGAGATGGAGTCACATCTCAAGCAGCGTATTGAAGATATTTTGTCCCCTCTCGTCGGGCGCGCCAATATCCATGCACAGGTTACCGCACAAATGGATTTCTCTAAAGTGGAGCAAACTTCAGAGGAATATAAGCCAAACCAAACGCCAGATAGCGCTGCTATTCGTTCCCGCCAAAATAGCCAAAGTATGCAAAATAACAATGGTGGAACAGGCGGAGTACCAGGAGCGCTTTCAAATCAACCTGTTAGTGCACCAAATGCACCAATTGAAACCAATAAAGACAATAAAGATGGCACTCAAACAGCAAATAACCGTAATAGCGTCTCAAACTCACAAAGCGATGAAACCACAAATTACGAGGTAGATCGCAAAATTAGTCATACCCAACGGCAAATTGGTGTCGTCGATAGGCTCTCGGTCGCAGTTATTGTTAATTACCATTCACAAGAAGGCGAAAATGGCCCAGAAATGAAGCCATTGCCGCCAGAAATACTGCAACAAATTGAAGCATTAACACGCGAAGCAATGGGTTTTTCCACTGCACGAGGGGACTCTCTCAACATTACTAATTCATTGTTTACCAATGAGACGCCTGTTGAAGAAGTGCCATCGTTGCTTGAAAGCCCACAATTTATTGCTCAGCTTCTGGATTACGGAAAAATACTGCTTATTACTATTATTGCTTGGTTTATGTGGCGTTTTGGTATCAAACCTCAATGGGTTAAATACCGTAAAACACAGCAAGCTCAAGCCGATGCGGAAGTTTTCGTTGCAACACAAATGAAAACCCCGCTCGTGGTTGATGAAGTGATTGATGAAGATATGGATGAGCAAACGCGTCGTCGCCTGACTCGTCAACGTGTTAGCGCAGAAATCCAAAGCCAACGCATACGTGAAATGGCAGAAAAAGACCCACAAATCGTGGCAATGGTTATCCGTCAGTGGTTAGGAAAATCCCAATGAGTCTAAGTGGAACAGAAAAAAGTGCCGTCATGTTAATGACACTCGGTGAAGATCAGGCTGCTGAAGTGTTTAAGCACCTGAACCCTAAAGAAGTTCAGCAATTGAGTATGGCGGTGTCAAACATGCGCCAAATCTCAAATAATGAACTGGCGGAAGTGTTAACGGAATTTGAAGAGTCTGCAATTCAATTTGCGGCGCTTAATATTAACACCAACGATTACTTGCGTTCTGTATTGATAAAAGCTCTGGGCGAAGAACGTGCTGCGAGCCTGCTGGAAGATATCTTTGAAAAACAAGAAACAACCTCAGGGATCGAAAGCCTCAACTATATGGAACCACAAACCGTTGCCGATATTATTCGCGATGAACATCCACAAATTATCGCCACCATTTTGGTTCATTTAAAACGCAACCTTGCAGCAGATGTACTTGAATTATTCGAAGAGCGCCAACGCAACGATATTATGTTACGTATCGCCACCTTTGGTGGTGTACAACCTGCGGCATTAGCGGAATTGACTGAGGTATTGAACAATTTACTGGATGGTCAAAACCTCAAACGCAGCAAAATGGGTGGCGTAAGAACCGCGGCAGAAATCATCAACTTAATGAAAAGCCAGCAAGAAGAAAGCGTTATCGATGCAATGCGTGATTACGATGGTGAACTGGCTCAACGTATTATTGACGAAATGTTCCTATTCGAAAACCTTATCGAGGTGGACAACCGCAGCATTCAACGTATTTTGCAAGATGTTTCGACCGACTCGCTGGTTATTGCCCTCAAAGGCAGCAACCAAGCTCTGCGCGACCATTTCCTCAACAATATGGCCGCTCGTGCAGCAGAAATCGTGCGCGACGATTTGGAATCTCGTTCTCCTGTGCGTATGTCTCAAGTGGAAAACGAACAAAAAGCCATTTTGCTTATCGTTCGTCGTTTAGTCGAAAAAGGCGAAATCGCTATAGGTGGTGGAGACGACGTGTATGTCTAAGTCAACAATTCCAAATGACCAATGGCAACCTTGGCAACTCCGTGAGCTTAATCAATGGGATCTCAACTCAGGCATTCCTGCATTGAGTGATGTTCCTGAGCCTGACGCGCCAAAAGTCCCATGCCTTGAGCCGAAAGAAGTGTTAGAGCAAATTAACTTGCTCGATAACATAAAAGAAGATGCACAGCGTACTGGCTACCAACAAGGGCATGAAAAAGGCCAGCAAGAAGGTTATCAAGCTGGCTTTGAGCAAGGCTTGCGAGCTGGAGAAGAACAAGGGCGTGAGCAAGCGCTCGCTATGCAACAACCCGTGATTGAAACATGGCAAAAATTGCTGTCTGAATTCAATTATTCACTCGATACCTTTGATACGGTCGTAACCACTAAGCTGTTACAGATAGCGTTGACCGCCGCTAAGCAAGTCTTAGGTCAATCAACCGTCTGTGATGGTACAGCATTACTGGAAGAGATCAGTCATTTACTCCAGCAAAAACCGATTTTTGCTGGGCAACCTGAGCTGCACGTCAACCCAAATCATTTTGAATTAATCGAGCAACATCTCGGTTCCCTACTCAACTTGAATGGCTGGCGCTTAGTGGCTGACCCTAAACTGCATATCGGTGGTTGTCGAGTCGTCGCAGAAGACGGTGAAATCGATATGACTGTGGCAACACGTTGGCAAGAACTGTGCCGTTTATATGCACCGGAGAGCTTTTCATGACGGCACGATTGGGACGCTGGATTGCCTCGTTGGACGATTTAGAATCGCGGATGAAAGGGATCCCGATGGTGCGTCGTTATGGCCGCCTCACAAAAATCACTGGCTTAGTGATGGAAGCCGAAGGCATTAAAATGCCTTTAGGGGCAACCTGCTTTATTGAGCGCTCTATTAATGGCGGTTCAGACGAAGTGGTATGTGAAGTTGTCGGTTTTAATGGCCCAAGAATGTTATTGATGCCATTGGCCGATCTTGAAGGGATCTCTCCTGGCGCTCGAGTCTATGCACAATCGACAGGGGAAGACGGGCAAACTAGCCGTTTATTGCCTATTGGTAATGAATTATTAGGCAGAGTACTTGATGCGCAAGGTAATCCATTAGACGGAAAAGGTCCATTGGAGGTAAAAACACGTGCTCCGTTAATCACTCCACCAATTAACCCATTGGAACGAACGCCCATTAGCAATGTATTGGATGTCGGCGTTCGTGCAATCAATGCGTTATTAACAGTTGGTCGAGGCCAGCGCATGGGGTTATTTGCAGGCTCTGGTGTGGGAAAAAGCGTGTTACTTGGCATGATGGCTCGCTTTACACAAGCCGATATTATCGTCGTCGGGTTGATTGGTGAACGAGGTCGTGAAGTCAAAGATTTC
Organism: Providencia sp. PROV174; assembly: GCF_028480685.1. Lineage (NCBI taxonomy): Bacteria > Pseudomonadati > Pseudomonadota > Gammaproteobacteria > Enterobacterales > Morganellaceae > Providencia > Providencia sp. PROV174. The sequence goes on from NZ_JAMPOT010000009.1 coordinate 350,904, forward strand.
ATTGAAAATATCTTAGGGGCTGATGGCTTAAAACGTGCCGTTGTCGTTGCAGCGCCAGCCGATGTGTCCCCTTTATTGCGCATGCAAGGCGCCTCTTATGCCACTCGTATCGCTGAATATTTTCGCGATAAAGGTTTAAGTGTGCTGTTGATTATGGATTCACTCACTCGCTACAGCATGGCACAACGGGAAATTGCGTTAGCCGTCGGTGAACCCCCAGCAACGAAAGGCTATCCACCTTCTGTATTTGCCAAATTACCGGCATTAGTTGAGCGTGCAGGGAATGGGAAAAATGGTGGGTCAATTACCGCTTTCTATACCGTTTTAACGGAAGGGGATGACCAACAAGACCCAATTGCTGACTCGGCTCGCGCCATTTTGGATGGCCATATTGTTCTTTCACGTTCACTGGCAGAGTCAGGGCATTACCCTGCGATTGATATCGAGGCATCCATCAGCCGAGCAATGACGGAGCTAATTCCTAAAGAGCATTACCGAAAAATTCAACGTTTCAAGCAGTTAACGTCTAGTTATCAACGCAACCGAGATTTAATTAACGTCGGTGCGTACGCCATGGGGAGTGACCCCATGTTGGATACAGCAATTCAATATTACCCACGGATGTCGAAGTTCTTGCAGCAAGATATTGATGAGCGGTGTGATTATCAAACCGCATGCGAACAGCTGACTCAAGTGGTTCCCAACGAATAGCGAGGGGATAAATGGCCAAAAATAATGCCTTAACAACATTACTCACCTTAGCTGTCGAAGCCTCGGAAGAAGCGGCGAAAGTGTTAGCTCAAGTACGCCAAACGCATACACAAATGGCGCAACAGCTGAGTATGTTGGAAAACTATCAATCCGAATATCGTCAAAAACTCAACCAAACCTTGCATACAGGTATGGAATCGGATAAGTGGCAGAATTATCAGCAATTTTTGGTCACATTGGAACTGACCATTGAGCAACAGCAACAGCAACTGAATTTATGGGAACAACGCGTTAACGACGCTAACCGTCATTGGCAAGAAAAACAACAACGAGTCAATGCGTTCGATACGTTAATTCAACGCGCTGAACATACTGAATACCAACGTCAAAACCGCTTAGAACAAAAGCAAATGGATGAGTTTGCTCAACGAGCGACTTTACGGAGACCTCAATAAATGGACATCAACGCTCTGAATGTGCCAGCTTCATCATCGACGAAAAATGGCAATCTACCACAAAATGAATCGCGCGCTGATGAAAATCAAGCCCCTGCTCTTCCCTTTCAAGCCATGCTTGATAGCCAGCACCCGATTGAAAAACAAAACGTTACTAATCAACCTGTTAATGAGGAAGCTCTTAATAAAGACATTGTCGACAACAAATTGGCAATAGCGGGTAAAGAAATGATAGAGCAAACCCAAGCTGGACAAAAAACGGCTGAAAGTGCCATAGAACAGCTCAATTTCAGCCGTAACTTACGGGCTGATAGTGTACAAACTGCCCTTAATACTGACTTATTGACAGGTAAAGATGCCAACGAGCAAGCATGGTTAAATAGCTTGAAACAGTCATTAGCAGGCCAAGTACAAACAGGAGCGAATACCACAATCCGAACTGAAGCTCATCCAGCTTTAGGGGCATTTAGTCAAAAAATGCAACATCTAACAGATAATACAAATGGCATCATTAATCAAGATGATAGCAAACACCTTGAAGGTTCACAGTTACAGTTAGCAGGCGAAGAAGACAGCCCAGAGCTTGGGGTATTTATTAAGAATGAAAAAGAAGAACGTCGTGACCAGTCTCTTTTTTCCCTTGATAACCCAAAAGAGATACGCGGAAAAAATTTAACTACCGATTTTATGCCATTGAATAAAAAAGTGAGCGATAAAGAACCGGCATTAAACCTACAAAATGTTTCAAGTGATGCCCTGAACCAAACCACAAAAGGTGCCTTTACCTTACAAACTGAAACTGGTGCTTTTACCACCACATCGTCACAACATACAACAACTGCGCCGATTAGCATGATGCCAACGACATCAACAGCCCAAGCGGCAACGATGAATGCGCCAACGGCTACACCAACCCTGCATTTAGCCAGCCAATTAGGTAGCGAAGCATGGCAGCAGCAATTAAGCCAACATATGCTGTTTTTCTCTCGCCAAGGGGTTTCTCAAGCGCAAATTCGTTTGCACCCTGAAGAGTTAGGTTCGCTAAATGTGCATTTACGTATCGAAGATAACCAAGCGGTAATGCACTTTGTGTCCCCGCATAGCAATGTACGTGCTGCTATGGAGTCGATGATGCCAGTGCTCCGCAGTGCATTACAAGAAAGTGGTATTCATCTCGCTCAGGGCTCTGTTGGCCAAGATAACTTGAACCATCAATCTGATAGCTCACAGCAAAATACCCACCAACACGATGGACAAATTCAAGCAACACATCCATCCGTGGGAGCTGTTGGTATCAGCGAAGCGAATGCCACTGTTGCACCAATAGCTACGGCATCACGACAAGGTGGCATTAACACTTTTGCCTAAAAAATAAACAAATTGCGGTAATTTCCTAGCTAAAGCGCCGAGTTACCGCCTTTTTGTTTCGTTTTTCACTCCTTTAACTCTTGGCAACCAAGCCATAATGCTAGAGATCATAACGTAAAAACCCATTTGGGTTTAGCATCCAAGAAACAGGAATTCAGCTAAATGTCGTCGAGCAAAAAATCAAAAAGTTCCAATAAAGGGTTGCTTATTTTACTTACCCTTATCGCCCTTGCTGGTGCAGGGTTTGGAGGGTATACCTGGTGGACGACACAACAAGGCACACAAACGGCGAATGAGGAAGAAAAGCGTCCGAACATGCCGCAACCTATTTTTATGGAATTAGAGCCATTTACCGTCAATTTAACCGGTGCTGCCGATGCGCCTGATCGTGTGCTTTATATCCATGTGACCTTGCGACTGGCGAATGAAAAATCGCGTAAACAACTTCATGAATACCTCCCTGAAGTACGTAGCCGTATGTTACTGCTGCTTTCAGAGCAAAAAGCAAAAAATATCGAGACGCATGAAGGTAAGTTGCAGTTAATGAAAGATATCAAGCAAACACTTACCCCTACCCTGATCCCGGGGGATACCGATCAGGATATTTCTGATGTGTTATTTACTACTTTTATTCTGCGGTAATATTCATGAGCGATAATATTTTATCTCAGGCCGAAATTGATGCGCTGCTTAATGATGATACGCCATCAAGCAGTACGCCTGCGCCAGAGACTCAAGGGAAAGATAATGTTCGCCCTTACGACCCGAATACTCAACGTCGGGTTATTCGTGAGCGAATGCAGTCTCTCGAAATCATCAATGAACGTTTTGCTCGCCAGTTCCGTATGGGTTTGTTCAATATGTTACGCCGCAGTCCAGACATTACGGTGGGTGGCATTAAAATTGAACCTTACCATGAGTTTGCGCGTAATTTACCGGTACCAACCAACCTCAACTTAATTCATATGCCTCCGTTACGCGGTACGGCATTGTTTACCTTTGAACCCGCACTAGTTTATATCGCTGTCGACAACCTATTTGGTGGAGATGGTCGCTTCCCTGTACGGCAAGAAGGTAAAGAGTTTACCAATACTGAACAACGCATTATCAATCGCATGCTCAAATTAGCTTTAGGGGCTTATCGCGATGCTTGGAAACCAATTGCTGATATTGAAGTGGAATATGTACGTTCTGAAATCCAAGTCAAATTCACCAATATCACTACCTCTCCTAATGACATTGTGGTTACCACTCCATTTTTAGTAGAGATAGGCAATACCGTTGGTGAATTCAGTATTTGTATTCCAATTGCCATGATCGAGCCATTGCGTGAGCGCTTGATTAACCCACCAATGGAGCAAGGTCACCAAGAAAATGAAACGTGGGTAACCAATCTTGTTACCCAAGTAAAACGCTCTGAACTTGAATTGGTTGCCAACTTTGTTGACATTCCAATGCGAATTTCTCGCTTACTGCAACTGCAAAAAGGGGATGTGATCCCAATTGAGAAACCTGACCGCCTCATCGTTAATGTTGATGGTGTTCCCGTATTAACCAGTCAATACGGTACTCAAAATGGCCAGTATGCATTGCGTGTAGAACATTTGATTAACCCTGTATTAAACACTCTAGATGAGGAAAGTACCAATGAGTGAGGCGAAGAACTCTCCTGATGCATCAACCAATCACGATAGTGAAGACCTATGGGCTGAAGCGCTGGAACAGCAAAAAAAAGCGGAATCCGCCTCAGCTGGTGCACAGGCTTTCGACAATTTTGATGGACAAAACCCGCTAAATCAGCTGTCCGATATCGATATGATCATGGACATCCCAGTGCGTCTTTCTGTTGAATTGGGCCGCACTAAAATGACCATTAAAAAGTTACTGAGCTTATCCCAAGGTTCAGTGGTTTCTCTGGATGGCTTAGCGGGTGAGCCGCTGGATATTTTAATCAATGGCTATTTAATTGCGCAAGGTGAAGTGGTCGTGGTTTCAGACAATTACGGTATTCGTATCACTGACATCATCACGCCTTCTGAACGTATGCGCCGTTTAAGTCGTTAATTAACAACGTGAGTCGCTAATAATGGCAATATCCAATCAAACTGAGCAGGCACCGACATCTGTGCCTTTTTTATCAACAACCGTTTCCTCGAGTGAACCGAATGCGCCTGCTATTGACCATAATGATAGCTTAACGCAGATATCCGGTACTTTAGGGGGGATTATTTTATTGATATTAGCAGGTGCTTGGTTGGTGAAAAAATTAGGATTTGCGCCAAAAAAAATGGGCAATGAGCAAATCATAAAAGTCAAAAGCCGCTGCTCATTAGGAAATAAAGAACGCGTTGTGGTGGTTGAGGTGAATAATGAGTGCTTAGTATTAGGTGTTACCGCACAAAATATCAGCCTGTTACACCAATATTCATCAGAACCTGAAAGCACAACGGTATTGCCAGTTGAACCGCTCACATTTCAGTCTTTATTAAAGAAAAAACAAGAGGCTGCAAAATTTGCAGCTTCAGTGACATCTATGCATAAGTAATCGGAAGCACTCATGTTACCTCTAAAATCTCTTTTCACGATTACTGCTCTCTTGTTTTTACTGCCGAATTCAGCTTCTGCGGCACTACCTGCCGTTATTAGCCATTCTTTAGCAGATGGGGGACAAACTTGGTCTTTACCCGTTCAAACCCTATTATTTTTGACCTTATTAGGCTTTATTCCGGCTTTATTGTTAATGATGACCAGTTTTACTCGCATCATTATTGTTTTAGGTTTATTGCGTAACGCACTCGGAACACCCTCCGCGCCTCCGAATCAAGTCTTACTCGGCTTGGCGCTATTTTTGACCTTTTTTGTGATGTCACCCGTTGCTGACCAAGTTTACCGCGAAGCCTACCAGCCGTTTAGCGAAGACAAAATTAGCCTTGAAACCGCTTTAGAGAAAGGCACTGCACCATTAAGAACCTTCATGTTAGGGCAAACGCGTGAATCCGACTTAGCCCTGTTTGCAAGGATAGCTAAAGTCGGTGAAATTCAAGAAGCGAAAGATGTTCCGTTACGTATTTTAGTGCCCGCTTTTATTACCAGTGAATTAAAAACCGCATTCCAAATTGGTTTTACCATTTTTATTCCATTTTTAATCATCGACTTAGTGGTTGCCAGTGTTTTAATGGCATTAGGAATGATGATGGTTCCACCTGCAACAGTTTCTTTGCCATTTAAATTAATGTTGTTTGTTTTAGTTGATGGCTGGCAATTATTACTTGGCTCATTATCGCAAAGCTTTTTTAATTAGGATTATTTTACTCGGAGTAGTTATGACACCTGAATCAGTGATGGCGATGGGAACTGAGGCGATGAAAATTGCACTGATGCTAGCGGCTCCCTTGTTATTAGCCGCTTTAGCTGCAGGTTTAATTATCAGCTTACTGCAAGCCGCCACACAAGTGAATGAAATGACGCTATCTTTTATCCCTAAAATTTTATCGGTCATTTCCGTGATTATTATTGCAGGGCCCTGGATGCTGAATTTGCTTACCGATTATATGCGATCATTATTGAGCAATTTACCGTTTATTATTGGCTAACAATGCTAACCATTACCAGCGAAACTCTCACATTATGGCTAAGCCAAGGTTTTTACCCTTTCATACGCCTTTTGGCGCTGCTTGGTACAGCGCCCTTTTTTAATGAAAAACAGGCAATTACCAAAGTTCGTGTCGCATTGGCTTTTTTTGTCGTCTTGATTGTTTCCCCACAACTTCCTGTCGTAAATATTCCCCTATTTTCTGCCATGGGGCTATGGGTTATCGTACAGCAAATGGTGATTGGTATTGCGATGGGACTCACAATGCAAATGGCATTTGCTGCCGTGCGCCATGCGGGAGAAGTGATTGGTTTGCAAATGGGGTTATCGTTCGCCACCTTTTTTGACCCGACCGGTGGACCTAATATGCCGATTTTAGGGCGCATATTTAACGTCATCACCATTTTATTGTTTCTCGCTTTCGATGGGCACCTGTGGCTTATTTATATTCTGGTCAATTCATTTGAACTTATCCCAATTCAAACCGCACCATTAAATCGCGATGGTTTTTGGGTGTTTGTTCAATTTGCTAACACTATATTTATTAATGGGTTAATGCTAGCACTGCCGTTCATTACACTATTTCTCATTCTTAACCTTGCTCTCGGTATTCTAAACCGAATGACCCCACAGCTATCCGTGTTTGTGGTAGGTTTCCCCCTTACATTAACCATCGGTATCAGTATGTTAGGGTTGATTATTTCCATACTTCCCCGCTACACGGAACGGCTTATCCACCAAGCATTTGAGCAGTTATCATTGATGTTTAATTTGTTTGTTTGAGAATAGATAATTAATCAATTAATTAATGATTAATTTATTATCAAAGTAATTTTTCGAATTTGATAATTAAAGTAGCCCAAGAAAAACTGATTTAATTTCCTATTTGTAGTCTATATTAAAAGCAACTAGTATAGTTGTAAATATCACCTATTATTTGATACATTTCTAAACTATCTAATGACAGTCTCAGTAAATACCCAATACTAAACCTAACTAAAATTTAGGTATAAAATTAATTTATTTTCGCAAGTAAATTTATATGCCAGTGTCGCTCTGAACATGTCACAATAGCCATTCTCTCACATCATTGACTTCTCATTAATATTTTAATAAGTGTCATTATATTTTGTGTATTGTTTCATTTCTTTAATGAATGTATTTAAATATTGTAATTTATTTATATTTTCATAAAGAGGAAATCAGATGAATGATGTAATGGTAGTTACCCCACATAGTAGTTTCCGTGATAATTTGATATACGATGGAATCGCTCCCACAGCACATGGTAATATTTCGTTAAGTGATGCTGCTAATGTATATTGCATGAAACCTGACATGATCTGCCCTGTATGTGGTGAGCCGAAATGTATTTATTTCAGAAAACTATGCGAGGAATTATTAAAAAGCCCCAATGAGCAAGATGTAAAGAAGGCAATGGTAAAAAGTATGGGTGTTGGTGTTCCATTCGTTAGAGTTTATGATGAATACCGTAATAAAGTAGAAAACCAACTCGCTAATACCCTTCATAAGAATGGTATTATTCCTACTAAAAAAATCAGAAATGAAATGTTCTCAAAGTATATGAACCTATTTGATCTATTACATAGAAGAGTGGCGAATGGGAGGGTTCAATACATTGACAGGGATATTAAAAGTACAATATTTAGTAAAATAAACCCTAAAACGGCTACGGTTTTAACGTACTTAAATACTTTAGGTGGCACTAAAAACATTAAAAACTACCCAAAAATGATAGAGGCAATTAAAAAAGGCAACTTCAATGATGCTTCTAAAAAGTTTTACAAGAAGATGCCTCAAGATCTTGAAAGTTATTCAGCATTAGATACCCTTATTAATGAAGCTATAGCTAGAAGTCAAGCTGATAATGACTTAAAAAAATTCAGAGTAAAGTTAAAAATGAGATTAAAAAATTACAAACAAATTAGGCAATTAAGTCTGCATCAGAAATAATGACAGATGTAGGTGAAAAAGCATCTAAGTTTTTTGGTGATAAATATAAGTCTACATCTAATAAAATCATTAATGAATTAAATACATTTAAAGGTAAAAAAATAAAAAACACAAATGATGCATTAAGAATTCTAGGAAAATCACTCAGCAATCCTTATCTTAACATCCATAAAAAAGATCTCCCCGCCATAACTCAAGCGATTAAGGCAGTTGACGGAAAAAAATTATCTGAAAATTTATATAAATTAGGAACTACCTTTAAAATTGCTGATAAATTTTTAAAATTTGATAAAATAAAAAACAAAGTTGAAGAAGGTTTTGAAACTGGTGACTGGAAACCTTTACTTTTAGAAGTTAAAGCTATGGCTTTAGCTGGAGTAGCAACACCAATTGTATTAGCATTTACCGCTGGAAGTTTAAGCTTATTATTACCATTTACCCTTTCAGCAACAGCCATTTCTGTAGCTACTATTGTACTAACAAGTGTGGTTACATCTTTTATTGATGCTAACTTTGCTGATGCGGTCAACAAAGAGCTTATTCCCTTGGCTAACTAAATTCTAGAAGAAAGAAAGGGGAAATTTTATCCCCATCTTTTTAATTTATATTTTACAGGTAAAAATATAAATGCATTTATGGCCAAACAAGTAACAATGAATATAGAAATAAAAATCGCATAATAATAAATGAAAGAAGTAAATTCGAATGCAGAGATTGAACTTAATTTTCTATTTCCAGATGATATATTATAATCTAAGAAATAATTTATATATGTCATTATACCGATAATAAAAATAGAACTTAAATAACCAAAAATTAGCGTGAGAATTCCATCATTGTATAACTTAAAGTGTTCTTTTTTTATTTCTATAGAGTTCCACATAAGTATGTAATATAACACAGAAATTAAAGGAGTTATTTTACAATATAATGCTGACATGTAGCTTTCATTTGGAAATTTATCTGAGTAAATTACAGGTAACTCACCCAACCAGTTATTAATATTAGTTACAGTAGAATTTGAGAACACATTTAGCCATATTGCAGCTAAAGGAATAGCTCCTAATAAAACAATAATAGTGAAAACCCATTTAGTATTTACCTTAAAAACTCGCATAAATCTCCTATATCACAAAACACTCAAATGAGAATAATACATATTATCATTTAATTATTAAAGTTTATTGCGTAATAAAACATTAATTCAAATTTTTTACATCAAACCTATAACATATTGTCTAACATAGCATTTTTAAAGCTCAAAAAAACCGCGCTTGGATCACTCCAAAGCGCGGTGAGTAAAAATAATATTAAATAATTAACGGCTGCCGAAAAGTGACATGCTGTTTAAGTCTTTAAAAATACTTTGTGAAGCTTCAAACATCGCTTTTTCTTTATAATAATCTGTGGTGGTGCCAGTCCAGTTGGTTTCTAACAACTCACTTTTACGGGCCGCATTTTGAATAGAGCGCGTGTCAGCTAAAAAGTCTAATTTATCAATTTCCTGTAGCTGCAAACCTTGCTTAGCTTCAATATTGGAAATTTGATCTAATGCGGATTTGATGGCACTGTTCGCTTCACCCAACTCTGCTTGCGCTTGGTCTATATCTGCTTGAGATGCACCTTGTAATGGTTTTTTCAGTGATTCGATACCTGTGTTCAATGCTTTAAAAATATTGACCACACCATTACTGTCTGTATCAAACACTTGTGCACCGGTGAAATAGGTTGTCATCTCACGGTCACTCGCCACATTCTGCATAATGGCTTTATCACCGCCGTGATAGAGCACTTCACCACTAGCATCAATTTCAAATGGCGGTTTATCTGATTTAAAACCCGCAAAAATATACCGACCATTTCCATCTGTCGAGTTACCTAACGCCACTAATTGCTCTTTTAAACCCGTTAGCTGCTCAGCCAAAGTATTGCGGTCTTTATCGCTTAAAGTGCCTTGGTTTGATGCCTGAATAATCGTGGTATCGATTTGCGTCGTCACATCTGTCATCTGAGTCAAAATACTCATCTGCAACGTCATTCCCGTTTTAGCAAATCCACGACTGGCTACATATTGTTGGTTACGGTTTTCTGACTGATTAATCCGCACCGCTTGCGAAGATGCTTGCGGGTCATCAGAGGGTTTGCTTACACGCTTACCAGAAGCTAATTGGCTCCCTGCATCCATCCAACGCGCTTGCGCACTGTTCATGTCTTGCAAGCGTTGGTGATAAATCATATTGGTACTTAAACGCATCGCTAAATCCTTATTCTATCGCTAATATTTAGAATGCACGCATCAATGCGTTAAATAAATCATCCACCGTTTTTAGCACTTGCGCATTGGCATTGAAAAACTGTTGGATTTTCTGCATCTGAATACTTTCTTCATTCATATTCACACCCGAGATAGCTTGTTCTTGCTCATAGAAGCTCTCGGTCATCTTATTCTGTGTTTCTGAATCAATTTGCGCTTGCTTGGTTTTACTACCCACATCATTAACTAGCGTTGCATAGAAGTCGGAAAACGTAGAACTACCATCAATCAGTTTTTCGTCTTGTAATTTAACCAGCTCTTTAATGTTTTCATTGTCACCAGGGCCACTGTCTTTGCTTCCCGCTGCCGCAAAATCGGATTCATTGCTGACCAAGGTCTGCATACCGTTGATCACACCACTCACTGGCTTCACCAGAAATGAGTCACCTTTTGACATACCCGTGCTATTACTGATTTTGATTTCTAAACCATCAAATTTCAGTGTACCTGCCGTATTTGAATCCACAGGTACTTTGATACCTTCTGGTAAACGAGTGACATTCCACTCACTGCCGTCAAAACGCATTTCGTAGTTATTGCCTGTGACTTTAGACACATCGCTATAACTGAGATCAAAGTCCGCTTTGCCACTATTATGGGTGTTACTAACAACAGTACCTTTACCAATTTCAAAGAAGTCTTTGCCCGTGTTGCCGTTGGCATCATAACCTTTGCTATGTACTTCATTGAATTTAGTCGCGAAAACTAATGCTAACTTATTGAGTTTTTGATAAGCCGGGTCCATGACTTCTTGGCGAGAACGCAAAATACCACTGAGTTCCCCACCACGAAATGATTCGTCAGGAATTTCACGGACTTGCCCATTAGCACCAACAAAACCAATGCTAAAACGGCTATCATCTTTAGAAGACGGAACCGCTTCCAGACGATTAGCTTTCTCCCCCGTGACTAGCGGTAACCCATTGGCAAAAGTCACGTTATAGTTACCGTTTTGCTCAATAACCTTCACACCAATTAATGAGTTAACTTCATTAACTAAACGGTCACGCACATCTAATAAATCGTTTGGCTCTGAACCACTTACTGAACGGATCCGTGAAATTTGCTGGTTTAAGCCGGCAATTTTTTCAGCGTAGATATTGATGTCTTTTACTTTATTTTCTATCTGGTGATTGGTATCGCGTTCCATTTCCTGCAAACGACGATCCGCTTCTTTAAACTGGCTTAGTAATGCATTTGAATTGCCTAAAAAAACGTCAATCAACGTTTTGTCACTTGCATCACTGGTAGCGGCATCTAACGCGGTGAAAAAGCTACCAATATTGCTTGAGATATCTTCAATATCATTAGTAAGCAAATCATCAACTTTATTACAATTTTTAACGTACGCCTCATAGTCGCCACTACGTGCGCGGGATTGGCTGTACTGCGCATTGATAAATTCATCAAACTCACGGCGAACATGGCTGAAATAAGTGCCGTTACCAAAATAGCCATTAGGTGTCATCGTACCGGGATTCTCCCCGAAAACAGCACTTTGGCGGTGATAGTAACCCACACCGGCGTTGGCTAAGTTGTTAGAAATAACACTTAACCCGCCTTGTGCAGCGTTCACACCACTGAGCGCATTATTCATTACATTGTTCAGCATAAGCTTTTCCTGTTCTGGGTGCTTATCGCCACCATTGGCTGACACAATGAAAGCGATAGCAACTCAAATTATTTAGAGCATATTTGGTTATCGGAAATTCAGCGTAATTGTTTAGTCCAAACTCCCAATAATTCCGTATTTTTAGAAGATATCGTTCAAATCTATGGTATAAGCCTGTACAGCCCTTGAAGCAGAATGACTACCTATTGGTTGATGACCACGTATTTGATTAATCAAGGTGATCAATTTGTCCGAATAGCTCGGGTCTGTGGCATATCCTGCTTGATGTAAACGGCGCGCAGCAATCTCTGGTGTCGGCGCTTTTTTGACATCTTTATAACGCGGATTTTCTGTCAATAGATTGATATAATCCGCAATCGCCTCTTCATAAGAGCCATAAACGCGGAAATCATCACGCATTTTGATGGTTTTGCCGTTAATCACTTCTGTTGTCATAATATTCGTGACAGGCCCTTGCCAGTTTTTTCCCGCTTTGATCCCAAATAAGTTATGACTGGTTTTTCCATCTGACTTCAGAATTTCTCGCTGACCCCAACCACTTTCTAATGCTGCCTGTGCCAAGACCAGAAAATGTGAAATACCGCTGTCTTGACTCGCAGCTTTTGCGGGGCCAATTAAGCGACTAATAAAATTGCTGCTGTTAAGCGATAATACTTTGATTTTTTGGAATGGTGCCGATAGTGCATCGCCCATTGGTGCAAAGTGGCGCATCATTTGTTCCATATTAAATGGCGGTAATGATTGCGCTGTTTTTTCATCTAACGGTAGCAGGCTGTTGGATGTTGGCTCACTTGAAGTGTGTTGGTCTCGAGTAAGCTGCTGGTACATCATTTCCCCAAAACCTAAACCTTTTTGCGAAAGATCTTGGGCGATTTGCTGGTCATACATACTGGTCAGCATGCGTGTTTGGTCGCTGGAAAATAAGCCATCTTGTGGGAGTGCGTCACGCATACTTTTTAGCATCAATTGAACGAATGTTGCCTCAAGTTGCTGCGTGACATGGCGCAGCCCTTGCTCCGAATTTTTATTCAGTTCACCTTTTAACTGCCCCAGTGACTGTAAATCAAATGCGGCACCTTGCAATAGCTGCATATCACTCATTAGATGATCTCCAGTTTCGCGCGTAAACAACCTGCGCTTTCCATCGCTTGTAATATCGACATCAAGTCGTTTGGTGTTGCACCTAGTGTATTCAGCGCTTGAATAACTTGATTTAATTGCACACTTGCGTTGACTTTTTGCAGCGCCCCACCTTGATCACGCACCCCAACATTGGTATTACGAGTCACTACGGTTTGCCCACCCGCAAATGGGGTATCCGGTTGGCTAACTTGAGTTTGTCTTTCTACCGTAACCGCTAAACTGCCGTGTGCAACAGCACAGCTATCTAAAGTGACACTGCGGTTAATCACCACAGATCCCGTACGTGAATTGAGGATTACTTTCGCCTCAGCCACTGGCGCACGTACATTCAGTTCCTGTACCCGGGCTAAAAAACGCACCTGGTCACGGTTATTAGCTGGCACCAGTAGTTGTACCGTTCTTGAATCTAACGCCGATGCAGTTCCCATACCGCCCATACGGTTAATTGCATCAGCAATATCTTGTGCCAATGTGAAGCTATCTTCGTTTAATTGCAGGTTAATCGCACCGTTTTGCCCGAAACTGCTCGGTAATTCGCGCTCGATAGTTGCTCCACCTGTAATACGGCCACCATTGAGTTGATTGACCTTAATACTACTCCCACCGCCACTAGCGCCCGCACCACCCACTAAGATGTTACCCTGAGCCATTGCATAAATTTGCCCATCAACCCCTTTTAGGGGGGTCATCAGCAATGTACCACCACGTAAGCTTTTCGCGTTACCCATTGAGGAAACAACAATATCTACGGACTGCCCAGTACGTGCAAAAGGTGGCAATTTCGCGGTGACCATGACCGCAGCCACATTCTTTAATTGCATATTGGTACCCGGCGGAACCGTAATCCCCATTTGTGATAGCATGTTATTCAAGCTTTGTGTGGTAAACGGCGTTTGCATGGTTTGGTCACCTGTTCCATCCAGACCAACGACTAAACCATAACCAATCAACGCGTTATCTCGCACACCTTGAACGGTAGTTAAATCTTTAATACGCTCACTGTATCCTGAAAAAGCGAAGCAAAAAAATAGTGATAGCAAAATTAATACTTTGTTTTTCATTGAATTATCTCGGCTGTTTTCTCGCTAATGTTTAATTAATAAGGCGAAACATTTAAGAAAAAGCGTTGTAGCCATCCCATGTTTTGCGATTCGTTAATGTAGCCGTCGCCCACATATTCAATACGTGCATCAGCGACTTGTGTCGAACTCACATGATTGTCTGAACCGATAGTGCGTGGGTTAACCACTCCCGAGAAACGAATCGACTCAGTACCTTGGTTTATCGCAATACGTTTCTCACCAACCACATGTAAGTTACCGTTCGCCAATAATTGGTCTACTGTGACAGTGATGGTGCCTTTAAAGGTGTTGTTGGCATTGGCACCGCCTTTGCCGCTAAAGTCACTGTTGCCTTTAATATCTAATTCTGTGTTTTTACCGCCAATCCACCCTTGCATGAAACCCGGTAAGATCGCAGCTAAGAAACCTGTTTTCCCACTACGATTGGCATTCGCAGAGGAGTTTTTGCTCGCACTCACGTTTTCTTGCAAATTGATGGTTAAAATATCACCAACATTACGAGGGCGCCTGTCTTCAAACAACGGTTGATAACCATAATAAGCGGGTTGCGCGCTTTGAAATATCGAGCCATTGGGTGCAGGTGCTGTCGGTGCTGTTGGAATTGCAGTGGTTTGTGTGTCCACTAATGGACGCGATTTGATTTGTGCACAACCGCTGGTAACTAAGACCAAAACGGCAAGTAACCCTGCCTGTTTAGGCGCTATGAAACGCGTTAGCAACGCTGCTTTTTGCTGTTGAGAAATCGTGCCGCTTTCAATCATCATGTTACTCTTTTGCTGCTGTGTACGTTTTATCATCACGAAGAGATCCCTCTCATTGATAACTCATCACTATCGCAATGAGTTATTTTTACGTATTTTTTACCAATTACAATTGCGTTAAGCGCTGTAACATTTGGTCAGAAGCGGATACCGCCTTACTGTTGATTTCATAAGCACGTTGAGTTTGGATCATGTTAACCAACTCTTCTGCCACGTTAACGTTAGAGGTTTCTAACATATGTTGATAAAGTAAACCGGCACCGTTAGTACCTGGTGCGCTCTCATTTGGTGCGCCCGAACTTGCGGTTTCCATATATAGGTTTTCACCCATACTTTCCAAACCGGCGTCATTAATGAAGGTGGTTAATGTTATTTGGCCAATTTGCTGTGGTTGGTTATCGCCATATACGGTGATAGTCACGGTACCATCACGCGCAATTGACAAGCTATTCGCGTTATCGGGGATCATAATCGCAGGAACGATTTGATAACCACTTGAAGTCACTAACTGGCCATCTTGGTTTGGCTGTAATGCCCCATCACGAGTATAAGCATCTGTACCATCCGGCATTTGCACATGTAAAAAACCTTGGCCTCTGATAGCGATATCGTTGGTATTTCCCGTTTTATTTAATGCGCCTTGCGCATGAATACGCATTGTGGCAACAGGGCGTGAACCTGTACCCATTTGTAAACCAGATGGTAACGAAGTTTGTTCTGAACTCATGGCACCCGGTTGGCGAATATTTTGGTACATTAAATCTTCAAAAACAGCACGTTGGCGTTTAAAACCATTCGTACTAACGTTGGCTAAGTTATTGGAAATAACATCAAGGTTAGTTTGTTGAGCATCAAGCCCTGTTTTGGCAATCCATAATGAGCGGATCATAATAATTCCTTTGTGAAATTAGCTAACAGCGAGCAGTTGGTTCGCCCGTTGTGCATTTTCATCAGCACTGCGGACAACTTTCATTTGCATTTCAAAGTGCCTTGCATTGGCAATCATAGAAACCATCGCTTCCGCGGCATTGACATTACTGCCTTCAATGACTCCCGCGGTGACAATTCCTCGTTCACTTTGTGGTAAAGCATTGCCATTTGCCGCTTGCCCTTGTGGTGATAAATGGAACAAACCATCTTCACCGCGGATCAAGTCTTGAGGCTGCGCTTCAACCACTTTTAAACGCCCGATTTGCCCTAACATTGTTGGCGGGTCAGTGGCTAAAAGTGCGGTAACTGTCCCGTCTGCACCAATGGTTAATTCTGCATTTGGCGGAACGTTAATCGGCCCACCATCACCTTGTAAGCGGCGCTCGCCAATGACAAGTTCACCTTCGCTAGATACTTGAATGTTACCGTTACGGGTATAAGCCTCTGTGCCATCGGCTAACTCAACAGCCAAAAAATGCTTATCGTTTAACGCAACATCGGTTTGTTTACCCGTATAATTGAGTGGCCCTTGGCTCATATCAGCACCAGGAGTCGATGCCACCACCAGCGTTCTGGTTTGCTCGCTGTCACCATTTATCGGTACGGCACGCATTGCGGACAATTGCGCTTTAAAGCCTGCAGTTGACACATTGGCAATGTTATTTGAAACAATCGCTTGGTTTTCCAGCGCATGACGCGCTCCCCCCATAGCGGTATAAATGACGTGATCCATGGCCACCCTCTTGTTTTATCGTAAGTTAACCAGCGTCTGTAACATCTGATCTTGTGTTTTGATGGTTTGCGCGTTTGATTGGTAATTACGCTGCATCACAATCATGCTGATTAACTCTTGGCTCATATCCACGTTAGAGGATTCCAATGCACCACTGGTTAATTTACCAAACTGGCCGACACCCGGAACACCGTCCATTGGGTTACCAGAGGCGTTGGATGAGGCCCAAACGTTACCACCTTGGGATACCAGACCATTTGGGTTTGCGAAAGCGGATAACGCCACTTGGCCAACCACACGTTTTTGCTGGTTAGAATAGTTAGCAGTAATCAAACCATTATCTTCGATTTTAAAGGTGGTGTATTCACCAGCAGGATAACCATTCACATCAATCGCGCTGACGGAAGATTCACTGACTTTTTGTTGACGAGTTTTCCCTAAATCAACTTTTAAAGTGCCATCATTTGCACCATTTAGCCCTTTGTATGCAAAATCAAACGTTGTTTCTATTGGCGTTACAACAGGGTCATCACCTGGGTTCGGGCCTGGTGTTACCGTTTCTGTCACCAATTTTCCGTTACCATCAAATGACATATCCCCCAGCTTAGTTGCTGCAGTGTCATTCGCGTCTTTAGCGTAAGCCGTCCACTTGTTGTCCGCTGTTTTTACAAAATAAACAGAGATTTCATGCGTGTTACCTTGGCTATCATACGCCGTCATGGTTGTGCTGAAATTGTAAGTCGCGGAATCATCAGGATTATCAACATCGAAAGCTTTATCTTTGATTTTGTCTTCTGAATTCAAATTAATGGTTAATTTCGCTAACTCCGATGCTTTTGCATCCATCATATCCGTTGGGATATTCAAGCCTTCAGGTACACCACCACTTTGAATGGTAACATTGCCTTTTTCATCGACACTCGCTGGGTAACCTGTGACCACCATACCTTGGTTATTCACTAGATTACCGCTTTTATCACGTAAGAATTGGCCATCTCGGCTGTAATAAGTATCACCGTTTTGGTCTTGTACACGGAAAAAACCATTTCCGGAGATAGCAACATCTGTCGCTCTATCAGTACGCGTGATTGGGCCATCTTTAAAATTTTGTGTCACCGCGGCCACATTAACACCGAGGCCAACACCTGAACCTGCAAACATATCTGCAAATGAGGTTGTCGCCCCTTTAAAACCATTTGTTGCGGAGTTGGCAATATTATTACCAATTGAATCAAGCCCCGCTGAGGCTGCATTTAAGCCACTGACTGCTTGTGAAAAAGACATATTTTCTCCATGAGTATTGGGGGTAAATTAAGAAGATGGATAAACCTTGAAAATGCTGCTCAGCGGGACACTTTGCCCAATGCCAACATCAAGTAATGGTGCGTCAGCCCCTGGAGTCACACCGTTAACACGGGTATACCCCAGTTTGGTGACTTCGATTTCAGCCCCCGAACTGACGGCTTTCACATCAAAGTAATATTTTCCTGTTGTATCTGTGACTAAGTTTCCGTTGTTATCACGACCATCCCACGCCATATCATAGATATCGGGTTTAACTTCCGTATCATAGGTAATGGTTCGCACAACCATTCGGTTTTTATCACGAATAGTAATTTCAACTTTGTCTGCCAATTTCGGTAAAAAGAAACCAAACGGCGAAGAAATATATTCAGATTGCGGCTCTTCACCGCCATCTTCACCTTCAATAGCCTCTTTATTACTCAGTCCAAAAGTTGAAGGGCTATTTGGGCTGATGCCTTCATCTGGAAGCGGGTTTGATGGCTTAGTTACATTGCTGTCTTCACCAGTGCTCTCTTTTTTGAGCGGTGCTAAGATGATTTCATTGCGCGGAATAAGCACCCCCTTACCAACCAGCTGAGTGGCTTGTAATGACTGACCTGAACCAATTTGCTGGGAAATACCACTCACGCTATCACTGAGTTTATTCATGCTTTCAAGCGTGGCTATTTGCGCCAATTGGCTGGTTAAATCCGTGTTTTCCATTGGCTTGGTTGGGTCTTGGTTTTGCATTTGCGTGACAATCATTTTTAAAAAAGTGTCACGCATATCGTCACTTTGACTTTTCTTTGGCACATTACTCGCAGACGGCTCAGGGCCAGCGGTCGTATTATCCAAAGGGTCGTACATTGTGGCTGCAATTCCCATGAAAACGCTCCCTTACTGGCCTATTGTGAGTGTCTTTTGCAGCAAGGTTTTTGCTGTATTCATCACTTCTAAATTGGCTTGATAGCTACGGGAAGCTGAAATGGTGTTGATCATTTCACCGACCATGTCGACATTTGGCATTTGCACATAGCCTTTTTCATTCGCTGACGGGTGGCCGGGCTTATATTCCATACGAGGTGGCGTAGGGTCTTCTATCAACTCGCTCACACGCACACCACCTACTTCATGGCGCCCTTGTGGTGCCATTTGAAAAACCACTTGTTTTGCACGGTATGGTTGGCCATCAGGCCCTGCAATACTTTCTGCATTTGCCATATTGCTCGCACTGACATTCAAGCGTTGAGATTGCGCGGTCAATGCGGATGCAGAGATATCAAAAATACTCAGTAAAGCCATGAAGATTACCCTTGCTGTAAGACAGCCAACATACTTTTGACGCGGCTATTGATGAATGTAAGGTCGGCCTGATATTTCAGGGTGTTATCTGCGAATTGGCTACGTTCAATGTCCATATCTACCGTATTACCATCCATTGAGGTTTGGTAAGGAACTCGATATTTCAGGTCAATATTGGGGGCTTTGCCACCTCGCCCTTCGATATGCCCTTTTGAAGTGACAGCAAGAGTCACACCTTTTCCCCCTACCACACCTTTATCCATGGCTTGTTGAAGTTGACGATTAAAGTCAATATCACGTGCTTGGTAGCCGGGTGTGTCGGCATTAGCAATGTTTGAAGCTAATACGGTCTGCCTTGCTTCGCGTATTGACAAAGCCTGTTGCTGGAAAGCAAACGTGGCGTTTAATTTATCAATCATAGTGGCCCTCAATGGAGATAACGCGATCCCTGATTTGAACGTTCGCGAGTAAAAATTAAAATTCGACCTGCATATCTTAGCGGCCTACGAAAAATTCTAATGGCGAGATAAAGGCAAAATAATTGACCTATTTGGCTCATTCGTTATTACAGAGCTGCGTAAACTGCAATCGTGAAAAAGTTTGTTTGCTGGGGGAGATAAAAGGGATGAATTACGCTAAGAAATTGCCATTTTACTTGGTAATCAGCTTGTTAGGACTTACTCCAACGCTTTCTCAAGCGTCGTTACCTCAAAATATCAACCAATACTTTCGACAAATTCATGGTAAAGGCAAGCAAGTTTCAATTGAGATTAAAACGCCGATTGAGCGTTGGCCGACTTGTGAAAACCCCCAGCTCAACCCCCCAGTTGGTGGGCGCAATATGGGTAATGTTTCCCTACCGATACAGTGTGGTAAGAAAAAGCAGTTTATTCAGCTTACCGTGAATGTGACAGGCCAGTATTACGTGGCAACACGTAATATAAATAGAGGGGAATCAATACAATTTGTCGATATCGGCACCAAGAAGGGCTTATTACATAAACTCCCCGCAGGTGCAAGCACTGATAAAATCGCGCTACGTGGTGCGATAGCCCTGCGTAATATTCCTGCCGGGCAAACATTCACAAAATCAATGACAAGACAGCCTTGGGCAATAAAAGCGGGACAAACGGTATTTGTGTTCGCCAATGGTGATAATTTTTCAGTGAAATATGAAGGTCGCGCGATTAATAATGCCACTGCTGGCCAAAATACCCGAGTCCGCTTGTTAAATGGGCAAGTAGTGAATGGGGAAGCGCTAGAAAATGGCAGTGTTCAAGTGGTATTAAGATAAAGATAATCCCATTGATACTCTAAATAATTCGAGTTGCAACTAGGCGACAAGTGAAGATAGACCGATGAGCATACATGAGTCTATGATTCGGCTAGCTGAGCGCAGTCAACAACGCTGCAACTTGCAGTAATACGAGTATATACTCTAAATAATTCGAGTTGCAGCTAGGCGACAAGTGAAGATAGACCGATGAGCATACATGAGTATGTGATTCGGCTAGCTGAGCGCAGTCAACAACGCTGCAACTTGAAGTATGACGAGTATAGCTGGTGAATGATGCAATATTTTGTAACACTATAGACACTAAAGATTCATAAATATAAGCCGATAACTCACATATGACAAAAATCGGGAATAGGAAAACATATTATGGCTATTGAGCAAACATCTGCAATTTCTGCGCTAACTCAGGTGACAAACCGCGACCCACAAAATGCGGCTGCCCCGATGCGCGACAGAAAAGTATCTACAAATGAAATCGTTAAAGAGAGTTCATTTGTCCCTAGTGAGCTGCAAAAGAAGTTATTACAGCCACAAGCAAGCGACATTAATAGTGCTAAAGTTGAACAAATTAAACAAGCTATTAAAGATGGCACCTTAAAAATGGACGCTGGAAAAATTGCTGATGGCATTTTACGTGATGCCCATGAATGCATGTTATCAATGAAATAAAAATAAACATCATGACTGACGAATTACTAATATTACTTGAGCAACAACTCTCTCATTTGCAATCATTGCAGATAGTAATGAAAAATGAAGAGTTATTATTAGGTTATCACCGTGTGCCACCTTCGCCTTTTCAGGAAACTACTGAGCAAAAACGTTTTCTGGTTGCTGCGATTGGCCACGGTGAAACAAATCGCTTGGCATTAGAAACACAGGCAGAAGTCAGTGCACCTTATGAGAGTCATGGCGCACTAGCTGGGGTATGGGAAGCTATTAAGACCTTAACTAGTGAACTAAAAGAGCTGAATTATCGTAATCACCAGATGCTGCAATTGCACATTGAGTTGAATGCTCAGCGCCTAAATTTCGTGAAAAAGCATAATAACCAATCTACTTATGGTGCTGATGGTTTAGAGTCAAAGCGCCCTGCATTAGGTAAGAAAATTTCGATTTAAGGTGTGTTTTGTATTTTTAAACTACAAAGGATTACCCTTTCATGTTTTAGATAATAAACACCTTTTCATCAATCAATGTAAGTAGCCTTAATGCTGCCCCATTTGGTTTAATCTCCCCTCTTTCCCATTTGGAAACACTTTCTTTGGTCATATTTAATATCAAAGCGAGAGAAGATTGAGAAATATTATTTTGCTCACGAATACGTTTAATGTCCTCTCCTGTCATAGGCTTAGGATTGGTGAATTTTTTCTTAAGCTCTTGTGCTTTTATCCGCGCCTCAATACGGCGAGCCGCGGTGCCATCAGCACCACCAATTGCTTCCATTTCTTGAGAAAATTTCAGTAACTCATTTATTTTATTACTCATAATGAATCCCCAGCAACAGGTTAGCATCAGTCCACCATAATTTTTACTATGGTAAAAATTACCATAGTAAAGGGAAAAGAATATCCTAATTAAGCAAAGTCTTAGAATAAAAAAAGAGAAAAGTTGTCACTTAATAGCAAGAACTTTCCTCTTCTAAAAATTATATTTAGTCACTCACGATAAGTATAAAAATTAGCTTCCGCTTATCATCGAAGTCATTCTTATCTTACGATGGTCCGTCATTTCTAAATTCGACATGACCACTAGCTGCGGCAGGCTGCGCCGCAAGAAGCGTGATAAAATTAGGCGTAAGCCATGGTTAACTAATAATACCGTTGGGGCCCCCATTGCCTCTTGGTGTGCCACGGCCTGCTCCGCTTGAGTTTGAATAAACTGCGCCAAATTCGGCTCTAAACCACCGCCATTTTTAGCGGCTTGCAGTAAAATCTGTTCAAGACTCGCTTCTAAACCGATAACTTGAATTTCTTCTGAGTTACCAAACCACTGTTGAGTAATTGCACGACCTAGTGCAATACGCACTTGCGATGTTAAATAATCGGTATCTTTATTTTCCCCGTTTTCCCCTGCCATTTCAGCCAAGGTTTCAATGATGGTACGCATATCGCGGATCACCACATCTTCCATCAATAAATTTTGTAAAACTCGGTGCAAAATAGTTAATGAGATAGTATCCGGGATCAGGTCGTCCGCTAACTTCGGCATCTCTTTTTTCACTCGGTCATACAACATTTGTGCTTCTTGACGACCAAATAAGGTGCTGGAATTTTGCAGTAAAATTTGATTGAAGTGAGTGGCAACAGCGGTACTCGCAGAGACCACGGTATACCCTTGGATTTGGGCTTGCTCACGTAAATCATCATCAATCCAAATAGCCGGTAAACCAAAGGCCGGCTCTTTCGTCGTATCACCGGGTAATGAACCTGCCGCATTTCCTGGGTCAATGGCTAGGCTGCGTCCGGGTTGAGCCTCTCCACGTCCGACTTCAGCCCCCTTAATTAAAATGCGGTACTCGCAAGGGGAAAGCGCAAGGTTATCGCAAATATGTACGACAGGTGGCAAGTAACCGACTTCCTGAGCAAACTTCTTGCGCAAACCTCGTAAACGGCCCAATAATTCCCCTTGTTGTTCATTGTCCACTAAGGGGATCAACCGGTAACCGACTTCCATTGCTAATAAGTCTTCCAGTTGCACGTCATCCCAAGTGGCCTCAACCACTTTGTTCGCTTCTTGGAAATGTTGTGCTTGGCTACCATCACCTGTCGCGCTTTCAGGCTGCTGGGATTTACGCACTAAATACCAACCAAGGGCGGCTAATGCTGCGGTAAATAGTAAGAAAACAAAGTTTGGCATTCCGGGGATCAGGCCGATTAAACCAAGAACCCCGGCACTCAACCACATAACACGTGGGTTATTGAAAAGTTGAGTGACCATCTGTTCACCCACATCTTCATCTGTTGCCACTCGCGTTACAATAACACCAGCCGCCGTTGAGATAATCAGTGCTGGGATTTGCGCCACCAGCCCATCACCAATCGTCAACAAGGTGTACGCGCTTGTCGCATCCCCCAAAGACATGTTGTGCTGGCCAACACCGACAATTAACCCGCCAACCACGTTGATCACCATAATCATGATCCCCGCAACCGCATCCCCTCGGACGAATTTACTCGCACCGTCCATTGAGCCGTAAAAATCCGCTTCTTGAGTCACTTCTGCACGGCGTTTTTTCGCCTCATCATCCGTAATGATACCTGCGTTCAAGTCGGCATCGATGGCCATCTGCTTACCCGGCATACCATCTAACACAAAGCGAGCACCCACTTCCGCAATACGCCCCGCTCCCTTAGTGATAACCATAAAGTTAATCAGTACAAGAATAATGAACACCACAATACCGATGGCAAAGTTACCGCCCACTAAAAAATGACCAAAGGCTTCGACAACTCGTCCAGCTGCATCTGGCCCTGTATGGCCATCTAACAAAATAATTCGCGTCGAGGCGATATTCAAAGAAAGGCGCAATAAGGTTGCAAATAGCAAAATAGTTGGAAATGCAGCAAAGTCTAATGTGCGCTTAGTGAACATCGCCACTAATAGCACCATAATAGAAAGTGCAATATTGAAGGTAAACAGTAAATCCAATAAAAATGCCGGCAATGGCAAAACCATCATCGACAAAATCAATAAGATAAGAACCGGTCCAGCGAGTATTTGCCACTGCGTTCCCTGTAAATTTTTCGGCAATTTTAATAATGAAGCCAAATTAGCCATCGCGATTGTTATCTCCAGCAAAGTCCAGCGTCGGTGGCACTGGTAAATTTTTCGGTTTTTTTGGTCTGAGCCCACCTTCACGGCGCCAGCGGCGCAATTGGTAAACCCATGCTAAAACTTCTGCAACCGCAGCATATAATGCAACAGGAATGCTTTGGCCTATCTCCGCATGGCGATATAGCGCACGAGCAAGCGGCGGTGCTTCTAACTGTAATATTCGGTGCTCTTCACCAATTTCTTTGATGCGCTGAGCCAATACGCCCGCACCTTTTGCTAATACTTTTGGCGCCCCCATTTTTTTGTCGTCATATTTAAGGGCAACCGCATAGTGTGTCGGGTTAGTGACGATCACATCCGCACTTGGGACATCCGCCATCATTCGGTTACGTGCAATCGCACGCTGTTGTTGGCGAATTTTGGCTTTAATCTGCGGGTCACCTTCTTGCTGCTTGAATTCATCTTTAATTTCCTGACGACTCATGCGCAATTTCTTTAAATGGGAGCGAAACTGATAGAAAACATCAAAAGCCACCATTGGAATAAGCAAAAACACAATTAAATATCCGGCAAAAATGACTTTCTGTAGTGCATTACTTAGCGCCGTAACCGGTGATTCCATCACTAAATGCAGTAATGATGGCCAACTTTGCCAAAGAAAAATAAACGCCCCCAACCCCACAAATAACGATTTTAAAATTGCTTTAAATAGCTCAGATAACGCATTCATCGAAAAAATACGTTTAAGCCCTTTGATTGGATTTAACTTTTTCAAATCAAATTTAATCAACTTGCTATTAAAAACGAGCCCACCCACTAACGATGACGCAGAAATGCCAACCAAAGCTAACCCGCCAATCACGGGGAATAAGGCAAATAAAGCCTCGCTGACAACACGTCCTAAGTAGCTGATCATCAAACCTGTGTTTTGTAAGTAATGACCATCAAAAATAAAGCCCTGACGAGCTATTTGCCGAAGCTGTGCTGCCAGATGTCCACCACTTAGCCATAGCAAGCTCACGCCTGCTAACATCATCATTAGCGAGCTAAGTTCTTTTGAACGAACGATTTGCCCATCATCTTTGGCTTTTTGCTTTTTATGGGGGGTGGGCTCTTCTGTTTTTTCTACATCACTCTCGTCGGACACCGTGATTCCAAAATTTAATGAAAATACGAGTTATCGCTATAGCATGACAGAGTGTAAAAAAATCAATGGTGGAAAATAGACGTAGTTCAAGGGGGTTATTTGGCTATTGAGCAATACGACGACAATTTTGCGAAAGGTTTCGCAGATATGAGCTCCCACTGAAGATAATCCTATATTTAGCATTAATAAAGAATAAAATCCCTATATGAGCAATAAGCATGCTAAATTACACATGCCTGAACACGTGTAATTAAGGGGGTACCATGAGTACAACGGCTCAAAGAATAAAAAAAACCGTCAGTGTCACTATCGCGCCTGAACTTTATGAGCAAGCAAGGCAAGCCAAACTCAACTTATCTGCAATACTCGCTTGTGCCTTACAAGCTGAATTAAAACGTCTCGAAGCGCAAAAATGGAAAAATGAAAATATTGACGGGTTTAATGAGTTAAATAGGATCAATGAAGAATATGGATTACTCTCAGATAAATACAAGGATTTTTAATGCAATATTGCCTCTATCAAAATCGAGAAGATACGGTCAAATACCCATATTTACTGGATATTCAAAGTAATATTATTGATATATTGAATACTCGCTTAGTCATCCCGTTATTCGATAGCAGGCTAGTTAAAAAGTCATTACCTGTACGCTTAAATCCACAATTATCAATCAACGGGCAGTTTTTCATTTTAATGACTCATCAAATGGCTTGCGTCCCTCATTCATTATTAGGGAAAAAAATTGTTGACTTAAGTTGCCAACGAGACACCATTAAACACGCAATCGACTTACTTATTAATGGCTTTTAACAATAAAGGGTTATTATGGATACTTGCCACCTTGTTGCTCCAGATATTTCCTTAGAAGATGCCCCCAAACATGCCCAGCGCATGCTTGACTGGCTAAAAGAACAAAGCATCATTGACCCACATTTCCAAGGCGTTGAATATGGTGAAGTCATTTATCGCCCTACACCCGCTCACAAAGAACCCATTTTATACGTCATTAATGATGAAATCGTCCCGACCCAACTCCCGGAAGATATGCTAAAAAATTACCTGTCTATCGTAACTGAACATACGGTTTTTCACGCAGGTGGCAATGGCCTCGGTATTTACTGCCCACAATGTGCCAGTGAACAAAGCGAACAGAGTCATGCATGGAGCGATACGGTATCCGATTGGTATGAGGGAAAACCAGAAAACCTCGCTTGTTTTTGTTGCGATTTTCATGGTCCACTTAATGCGTGGCAATTTGATCCGCAATGGGCATTCGGTAATTTAGGTTTTAGTTTTCATAATTGGGATGTCCGCGATGATTTTATTGAGCTATTTGCACAAATACTTGGCAGTAAGATCATCACAGTCTATCAACATGATTAGCGATTAAATGCTCACCTGAATATGTATAGGTTTACCTATACACTATATAATTCAAGGTTTAGAAGGTAAATCCAAAGTAAGGCGCAAGCCAACTGCTTCTGCATATTTTAATAATGTTCCTAATTTCGGGTCGAATTGCGCTTTTTCCAAACGCGACACGTTTTGCTTTTGAGTTTGCATTTTTTCTGCAATTTGCATTTGGGTTAAGTTATTGGCTAAACGCGCTTTTTTAAGTTGGTTGATTAACGCCTGCCTCATTTGTAATTCTGAAGAGCACTCATCAACATCCCCGTTATTTTCTTGAACGATGTCAGCTTGTTCTTTTTGTTCTTTAATCACGAAAGTAGAAATTAAATCGTTATTTATCATTGCAATCCCTTCCTTGTAACGCAAGTACAATAAAACTACCCTAACCCTATATAATTAGAGTAGTTTCATTAAAAAATTTGTCGGTAATTAGAAACCTAGCTCATCAAGTAAATCATCAACTTGAGACTGTGATGCCATTACATTAACGCCTTCTTTATTAATTTGCGGGCCATTGAGCAAACTTTCGTTTTGCGTTTTCGCACGCATTTCAGGTGGCGTATTTTCCATTAATAATGCGAGCAGTTGTTTTTCAGCTTCTTCAACTACTTCCATCATTTTTTTGATGACTTGTCCTGTTAAATCTTGAAAATCTTGCGCCATCATAATTTCCAACAACTCTGCTTTAGTAACTTCGCTGTCTTGGATAACTTGTCCTAAAAAGGCTTGCGTTGACTCACGCAATTGTGCAGGAACCGTATCTTCGGCAGTTTCTTGCCACTGCTGTTGCAGCACCTGCGCATTTTTATTCATTTCCACTTGCAGTGGTTTGATGACATCAATGCCATTTAAGGTTTTTTCTGCCGCTTGCGCCGTCATTTGTGCAATATAGCGCAGCCTGTCTTTTCCATCTGGAATACTCGCCACGGCTTGTTGAACGCTTTTTTCTAAGCCCAATTCGCGCATACTTTCACGCAGGGTTCTCATTAGCGTACCAATGCGTGTAATGACTTGTTTTAAATCATCATTACCGTTGCGAATACCTTCCATACCCACTTGTTCAGTCATGAAAATCTCCTTTGGCACGCACTGTTATTGCAGACCCATTTTTTCAAAAACTTTATTCAGTTTTTCTTCCAAGATAGCCGCTGTAAATGGCTTAACGACATAACCACTCGCGCCAGCTTGCGCCGCTGCGATAATATTTTCTTTTTTCGCTTCTGCTGTCACCATGAGTACTGGGATATGTTTCAATGCATCATCACCACGAATGGTTTTAAGCAACTCAAGGCCATCCATGTTTGGCATATTCCAGTCAGCAACGACAAAGTCGATGCTACCTGTACGGATTTTTTCTAATGCATCAACACCATCTTCCGCTT
Source organism: Providencia sp. PROV174 (assembly GCF_028480685.1). Lineage (NCBI taxonomy): Bacteria > Pseudomonadati > Pseudomonadota > Gammaproteobacteria > Enterobacterales > Morganellaceae > Providencia > Providencia sp. PROV174. The sequence continues at coordinate 379,200 of NZ_JAMPOT010000009.1, forward strand.
CTTCTATTTTGTTAAATCCGAGCTCTTTTAATAAGTTACGGACGATACGTCGCATTGTAGAAAAATCATCAACAACCAAAAAACTGAGATCTTTAGCGGCCATAACCACTCCTTCAAAATACAATTGTGAATTCCTGCCTCGGTTTAAACCGTGACAGAAGAAAGTCTTGCTAAAACACTTGGGGCAATCTTGAGAATATCTTGCACTTCATCCGCCGCCCCCATTTCAATAGCAGCACGCGGCATACCAAATACCACACAACTACTTTCGTTTTGTGCGTAAGTGATTGCCCCCTGCTTACGTAAATTTAATAGTCCTTTCGCTCCATCCATCCCCATTCCCGTCAATAAAATACCAATGCATTTTCGCCCAACACATTGAGCTACTGAATCGAACAACACATCGACAGAAGGACGGTGCCGGTTAACAGGTTCGCTTTGCTGTAAAATAACTTGAAATCCCTTGCCTTTATCGGCAATCAACATATGCGAATCGCCTGGTGCAATATATGCATGGCCTTTTTGTAATAGTTCGTTGTGTTCGGCTTCTTTTACAGTTAATACACAGAGCTTATTTAAGCGATCAGCAAAAGAACGCGTAAAACCCGCAGGCATATGCTGAGTAATCACGACGGGTGGGCATTCATGAGGCAACATTTCCAGAAATTGACGTATCGCCTCTGTTCCTCCTGTCGATGCACCAACCGCAATCACACGGCTATTACAAACGTAGGGAGAGAGCGCTTTGGCTTGAGAAACTGGCTCACTGACCTTTTTGTCTGAACGAGCAAAACGGCTACGCTGAGTAATTTTTGACATGGCTGCTGCGCGAATTTTTTCGCCAATAATATCGCGATAACTCATCATGGTTTCACGAATGCCAATTTGCGGTTTCGTGACAAAATCCACAGCACCTAATTCCAGCGCTTTTAACGTCACTTCAGAACCTTTCGAGGTTAATGTTGAAACCATTACCACAGGCATTGGGTGTAAGCGCATTAATTTCTCTAAGAAATCAATACCATCCATTCGTGGCATTTCCACATCTAATGTGATTACATCTGGCTCATATTGCTTAATTAAATCACGAGCAACATAAGGGTCTGGTGCGGTATCAACCACGACCATATCATCATGACTATTAATAATTTCGCGCATTAATTGGCGCATCAGTGCTGAGTCATCCACACATAGCACTTTAATTTTTTTCATTACCCCCTCCTCGCAGCCTGTAAGCTGTAGACGGTTTGCCCTTTAATAACGAAACTTTGCGATAACTGCGATAAATTTTCAGAATGCCCAATAAATAACAAGCCATCTGGCTTAAGCAATGGAGCAAAACGCTCTAGCATTTTTATCTGCATCTCTTTATCAAAATAAATCATGACATTACGACAAAAAATCGCATCAAACCGATGTTGCATTTGCCAATCATGATCACTCAAATTTAAATAACGAAATTCAATCATTTGGCGTAATGCTGGCTTGACTCGAGCATAGCCATCAAACTCGCCAACGCCTTTCATAAAATAGCGTTGTCTCTGTAATGCCGTTAAAGACTTCAGCTCTTCTATGCGATACACGCCTTGTTTCGCTTTTTCGAGCACTTCCGTGTCAATATCACTGGCAATGACTTTGGCATTAATTGCGTTTGGCCCAAGCACATCACTCAATGTCATGGCTATCGAATACGGCTCCTCTCCTGTTGAAGATGCAGCGCACCAAATATTAATCGTGCTATTTTTACGTGTGCGAACAAAGTCCGCTAGCGTCACAAAGTGGTGCGGTTCACGAAAAAACGCGGTTAAATTTGTCGTCAGAGCATTCACGAAAGCTTGCCATTCTGCATGGTGAGGCTCTCGCTCCAACATCCGTAAATAATCGGAGAAATTGTCGATATTACAATCACGTAACCGCTTTAACAGCCGGTTATAGACCATATTTTTTTTATTCATGGTGAGGACAATGCCTGATTTTTTATGAATAAATCGACAAACCCGACCAAACTCATCATCAGTCAGTGGTTCTACCTGTGGTACAAAAAGCATCGTACTTGTCGTCCTATTCAATAAAAACCCAGAGGCAGCCAGTTATTTGGCTGCCTTTTAGGATGGATAACCTAAGAAAAAATAACCAATTACGATTATCCACCGAAAACTCAAAAACGAGTTTTCACAACACTTAGCGCCGATTACGATTTAATTGGCTTTCAGGTAATTCAAAGAATGCAACCGTATCAACTAAGTTGTTCGCTTGATCTTCTAGCGCTGCCGTCGCGCTGGTCGATTGTTCAACTAACGCCGCATTTTGTTGTGTGACTAAATCCATTTGGCTTACTGCTGTTGCGACTTGCTCAATACCACGGCTTTGCTCATTGGAGGCAGAGGCAATATTACCCATTAATTCAGTAACTTGGTTAACTGCTGCGACAAGCTCACTCATGGTTGCACCCGCTTCATTAACCAGTTGAGAGCCTTGGCTAACTCTACCTACAGATTCATCAATCAAGGTTTTAATTTCTTTTGCCGCTTCCGCACTACGCTGAGCTAACGCTCGAACCTCACCAGCAACCACAGAGAAACCACGCCCCTGTTCACCCGCTCGAGCGGCTTCAACAGCAGCATTCAATGCTAAAATATTGGTTTGGAAAGCGATGCCATCAATCACACTAATAATGGCGCTAATTTTTTGTGAGCTATTGGAAATGGAGGTCATGGTGTCAATCACGTCTTCGGTGATCTCTCCACCTTTCGTTGCCGTTTTCGATGCGCTAACTGCAAGTTCACTGGCTTGGCGTGCGTTATCCGCATTCTGCTTAACGGTGGCTGTTAATTCTTCCATACTGGCCGCAGTTTCTTCAAGTGATGCCGCTTGCTGTTCAGTACGTGAAGATAAGTTATTATTTCCTAATGCGATTTCACGGATACCCGTGTACATTTGGTCCGTATTTGAACGCAGCGCTGTTACTGAAGTCGCTAAAGACTCCTGCATGTCTTTTAGCTTACCAAACACTTCACCAATTTCATCACGAGTAGTAACTTCAATTTTCTGATTGAGTTTGCCATCAGCCACTAATGCAAAGTGCTCCCCCATACTTTTCAGTGGGTTAATCACTTTACGTTTCATCCAGTAGTGGACAAAAGCAATAACGGCAAGAATAATGACAATCACTGAAGCGAATGAACTCCACGCAAACGTGTTATACATTCTTGCTGCAGCAAGAGATTCATCGTTTTCAGCATTCAGTAATTCAAGGTATTCCTCAACAACTTGCTCCAACTGATCCTGGTTTTCTTGGGCAGGAAGTTCAATATAGGCCGCAATATCTTTATTATCTAAATGTGTTTTTAATGCTTTGAGTGTCAATACAAAGGCTTGATACCGAGCCTCAAGAGCGGCGAGATTTTCTTTCTCACTCAAAAGAGGCTGGTTTTTAAACGTGGTGTAATCCTTCTCAGCTTCTTCGAGTAATTTATCAAAAGTTACTCTCGTTTCTTCAATCAACGGTTCGTTACCACCCACTTTATGCAGCAAAGCAATTTGCGTTAGGCTGTTGCGTGCTTGCATTAGGTGTTTACTGGTTTCCTCAAGCATCGCTCGCTTATCAGACCCCAAATCAATACGCTCTAAAGATTTTAATTCACTTACAACAATCCCAACAGAAACCCCGCTAGACACAATCTGCATCCCACAAAATAGAATGAGAAGTAGATACAAACTCACCGAAATCCGGATATTTTTACCAAACATAGAAATCCCCACTTGTGCCAGCTAAGAGAACTGAACCTCTGAAACATTGCCTTGTTTTCTAATGCACAGAAACGCTGCAAAACCAAAGCCTTGCAGCGAAAAACTGAGCTTAACCCTTAGAAAGTTTCCCAATTGTCATCATCTTTATGTTCTTTCGATGACAGTTTTGTCAGATCCGGCGTTTTAACGATATTTGAAACCGTTCTTGCTGCCGGCTGAATATTGCGTATTTCGCTTTGTTTTAATGGTGGTAAACGGAAGATTGAAATCAATTGTGACAGTTTTGCCACTTGTTCTTCCAATACATTGGCTGCAACCGCAGATTGCTCAACCAGCGACGCATTTTGCTGTGTAACCTTATCCATTTCTGCAACAGCGATGCTGACCTGTGCAATTCCTTTACTTTGCTCATCTGATGCGGTTGCAATGTGCGTCATAATGTCAGTGACACGTGTGACAGACTCAACAATTTTCGTCATTGTTTCGCCCGCATCTTCTGCTTGGCGAGCACCTGTCCCAGTTCTTGACACTGAATCTTCAATTAACGTTTTAATCTCTTTAGCCGCATCAGCACTGCGTTGTGCCAAATTACGCACTTCATCAGCCACCACAGCAAAACCACGACCATGCTCGCCTGCTCGCGCAGCTTCAACCGCTGCGTTCAGCGCTAAGATGTTAGTTTGGAAAGCAATACTATCGATAACTGCAGTAATATCAGAGATTTTCTGTGAGCTATCGGCAATGTTCAGCATGGTACTGACCACATTCGATACCACTTTGCCACCCTCTTTTGCTATCACTGAAGCTTGGTTTGCAAATTCACTCGCTTGGTGGGCGTATTCGGTATTTTGTTTTACGGTTGCAGTTAGTTCACTCATACTGGCTGAGGTTTCTTCTAAGCAAGCGACTTGCTGCTCAGTTCGTGCAGATAAGTCATTGTTACCTGCTGCAATTTCGGTTGTACCTTGGTAAATAGTTTCGCTACCATCTAGTACACCACGAACGGTATTAATCAATTCCTGCTGCATATGTTGAACACCATTGGCCAACTCGCCAATTTCATTCTTGGCAATTGTTGTCACATTCGGTGTTAAATCGCCTGAAGCAAAGACTTTAATACGCTCGATTAAGATGCCGAGTGGTTCAATAATACCTTTACGAACATAGCGATAACTAAAGAAGCCAATTAAGGCGAGTAAGATAGATAACGTCACCAACATATATAACGATTGGCGATAGTTATTATCTGCGTTAACGACTTCGGCTTGAAAATCTGCAGAGATATCCGCAAAATAAGCATTAAATTGTTCTTCAAATTTTATTTGGTGCCCTGAGGTTCTGTGTGCATAAAAACCTTCAAGGTCACCTTTTTCAGCAAATTCGCCTAGCTTGATTAACGCATCGCGATAGGTTTCATAGGTGCTAAATAGTTTTTCAAATTTGGCCTTATCATAATCCGAACTTTGCATTAGCGTGTTATAACGCGCATAGGCATCATCCGCTGATTTAAAGTTACGTTTAGCGGCTTTAATCAAATCTTCTGTCGTTGCATCGTCTTGAATTTTACGGCCTTCAAGTAAATAGGCATTGATAGAGCGGTTTAAGTTAGCTCGAGCTTGTAACAAATTGACCCAGCTTTCCGTTAAGACTTGTCTTTGGCGTTGTAATGAATTCAAATAACTGATGCTGTCGCTGTTATCGCCCAGTTTGGTAAACATCAACCCACTGGATACCAGTTGCAGCAAAATAAAGATAAAAATGACGGACAAAAGTCCCGATACGATTTTAATTCGACTGTACATGACGTTTTACTAACATAATTTTGTTGTATTTTGGATATCGGTCATCCAACCAAAAACTTTAGTTAATGACTTATTATTATTTGAACAATTATTGGGGCTGAGAATTACTCAGCCATGCTGTCAATCAGCGCCATTTCATCGCTTGTTAATAATTTTTCGATATCGACTAAAATCAACATACGGTCGTTTAATGTTCCGAGCCCTGTCAGATATTGAGTTGATAATGTCACGGCAAAATCAGGTGGTGGTGCAATTTGTTCTTCATTCAAGACCAGCACATCCGAAACGCCATCGACGACAATACCGACGACGCGATCTTTTAAATTCACGACAATAACGACCGTGTTATCGTTATACACCACGTTTTCATGGGAGAATTTCACCCGTAAATCAATAATCGGAATGATGACCCCACGTAAGTTAGTCACTCCTTTGATAAAATCAGGGGTATTTGCGATACGAGTCACTTGTTCGTAGCCACGAATTTCCTGCACTTTTAAGATCTCAATGCCATACTCTTCTTCACCCAAGGTAAAAATGAGGTAGCCTTCGCCGTTTTTTTCTTCTTCGTGTTTATTTAAATCATCATCTAACATAGACATGGTGTATGGCCTCTATTTAGTGCACGACAGGTTGAAAAACCTGCTGTTTCTTTTTAATCAAAATGCTGTTATTCATTTTTTGTAGTTCAGCCACATCTAAAATCAATGCAACAGAACCATCACCCATAATCGTTGCTGCGGAAATGCCGGGGATCTTGCGATAATTACTTTCAATGTTTTTCACCACCACTTGCTGTTGCCCGACTAATTTGTCGACCAACAAAGCAAAACGATGACCTGCATTCTGAATAATCAACACAATGCTGTTATCTAAATTTCGTTCGGCTTCTTCGATGGAAAATACGTGGTGTAATTCAACAAGCGGTAGATATTCACCTCGCACAAGCAGCATTTTTTCCTCTCCAGCCAAGCGATAAATATCTTCTTGCCGAGGCTGCAAAGTGCTGATAATTGCACTCAATGGCACGATGAAGACATCTTCCGCTACTTTCACAGACATACCATCCAAAATGGCTAAAGTGAGCGGTAATAAGATGCGGATAATGGTGCCTTTGCCTTCGGTAAAACCAATTTGGATACGGCCGCCCATGTCTTGGATATTTCGTTTCACCACATCCATTCCAACACCGCGTCCCGAAACGTCTGTCACTACCTCTGCGGTTGAAAATCCTGGAGCCATAATCAGCATCGCAACTTCATCATTGCTCATACCATCATGCACGTTCATCCCTTGTGACTTCGCTTTTGCCAAAATACGTTCACGGTTTAGCCCTGCGCCGTCATCACGAACTTCAATACAAATATTGCCGCTTTGATGTGCTGCCGCTAAGGTCAATGTGCCAGCTTCTGGCTTACCATTTGCCACGCGAACTTCTGGCTTTTCAATTCCATGGTCGAGGCTATTACGAACAAGATGATTCAGGGGATCGACGATGCGCTCAATCAAGCTTTTATCGAGTTCAGTTGAACTTCCTTCCACTTTCAGCTCGATTTTTTTACCTAATTTCGATGCAATATCGCGTACCATCCGTGGGAAACGACTGAATACGTAATCCATTGGCATCATGCGAATTGACATAACGGATTCTTGCAAGGCGCGAGAATTACGCTCCAATTGTACGATTGAGCTTAATAAATCACTGTATTCATTTTGATCGACATGCTGACTATGCTGAGTCAACATTGATTGAATAATGACCAACTCCCCAACTAAGTTGATCAACTGGTCAACTTTCTCTACAGCCACACGGATACTGCTCGAATCCCCTTTCGGTTTAGCGATTGCAGGTTTTTTCGATGTATTTGTAGGCGCAGCTACCGCTGGTGAAACAGCTACAGGTTTTGCTTCTTTCTCCGACTCAGGAGCCTCAATTTCGATTGGATCTTCGGAGTCATCCGTGATGACTTTTTCAGGAGATAAAGCGAGGCAATCCGCAAATGATATGACTTGATGAGCAATCTGTGATTCATCCACGACAAAACATAATACGCCACTAATATCATCAATATCGGTGTTTGTACCAAGCCATGCTTGCAAACTATTTGCTGTTTTTTCAGTGTGATACAAGTGCCCAAATAAACTGAGCTCATCTGCCAGTAAATCAACTTCATTTTCTTTGAGCTGATTTAACGAGATCATAAAGTAGTGTGAATATTCACCTTGCTCCGCGAGCGCTTCTTCAAAAACCGCAACTTCAACTTTAGTCTCAGGTAACGCAACAGTTTTCTCAGTGATCTCTTCTGCTCTATTTTCAACCCGGCTAAGCACCTCACAAATGCGCTTAAAGGTCTCTTCATCCGGCAAAGAATCATTTTTATAGGCATCTAACTGTGATGCCATGACATCCTTAGCATCAAGAAAAATATCAATAATGTCAGGTGTGAGTGTTAACTCATCATGACGCGCCTTATCTAAAAGGTTTTCCAATGTATGAGTCGTATTCTGCAACTGAGTGAAACCAAAGGTTGCAGCCCCTCCTTTTATTGAATGGGCACTGCGGAAGATGGCATTTAGCTGCTCGCTATCCGGGTCAAAAGGATCAAGCTCAAGTAAATGTTGTTCCATATCCCTGAGCAACTCATCAGCTTCATCGAAAAATGTTTGATAAAACTCGGTAATATCCATGGTTTTTATCCAATTTCGCTTAAGTTTCACTTAACGCTGACTGCCGGACACTCCGGCAGACAACTAAACATGTTATGTAATAAATTCAAATAACAGCAATTCATCACGGTATTTTCACCGCAGCGACAACACCCACGGCCGTTTCTGGTGTGGGTTTTTGCGGTTTATTCAGCACATCATTGATCGGCTTCGCGCCATCATATTCGCGGAGGATCTGCTTTGTTTCTTCATCATTTAATACAATGATACTTATCCGGCGGTTGATCGGAGCAAAGCCATCATCTTTGTCTAAGTGAATAGCTGATGCCATTCCAACCACACGTAAGACTTTGTTTTCATCCATTCCACCGCGAATCAATTCACGGCGTGAAGCATTCGCGCGATCAGATGAAAGCTCCCAGTTGCTGTAATTGGCTCCGTTGGCATAAGCAAGATCATCAGTATGACCGGAGATACTAATTCGATTGGGAACATCATTAAGAAGTGGTGCTATTGCTCGCAAAATATCACGCATATACGGTTCAACCATTGCCGAACCAACTTTAAACATTGGGCGATTTTCACTGTCTACAATTTGAATTCGCAGCCCATCGTTGATCATATCAATCAGTAAATGTGGTTTTAATTCATTCAAACGTGGGTCTTTTAAAATGGCCTGCTCAAGTGACTCTTTTAATTTTTCAAAACGATAGTTTGCATTTCCATCAATAATATTATTAGGTTCTGGCATCACATCCCCATCACGGAAAATAGGGTCTTTACCACCACCTGGAATAGGGTTTGTGGCATCTCCACTTTTACTTCCTGGATTGATAGCTGTACTTAAGGGAGTACGAAAATATTCAGCAATTTGTGTTAATTCTTGAGGACTTGAAATTGAGATTAGCCACATCACTAAAAAAAATGCCATCATCGCCGTCATAAAATCGGCATAAGCAATTTTCCATGAACCGCCATGCCCGTTTTGCTGATGCGAACTGCGTTTTTTAACCCGAATAACATGCGGTGTATTGGCTGCCATCGGATAGTTACTCCTCAGTTGTTTCTTGTGAGCGAGCACCAACTTTCACTTCTCGAACTTTATCTTCAAGTTCAACAAATGAAGGCCTATCAGCACTGAATAACACCTTGCGGCCAAATTCAACCGCAATTTGAGGGGCATAGCCTTGCAATGCTGAAAGGAAAGTGACTTTAATACATTCCATCATTTTCAATTGCTCACTACTGCGTAGTCTTATTAGTGCAGCCAAAGGTAAAATGAAGCCATAAGCCACTAAAATACCTAGAAATGTTCCCACCATGGCATGAGCAATTAAAGCACCCAGTTCACCAGCAGGACGGTCAGCTGAACCCAAGGCATTTACGACCCCAAGAACGGCCGCAACGATCCCAAAAGCAGGCATAGAGTCACCGACCATATTTAATCCCGAAGCTGGGACTTCATTTTCTTGACGAAAAGTTTCTAACTCTTCGTCCATTAATGCTTCAATTTCATGGCTTTGTAAGTTACTACTTACCATTAAACGTAAGTAGTCCACGATGAACATCATGGTGGATTCGTCTTTTAAAATACGGGGATATTGGGAAAAAATTTCACTTTCACTTGGGTTATCAATATCTTTTTCAAGTGCAAGTAACCCTTGCTGGCGTGATTTATTAAGTAATTGAAATAACAACGCCATTAAGTCCATTGACATTGTTTTATTGTAAGAGGAACGACGGAAGAGTTTTGGTAATACTTTACACAAGGCGACGATGGATTTGCCACTGTTACCAACAACAAAGGCACCTAAACCTGCACCTAAAATAATGACAAATTCAGCAGGCTGATAAAGCGCACCTAAATGGCCACCGACCATTAAGTATCCGCCTATAACCGCAACTGTAACAATGATATACCCGATGAGTATTAACACAATATTCCCTTTCACTCCGTTGGTTAACAGATGGCAGTCAAAGGGAATATTAGGAGTGACAGGCAAAAACCTTTGCCTGTTAACCAAATCAATCCAATTACATTACCGCTTTAGTAATGCCATCCTGTCGATATACCGTAATATCGGCTAGATGCTCGGAAAGTTTACGTTTTTTTATTGCACGTGATGGCGGTTGGCATAAACTGCAAGTGAAGCTATTTTCAGGAATATGTGCGTAAGTAATAAAAGAACCATGGCAACAGCTACATTGTGAACTTTGCAACATGCCACTTTCCACAAAGCGGACTAATGTCCAAGCACGTGTTAAAGCTAACAAAGGCTCCTCACCAGGTTCAGGAATACACTGTTCAAGGTATAACCTGTAGGCTTTTAATATGGCATCCACACCACGACATTGACCACTTTTAAGTAAAAATTGATAAGCATTATAGAACATGGATGAATGAATATTCTGTTCCCACGTCATAAACCAATCTGTAGAAAAAGGTAGCATGCCTTTTGGTGGTGGGCAGCCTCTTAGCTCTTTATATAAACGAACTAAACGGCCGCGACTGATTTGAGTTTCACTTTCTAACATTTGAAGGCGAGCGCCTAAAGAGATTAATTCCATGGCTAATCGAATATCATTCGCTTCTTGGACTATACTTTTTTCAGCTGCGGTACTCATCTTTTTCTCGCTATTTCTGTGTCGCCCTCATTATGCGTTTGCAATAATCGGGTCGAAAGTAAGATACCTGTATGAATTTGTTGCAATTCATCAACTCTTGAATCACGGGTTAGCTTTTCAATTGTGTCACTATTATCAAATCTAAACTGGCAGATTAGCTGGTTTGTTTCTGCTAATTTGACTAATTGAGGGAGTGTGAGGTCTGCTAAAGTAGTTGCCATTGCATCAGAGATGCCTAAACGAAACATCGCAGAGGCTTTCTCTTGGGAGATGAGTTTTTGGGCTAATAGCAAATATGAGAGGTTAATATCGTATATATGCTTCAGAAAATCTGTCGTCGAGCTCATTTTTTTTCCTTTCCGAAAATTATCAACATCTGTGCGATCTGTGTGCAAAAAGAACAAATATAAATTTGAAAGTATTGTGTAATCAAATTATTAAATTTAAAAAGTAATTAAATTGGGTAAATACAATTCCATTAATTTTCCCATGTCATCCATTCAAAAGTACCCAATTTGGAGTATAAACACACAAATTTCCAAACTTAAATTAAAGATATTTCCTGAATACCTACAACAATAAAGAATGACTAAAAAATTAGCGATTTCCATAAAAATCAGAAATAGCTGATGTCATTATTAGTCGCCAATTATTATGCACCACTAAATTAACTATTCAAGGTACTTATGTTTCTTTTTATACCAATGGGATGATTACCCCTTAATTCATTAAATAATCTTCATTATCTCTTTATCTTCTATTACTTTATCCTAAATATCCACAACATTTTGAGTCACCTTAAGCAAAATGGCAGGATTTTAATCAAAGCATTCACTCTTTACATGTGATTACTAAGCAAAAAAAACCAAGCACAACATCAAAAACAATATATTGATCCAAATCAATTTATAGTATTAAGAAACTGAGTTACATATGTCTGTAATAAAGCTTTATCGGCACTATTGGAATAAAACTTAATCATTAATTTTCAATAAGTTTAATCCACATTCCAATCATCATTCAAAATTATTCAATCGTGGTTATCATACAAATTCTCACTATATTGTCATACATATTAAGTATCTGGTCTCAATTTTCATTAGATTAATTAAACAATGATTATAATATCATCATCTCGTAATATTAATAAAATTAATAAAATTTAAATAAATTACCAATAATAAAAATTTATTTAGCTTAAATAATTCTGTTGGCTATTTTTGTTTGTTTAATATTTTAAGTAATCATTTTGTTATTAATTTATTAAAGTAATTTTTTTGATTAATTAATATTTGTTTTTTTATATAAAATAGCTGAGATTTCATTTTTTTTAATAAAAAGATCAACCTACGCTAACCTATCACTTTTGTGTTAAGGGTGAAAAATGAAGGTTTCAATTAAGAACATTCCATTTTCTATATATTTTTCATATCACTTTTAAAACATTCCATTGGCACTTAAAATAAAAACAACTAAGCGTATTATTACATGTCTTCATGCTTATCCGTTTTAGCTGTTTGCACGCAACGATAACAATTTTAATTAACTAAAGTTATAATAACCATTGATTACTATATACTTTTATTTTAACAAAATACCCTAATCATCATCCTAACTTAAGTAAAATTGCTTAATCTAATAATGAAGGATTAGAAAAAAAATCACTTTTAGTTAAAATAATTCAGTGAGACGTTTGCTTATAAAACAAGCAAATTTGTTGTGCTTTTTATTGGCAAAAATATTCTCCAATTTGCGACAGTCTTCACACTTGTTTTCTTTGTTTCTCAATAGTTTCCGAATAAAACGATACTCTCATTGATATATTTATGTTAAGGAGATCACATTAATATTCCTTACAATGCTCTCTAAGTAGTATGTAGGATCAATATAGACAAAATGAGGGGAAAAATAACAAGGCCGGTGAAGTGATAAACTTGTTTTCCTCATGCACCAATGCAACACTGGGCGCACTAAAATATAATTCTAAGGAAAAGCATGTTCAATTATCAAGCAACTGTAGACTTCATTGAAGAAGAAAACGTATATGAAATCAACTTTAGTGATTTTTCTGAGCTACAGGGTGTTAGCTATTGTAAAGAAGATGTTGAGTTAGAAGCCCAAGAAATTTTGCTCGCTTCTTTTGCTGAACTAATTGAACTCAGAAAACCTATTCCATTAGCAACACAAACAAAAAGTGAAGCAACCTTTACTGTTTATTTACCCATAATCTGCTGCTTAAAAATTGCCTTGCATAACGCGATTCTCAATTCTGCAACACAACGCATCGACCTCGCTCGCAGGTTGAACATCAATGCGCAACAGATAGAACGCTTACTGGATATTCATTACGCATCTAAAATTGAACTTTTAGAGCAGGCTTTATATATATTAGGCATTGAAGCTTCAATTACAGTCACCCAAAAATTGGTTGTTAACAGCATGAACTGATCATCATTGATGAGAAATAGCGCCGAAATAGCTTAAAACACCTTTATTTACCTATACTGATTGTTAGGCGCTGATGTAATGGCGGAGACTTGAGTTAATTTTATTTTTCTCATGTCTCAACCCCTGTAATTACAATCACTTTTTAGGTACATTCCATACTAAAAAGATAGCCTCTTTAAATTGTTCATAATTCAACCAAGTTATACTTTTCCAACCAAATACAGATTCCTTGGGATGTCTCTCACTTTTCGTGTCTTAACTATCTGTGATTTTTATCGTACTCTTAAATGATGAATAAAGGATATCGTAGCCTTATATCCAGTTACTAAATTATGAGTTAGCTCGTATTAAGAGTAGCACTTGACTTAATAAGACTCATCAATATTTGACGTATTACCTTCCCTTTCATAATCCTTAAAATAATTTATTTTAAATAAAAATCTCAATGAGGTACAATAAGTGAGTTTTTATATAGGGTATATGTATGAAAAATGAAAATCACTTAATCTCGAATATAAAAGATAATAACCAACCATACTGGCCTACACTAAAGCTTATATTGAGTTCATTAATTGTTTTTAATTTTTATTTAAATTTAGTTGATAAAAACAAATATTCGTTGCTTATTAATGTTTTTGAATTAACATTAATCCCTATGTTTGTATTTATAGTCGCATTTATAACAAAAAATACAACATGGAAAGGGTTACAATCTCATCTTATTCCTGCTGTTATCATTTATTTTACGTTCCAAACAATCGATATGTTTCCACTTTATTTCACCGGTGAATTAACTTTAAGAACCTATTTATTTTCGCCTCAGTACGGAGTTTGGTTTTTCTTAGCAACGCCTATCTGGCAAACTATTTTTTTATTATTACCGAAAAGCTTTAAGTCAAACAAATTTTACCTCTCTATATTTTTGGCTGCATCCCTGGTAATATCATATATAACAATGAGTTACTTAATGCCAGTTTCCAGTTTCTTCTCAATTACTCTCTATTTACCATTTTTTGTCATCGCTTATTTTATTAATAATAAAAATATATCTTCATTAAGAAAAAAACCTGCCATGGTAATTTTTTGCATAACAGTTTTAGCTATTTTACTCCTTCATTATCGAGATGTTTTTTTAGGGGGAATACTCAGCGGTATCAATTCCTATTTACTCTTCAAAGAATTTATTATTCATATTTTAAATTTTTCTATAAGTCTAATTTTAGGGTCAAGCATTATTTACATTGCTTTATCAACTGATAAATATGCGAAAATATCAAACAATGCTTTAGGTGTTTATTTAATCCATCCAATTATTTGTTTTATTATATTACAAACATTAGTTTTTTTAGGTATAGAACTTAATTTATTATTAATAATAACGTTTACTCTACTAACCATTTGTATAGCACTTTTATTAGCCTCAATTCCAATTATTCATTGGTTTATAGATCCTATTTTTTACTCTAATAAATTGAAATAACGAGATAAAAGCCTAACTCATAAACAATCAACGCTATTTGAATACTAATTAAAAAAGATAAAAAATCACCTCAGCAGGTTAGTTTGAAACGCTGTTTAAATTCCTTACAATCCTAGTTAGTTCAATCCGGCGTCCCGCTGTCTGATCTTCAAGAAATGGGCGCCTAGGAAAGTATTGAGATGGTTCTGCGATATGCTCACTGAGCACCAGATCACTTAGCCAAACATGCTAAGCAAATTGATGCAATATTTAATGCTTGCGTCCCAAATACGTCCCATACAGTCAGTATAGGTTCCGCAGCATGCTCATAACTCATTGAAAATATTGGTGGGTTGTGGGGGGCTCGAACCCCCGACCTAATGATTAAGAGTAATGTACCTTACATTTATAAAACAATAACTTACTGAAATATAAATAATTTCAGTATCAAATAGAAATAAATAGCATCAATGATTGATTACCTAGAGGGACACAAAAGGGGCAATAATTTTACTAGCTAGGGCATTGTAACAAGTGGATTTAATCGCAAAGCTTCATCTAAATGGTCAGGGGCAAAGTGTGCATAACGCATTGTCATTTTGATATCAGTATGACCAAGTATGCGCTGTAAGACTAAAATATTGCCACCGTTCATCATAAAATGGCTGGCAAATGTATGTCTCAATACGTGGGTTGATTGTCCATCAGGTAATTCAATGCCAGTGCGTTTTAAAGCACTACCAAAAGCAGAATAGCAAGAAGTAAACAAAGCCCCTCTTTTGTTTCCTGCTGTCAGTAGTTCGTATAACTCTTCACTGATTGGAACCGTTCTATTGCGCTTGCCTTTAGTTTTGTTATACGTAATTCGGTAAGGTGTAACATTGGACGCTTTCAAGCTTTCAGCTTCTGACCACCTAGACCCTGTTGATAAGCAAATTTTAACGACTGTTAGTAAATGCTTATTTGAACTGTTCGCGCACTCTTCAAGTAATAACTTAATTTCATCATGAGTCAGAAAAGCCATTTCTGATTCGTCAGTTCTAAACGGCCTAATGCTTTGTAAAGGGTTCCCGTGTTTCCAAGTTCCCATTCTTGATAGTTCATTGAACATGGCGCGAAACCATGCAAGCTCAATATTCATGGTTCGAGTTGAAACTTGCTTATATTTTTCAGTACGGTAAATTTTGCCAGACATGCGCTTTTCACGATATGAAGAAAACATTTGCGCATTAAATTCAGTGGCTAATGGGTCACCCATTGCTTCACAGGCAAAAGTCATCCCGGTTAAACGCTGCTCACCATCATTCAAAGTTATCCCGTGCGCTTCATACCACGAAATAACAAGCTCAATAAGTTTGCGTCGGTCTTCTTTATTATTCAACCAAGGTTGGTTGTCGGTGTTGTCTAAAATATAACGTTCATAGGCTATCGCTTCACCTTTGGTGGTGAATGTTTTTCGAATGCGCTTACCCTTCCCGTTTTTCTTCCCTTCAGGATAAAAATCTAAACGCCAGCGACCATCGAGTTGTTTTTTTAACATTAAACATCCAGTTCAGTAGCTATAATTCTTCTTAATTTATCCTCAGTATTTCTAACTCTAATCATTCGACCAGCTCTTGGGGTGAAATAGATAAAATCATCATCAATCTTTTTCACTGTACCCAATCTTCTTACTGAATTTGAGTATTCATAGTTATAAATATCTAACCCATGATTTATTATTGCATATAATGATAAGTTAAGTTTATTATTATCCCCTTCAGAATAATTGATGGTGAATTTGTTTAATTCCGAATCCAAACGGGTTGGGCTAGCCTTTCTATAAACATCATTTGATAATGACTCTAACTTATCATTCATTCCCATTAACATTTTAAAAAACATAGATTCTTCTGAGTTTAATGCTTTATAATCTATTTTAGCTGGCTCTATTTCCAATAGTTTCACTATTGAATTAACATCACTTTCCGGTGCATTTTCTGTTTCAATTAACATGCTAGTAATATTAGCTATATCTACGGTTGTTTCATCTATTCTTAACGTTGGAGAATATGTAATATAACGAAATGCTGATATATCAAATGGAGCTCTTTCTTTTCCATCAGTGATTAAAATAGTTTTTTTATTGAATGCTTGTCTTAATCCTAACTCGTAAAAAACATTTGCATTCTTGGTAGTTAAATCACATATCGCCATATCACATTTAACAATATTCTGTAAAATATCAAACATTATTAAATGTGACGCTTTACTATCATCAGCCCTAATTGCTTTATACCCAGCATTTTTACACGCTGGTTTTATTAAATACTCATAAACACGATTGAAATGACCTTTTGGATAATCAGGGTGATCCGCAATAGGCATTATAACAAAACAGGTTTTTTCATCTGTTACTACTTTTTCTACAGACTCATTTGCTTTAGGTTTTTTTTCTTTATTTTCTTTTTTAGATTCGCTCATATCAATAATCCTTAATTTCTTTTATAACCCTGCCAAGTATTGTTAGGTCTTTTAAATCACAATCAAAAGCCATGCCAACGCCAGAAACTCGAACGCGTTGGATTGGAATGCGAGTTAACTCACGAACACTGATTTTTCCTTCAATATCTACGAGCCATTTGCCATCAAAAATATCACCAAAGGATTTATCAATTAAATAGTAATCCCTGTCAATTTGTACACAAATTGGCTCTATTGGCATTGGCTTATTAGCTGAAAACATAACTTTATCAAACATTACAGTGCTTGCTCTTTGTAGCTCACCGTTTAGTTCTTTGAAGTTAGTTAGCTTCAATATATCAACTCGTTCGTTATCAAATGGATTGCCAGTTCCCCAAACTAACCATTCAAGATTAGCTCCTGTTTCATGCATACACCTGACAACCATATCAGCAGGAAAAATATTTCTTTTATACCGTCCTGAAATTGCACTAGCTCCCATGTTGAAATGTTCAGCTAATGTCATTTTTGAAGTAAAACCATAGGCTTCCATGATTCTATCTAAGACAACTCCGCTGTTTTCACATGATACAAAATCAAATGAGTCATTCATTTTCTTTCCCGTAAACTTTACACAATGCAAAATAAAGCCAGCTTAATGTTGACACTTCACATAAAGTGAAGTAAATTTCCCATTAAGCAAAGCACCAAATAACACTAAGCAATACCAAATAGCACACTAATAGGAGATTTTGCCTTATGCGCCCAAACATTACAATAACCATTCCAGACCCATACGTCACAGTTAGTGAGTATTCTAAGCGTACTGGTTTATCTAAAAGCTCTGTACGCAATATGATTGCTGATGGACGCCTACCTATTCGCAAAAAGGATAAAGGTTTAAAGCAAGGTACAGTTTTTATTAATCTTGCTGCAATCACTGTTGAATCACTGTCAGAATGTAATGTTTCGCTTCAAGCGTAAGTATTATTCGCTTTAGGAGAAAAAATACTATGTTTGATTATCAGGCTTCCAAACAATCACACTTTGATAATGCGTGTCGTGCTTTTGCGATTACTCACAAAGGTGACCTTGTTCAGATAGCGGAAGCAATCGGCATGAATGCACAAATGTTGCGTAACAAGTTAAACCCTGAACAGCCGCACCAATTAACATCAAGTGATTTAGTTAAAATTACGGATGCGACAGAAGATGCCACGTTGTTAGATGGTTTATTAGAGCAGCTTCAATGCCAGCCGTCTGTACCTTTGAATAATGCAAGTGAAGGAAATTTCCCTGCACATATTCTAAATGCAACGGCAGAGGTCGGAAAGTTAGCAAGCCAAGTGGTTTTAGGTGGTCATATTAATAATGCCCGTTCCGCTGAAATTAAACAGAGCGTAAATAATGCGATCCGTTGTTTAGCATTAGTTGGTGTGACAATTTCAGCCCGTTTACATTCATCCCCTGCGTTTGTATCAGCGATTGATACCATTGTGGGATTCAGTCAAGCAATGGTGTGAGGTAATTATGTGCAATAAAAAAAAGTGATTTAGAAAAGTTAGCTGAAATGACAGGAAAAAACATTTTAATAACACCATCACAAGAAAAGCTTAAGGGTGATGTTTTTAAAAGAGTATCAGAAAAAGCAACATTGAAAAAAGAACTTTTAAATCAAATTTTTTATTCAATGAATATATGTTCATTAGATATTGGTGCAGTTTATGAAGTACTTAATGATGTTCGTAACGAGTTTGATTACGGACTAGGTAATGATGAAGTTCCATTCTGAGGAATAAGAAATGACTCAAGCACATAAACAGCAGTACAAATATAAAGTCACTGGTGACTCATTTAAACGTATAGAAGAAATCAGCTCAAACAAAAAAGATGGTTCATTGAAATATATTGTTCCTGTTATTTTGTTTGCAACCGTTTATTTAATTTCTAGAATATAGGTAATTACCATGCAACAGAACCCTGCAATACTTGAGCAACGTTACATGCCAATGTCTATAGGTCAGCGTGTACACGGTATCAATAAAGTATGTGAAGTTAAATCTAAAACGTCGGGATTAGAGAATAAAGAATTAAAATCATTTATAAAAGAAATGCGTGACCGTTTTAATGACGACCATGCAAATAATAAAAAGCTTTTGGCTATTATATTTTTTATGGCTGAAATTGATAAGTCTAGACATGGTTGTCAATTTGAAGATTTCACTTCAAAAGAAATATTTAATATTGTTAAAGCCATTAATTATATTAAAGGCTCAAGCGCCTTATTACCTAAAAATTTAACCTTGCCACTTAATTAAATAATACCCAATTAAATAAATGACGTTAGCGCGTCAGGGAATCTTACACTCTAAATTTAGGAATTAAATAAATGAATATACCAGAACCTGTATTTACACCTGTATTAGATGCCACATCAAATGATGCGATTTTAATTGATGGTTGCATTAACTGGAATCGTAACGATGAACGCAAGGTTTGTAATGACCGTTACGCTTCTCGCCTGCGTAAGCTTCAAATGTATGTGCTGCAAGAAAAGCCAGATTATGCAGCAATCAGCCAGTTATTAGAAAGTGAAATTAGTCATATTGAAAATCAGGAAACATCCAATCGATACGTTGAAAAGTATATGGTCAAAAATGAGCAGTTCTAAAACTGCTCTTAATAATCATTTAAATGTGAATTGGCTGTCGTACTTACCCGGACTTAAATTATCGGCAAACAAATCCGTTAAGCCTAATGCAGCCAATTTATCAACTAAGCTAAGGTATGAGGACATTCCATATGTTGTTATCACTCTATAGATTTCTCCATTTTCATTTTCAATTGCAACCACCATCGGCCCTCCTCCTAATTCATTTTTTGATACCTTTTTAGCTATTTTGGTGATTTTTTCCTCAAGTTGACTTCGCTTGATGTTATCAATGTATGAATCGTCCATGGTAACTCCTCTATGAGTTTTAGAAAAATACTGAATATGCTGAATCATTATCACAGATATACCAACAAAAAAGAATTAACTAAACATCACGGACTAACAAAATGAGCTCGAACCAAGAACACAATAGCGACGTATATATTTCAATACGTCGCCAACAAGAAGAAAACAAGCCAGAGTTGCCGCAATCAGCGACTCTGGCTGAACGCATTATGTGGGATGCTAATAAAGATGATGCTGAGTGGCGTCATGAAATTATTTCTCATGTCCCCGATTTCCTATCAATTTATTTTGCCACTAAATACGCACGCCTTTTTAATCAAAAGGGTCGTCGTCGTGCCAATGAATTTTTGCGCAAAACCGCTAAAAATGTATTGCCACGATTCGAACGTGTCATGAAACAGTATGAGTTTAAACATCGTGTTTCAGGTGATAGGCCATTCCCTTTTATTGAGCAACTAGAAAATGTTGCGCAGTTAGATAGAACGGTTATCAAAACTTTAGCAAATGAAATTGCCAGTTTTATGAGTGATAACTATGAAGCTGCAACAAAGCAATACGCCAACAGCGATCCAAAAGATGAGTATGAAGCCCGTCAGCGTCTTGATAAAACTTACGCTTTCATTGCTAAGTTAACATTACAGTCAGGTACCCAACCGCCATATTGGCAGCAATTCATTAAAGGCAGAATTAAACCAAATGAAGATAAACTTTGCGCGGCATTACTTCGCATGTTTGATGCTGCTTGGTGGTATCGTCGCTTAAAGCGTTTATGTGACCTTAAACGTGAGCACCTTGCTATCGCGATTGGTCAAGTTCAAAAATCCGCATCCCCTTATGTTTCAAAAACAACCTTACATCGCTGGGTAGAGCAAAAGCGGTCAAATTGGCAATTTCTTAAAGACTTTGAATTAGAAGACGAAGACGGCAACCGAACCGAACTTACAAAAATGGTTTTAGGTAGTATTGCAAACCCAGCCGTTCGTCGTTGCGAGCTAATGGCGCGTATGCGCGGGTTTGAAGACCTCGCCAAGGAAATGGGCTGTGATGGTGAATTTTACACAATGACAGCTCCATCAAAATACCATTCAGCCTATCAAGCAGGCGGATTTGTTGATAATTGGAACGGATGTGATCCAAGAGCAACTCAAAAGTATCTATGTAAAACGTGGGCGAAAATACGCGCAGCTTATAGCCGTGCGGGTATCCGTGTTTTTGGTTTTCGTGTTACTGAGCCGCACCACGACGGTACACCGCACTGGCATATGTTACTGTTTGTTATGCCTGAACATAAAAAACAATTACGTTCTATTTTTAGTCACTATGCACGTTTAGAAGATAGAGACGAACTTACCACACCTAAAGCATTAAGAGCCCGTTTTCATGTGGAGCCTATCGACGAACGTAAAGGCAGTGCGACAGGCTATATCGCTAAGTACATTTCAAAAAATATCGACGGTTACGCAATGGACGATGAAGTCGATAAGGAATCAGGCCAGAAGTGCAAAGACATGGCGCGGGCGGTTTCCGCTTGGGCTTCACATTGGAAAATTCGCCAGTTTCAACAAATAGGCGGTGCGCCTGTGTCGGTATGGCGTGAACTGCGCCGCATGGGTGATGATACCGAAGCATCAACAGGTTTAGATGTTGAATTTGCCGAAATCCACAAAGCAGCCGATACCAGCAACTGGAGCGAATACACCAAATTGCAAGGTGGTGCATTTGTACGTCGTGCCGACCTTATCGCCCGTCTATGGTATGAGCGTGAAGAAAAGACCAACGTATATGGTGAGCCCGTCGATTGCATTAAAGGGGTTTACTGTACTTTAGTGGGTAACGACTCCCCAATTATCACACGTATTAAGAACTGGCAGATTGTGCCGAAGTTAGCCGAAGCGACAGCGGAGGCTGGTTTTGATGGCGCGATTAGCGCCCCTTGGAGTTCTGTCAATAACTGTACGCAGGCACGGAGGACGATTAAAGACAAAGAAACGGTTATTCCCGATATTGTCAGAAAAGCCAAAGAAATTGGCATTACTTTAGACCCCGAAAAAGACCCTTTCATGATCCATTCAATAGCAAGAGGGGCAATTTATACAGAAAACGGTCAAAGCGTGAAGTTTCACGCGAATGGCCATATTCAAAAAATCGTATTTAAGTCAGATAAAGTCAAAAAATCACTGGCTCGGTGTGAACAAGCCATGTCTAGAATTCAATCACTCATAGGAAATTAATATGATGCTAAAAATATTTAACTATAAAATTGATATTACAAATGAATTGCTATTCAGTTTACAAAAAGAACAATTGAATTTTTTGCCGTGGCAAAAGCGTTGGTATCAAAATAGATTTTTGAAAAATAGGTCATTAAAAAAAGCTCGTCAGGTTGGAGCAGATTATTACTTTTTATTTGAAGCTTTACAGGATGCCTGCTTAACAGGCAGAGATAAAATATTTATGGGTAATATTCCAGTAGAATATTTATTAAAACATGCAGGAATAAAAGAATTTAAAGCCGCCAGAAATTATATTTTTAATTTAAGTAATGGTGCACATATTTATGTGTTAAATCATGAGTATTTTAACGATATACCTTTAGGCGGGGTATCTGGTGATGTTTATATATCAGAGTGGTCATGGATTGAGAATTTACGCGATGTTGTATCGCTAGCTGGGGCATTTTCAGCGCATGATAAATGGCGAGTTACTCTCTACTCCTATAGGTCAAAATGTGATGTTTCTTCTAATAGCGGTAATTCAATATTGTGTGATTCATTATTAGGCCGTGATTATCATTATGATTTGGTTCAAAACTCAGAATATGAATTAGGTAGTCTGTTTAAAATTAATACTAAAAAGTTAAACGATTGGGAATTGATATTCACTAATGAAATAGCTCAAGAAATGATTTTTTGTTGTTTTAACGATAACTAAGGGAGTAGAACTAATGGCAAAAACAGCAGCAGAGCGCAAAGCGGAACAGCGTAAACGACAAAAAGACAGTGGCGAAACGAAATTTGAGCTGATTGTCGATAGTCAAGAATTGGAAATGTTGAAAAATAATTGTGCTATTCGTCGACCAGGGCGGGAGCCTTACGAAATGAATGAGTACATTCAACTATTAATTCGCCAAGATACTGCTCGACTAAGTGACAAAATTCACGAGTTATCAAAATCAACCTGTAAAAGATGCGGTGAGCAATTGCCTGTTAGTCAGTGTTGCTTATCAGGTGCGTCTGATTGTTGGAATACAAACGGCTGGCATGATTTGAAGTTGGATAATATTGCCGTGACATGTCACAAAGCGGATAGTTTATAAATGAATCACATAACCCTGTAATTCAAAAGAAATTTTAATTATTTCTGATTTACAGGGTTTCCCAATGACTTTATTTATGTATACTGTACAAATATCCAGTATACAAATGGGAATTTGAATATGAGCGATTTATTACAGGAATCGGTAGCGTTTGAGCGCATTAGTGTTATTGCAAAGCTGGGGAGTTTAGAGGGTTGCAACCATTATGAGCGTCAAGTTGTACTCACACTGATTACTGAACTTGCAGACGGTGCAAGGGAAGAAATAGCAAAAAAGAGCAACCAAAAAATTAGGCTGCTAAATAGCAGCCCTGATGTAAGTCAGAAATCATGCACCCTTTGAGGTTAATAACCCTAGCGCCAATTGGCGCTGTTCAGGGTTAAATTTTTCAATCATGGATTGAATTAAGTCATCTGAGTGGGCGCTAGGGCTGATAGTGTGACTAAACGTTAGATTTAAAACATAGGTGTGACCGCATTCAACATCATTACAGGCGCAATAAAGGTCTGAAATTTCACGATGTTTACGATTCGATTTGCGAATTGTCGCGCGTTGGCCGCAAATGGGGCAGAATATTTTTAATACTCGCACGTTCCAGACCTCCGGTTGTTGATAACGTCTTAATTTTACCCTATTTTTAGACATTATTCATTTTCCTTAATGATATTTTGACGGAAATTCAATTTCAAAGACTCATTTCTACCGATTTCACTATTGACCGCATTCATAAATAAATTTTGTACGGGGATAACTTCATCTTGTCGGTACGCTTCCCTTGCTTTCAATGGGTCACCTAAGCCGCCAGAGCCTAAGCCGGGAATGATTCCAGCAAGGCCAGCAGGGAAACGGTGAGCATTTAGAATGTCTTGCGCACTAATACTTTTCACATTGCTAAACTCATCGTTTGCAGAGATATCCCCAACGGGAATAAATTTGATGCCGTCAGGGTCACCATTCGGCACACTCACAAACATAGTTTCAAAATTACCAATCCCTTTGCTTTGGCTAAGTTTTTGGATAATTTGTTCTTCCACTTCATCGGTCATATTCGGGTCATTACAGTAAATCATCCCGCCCGTGTGTGCCCCGTTATGGTAATAACGACGACGAAATATAGTTGCTTCACTGTTCAGTAAAGCTGCGTGGATACCGCCAATATAGTCCGGTAAACCGTAGACTTGCTGTTGTGGGTCATACATCTTGATATAAATGATTTCATCAGGGGTATAAACTAGCGGCTCACCTTCTTGTAAAATGACAAAATCACCGTCTTTACGCCTACGCAAGTAAAGTGAGGGTAAAACCTCCAATCCGATGATTTCCCCCCAACCGTTACGCACTTTTAAAATGGCCACATCACCAAACAAAAAATAATTAAAGACAGCCGCTTTTAATTGCTCATGAGTTAGACCACCGCCGATATAATCACTCGTCACCATATTATGACGAGCATAAAGAACGCCCCCATGTTGGCCATTTAAATTCACTAACTGCGCCAGTGCTTCACGGTCTATTGGTGGTGTCCAATGGTCAAAATCATTGTCATACCAGATATTTTTATAATCAGTATGCGTCGTTAAAATAGGCGTTGGCTTGCCCAGTGTGATACTAAACCCTTTCGAGGGGGCTTTAGTGGATTGCACCATTTGTTTGCGTGAATTCCGTTTCTTTTTCATTATGCAGCCTTTGGTAATATATATTTAGATTTGCGCTTTTTATCCGTGTTAAGCGGCTCTTTAATTACTGCGTGAGACGTTGCCCAGAAAACATCCGCGTGGCCTGTTTCTTGTGTTCTATCTGCGACGAATGTCATTGCGCCACCTTTACCTGTAGTTGTGTGACGGATGCATAAAAATGACGCGGGGATTTCTTTCTGATCCATATCCCATTCAATGCGTTCTTCGTCGACAATATCTATCATTTTCATCACAAGTTGCGTTTTCATTTGCAGACTATAAAGAATGGGCTGTGTGATACGTGGCGCAAAATCTTGCACCATTTCATATACGGATTGACCTATCCCTGTGGTATCAATGCCAATGTGTGTGAAACGATATTTCTTGGTTAAGTCTTCAATCAATTTTGCTTGATGTCGCCAGCTAAACCCTTGCCAATAAAATGTTGCCAATACCCGAAATACTTCGGGTGCCATCATGGGTGGTGCAACGATAACAAATGTTGACGTGTCGCCAGAGCGTGCAGGGTCATACCCGCCCCACACTTCGCGATTGCCAAATGGGCGCGGGTCGTCGGGTTTATGGTCTTCCCATAAATTCACATCAACACCGCATTTCATTAAGGTGTCATATTTAAAGACAGACTTACCACTATCAATAAATACGCACATATACAACATGTTGAATGTGTCAGGGTTATATCGTTGTCGTAATTTATCGATAGACGCTAAGTTAAAGCCGCCTTTTATCGCATCTTCAAGGGTAATGATATAGCGCCATTGCCCATCGGGGCACTCACGCCCCCCGTCACGCATTTCTTTCTCACTTGGAAACTCGACGTTCTTACGTTTAGGGTCATTACCGCGCCATTCATCCCCCATCCAAAATGGATAAGCTGGATGTGTTTTAGAGCTAGGCGTGGAAAAATAGGTGATACGCCAGCGGTCATGTGTTGCCATTGCTGATGCAACATCATTTAAGCGTTTAAAATCAGGAACCCAAAAATATTCGTCACAATATAAATGACCACTATAAGATTGAGCCGTGTTTTTATTGGTGGATAAGAAGCGCAGCTCTGCGCCATTGCTTAAACGGATGGGATTACCCGTTAGCGATACACCAAAGAATTGCTCCGCAATATTCACAATATATGACCGGAATACTTCCGCTTGGGGTTTTGACGCAGATAAAAATATCTGCGGGTCACCCGTCAAGCAGGCATTCTCAAAGGCTTCAAAGGAGAAGTACCACGTTGCCCCGATTTGACGGCTTTTTAATATATTGCGCACTGCCTGCGTGATATTAATGCGCAAATGCTTTTGATAACCAAACAGCATTTCATCAGCAAAGCGTTGGAAATCTTCTGGCGTCAGGCTAGAAATGTCATTTTTACGATAGCGTTTCTTTTTCTTCGGTTCGCCATCTTCATTCATTGCATAATCAGCACCGCCTTGCATATCCGCTGATTGCGATTTTAACGCTGCCATTTTTTCAGTGTGTTTATTCGCTTGCGCCATTAATTTAACGTGGCTAGCAATCAAGCGGTCTAACTCATCTAATTCAAGCTCCGTTTTTTTAGGTCGCTCGCTCAATAAAACAATGCGACGGTTAATTGCTTCAATCACACTCTCATGACTGAGCATATCTGCCCAATTCCATTTTTCTGCCCAATAGTAAACAATCCGACGATTAGGCAGGCTCAATTCCTCCGCGATTTCCGCTGGAGTATAGCGTCGCAAATATAACGATTTTGCGACCTGTATTTTTGCATCCGTGTATTTAGCCATAGTAGATGCATTGTGCCCCGACCTTTAAACGCTGGCATTAAGCGGCTTTCGGCAAAGCATTTATAACCGAATCGAACTTGTCGCCAGTGAAAAAAATGTGGGCAATACTGAGCACCTAACGAAATGGAAGCAATAAACCCAAGGATGGGAGCAACATGTAAATATGTCTCAATTAATGACGAATTGGCTTTGTATTGCGACTGAGGGTGACACGGTTGATGGTCGTAAAATTGAAGCCGCATGGATAGAGGAAGCGGCAGAGCTTTACGATGTGAATTTATATACCGCCTGTATTTGGCCTGAACATGAGCGCTATTTTGGCTCAATGGGTGAAGTGTTAGCGGTTAAAGCTGAGAGAGATGATGAGGGGGTATTAAGGTTATATGCACAATTGTGCCCAAATCATCATTTGTTACAAGCCAATCGCGATGGGCAACTTTTATTTACCTCCGCTGAATTTACACCGGATGGAAATTTTAGAGGCACAGGCAAAACGTATTTAGAGGGGCTCGGAGTTACTTGTTCCCCTGCAAGTGTTGGAACAACACGATTACGCTTTAAATCAGGAAAAAACCAATATCGATACGGTTCACTGAAACCGCTTGTTATCGATGAAGTTAAACAGTTTAAGGACAAACCAAAAATGGCTAAAGAGAAAAAAAGCGGTTGGAAAAGTTTTTTCAATATCGACGATTCAAATGATAGCGGTCCATCTTCTACTGATGAGGTTACATTGGAAAACATCAAAGAAGCGCTTCAAGAATTCAATACACGTTTGACTAGTCTTGAATCTCGTCTTGATTCAACTGAAACCGATGTTGAAGAGGTTCAAGAAGACATTGAAGTCGTCAAAGATGTTGTTGATACCGCTGAATTCAAACAACTAAAAGATAATATTTCAAATATTGTCAAAAATTTCAGTAAATTAGATTCAAAAGTTACTAATTTACCTAACAAGAACCCGCGCGGCGATAAGAGTAAAGAAAAGCGTTTCAATCACTTAGTTTAATGATGCTTTGATTAAACTAAAAAATTGAAATTGGAAAAATTAGGAGAGGGATTTCCATGTTATTAAATCAAAAAGCGCGTGAGTTTCTACGTAATTATGCAATTGCGTTAGCAACCGAATCAGGTGTTGATGATGTATCGCGTTATTTCGCGATTACTGACCCAAAAGAAATTCAGTTGCGTGATGCACTGTTAGAGGAAGTTGACTTTCTCAGCATGATTAATGTGCAGTACGTTGACCAACTTCAAGGTCAAGTGGTCAGTACAGGCAATCCGGGGATTTTTACAGGTCGCGTTAAGGATGGTCGTTTTTCTCGTAAGTTAGGCGTTGATGGAAATACCTATCAACTTTATGAGACTGATTCATGTGCGGCATTAGAGTGGCACTTATTATCCGTCTGGGCGAATTCAGGTAGTGAAGACGAGTTTTTCCAGAAAATGCAAGGGTTTACTTTGAAATCATTTGCATTAGACCAATTACGTATTGGATTTAATGGAACACATGTTGCTGAAAATACGGATCCGCATAAGTACCCAAATGGCGAAGACGTTAATATCGGTTGGCACGCACTGGCTAAGCAGTGGCAAGGTGGTAAACAAGTTATCACTACGCCTGTAGTTCTTGATGAAAAAGGTGATTTTAAATCATTGGATGCAATGGCATCAGATATTGTTAATACCTGTATTCCTGCTGAATTCCGTAATGACCCGCGTTTAGTGGTGCTTGTTGGTGCTGATTTAGTGGCTGCTGAACAATATCGCTTATATCAAGCGGCAGACCGTCCAACGGAGAAAATCGCGGCTCAAATGTTGGGAACCACAATTGCGGGTCGACCTGCGATTATCCCACCATTTATGCCGGGTAAACGTATGGTTGTAACGCCATTATCTAACCTGCATCTGTACACTCAGCGTGGCACAGGCCAGCGTAAAGCTGAGTTTGTTGAAGACCGTAAGCAATTTGAAAACAAATACTTGCGTAATGAAGGCTATGCGCTTGAGTACTACGAATTATACGGTGCTTATGATGAAAGTGCTGTCACCATTGGTGAAGTGTTAGAGCCTAAGGAAACCGTAGAGTAATGCTATCACCTGCACAGCGCCATCGCCAAGCTGTAGAACTACGCCAAAAGCTAGAACGGCAAGAAGCCGTCACTATCGCTGATGGTGCCAGTATGCACTTACAAGCGAGGGCGATTGAGCGGGATGTCAAAAGACTGCGTGAGCAACCGACAACAGCTGACCGCGTGGAAATGAAAAAGCGGGAGTTACTCCCCGCTTATCTTCCCACCGCTGAACGCTACTTGTCCGAGGGGGAAGTCTACCGAAACCCGATTTTTGCTTACTGCACCGTTTGGCTATTTGATGTTGGGGATTTCGACAAGGGATTGGATTGGGCAGATATTGCCATTGAGCAAGGACAGCTCACCCCAGACAATTTCCGCAGTAATTTTCCGGCTTTTGTTGCTGACACTATCTTAGCGTGGGCAACATTGGAGAATGAAGCGGGAAACAGTATTGAGCCTTATTTTTCAAGAACCTTTAAAAATGTCACTGAAAAATGGCGAGTTCACGAAAAAATCAGGGCGAAATACTACAAATTTGCTGCATTGAATTTGCTAAGAAGCAATATCAATCAGGATGCGAAAGCCAGCGCCATTGATTGTGTTGATACATTGGAGCAAGCCTCATCATACATGGAAAAAGCACGAAAGCTTAATCCGAAAGTGGGTGTTGATACGCATTTAAAACGGATCGCAATGCGCATTCGAGCGTTAACAGCTGAATAAAAACGACTACCGCAAGCCAATCGGGCGTGGTGGAGATGATGCAATTTATTGCTTTCAGTCTTGGAAGCCAGTCAGCCCGATTTTTATTATAAGGATAGAATTAAATGCTAGAACGGATGTTAGCTAGTTTATTAATTGTGCTCATTTTTGGTTTATGCATCTGTATTCCTTTGGGTTTTTCATGGATATTACTTAGCGCTTGGAATTGGTTTGTTATATCTGCTGAATTAAGTTTAACGGTTCCTGTTAATTGGGGAACAGTTATAGGTTTATTCATTATTATTTGTTTTGTTAGATATATTTTCCAACGAAATAATTCTGATTAGGTGAATATCTATGTTAAACGGCAATGAATTAAATTATCAGTCCGTTAAAATAACGAATGATGCTTTTTGGCCTGATATTAATTTAGCTGATTTTCAAAAACAGCGGAAAATACCGATTGATTTAGATAGTGAGTTATTAACCGATGCGCTCTTAGCCAGTATTGCTGAAATTAATTTATCGCTTGAATCGTTAAAAAGTCGATATATTTCGAAAGGCTATAGCACCGCAAATGATGTACCGGGAGCTAAGACCAAAGGGCAAAATTCATTATGTGCACAATATAAAAAAGCACTCTATGCAAGGGCAAAGGCTGACTTAATTGGCGAGTTTAATTCTGTATCAAGTCGCGCTCCGAATCCAAAGCAAGAAAACCCAGAAACTAAAAACAGTTTACTTGCAGAAGCTGCGTTTGTTATTCGAAACATGAAAGGCTTAAAGCGTGTCACGGTGGCAATGATATGAGCAAATTACAAAGTCTAACCCAGTTTTTAAAAGCGAATTTACCTGAGCGAGTTTGTCAGGTCGAATTCACTAGCGAAACGGACGAAATTCAATTTATCCGTGCGCATAAAGATTTAGGTTTAGACCAGTATCAAATGATGATACGCCAATGTGATGCGCTGATTTCTTGGGGGCGATTTCCTTATCGTGAAATTCACCCTGATTATATTCCCCTGCTTATTGATGCATGGGCAAGTGAACAAGATAACGATCTAGGTAATAGCAATATTGAGCAAGAGCTCCCGTCAATGACGGTTGATGTTGACGATGAAACCGCCGTTATTGTTGTCTCTATTTCATTATTTGAGCCCGTTGTCATGAAAGAAGATCCAAATGGTATCGTTCCATTTGATGGTAAACGTTGGTCGCTGGCAGATACCGAGTTTGGTTATGCCGAACACGCTGAAATTTATAGCGACGTGAAAAATGATAATTAATGGTCAACTTAATAAAAGCCAGTTTGCGGATATGCAAAAAGCCTTAAAAGGCTTGGAGTTGCCCCCTAAAAAACGACAACGGTTTTTATGGCGTATGGCGAAACATGGCGTAATTGCAGCCGCTAAACGAAATGTTAAGAATCAACAATCGCCAGACGGAAAAAACTGGCAGGCCAGAAAAAGCCCTTGGCGTAAAAAGATGCTGCGTAACATGCCTAAGTTACTGCACATCAAAGAAATGCCACAAGTTGAAGCAGTACGCATTTATTTACAAGGCGGCAAGTACCGTAATGGGGCTAAAAATGTGCCCGCAGGCGTTGTCGGATATGCCCAGCAACATGGGATGAATGTCACTATCAGCAGAAAGCAAGTGCAAAGCCAGCAAAATAGTGACCCGAACCGATTAGCGACCCGAAAACAGGCAAAGAAACTGCGCGACTTAGGGTACCAAGTTAAAACAGGAAAACGGCTTAAAAAGCCAACAGTAAAACAGATAACAGAAACCATGTCTTTTAATCAAGCGGGTTTACTTATCAAAAAGTTAAGTGGAAAAACAGCGAAAGCCAGTTGGACAATTGACGTTCCCGCACGTGTTTTCCTCGGCATGAGCGATAGCGATTTTAAAAAGGCACTCGCAAGGCAGTTACAAGGGATTGGATTTGGCGCTGATGTTAAAGCGCAGGATATTAAATAAAAGGACTTAACTATGTGGCCTAACATTCAGGTTAATCAAGTCAATCAGTTACAAGGCGAAACCAAAGAAATTGAGCGTGTTTTGCTGTTTGTGGGAAAAGGGAAAAGCCATATTGGTGAAACCTTACCTATTAATACTCAAACTGATTTAGATACATTATTGGGGGTAGAAAATAGCCCTTTAAAGTCGAATATCAAGGCAGCAATGGCGAATGCTGGGCAGAACTGGTTTGGTTATGTTCACGTCTTGCCGGAGAGCGCAGCCGAAACCGATTTTGTTGATGCGGTCATGAAAGCGCAATCTGTTGCCAGTGTTGAGGGCTATGTCTATATCGGTGATACCACCAAAGCCACCATTAAGGCCGCGCAAACACTCCGCGCAAATCTAATGGCGAAGTTTGGGCGCTGGACATGGGCAATTCTTTCTGTCGCAGGGTTACAAGCAAAAGAAACGTGGCAACTAGCATTAACGCGCCTTGGTGAACTTCAAAAAGGCGAAGCGGTTGAATCTATTCAATTAGTGCCCACATTTTGGGGAAATGAAGCGGGCGTATTGGCAGGTCGTTTATGTAACCGTGCGGTTACCATTGCTGATAGTCCGGCTCGGGTGAAAACAGGCGCTTTGCTTGATTTAGGTAGCGTTGATAAACCCAAAGATGATAGCGGTGTGGAAATTGATTTAGCCACCTTGCAAGCGTTGGAAAAACTCCGTTATAGCGTACCGATGTGGTACCCCGACTATGACGGCCTGTATTGGTCTGATGGTCGCACCTTAGATGTTGAGGGTGGCGATTTTCAAGCAATTGAAAATTTGCGTATTGTTGATAAGGTCGCGCGTCGCGTTCGCTTACAAGCTATTGCAAAAATTGCAGACCGTAGCTTAAACAGTACACCAAACAGCATTGAAACCCACAAATCCTATTTTGCTCGCACAATGCGTGAAATGTCACGCAGTGCAGAAATTAACGGTGTTACGTTCCCCGGTGAGTGCAAGCCACCGCAAGACAATGACGTCGTGATTGTGTGGAAAACCAAAAACACCGTTGAAATTTATATCACAGTAAGAACGTATGAATGTCCGAAAGGAATCACGGTCAGTATCTTACTGGATGCTAGCTTGGAGAGCGCATAATGAGCCAACGTTTATCTGGTCAATCCTTTGACTTTAATATTGATGGTGACTTAATTCACGTCGAAAAAGTGAGCCTATCCATTACTGATAATACTGCAGCCGCGCAAACCAAAGGTATGCCCGACGGTTTTGTCGCAGGTGATGTAAGCGCAGAGGGTGAAATCGAAATTAGTACAAAATATTTTGAGATTATCGTCGCAAAAGCACGGGCGGCAGGTTCATGGCGTGGGATTAAGCCAATGGATTTCTTATGGTATGCCAAGGCGGGCAATGAAGAAATGAAAGTCGAATCATTCGGTAATAAATTGATTTTGACTGATATTTTAGATACCGACCCCAAAGGTGGCGCACTCACTACTCACAAAATTAAATATCTGGTTACCAGTCCTGATTTTGTGCGTATTAAAGGTATTCCGTATTTAGAGTCGGAATTAACTCAAACCCTTATCGGATAAGGTAATTTTGTTCATGGAAGAACACGAAAAAACGTTTATAGCCCTATTTTTTATGGGGGTCTTGATTGCTATAGGAAAAATTCTAACTAGTGATGAGCAAATTACAGTTCGGTTGTTTTTTGGGCGTGTAATTTTAGGCGCGGCAATATCAGTTTTAGCAGGGGCTTTATTGATATGGTTTCCTGATATTTCACCCTTAGCACTCACAGGAATTGGCACAGCATTCGGGATAGCAGGATATCAATTGGTTGAAATGTGGCTGAAAAAGCGTGGAAGCGCATTATTACAAGGAAAGTTAAAAAAATGACACTCAGTGAAAAACAAGCATTGTTTACCGTGATGATTGCTAAATTAATTTTTTGGGCTGACGAGCACGGCTACTGCCTCACCTTTGGTGAAGCTTACCGCACGCCAGAACAGGCCGCAGCTAACGCAAAATCAGGCAAAGGCATTAAAAACAGTTTGCATACGCAACGTTTAGCCGTCGATTTTAATCTGTTTAAAAATGGTGTGTGGCTGACAAAATCCACTGACCATCAACCGCTTGGCGAATATTGGGAATCTATCGGAGGAACGTGGGGCGGTCGATTTAATGACGGTAATCACTACTCATTAGAGCATAACGGGGTTAAGTAATGACAAAGCAACTTGCGCTAATACTTGCGTTATTACTTTGTGCATTTGGCGCAGGTTGGCGAGTCAACGGGCTTTATCACGACAGCTTAGAGCTAACAGCTCAAAAAGTGGCAGATAAAACCCGTATTAATCTTGAAGAAATATCAAGCCAATCAGGCCAAGCGCTTGAGGAAAAATTGGAGGGGATTGCCAATGCTGCCCCCAGAGAAATACGCACTGAAATTATTAAGCCTGTGTTTACTAACGTTTGTGTTAGTGATGAGTTTGTCAGCATGTACAACCAAACCGCCGACAATATCGAGCGTGAACTATCAGGAAAACCTGTTAAAAAAATGCTCGACGGACATTCCGAGACTCGCGGGAACAACAGGCCGTGATATCTCAGAGCCATTAGAAAAAATGGCTATTTTATACGGTCAATGTGCCGCACGGCACAACCAATTAACGGACGAAATCAGAAAGAGAAAGGAACTATCTCATGACTAAAAAAATTATTACGTTAACTATCAATGAAAAAGACGTTAGCTTTGAGCCAAATATCACGGCTTATAACGGCATGATTAACGATATGTCGATGGACAATAAAGTTGCTCCGCTCACCACTTATTTAAAACGTATTGTCACCGCTGAAAGCAAAGAATATTTAGACGAATTACTCAGCTTTCCCGGGGCTGCCGCACAACTTGCCGAAGCAGTAAACAAAGAATACGCGCCAAAATTGGAAATTAGCGTAAAAAACTAAAAAACCGTGTTCGTGCAATTGAGCGTAATGAGTTAGAGCAATTCATTGCGCTCAGAAAACACTATTTACCTCATGAGCCGGACACGGAAGAAAATATCGCTACTGCAATCTGGTTAGATAACCGTCACTGGGAAAACACGCAAATTGCAGTCGCAAACGGAATTGTATTAGCGTTTAAAGGTGACTCATGAGCGAGTTAGATTTTACTCTCAGCCTTATCGACAATATCACAAAGCCTATTCGACAAGTGCAATCGGCTGTCTCTAATTTTGCTAGAGATAGCCAAGTCGCCTTTGGTAAAATTGCTGTAGGCGGTGCAGGTCTTGCCGGGGCGTTCTGGTCTATTAAAAGCATCCTTGACCCTGCCATTGAAATGAATGATGCCATGATGAGTGCATCATTACAGGGTATTGATGATGGCATCATGTCTAAAGTGTCTAAAGACGCCCTGAAATTCGCATCCCAATACGGAAAATCATCCATTGATTTTGTCAATTCCACTACGGCAATCAGCAAAGCCATTAACAATGTCACGCAGCAAGATTTGCCGCAATTAACCCGTATCACAAACACAACCGCAGCGGCATTAAAAACTACATCAACCGAAGCCACCGAATATATGGGGCAAATGTTTAACCAGTTTGAAAACCAAGCGAATGCCGTCGGTCATGTTAAATTTGCCGAAGATTTGGCAGGTAAAGCCGTGTATATGTCAAAAGCGTTTGGTGTATCGATGGCTGAAGTAACAGGTTTGATGGAGGGCGCAAAAAATGCAGGTACGCAATTTGGCGTCGGCATTGATGAGCAGCTTGCGGTGTTGGGTGAACTACAAAGAACGCTAGGCGGTGAGTCGTCGGGGGCGTATGAAGCATTTCTCAAAACAGCTACCGATAGCGGTAAAAAACTCGGCCTGTCATTCGTCAATGCGTCAGGTCAGATGTTATCCATGCCTGAAATGTTGGATAAATTACAGGCTAAATATGGCGCAAGCATTGAGGGCAATTTAAAAGCCCAGAAAGAAATTGAAGCCGCCTTTGGTGACTCTGCAGTGGTGGTCAAGCAGCTTTACGGCAATGTTGATATCTTACGAAAAAACATTGGTTTCTTGGGTGCCAGTGATGGAATGAAGCGCACCACGGAACAAGCCGCAAAATTAGCCAATCCGTGGGAACGGCTAATGTCAATATGGCAATCTATCCGTATTGCTATTGGTATGACGTTATTACCTGTCATTACCCCATTAATCGATAAACTCGCGGAAAGCGGTCAAACCCTTGTTCGATGGTTTACGTTATTCCCCAATATTGCGCGATGGGTCGGCTATATCACCATGGGCACACTCGGATTTGCTGCCGCAGGTGCTGCCGCCAATATCGTGATGGGTATTTCCAAATTTATCATGGCAGGGTTAAGTATCATCATGGGGGTATTTAGTGGCGTGCTAAAAATGGGCACTGCTGCTATTTGGCTATATCGCACAGCAATATTGGCATGGAATACCGCCCTTAAATTTATTCGCGGCACATTGTTAGCGGTGCGTATTGCTGCAATGGCGGCAGGTGTCAGCTTTTCATTTATGAGTTGGCCTATCTTATTAGTAATTGGCGCTATCGCCCTACTCGCTTATGGCATCTATAAACTTATTAAACATTGGGATGCAGTAAAAGCCGCAGTAATGAACACGACAGCGTTTAAAGTGGTGGCGATAGCTGTTCGTATGGTTGGATTAGTTGCCGCACAAGCGTGGGAATGGATGGCACAAAAATGGCAAGAATTTAAAGATTATTTCGGTGATACCTTAGTTTTCAAAACCATTATTGCCATGTCTGAATTAATTAGCCAAGCGTTTAATACCGCATGGAATGCCATTGCAGATGGTTGGGCGGCACTTTGGGGCGCATTTGAAAACTTCTCACTAATTGACACATTCGACAGCATGATTGAGGATGTCGTTAAGCTGTTCTTTGACGCATGGGAAACTATCGAATCATCCTTTGCTAAAACATTTAAAGGCATTATCGACCTGTTAAATTACCTGCCGGGTGTCAATATTGAAACCAAAACCACCGGAACTGTTGACGGCTCACCCGCCCCAGCAGGTGCGGCAGGTTTATTAGTTGGTGGGCAACTTAGCGGTGTAGAGAAAGGCGGCATTAGTCGGCAAATCAGCAATAACCGAACCCAATCGATTGATAACAGCAAGCGATACGATACAGTAAATATCAATGTGACAAACGGAATGTCACCAACGGATTTAGCGGAATGGACTGCGCTTGATAATGGATAATTTACTCTACATTGATTTATTAATTACAAACCGAGATTTGACATTAAACTCCGGCAATGAGCCGGAGTTATGCAATAACCGTCAATCAATCACCCAAGATGTGGCACACCGCATTATTGAAAGCGGACTCGCCACCCAATTAGTGGCGGAGCGTAGCCCAACATTACGCGCAGACATTCGCACGCAAATGGAAATCTTGGTTGAAAGTGATGAACGGTTAGTTCCGGGTACCGTTGTGATTGATGAAGAAAATACCAAACGACTTTGGGTAACGGCTGATACTTATGATTTTGGCCGTATCAATTTAGGGGTAAATTATGAACAGTAAAAAAATCCCTGAAATTGATTATGAACAGGTCTTACGTGATAGCGGGATGCCTGTCTCAGAGGAAGAAATTAGCGATAAATTTGCGGAAATTGTTCACGATGAGGGCTTTGTTACTAACACCTCGGACATGTCACCGTTTTGGCGCCTGATTAATACCATCGTAACAAAGCCTGTTCGCTGGCTTACGGAAGCATTAATTAATGTCACCTTGAAAAATATGTATTTAGCCACTGCATCAGGGCAATGGCTAGATATGTTTGCATGGGGCGTCAATTTAACGCGCAAGCCTGCCACCGAAGCAAAAGGCGTCATCCGTTTTTATCGTGCCGAAGGGGCGGGAACGGTCACCATTCCTGCCGGAACCATAGTGCAAACAGAGCGTATCAACGGAATTATTTACAGTATGAAAACCGTTGAAACGAAAGCGATAAATACCGATAGCGCATTAGTGCCGGTTATCGCTGAAAATGCCGGAGGGGCTTACAATCTTGCTCCTGGTTATTTTCGTATTTTACCCGTGGCGATTGCAGGGATTGAGCGTGTTCAAAGTGAAGAAAATTGGTTATTAGTTCCGGGTGCGAATGCAGAAAGTGACAATGATTTGCGTGACCGCTGCCGCAATCAATACAACTTAGTCGGTCAATATCATACCGATGCGGTTTATCGCGGCATGATAGCGAATGTTGTCGGCTTGAGTATTGACCGTATTTTCTTTTTACATGATGCGCCCCGTGGCGCAGGTACCGCCAATGCGTATTTGTTATTGGACAGTGGCGTCACCAGTCAGCCATTTATCGACAAAGTGAATGATTATATTAATGCACAAGGCCACCACGGACACGGTGATGATATGCGGTGCTTTCCCATGCCAGAAACACAGCACGTATTAAAAGTGACTTTATTTGTGCAAAGCGTGGAAAACTTCACGGCTGAGGAACTGCAAAAACTTAAACAAGATACGGGTGATTTGGTGCGTTGCGCCTTTCGTGAGAACACCAATTATGACGTTAAAAAAACATGGCCATATTCACGTTTTTCATTCTCAAATTTAGGCCGTGAGTTACATAAACAATTTTCCGTCTTGGATTCTATTGTGTTTAGCATTCCCGACATTGTCAGTGATTTAAGCGTTCCTCGCCTAAAATCGCTCACGATAGAGGTGCAAAATGCCCGAGTTTAAAGAGCGATTAAAACGACTGCAGCTGCCGTCATGGATGAACCAAGGCGAACTCGCCACTTTATTACGGTCAGCAAAGCGATTTTGGGAAATGGTTTATAGCTGGTTAACGTGGCCTTTGGCGCAATTAAACCCCGATACATGCACCGAGCCATTATTAAACTTGTTGGCCTATCAGCGCGATATCCACCGCTTTAATAATGAACCGTTGGATTTATACCGTAAGCGCGTGAAATATGCATTTATCAACGCTAAAGACTCCGGCAGTGTTGCAGGATTTATTGAGATATTTAAACGCCTTGGTGTGGGCTATGTCGAAATTAATGAGCGACAGCCGGATATTGACTGGGATGTCATTATTTTACGGGTCAGCGACGGGCAAATAGCGAATAACCCTGATTTGTTGCTGCAAATTATCCGTCAGTACGGGCGAACGTGCAGGCGCTATCGCTTTGAAGTCATGGTGGTGCATGAGTTAGGAATGCGAGTGGGCTTTGTTGAAGCCGATTATATTTGCTATTACGCCACGCTCCCAAATCAACCATTATTTATTCGAATTGGACAAATTACCGCGTCAAGTGAAACCTTTGGCGCATCATTAATGTAAAGGACTACATTCATGGCATCAGTTATTACAGTTGCTTTCGAAAATTGGAAAGCCCAAGAAGCAGCAAGCGGTAAGGCCGTATTGTTGGATGAATTCGTGTTTGCCAATGTGCCGAATTTAGACCCGTCACAGCCGATTGACCGCAATGAAAAATTACCCCCTGCAAATCAAATTGTTCACCGTCAAGCGGTCAATAAAGCAGGTTTAGCCAGCGAAAATGCAGTGGCCTATAGCGTCACATTGGGCGCAGAAGTCGGTAACTTTGATTTCAACTGGATAGGCTTACTAAATAAAGCATCCGGCACCGTAGCCATGATTACCCATGCCCCAACCCAAAAGAAACTTAAAACCCAAAATGGACAGCAAGGGAATGTATTAACTCGCTCATTTATCTTGGAATTCCAAGGCGCAGCCGAAGAAACCCAAATCAAGACCAGTGCGGAAACGTGGCAAATTGATTTCACGGCGCGTTTGTCGGGTATTGATGAAATGCAGCGCCTAATTAATGTTGATAGCTATGGCGCAGCTGCATTCTTTAATGATGGTTTTGAAGTCACCCGCAGTGGTGAACAATACACGGTCAAAAAAGGCTTGGGCTATGTGGGCGGTTTGCGCGGTGAACTGGCACAAAACCAGATTTTAAATGGCCTACGCAATACTAAGGTTTACGCTGATTTTTCTTATCAGGGCAACATTGTTAGCCAATGGAATACCGTTGTTAAAATCACATCAGCAGCAACATTAAATAATTATGTTGATGCCGCTGGATTTACTCACCAAGTGTTTGCGATTGCTAGCATTGATGCAAATGGCAATGTAAAAGATTTGCGCCCAATGGGGGCATTGAGCAGCCAAGAAATTAGCGCATTAGAAGCTCGCTTTAGACTTGATTTAAGTAAAAAAATTGATAAAGCCAATATTACCCATCAAATGGGAAATAGTACTGAGTTGGTGGTTAGCCAGCAGCTTCTGGCTACCGAATTAGGCAAGAAACAACCAGCCGGAAATTACGCCCCTGCGGGTGACTATGCAACCAACACAGCATTAAACGGCGGGCTAAATGAGAAATTTGATAAAAGATCAATAGTACAAAGTACGGGTTCATCAACTACAAATGCCATGAGCCAAGATGCCACAACAAAAGAATTAAATAAAAAATTAAATATTACAGGGGGGAATATAAAAGGAGGGATAGTTGTTGAGAGTACAAGTGTCTCAATATTAAGCCCTAATGATTACGGTGGATTTACTATCCATAGAAATTCTGGTGGGCATGTTCGAATTGAAACTTTACCAGCTGGCTCAACTTCAATGTTAACAATTGCAAATAGAAATTCCACTGGGGGAAATATTAATGTTGCATATGTTCCGAATAAGTCGGGTCATTTGGCAATGGCTGATGATGTTTCTTTGTCAGCAGTCCCAATCGGTGGCTCAATCATTTGGAACACATCAGCTCCTATCCCTGCTAATTATTGGGCAAATGAAGGCCGTTCATTCTCTGGTACAGAATACCCTGAAGCAGCAAAAGTATTTACTAACTTAAAGCTTCCTGACGACAGAGGATATGGAATTAGAGTTGCAGATAATGGGCGTGGAATTGATGCAGGGCGCACAGTTGGAACCTATCAAGATGATGCTGTGCAAAATATAACGGGAAATGTTGTCATTTCATCAGAAGTTACTCCGTCAGGAAGTGCCAATGGTGTTTTTAGTTTAACTAAAAAATCTGGATACGCTGTTACATCTGAATTTTTTACAAGACCCCTACATGAGATTAGTTTAGATATTTCTCGCCAAGTAAGGACATCGAGCGAAACCCGCATGAAAAACGTATCTAAAATTTTAATTACGAGAATGAAATAATGAAATATTCAACCGAAATAAAAAAAGCTGAATTTGATAATAATGGATTAGCTATTATTGCTGGATGGGCAGAAGTTTATCTATGTGATCCAATAACCCGCGAATATGTTCGTGCTTCATTAGATAATGTTCCATTTGGTGGCTCAGTTGTTGCTGATGCGTATTTGGATAAACCCGATTTACCAACAAAAGAGAATGTCGCTATTCTTCGCAGCGAAGATGAAAAATCATGGGTTCATGTTGCTGACTATCGCGGTAAAACTGCTTACAGCACGGAAACCCGCCAACCGATGGACGTTGATTTTATCGGTGAGTTGCCAAGTAACTTAACGTTATTAGAGCCAAAAACTGAGTTCGATAAATGGAATGGTAAAAAGTGGGTAACAGATACCGAAGCGCAAAAAGCGATGCTAATCGAACAAGCCGAACAGGAAAAAACGCAACATTTAGAAGAGGCAGAGCAAAATATCTTAATGCTTGAGCGCAAAGTGCGTTTAGGGATGGCAACCGCTGAAGAAATTGAACTTCTTAAGCAGTGGGAAATTTATAGTGTCAAAGTATCTGATATTGATACATCAACCGCACCGGATATCGAATGGCCAGTGAAACCATAGTTCACCCAAGATGGCGTAAATCATTGATGAAAATGTCCCCGACTATGTCGGGGTTAACTTGTTCGATGGTGCCTGCTCACCCATTTATTTACGGGCTTGGGCAAAAAACAGATACAGGCTGCTATTTAAGCCCAACCAACGCCATTAATCATATTGCAAAGAAACTGGCGGGTGCGGGTGAAACTGACATTGTTGTCATGATGGTCTGCGCTAAATCGCAGGTCGAATTTATGTCATTGTTACAAGTGTTTTCGTCTGTGTTTCCATTGCCAGTTTTCTCACAAGTGGAACGCATGGCAAAAACAGCGGCTAATCTGCAAGTCACCAAAATGCAATTGCCGAGCAAACAATTTGGCGGCTTACCTAAGCCGCAGGCACTATCAACATCAACAAGTCGAGCAACAATTAATGCTCAATTGATAGAACAGGCGAAAAATAGCGCAGGCAGCGCAAGCGGTATTGATGCCATGAAATCTGCTATGTCTGGCTTTAAATCAGCAAGAGAGAACGCACTTAAAGAGATTGGCAATAAACTCACTGATTTACTCGGAAAATCCGTGGTTATTTGGAGTTTTACGGGCAAAGGTACAGGCGATTATTTAGCGGAACGGCTACAAAAAGATATCCCTGAGCCAGATGCCATTTTTACATTGGCTACACTGTTCGCAGGAAGCGAACTGGCACCACTA
Source organism: Providencia sp. PROV174 (assembly GCF_028480685.1). NCBI lineage: Bacteria > Pseudomonadati > Pseudomonadota > Gammaproteobacteria > Enterobacterales > Morganellaceae > Providencia > Providencia sp. PROV174. The sequence goes on from NZ_JAMPOT010000009.1 coordinate 421,420, forward strand.
AAAGGAATGCTTCATGATCCAACAAAATCAATCAACAGCACAGAACCCGACAATCACGCTCGCCCTTGATGGTGAAGCTATTCCGCTGAAAAACATCAAAGTTAATTCATCAATTCAATTTCAAGATAAAGACCAGTCCGGCCAAACGTCCAGCACATCCGTCGCAGAGCAAGGTATTAAGCCGCAAGAGTTGCGTATAACGGGCGTGATTAATTTTATTGATGAAAAAATCCTCACGCGCCTATTTACTTTGGCAAGAGCCACCGAAAACGGAAAGTTAAAACGTTATCGGGTGGCAAACCACACCGCAAAAGCGATTAATTTTCGCATTGGTACTTTTACCAACAATATTGATGCTAGCGAAATTGACGGGCAAATGGCGTGGCAAGTCACGTTCACATTAAGAGAGCATTTATCCGTATCGGAGAAAAAAGACGCCAGAGCCGCAGCCCAAGTCAAGGCGAAAAAACAAACGGGCAACCCGAAAGCACCGACGGCAGGCTCACAAGAAGAAAAAGACGAATTAACATGGTTTGAAAGTACAGTTTTGAAACCAATTGATGATTTTGGGAATAAATAATAATGAAACCCATTAGCCGCTGTTATTTATCTAATGATGAAGTCCATATTGTGGATGCTAAAATCATGCTTGAACTATCAGCCTGTGGTCGTGGTTTTTTGACGGTTGAGACAGAAAATGATTACACAGGTAAATTAGTTCGCTTTGATACGGGGTACACGGATTCATTGTATCGATATTTCACTGGATATGTTGAGCGGTCACAACCTGCCGATAATGGCTTTCAAAAATTATTTGTTCGTGAGCTCGTTGGCCTGTTTGATAAAATGTGGCCATGTTCATTCCAGCACCCAACATTAAAAACCATCACCGACTACTTACAGGAAAATAGCGGATTAACGTTTATTTTGCCCGATGCAAAATACATCAACACGCCTATTTCTCATTTCACCCACAACGGTACCGGATATCAGCTATTAACTAATTTAGGCGCAGTTTTTAGTATCACTGATTATGTGTGGTACCAAATGCCCGATGGTAAAGTTTTTGTCGGCAGTTGGGTTGATTCGATGTTTAAATCCGATAGTCACGAAATCCCCGCTGAATTTTCAAAGAAACAATCCGCAGGAAATAGCGCCACTTATCCATTAATCCCCGCCTTACGTGCTGGAACCGTGGTAAATAATCAGCGGGTTAATAAAATTCAGCTTGAAAATGACGATATTACGCTCTACTGGACAGCCGCAAATCCACTGACAGGGAAAGCCGAAAATAAGAGTCCAATTCAAAAACAAATTGATAAGGCTTACCCCGAATTATCCGCAGGTTTACATTTACCAAAATTCGCGCGAATTGAATCACCGAGCGAGTCAGTTAGTGCCGGTGATATTTCTGACCCATTCAGACCGAAATATGCCGTTGACGTACAATTGCTAGATAGTGACGGTAACGAATCAGCCGCACCAACTTACAAAGCCGTACCTTTACCACTACCAATGGCAGGCGGTGAAAGCGGTATGTTTCAATTTCCACCCGAGGGAACATTAGTCGAAATTGCTTTTGAAGGCGGCAGGCCAGATAAACCCTTTATCCGGCAAACGCTAAGTCAAAATAATACCCTACCGGACATACAACCAGGGGAGCAATTGCAGCAACAGCGCAAAGAAGTTTTTCAGCGTGTAACCCAAGATGGTAGTTGGAATCGTGAAACTGACCAAAGCATTAATGAAGCGTCAATGTTACGTATTATCAAAGCGGACAAAGAACAGCGCGAACTGGTCGCGAGGGAAACCACGGTACAGGCTAATGATACATTAACCATTTTAGGTACCAAGAAATTATTAGCAGGCGCGATACAGCAATTATCTGAGGGTGACTACTCAATCGCTACATCATCAAATTATGTCGCCAGTATTGAAAAAGACATGACCCTTGATGTTGGGAAAAACTCAAGTATCACCGTGGGACAAAAGCTGATAGAGAAAGTTGGACAAATAAAACAAAGTATTGCAGGCGCACAGCAACAAATTATAGCGCCTGTTATTTGGATAGGTAGCCAGCAAATCAACGTCGCACAATTGATGATAGACACATTAGATGTGGTCAAGGAATTAGCAGAACTCACAGCCGCACATACTCACAGCAATACAGGTGCGCCAATAAATGCAGCAGCTATCAAAGGCACAGGCACCAAGTCAGACACATTGAATAAAAAGTATTCTCCCGTCATTGGTAAGTAAAGTTATCGTCCACCATTTGCCCACCGAGTGTGGGCTTTTTTATGCATCCAATATAGCAGCCTGAGCGCAACTCAGAGCGCACCAATTACCCAACCACACCACGCAATAAATAAAATGGATCGCACTTACTGTATTGCGCTGGCGAGTCACAGTGCCCACGAAAGAAAAGATTACACCACGTAAAACGCACTACACCGCACCCGCCTGCACAATTTGGATCTAAAAATTATTTCAGTTTTAAAATTCTACAAAACATATCGCCAAGCCGCGCCAATACTAGATAGTTGCCAAAAATCTCAAACTGAAATGTGTGAGAAGAATTTCAATAGATTTCAGTTTTTAGATCACGTGATGGATCGCGCAAAAATCACAACACAATGAAATATATAAATATTTTCTATTTTACGTGAGTTTTATTGGATCGCGATATCAACCGTATAATTTCAAAAAGCCAGCAACCATGCGGCTTGAGAGGAATTGAAAAACTGAAATGAACTGGAAAATTATTTGGGGAAATTAGCGTGACATACTTTAGACAAAATAAAAATAGTTGTGACATGTCACGAAAATAATCAATGGTAGTGAAAAATCTCAGGGGACAAAAAAGGGACAATGACTACTAGACACAAAAAAGCCACCGTCTATAAAGTGGCTTATCATACTGATATTAAAGTTTAATTTTGGTGGGTTGTGGGGGGCTCGAACCCCCGACCTAATGATTAAGAGTCACCTACTCTGCCAACTGAGCTAACAACCCGATACAAATTATTTAACGCCTAACAATTGCTACAGTCAATATGATTCTGCTATTTTTATTATCTAAGTTAATTTAAAGTTACGAATGTAAAATTTAAGAGAACTATCGCTTGAATAAACATCACTTCGTTTCTAACAAGATAACTTTTCCTTATTCTAATTGAGATTTGTGTCACAATATTTCACGCAAACATAACCACAAAATTATAAAAAAGACTGTGGCTAATTATCACAAACCACTACGGACATCTTTAGTATGGAAGAAAATGCGAATTCACTATCAACACAACCCAATGCTGATCGTAATCAGCTAAAACGTAGTCTTAGTAACCGCCATATACAACTTATTGCTATTGGTGGCGCAATTGGTACAGGCTTATTTATGGGTTCCGGTAAAACCATTTCACTTGCAGGCCCATCAATTATCTTTGTGTATATGATAATTGGCTTTGTGCTATTTTTTGTGATGCGCGCAATGGGTGAACTGCTACTTTCTAATCTGGACTACAAATCATTCAGTGATTTTTCTGCTGACCTTATCGGCCCATGGGCAGGCTTTTTTGTCGGTTGGACATACTGGTTTTGCTGGGTTATCACAGGTATTGCCGATATCATTGCCATAACAGCCTATGTGAGCTTTTGGGTTCCTGATTTTCCTGAATGGGTAACCTCATTTATCTGCGTAGTCACCTTATTAACGCTCAACCTCGTTTCTGTCAGGCTTTTCGGTGAGCTCGAATTTTGGTTCGCCATGATAAAGATTGTTGCCATAGTGGCTCTCATTGCAGTAGGTGGCACATTAATTGCCATGAATTTCCAATCCCCTACGGGTCATACGGCATCTTTAAGCAACATCTGGAATGATGGTGGAATGTTCCCGATGGGGATCAGCGGCTTCTTTGCTGGCTTTCAAATTGCTATTTTTGCGTTTGTTGGGATTGAATTAGTCGGAACGGCAGCCGCTGAAACACGCGATCCAGAAAAATCTTTACCGAAAGCTATCAACGCAATTCCTATCCGGATCATTGCATTCTATGTGTTATCTTTAATTGTGATTATGGCAGTTACCCCATGGCGAACCATATTGGCCGATAAAAGCCCATTTGTAGAAATGTTTGTCCTGATAAGCTTACCTGCAGCAGCAAGTATTGTTAACTTTGTCGTTTTAACTTCTGCAGCTTCTTCTGCAAATAGTGGTGTATTTTCCACCAGCCGAATGCTTTTTGGGCTTTCAAAAGAGGGGGATGCACCAAAGCAGTTCAGCCAATTATCGAAAAAAGCCGTACCCGCTACTGGGTTAATTTTTACCTGTATCTGCCTCAGTTTTGGTATTGTTCTGATCTATTTTATTCCTGATATCATGCATGCATTCACACTAGTCACAACCGTGTCTGCGATTCTTTTCATGTTTATTTGGAGCATGATTTTATATAGCTATTTAAATTTCCGTAGAAAGCGCCCTGAGATGCATAAAGCATCCCATTATAAAATGCCTGCGGGTATTGTGATGTCATGGTTAAGCCTCGCCTTTTTTGCCTTTATGGTTGTTTTATTGGCATTTCAGCACGATACAAGACAAGCCTTACTAGCAACACCAGTTTGGTTTATTTTACTCTTCATTGGTTACCAATTCGCTAAGCGCAAAAAGAACCATTAATGAAAAATAAGTAAAAAGGCCGAATAACAGTATCGTTACTCGGCCTTTTTAGTTTATAAACTGGCTCAATTAGCTTGCTTTATATTCTGCCTCAGCTTCATCAAAACGAGCCTGCGCTGCTGCACTTGGCGCTTTAGTTATCAAGCTGACAACAACAATAGCGATTGTTGCGAATAAGAAACCTGGGATGATTTCGTACAAATCAAACCATTTGTATTTGATCCAAACGAGTACCGTCACTGCACCAACTAACATTCCTGCGAGTGCGCCCGTACGCGTCATTCGTTTCCACATTACAGAAATTAAAACAACAGGACCAAATGCAGCACCGAAACCAGCCCATGCATTACTCACTAATGCCAAAACTTTATTATTTGGATCACGAGCAATGTAAATGGCTATTGCAGCGACCAACAACACCATAAAACGCCCGACCCATACTAACTCTTTTTGGCTAGCACTCTTACGGATAAAAGGCTTATATAAATCTTCCGTTAGCGCACTCGCACAAACTAATAATTGGCAACTTAACGTACTCATTACCGCGGCTAATATGGCTGATAATAAAATACCAGCGATCCATGGATTAAACAAAAGCCCCGTTAACTCCATAAATATACGCTCATTATTTTGCATGACCGAATCCGCTAAAGCCGGATTATTTTCAAAATAAGCGATACCAAAGAAACCAACCGCAATCGTTCCACCTAGGCATAACACCATCCATGTCATACTAATACGTCGAGCAGAACGAATAGTACGAGCAGAGTCTGCTGCCATAAAACGTGCTAAAATGTGAGGTTGCCCAAAATAGCCTAATCCCCAACCTAATAATGACAGAATTGCGATAATATTCATGTCTTTAAACATATCAAGATATTCAGGGTTCTTAGCTTTAATCACTTCAATAGAGGTATCTATTCCCCCTAAAGAAAGGATCACAACAATAGGTGTAAGAATCAATGCGAAGATCATTAATGACGCTTGGACAGTATCGGTCCAACTCACGGCTAAAAAGCCACCTAAAAACGTGTAAGCAATCGTCGCGAGTGCACCTAACCACATCGCTTTCTCATAGCTCATATTAAATGTGCTTTCAAATAACAAGCCACCTGCGACCACACCTGACGCACAATAAATCGTAAAGAAAACTAAAATAACAACTGCAGAAATAATACGTAAAATCTTACTGTTATCTTCAAAACGGCTAGTAAAGTAGTCCGGCAATGTTAACGCATTATTATTTTTTTCTGTTTGGACACGTAAACGCCCAGCAACAAATAACCAGTTAAGATATGCACCGAGACTCAAACCGATAGCAATCCAACTTTCAGAAATCCCGGCCAAAAAAATCGCACCCGGTAACCCCATGAGTAACCAACCGCTCATATCTGAAGCACCCGCAGACAATGCGGTTACAACACTGCCTAAACTTCTCCCACCTAGAATATAATCGTCAAAGTTTTTCGTTGAGCGATAGGCCATATAGCCAATTAATAACATGCCAGTAATGTATACGACGAACATAATGATCATCGGAGTGCTTACAGTCATCCTGTTTTCTCCATTGAGTAGCTTTAATATTATTAGTTATCTTTATAAGTGACCGCTGATAACTTGTAACTTCATGGTGTTGCACTTTATTGCACATATTTAATTTATCTGCGCAAACACCAAATAGGTTGTGATTGTTTGTGTTGCACTAACTTAATATCTTAACTGCCACATCCTAGACAGAGTCGTATTAAATTAACAAGAAATTAACTATTTTTTATTGCATAAATAGAATCCATATCACAAATGTTAAAATTTAAACTTAAATTCACAATCAGATGTTTAACTGCCTTACCTAAAGAGGTTGAATATAACCATATGTAAAACATAGAAAATAAATGAATATCTATTTAATTGAAATTATTAGAACTCAAAAAATTCGATATGTTTCACATTTCTTTCAGAAATCACACGTAACAATGTTGCACAAAGTTGCAACATTAAGATAATGTGGTGTAACTTTTTGATTAAAATGACTCGTGACCTAGAGGAATTAAGATGAGTAGCACTACAACTATGGGTGTGAGACTTGATGAAGCAACTCGTGAACGCATTAAAAATGCCGCTCAGCGTCTTGACCGAACATCACATTGGCTTATCAAACAAGCTATTTATAATTACCTAGAACAACTCGATAATGGCCAAGCTTTTCCAGAGCTCGCACCGGGTATCGATGTAAAAGAAAATCAAACTTCTGATGAAGACACCACCGTTGAATCTAACTATCAACCATTCTTAGATTTCGCAGAGCACATTTTACCACAATCTGTAAAACGCTCTGCAATTACTTCTGCTTACCGAATCCCTGAAACACAAGCAGTGCCAATGTTGTTACAGCAAGCACAGCTCCCTACAGAACAAGCTGAAGCCGCTCATAAATTAGCTTATTCAATAGCTGAAAAACTACGCAATCAAAAAAATGGCATCGGCCGCTCAGGCTTAGTTCAAGGTCTACTTCAAGAATTTTCACTTTCATCTCAAGAAGGTGTCGCATTAATGTGTCTCGCCGAGGCCTTATTGCGCATTCCAGATAAAGCAACTCGAGATGCGCTCATCCGCGATAAGATTAGTAATGGGAATTGGCAATCACACCTTGGCCAAAGTAGCTCAATGTTTGTTAATGCCGCGACTTGGGGTCTGCTATTTACAGGTAAGTTAGTTTCTACGCATAATGAAGCTAAACTCTCAACCTCACTTAATCGCATCATTAGTAAAAGTGGTGAACCGCTGGTACGCAAAGGCGTTGATATGGCAATGCGCCTTATGGGAGAGCAATTTGTTACTGGCGAAACTATTTCCCAAGCGCTCGCTAACGCACGAAAACTCGAAGATAAAGGCTTCCGCTATTCCTACGACATGCTGGGGGAAGCCGCATTAACAGAAAAAGATGCACAAGATTACATGGTGTCTTACCAACAAGCTATCCACGCGATTGGTAAAGCATCAAATGGCCGCGGTATTTATGAAGGCCCCGGTATTTCAATTAAGCTATCTGCATTACATCCACGTTATAGCCGTGCACAATACTCCCGCGTAATGGAAGAGCTTTATCCACGTCTATTATCCCTTGTATTACAAGCGCATCAATACGATGTAGGGATTAATATTGACGCAGAAGAAGCCGATCGCTTAGAAATTTCTTTAGATTTACTAGAAAAACTCTGTTTTGAACCACAGCTCGCGGGTTGGAATGGAATTGGCTTTGTAATTCAGGCCTATCAAAAACGCTGCCCATTTGTGATTGACTCAATCATAAATTTAGCTGAACGCAGCCAACGTCGTTTAATGATCCGCCTGGTAAAAGGTGCCTATTGGGACAGTGAAATCAAGCGTGCTCAAATGGATGGGCTAGAAGGTTACCCAGTTTATACGCGTAAAGTGTATACTGACGTTTCTTATATTGCCTGTGCACGAAAACTGTTGTCGGTTCCCAATTTAATTTACCCGCAGTTTGCAACGCACAACGCACATACCCTCTCTGCTATCTACCAAATTGCAGGTAAAAACTACTACCCGGGCCAATATGAATTCCAATGTCTACATGGAATGGGTGAGCCACTTTATGAACAAGTGGTTGGTAAAGTCGCTGATGGCAAACTAAACCGCCCTTGTCGTATTTATGCACCTGTCGGTACTCACGAGACACTACTTGCCTATTTGGTACGTCGATTATTAGAAAATGGTGCAAATACTTCATTTGTAAACCGTATTGCTGATGCCACTATTCCGCTAGATGAATTAGTTGCTGACCCAGTTAAAGATGTCTTAGAACTGTCTAAAACTGAAGGTCAAATTGGCTTACCGCATCCAAAAATTCCGTTACCACGTGATTTATACGGTCAAGAACGTGTGAATTCGATGGGGCTTGACCTATCAAACGAACATCGACTGGCTTCCTTATCAAGTGCCCTACTGAGTGCAGGTATGCAGCAAAAAATGGCAGAACCACTGCTAGGGGGGAATTTCCAAGCTTCACAAACGTTACCTGAAGCAACACCGATTATAAACCCTGCCTGTAATAAAGATATTGTTGGCCATGTTCGTGAAACAACAGAACAAGAAGCTGAACATGCATTAAATACCGCTAACGATGCGGGTACTATCTGGTTCGCAACCCCGCCTTCTGAACGAGCAGCTATCTTATTACGAGCTGCTGATCTTATGGAACAACAGTTACAGCCGCTATTAGATATTTTAGTGCGTGAAGCTGGTAAGACCTACAACAATGCAATTGCGGAAGTTAGGGAAGCGGTAGATTTTCTTAATTACTATGCAACTCAAGTCAAGAATGATTTTGATAACAATACGCACCGCCCTTTAGGGCCTGTGGTCTGTATTAGTCCATGGAACTTCCCGTTAGCAATATTTTCAGGCCAAATTGCAGCTGCTCTCGCAGCAGGTAATACCGTACTCGCGAAGCCGGCGGAACAAACACCATTAATCGGTGCTATTGCGGTTTCCATTTTGCATCAAGCGGGTATTCCACGCGATGTACTGCAATTTTTACCAGGTAAAGGTGAAACGATTGGCGCCCAACTCGTTGGTGATAGCCGTGTTCGTGGAGTCATGTTTACGGGGTCAACTGAAGTTGCAGGATTACTTCAACGTAATATCGCTGGACGCTTAGATGCACAGGGCCGACCAACCCCGCTGATTGCAGAAACGGGCGGATTAAATGCAATGATCGTTGATTCTTCTGCATTAACAGAACAGGTTGTCACTGATGTTGTCGCATCTGCATTTGATAGCGCAGGTCAGCGTTGTTCAGCACTGCGCATTCTATGCATCCAAGAAGATGTCGCAGATAGAACGATTCGTATGTTAAAAGGCGCAATGGAAGAGTGCCGCATGGGGAATCCAGAACATTTATCAACCGATATTGGCCCGGTGATTGACAGTGAAGCAAAAGAAAATATCGATCAACATATTCAAAAAATGCGCAGTAAAGGGAAAGTCGTCTTCCAAGCTGCATTTGAAAATCATGATGATCAACAAGAACAAATGGAAGGAACCTATGTTAAGCCGACATTGATAGAACTTGATGATATTAGTGAGCTGAAAAAAGAGATCTTTGGCCCTGTTCTGCACGTTGTACGTTTTAAACGAGATGAGCTAGAAGCACTCGTTGAACAAATTAACGCTGCGGGTTATGGGCTGACACTTGGTGTTCACACTCGTATAGATGAAACTATCAACCAAGTTGTTTCAAAAGCTAAAGTAGGTAATCTGTACGTAAACCGAAATATGGTTGGTGCCGTTGTTGGCGTGCAACCTTTTGGTGGTGAAGGTTTATCTGGAACTGGGCCTAAAGCAGGCGGGCCACTATACCTCTATCGTTTATTAAGCGAACGCCCAGATAACGCGGTTTCAAACACGTTAGAGAGACAAGATAGCCATTTACCGATGGATGCCAGTGCCCGAACCGTATTACTCGAGCCATTTGAAGCACTTACTCAATGGTCTGAAAAACAAAATTCGGTTATTTCCCCCTCCGTTATTGAGCTATTTACACGCCATAGTCAGACAGGAACCTCTCGTGTATTACCTGGGCCAACGGGAGAAAGGAATACCTATACCTTGCGCCCACGTGGTTTGATTTTATGCCTTAGCGATAATGAACATGATTGTTTAACGCAGTTAACAGCGGTGCTTTCTGCGGGTTGTCAGGTGTTATGGCCAGATAGCGAACTTCATCAGAAGCTATTTAAGTCACTGCCTGAAAAAGTGCGAAAAACCATATCGCTAACTAAAAACTGGATAGAGTCTAAAGAGCCAATCGAAGGGGTTATTTACCATGGTGACAGCGATCAGTTAAAAGAGGTTTGTGCGGCGGTTGCACAACGTAAAGGGCCTATTATTTCAGTACAGGGCTTTGAACGTGGTGAAACTAATCTGCTGACTGAACGCTTACTTCATGAGCGCTCATTGAGTGTCAATACCGCGGCTGCAGGTGGTAATGCTAGCTTAATGACGATCGGGTAATAAACAAAAAGCCTGACCTCGCAGTTTATGAGGATCAGGCCATACATCACAATGTGTTTATTTAAAAATACACTTATCTCATAAGAATAACAGTCCCGGTTCCTATCAGATAAGTGCTATCTCATATATTTACTGCTAGAAACATAAAAGGTGCCCACGAGGACACCATTGTTTAAAAACAACAATGAAAATAACGATGCATATTTTCAGTATGTCGTTCTAATTATTGCACTTTTCTGATTCCCAGAATAAATATTGTTCATATTTACGTAATGCAATATTGTAATTACTAAATGCAGAGTCTGTCATTTTTTCACTTAATTCCTCTTGAACTTTACTTGCAGTAAATTCTTTCATAGAAAAATTAGAGGAAGATAACAGCTCATCTAAACGTCGTAAACGAACAACATATTCACGAACAGTACTATGGCTCATCTCAGTCTGTAAGAATAAATACTGTTTAAATGACATAATATCAAAATAATCAGTATTACTATTGCAATAAATTTCACTACAAAAACGACAAAGTGCAGTAAATTTATCTTGCAGCTCCCCCCAAGTACCTTCATCAACCAATTCAGTCATATCAGCGATAGCTTCTTTATTTAAGATGTCATCGTTGAAAACTAAAGAGATACGATCAAGGGTCTTGTGACAATGTGCACAATGAGTTTGGCTGTGTTTAAAATCTTTGATGTAACGACTCAGAGGCCGTTTCTTTACAATAGAAGCAGACATAATGGTAAAGCCCTGTGTGTAAGTCTAAATATAAAATTGTAACCAAATAAATCAGGTTACATACATTGTATGCCCATAGCATTAATATATTATTTGCTATGTTGCATTGCGATATGGTGAATCCATATCATATATTCTTACTTTACCTTTAGAGAACTAATCATTCTAAAAATGTACAGTAAGAAAAGGTATCGCCCTTTGTTAAAAACATTCTAACCCGTCTCTCGCTCTTTGGCGAATTTCTACGGTGAGTCAATTTTGGTATGAATTTGAGTTAGCGTCAACAAAATTAACTTAATTGTCGTTAACCCTGTACACCTATCATTAACCATAAGTTAAGCGATATTTACTCATTAGTTCGCTTAAAAACACAGACTCTACCTGATAATTTCATCTTCGTACAAAGAAAATTTAATTTAAAAATCAAACTTATACCGATACAAAGGTTTTCTTCTTAAATTTGTGAACTAGCTCACTTTTTACATCTATAATTGCATCTTAAATGAACAGGCATTAATTCTATAAATATTTCATAGTAAAATTTTATCATTCAGCCGTAAATATTTTGTTACAAATAAACGATTTTTTAATAATTTTAATTGTATATGAAAAAATGTTATAACAATATTTCAAAATCATATATAGGTAAATTCACGCATAACGCATTATTCTATTTTGCTAGTGGAAACATAATTATCGTCGAAAAATATGTTTATTAGATTAGATAACCATTTTTCCTTCTACTAATAAACCGTTAACTTCTTATCTCAAGCTTCAATCACTTCATCCATCTATCAATCATTCTAGATAAGCGAAAAATAGTCAAAGCTATTCCATAACAACATGATAAAAAACAATTTAGCTATAATTACGAAATTATGTAATGTAAACACCCTAAAATGAAATATGATAGCCTAATTAAATTAAAACTTAATTAATTGGCTAAGATATTATTTTAGGATTTGTCACGTTTGATATTAAAAACATCTCTTATATACTCAATTTGCTATATAAATAAATAATTTTAATAAGGTTGATTATGAAAAAGTTGATTTTAGCTTGTGGTATGGGTTTATTGGCACTGACAATCACTGCTTGTTCAGAAGAAGAGAAAAAAGGCGAAGTTGCTGGCGCAACTGAAACTTGTAACGCTTACTTCGCTGAAGTTGATAGCTTAATTGCTAAAGCTTCAGAAAACCCGCAAGCAAAAACTCAGTTAGATGCAATGAAAGGTCAGCTGGAAGAAGGTAAAAAACAAGTTGCTGCACTACCTAAGGATCAGCAAGATAAAGCTTGCCAACAAGGTATTGATGCAATGAAACAGATGAAAGCTGCTTTAGGCCTGCAATAAGCCCTATTCTTCTTTATTCTGTAGATCAACAAGAGCCACACTGGTGGCTCTTTTTATTGCGCACAGAAAAGAAGAACCATCCTTGGTTTTTCTTTTTCCTGACTTAACAATATATTATAGCCATGTACCAAAACGTTTAATATAAAACTGCTTCATCAGTTGAGCGACAACACAATAGCTCACTAATGTCAGAGCTAGCCATGGAAAATATTCTATTGGCAACGGTTGTAATCCTATCATTTCACCAAATGAAGAAAATGGAATATATAGCCCGAGAGCCATAATTAACCCTGTCGTTAACATAACAGGTAGTGCAGCTGTGCTTTGTATAAAGGGTATTTTTTGTGTTCTTAACATATGAACAACTAGCGTCTGAGAGAGTAATCCTTCCACAAACCAACCTGATTGGAACAATGCTTCGTGAGCAACACTATTTGCTTGGAATACGTACCACATTAACGCAAAAGTCGTAATATCAAAGATAGATGACGTTGGCCCAATCCAGAGCATAAAGCGGCCGATATTTTTTGCATCCCATTTACGAGGCCGTTTTAAAAACTCTTTATCCATTTTATCCCAGGGTAATGCAAGCTGGGAAATATCATACAGCAAGTTTTGAACGAGCAAATGAATGGCTAACATCGGTAGAAAGGGAATAAATGCACTGGCAATCAATACAGAAAATACGTTACCGAAGTTAGAGCTCGCTGTCATATTTAAGTATTTAATAATATTGCCGAAAGTTTCACGTCCTTTAATCACCCCCTGCTCTAATACCATTAAATCTTTTTCAAGTAAGATGATATCCGCAGATTCCTTAGCAATGTCCGTCCCTGTATCAACTGAAATTCCCACATCAGCATCACGTAACGCCGGTGCGTCGTTGATTCCATCACCAAGAAAGCCAACTGTATGCCCATTTGCTTGTAACCGCTTTAAAATACGGGATTTTTGCAAAGGTGTTAATTTACAAAAAACTGAAACCTGCTCAACTTTCTGACTGAGCTCTTCGTCCGTCAAAGCTTCAATTTCCAGACCAGTCATGATTTCACTGATATTTAGACCAACATCATGACAAATTTTTTCGGTAATAATCGCATTATCACCCGTCAACACCTTCACCGTAACACCATTTTCACGTAGCGCTGCAATGGCTGAAATTGCGCTTTCTTTTGCTGGGTCAAGAAAAGTTAAAATGCCTTGTAGTTCTAACTGATGCTCAGCTTGAGTTGAAAGCGGTAAGCTGGCTTCTGCATCATTCAAACGACGAGTTGCGAGTAACAATACACGAAATCCTTGTCTGTTATAGTCACTCACTAGCTCAGTAATTGTTGCTCTTGCTTGGTTATCAAGTAAATGAAGCTCACCATCTTGTTGATAGCTTTGGCAAACAGCTAACATTTCCTCAGCGGCGCCTTTACAAATAAGTAGAGCTTCGCCTTCTGGTGTTCGTACTGTCACTGACAATTTGCGCCGAATAAAATCAAAGGGTAATTCATCAATTTTTTGAAATCCTTTTAACTGCTCAACTTCACTGTTCCCTCTACCACGACGAATAATTGCCTGATCCATCATGTTTTTAGCGCCACTTTGATGGAAGCTATTTAGCCAAGCCAGTTGCAAGATTTTACTATTTTTCTGCCCATTACTATCTAAATAATGTTCTAAAATAATACGATCTTGCGTTAAAGTTCCCGTTTTATCCGTACACAGCACATCCATTGCACCAAAGTTTTGGATAGCATTTAATCTTTTGACAATTACCTTGTGTTTTGACATGGCAATTGCACCTTTGGCTAAATTGGAGCTAACAATCATCGGTAACATTTCGGGCGTTAACCCCACAGCAACCGCCAGTGAGAATAATGTTGCTTCGAACCAATCACCTTTTGTAAACCCATTGATAAGTAAGACAATTGGTACCATGACTAACATAAAGCGAATCAATAACCAACTTACGCTATTCACACCACGATCAAATGATGTTTGCGCACGGCTCCCCACAATGGATTTAGCCAACGAACCTAAATAGGTTTTTCCACCAGTTGCCACCACAATTCCACGTGCTGTACCGCTGGTAACATTGGTTCCCATTAAACAAATATTTGAAATCTCTAATAATTCATTTTCTGTTGGCGATACGGGATCTAAACTTTTGGCTGAAACGTCACCCAATGTGTCATATTTTTCAACGGGTATGGACTCCCCTGTTAGAATCGCTTGGCTGATAAACAAATCTCTTGATTCGACTAGCTTTAAATCCGCAGGAACCATATCCCCTGCGGATAACAACACAATATCCCCTGGTACTAAGCATTTAATCGGCACCTCTTTTCGAACTGAACGCCCCGTTTTATTGTCGCGGCGAAATACCGTAGCTGTCGTTCGAACTAAGGATTTCAATGCTTCCGCAGCCTTATTGGTACGATATTCTTGCCAAAAACGCAAAAATCCACTCAGTAAAACCATAGTGACAATGATAATCACCCCGGTTAAGTCTGTTTCTTCACCTTGACGTTCGGGAATAACATAATCCGTAAAAAAACTAACAACTGCTAATATAATCAGTACGAATATAAATGGATTTTTAAAGGAAGTGAGTAGTTGCTTCCATGCTGGAGGGGCTTTTTCATGAGCAACTTCATTCTCTCCTTCGGTCACTAGGCGATCCATCGCCTCATTCTCAGATAAGCCTAATAGATTTGTTTGATATTCATTGAGCACTTGCTCAATATTTTTACTCGCTTGTTCGCCAACAATATATTTTTGGCGTGCAGCCGCTTTGACGCTTTTACGCGGTTCTCTTATTTCAGTCATAACGTTGTCTCGAATACAACACTCGTGATTTTAACGCTATCCAACTGAAATAAAATTAGCTTATTATCAGTTAGATAGCTCCAGCTTACGACTCCATGACGGAGGGTGGTCGTCCATTTCGGCTCCTATAGTGAGTTAATTTAAAATCATCAGGCAGGTAGCTCTGATGCGACTTTCCAATTGATAGCACTAACACTTTGCTCAAGACTTATTCTGCATACCAATGCTTCAATTTCCTTTTGCTCCGCGGGGGTTGCAAGGAATTCAGCACACACTTCCAACTGTTCAGGCTTTAATGTGTCGGCACTACTTAACGATTGCAACCGAATATGCAACCCGTTAATTGCTTGTAAAATAAGTGTTCTTACTAAAATTTCATCCGTTTGATGGCACATTACACGGATTTTATAACGCTGTTCGACATCAAGCGCTTGCTGCTGTGGCTGTTTATTAATTCGTGAAGCTGCTTCTCTTAATAAGATGTTGGCGCATAAAATTAATAACGTCGCCATCAATGCTAAAGAATATTGCCCTAATCCACATAAAACACCGATCCCCGCAGAACACCAAAGCGTTGCCGCAGTATTGAGACCTCGAATGTTCATGCCTTCACGCATAATCACACCCGCCCCGAGAAAACCGATTCCAGACACCACTTGGGCAGCAATACGCCCAGGGCTATCAGGAGATGTTGTTACAGAACTTAAAATAAACACTGCAGCACCTGTTGCAACCAGTGCATTGGTTCTCAAGCCCGCCATTCGTTGACGCCACTGGCGCTCAGCACCGATTAATGCACCAAAACACATAGCAGACAGTAAATTTAAAATATCAGGGGAAAAAAGCATGATAATCCCTCCAAAAATAACTTGGATAATGATTTATATGCCTAATAAAAAGCATATAGCCATATATTTTGAGTAAAATAAATTACTCAAAAACCATTAGCTATTGCCTGGAGGAAATAGAGAATAAATATAGACCAACATGATACACACTCAATACAGCTATAATATGCTATCTAATTAAATACAATTATAAGGGAGTAGTATGATGAGGAAACATCAGACACCGCCCGCCATTGTGGCAAGCAGTTAAAAGAAAAGATGATTACTGGCTTGCCATTAAATTAAGTTTTTATTCCAACTCTGACTGTCCAAGTAATAATCTCCTAAGTAAAAGATGGAAGGAGTATAAGTGGGGAAAATTATTAAGTAAAGAACAAAGTGTTCATTAACTTGAAACTTATCTTTCAATTGGCGTAACAAAAATCCCTTCATCACCCTCTTTTTCATTAAAAAACCAAATACCTTCAGGGTAATCAGGTAATGCGATTAAATACATTACTCCTTCATTAAAGGGCTCGATAAGTAAAATAGTGCCTTCTCGACGCTCTTCCCCGTCTGTTTTTACATAAACACGGTCATTAATTTTCATAGCAATCTTTTCCAACAAAATATATTAACCATAAATGTAGCGCATACGAAAAAGCCCGTCATTAAAAATGACGGGCTTTAGAAAATCAGTTGAGCAATTAGCTTAGATAGCAGTTACGTTAGCAGCTGCTGGACCTTTTGCACCGTTTTCAATGGTGAATTCAACTTGCTGACCTTCAGCCAGAGTTTTGAAACCATTGCCCTGAATGGCAGAGAAGTGGACGAAAACGTCTTTGCTACCATCAGCTGGAGTGATGAAACCGAAGCCTTTAGACTCGTTGAACCACTTAACTTGACCTTTCATTTTGTCGGACATTTGACTTTTCCTATATAACATCAAAAAAACTTGCCTTTTGGCATATACGGGCCAGAGTCAACTATTTAATCAGGGAAACACCAAGATGCAGCGTCACGGTCAAAGGCTATCTGTGATAACTTTCTTCTTTAGAACACACTAACTCAGTAATCATACATCAAATAGGACTGCTAAACAGGCCGATACTCATTAACTCATGACTTAAAGATAATAGCAACTATTTTATACGGGCAAACTTCAAAAATATGTCGTTTTTTCGATTGCGTCACTTTTATCGACTATAACGTTAACAAAAATGCTGCATTTAGTTGATAGTTTAAAGAAAACTTTAATTTAAAAAGCCAACAACTCAATAAATGTCAGTAAGAATTATCTGATACAATGACAATCTGTGTAAATATTTTTTTTAACTGATATATAACAATCTCAACAGCTCGTGATACCCTCCTAGTATAGATATCTGACAGAGAGTTATACACATGGATATTATCAAACAAATACTCGTCGAAGACTTGGATACCATCAATAAACGTGAAAACCGAGATGGGAAACCTTACTTTAATAGCCAGTTTCTCGCCAACCACCCTTATTTATGTGTTGGCATGGTTGCAGCTTACGTCCCCCTAGCTATTATTCTTTGGTATGCCCCTTATTTTGGCCCTTATTGGGCACTGGGTATCACCATTCTCTTTATTGTACTAGCAAGTGTGCTACTTTTTGACATTAAGCCTGTCTATCATTTTGAAGATATTGGTGTATTAGATTTACGCGTTTGTTATAACGGAGAATGGTTTGTTACCGAACCCGTTTCTGATAATGCGATAAGTAAAATCATTGATTCACAAGATGTTAGCTCTGCAATAAAGCAAGAAATATCGCGTTTAATTGCATTAAAAGGAATGATATCATTTTATGATATCTATCATGTCGCTTATCCTGAAGTTTCTACGCAATTACCTGGTACACTTGCAGCTCAAAATTAATTCAATATCAATTAACTAGAGCAAAACTTCGTCATAATGTGCAGTGAATGAGCAGTTAGATATTTTTTCTGTTTTTATGATTGACAGCCTGAGATGATATCGTTAATATTCGCCTCGTTCTCAGGAACAAGCAATTCCTCCATAGTTCAGTCGGTAGAACGGCGGACTGTTAATCCGTATGTCGCTGGTTCAAGTCCAGCTGGAGGAGCCAAATTTAAAAAGCCCGCTTAATGCGGGCTTTTTGCTATCTGTTTGATATACCTCATTACTCACATATTACTCATCTCTATTATCAGTTTCCCTAGCTTCCCCTTCCCCTATAAGCCACATAATATAGACAACGACACCTCTTATTGGGGTAGATAATCATCAAATCGATTACTTAACACCCACTTGGCTATTTTTTTCGTTTTTATACTTTACAACAGTGAACAGGATGGGTAATATGCGCCTCGTTCTCAGGAACAAAGCAATTCCTCCATAGTTCAGTCGGTAGAACGGCGGACTGTTAATCCGTATGTCGCTGGTTCAAGTCCAGCTGGAGGAGCCAAATTTAAAAAGCCCGCTTAATGCGGGCTTTTTGCTATCTACCTGAAAATTACGCTTCTGAATATTCAGCTACTGACTAAGCAACCACAAAGACCCGCACCATAGAATGAATAGCTACTCTTTCTCTAGAAAAAATTGTTTAATTGTCTGGCGTAACCATTGATGTGCAGGATCTCTGTCCAACCTTGGATGCCATGCTTGCACGATAAATATAGATTCCAATTCCAAAGGAAGTTCAATTTCAATTAACGGCAAATTAACACTCTTTACCCCTTGCAGTACATGGCGAGGGAGCGGCAAAATATAATCAGAGTTCATCGTTAGCATCATTGCAGAATGAAAGCTCGGTAAAGTCAACACAACATTACGCTGCAATTGAAGGTCACGTAATGCGTCATCAATTGGCCCCAATGTACGCCCCCGTCGCGATACACTGATATGCGGGTAATGCGTTAAACTTTCAGGTGTCACTTGCCCAATTATCGGGTGCTCAGGGCGAACCAACGCCTGAAAGGTGCTGGTAAATAAGCTTTGAGCCTTAATTTCAGGATGCCAATCTCGAGAAGAACCAATAACCAAATCAACTTTACCGCTACGTAAGGAATCATCTTCAGTATCACTTTCCGCAATAAAAATTAAACTACTTCGAGGGGCTAATTCCCTGAGTTTTTCTAATAATCCGCCGCCTAAAGCACCAATAAAAATATCATTCGCGCGAATAACAAATGTTCTTTCTAATGTTTTTGGATTGAATAATTCATCAGGATTAATTAACGCTTCTGCTTGAGCAATAATATGGCTAAGTTGTTCTTTTAATTCTAATGCTCTGGGAGTTGGTACTAATTTACGCCCTGCCCTGACTAAAATCGGATCATTAAATTGCTCACGAATTCGCCCTAGAATTCGGCTCATGGCAGGAGCACTCAGGTTCATTTTTTCAGCTGCTCCTCCGACACTTCCTTCCTCCAATAATAAATTCAACGCATAAATCAAATTGAAATCGATTTTTTGTGGCATTTTTCCTCCTCGCCCCTTTGCAGTCCTCCTTATTAGTGGATTGCGTTTTATGCAATAATTTAATTACATCATTTCATTTTAAACAATTAAATAAAGTTTAGATACTACTGCTGAAAAATGACAGAACAAATTTTTAAATAGCAGGAGTTTGAAATGGTTGATGCGTCTATCACACAACCTAAAAAAAACAAATGGATAGCCAGTGCGAGTGAAATCAGTGGTCGCACATGGATGGGTCTATTTGGTGTTTTTTTAGCAGTAATGGCGAGTGGCGTGGGAGAAAACGCCAGTAAATTCGCCCTAGGCGATATTCAGGGCGCAATGGCATTAAATATCGATACTGGCAGTTGGTTAATTACTTGTTATGTAACCGGTTTTGTAATTGGTTCGGGGTTTACTCCTTGCTTTTGGCCGACATTCTCTTTACGCCGTGTTGCACTTGTTATGTGCTCTATATATCTGGTTGGAGGGTTAATTACACCATGGCTAGGAGATCATTATACCCTTCTATTGACAATACGTAGTTTACAGGGCTTTTCAGGCGGAGCTCTCCCACCGATGTTAATGACGGTAGTGCTACGTTTTATGCCTCCACTGATTAAAGTATTAGGTTTAGGAGCTTATGGCTGGGTTTCTGCATGGAGTGCTACTTTTGGTGCCACTGCAGCCGCTTTTGCCTTTCACTGGGGATGGAGTGGATATTTTTATTGGAACTTACCGCTAATGGCGATAGCTACCATCTGCATTGGCTTTGGTTTGCCACAAGACCCTTTACGCTTAGAACGACTCAAACAGTTTAACTGGCGAGGTTTACTTCTAGGGGGAAGTGCACTTGCCATGCTCACCGTGGGTATTTCTCAAGGAGAACGCCTTGATTGGCTAAATTCATCACTGATTTATGTTTTATTAATGGGTGGGCTTGGTTTATTAGCCCTGTTTTTAATAAACGAGTGGTATCACCCATTACCCTTTTTCAATTTACAGTTACTTGGCAAACGGAACCTGTCGTTTTCATTAATCACCCTTGGTGGTGTGCTGTTGATTATGGTTTCTTTGGTGAATATTACCTCTAGCTATTTATCGGCTATTCAAGGGTATCGCTTAGAACAAACCTCCGACATGATGTTATGGGTATCACTCCCACAACTCATCACGCTCCCTATCATAGCCATTATTTGTAATACCCCCAAAGTTGATTGCCGTTGGGTGCTCGCCATTAGTTTACTTTTGATGGCGACAGCTTGTGTTCTCGCATCACAACTGACCCCAGATTGGAATGGTGACAACTTTAGAATGATTTCTCTCTTACAAGCTGTTGCACAACCCATGGCCGTTATTCCGCTATTGATGATGGCAACGGGCGGATTATTGCCCACTGATGGTCCATTTGCTGCTGCTTGGTTTAATGCGGTTAAAGGATTTGCAGCAACCGCTGCAGGGGGAGCTATTGCCCTATTAAGCCGCCAGCGAGGTGATTTTCATTCCGGCGTAATTACTGACAGTTACGGCAGCACCTATCGCGATACTGCGACGAATTCTATCGGCGAGCTCACAAAACTCGCCTCAAGCCAAGGACATGTTTTAGCTAGCTCTGACCTATATCTGTTGGTTTCTGGTTTAGCACTGTTATTAACCGGGCTGATTTTAGTGATGCCAACTCGTATTTACCCACCGCGGTCTGTTGCCGCTGCTTAGTTATTGATTATCAGGAAATTAGAATGAGTAAGATCAAATTAAAAATTAATAAAAATGTCGCTCTAGCTATCATCGCTATTGTTGTTTTAATGGGAGGTTTATTAATTAATAAATTCGCCATTAAAAAAACTGCTCAAAATACCAATGATGCTTATATCCGAGCGGATATTTCACGTATATCACCACAAATTTCAGGTGTGGTGACCGAAGTCCTTGTGCAAGATAACCAATGGGTTAAAGAAGGTGAATTATTAGCAGTCATTGATCCCAGAGAATTTACAGTTGCACTTTCTCAGGCTGCTGCGCAAGAGCAATCTGCTCGCGCACGACAAGATGATGCAAAAGCCAATTTAACGCGTCAACAGGCCTTAATCGCTGCGGCAGAAGCCCAACTGCAATCTGCAAAAGCAGAACTCCAATTTGCGTACCAAGAAAAAACTCGCTACCACAAAATGGCAAATACTGGCGCAGGCTCACAACAAGCGGCACAACAAGCAACTACACGTGTACAAACAATGACAGCAAGTGTTGCACAAGCCGAAGCATCATTAAAAGCAGCCAAAAATATGTTGCAAGTTTTAGAAGCAAAACAGGCCGATAGCAATGCTGAATTGACATTAGCTCAAGCTAAAAAAGCGATGGCTGAGCTTAACCTTTCTTACACCCGTATTACTGCACCCATTGGTGGCGTAATTGGTAAAAAAAGTTTGCGCGTCGGTGAGTTTGTTAAGCCAGGCGATGCTTTAATGGCTATTGTTCCCCAAAACAAGCTCTACATCATCGCGAATTATCAAGAAACTCAACTGGAAAATATTACTCATGGCCAAGTCGTTGATATTAGTATCGACACTTTCCCAGGGCAAATATTAAAAGGCTATGTCGATAGTATTGCTCCCGCGTCTGGTGTGAGTTTCTCACCCATAGCCCCGGAAAATGCAACGGGTAATTTTACTAAAATTGTACAACGCATACCCGTGAAAATTATTTTTGATAGCAACGCCGACCATGCGGTGATGATGAATGCGCTACGTGTGGGTATGTCTGCAGATGTCACCATTAATACACATGATGGGAGCCGCTGATGAACAAAACTGTGATCGCATTGGTTTTGTTAGCACTCACAGGCTGCCATGCCGTTGGGCCAGATTTTGCTCCACCGCAAGCCTCACTTCCAGGCAACTGGGGAGCAACGCAAAACTCCGCAACGTTGCCCACCGAGTGGTGGGCTATCTTTGGTGATCCACAACTGACCCAGTTAGTACAACGTGCAACAACTAGTAACTTAAACCTTCAACTAGCAACTTCACGCATACAACAAAGTCGCGCTTTATTGGGTATCACAGACTCAGCATTAGCACCTGATTTAAACTTTGATAGCGCTTATCAACGTCAACGTGACCCCTCCGGTAAAAAAGGCGAAGCTGATTTCAATAACTGGCGAAGCGGGTTTAGTGCTATCTGGGAAATTGATCTGTGGGGGAAATTACGTCGCTCCTCTGAAAGTGCGCAAGCTAATTTTGCCGCTTCCGAGGAAAACCGTCGTGCTTTATTCACATCTATCGCCGCAGAAATTGCCACTAATTACCTGCGCTTACGAGCGACACAGCAACAAATCATTGTTGCAAAAGAGAACCATGCAACAGCCCTAAAAACGTTACAGTTAACTAAAGTGAGGTTGCAAAATGGTTCGGGTAATCAATTAGATGTAGAACAAGCTCAAGTTCAATTAGACCAAGTAAAAGCTTTGTTGCCTGTTTTAAATGATAGAGAAAACCGCTTGAATAATGCGCTGAGCCTATTACTTAGTGAACAGCCCGGAGCGCTTAAAGCTGAACTTGCAGCGACCAAATCGCTACCGCATTTAACAGGCTCAGTACCAATGGGGCTTCCTTCTGAATTAGCATTGCGTAGGCCTGATATTCGCGAAGCTGAACAGCGATTACACCAAGCAACCGCAGAAATTGGCGTTGCAAAAGCGGATTATTATCCACGAATTACACTTACCGGTAATGCTGGCTACCAAGTGCTTTCCCTGTCAGATATGGGCAACTGGTCAGCACGTTCCTTTTCGATTGGCCCTTCACTTTATTTACCCCTTTTTAATGGTGGAAAAATCACACAACAAGTCAAATTCAGTGAGTATCGTCAACAAGAAATGGCCATCACTTACCAACAAACTGTATTACGTGCTTGGCATGAAATTGATGATGCACTTTCGAATTACCAAACTCAACAAATTAGGCAATCCCACCTTGCCGCTGCTGTAAGCGCCAACCAACACGCATTCTCACTGGCACGAGATAGCTATCTCAATGGCGCTAGCGATTTTATACATGTACTGAGTACACAACGAGCCTTATTAGATTTGCAATCGGCTCAAATTGCTTCCCAAGAAGAAACTGCACTTGCCGTCGTGAATTTGTATCGAGCCCTTGGAGGCGGCTGGGAGCAAACTTATCCATCAAATATGCAGCAGGAGCATTCTTATGCACAACACAATGAATAAAATTGTTGGTGACATATTGGAAAAAGATACCAAGCGTAAACGTGAAGCTACGGTTAGTGCTGTACAGAAACCAACCAAATACCTGCGCCGCATTACATTATGCGGTGAAGATGTTGATAAATTTTTAGATGATTTACGTGCCTATGAGCCCGCTTGTTGGATAAAAGTGTTCTTTCCATGGAAAGATAACCTAGCAGGCCGCGCTTACACCATCAGTGAAATTAATAAAACCAACCGTACAATAGATATTGATATGGTTTTACATGGTGAAGGCCCTGCATCATGTTGGGCGGAAAAGGCATTGGTTGGCGATAAACTGGGCTTTGCAGGCCCCTGTTCTGGAGGATTTAAACCGCTAACGGACGCTAACTGGTTACTACTGCTTGGAGATGAAACTGCCATTCCTGCAATGCGCTCTATTTTAGCCTCTTTAACTCGGCCGATTCCTGTTTTTTGGTTTGCTGAAGTGGGTGATAAACAAGAAATTCAATGCCTTGATTATCCACATTTGATAGTCAATAGCTGGCAAGTACGTGAACGCCATTACGAAAATGTCATGAACAACCTACTTGTTAAAGCAGTCAGTCGCTACGCGCTTCCCGCTGAACCGGGTCAAATTTGGCTCGCTTGTGAACAACAAGCCGCTGCTTATCTTAAAAATCACTTTATCAATGAACGGATGATCCCCAAAACCTCGCTGTTTGCCAAAGGGTATTGGAAAAAAGGGGAATCTAACTTTAAAGGCGCTATTTAGCTCGCCCATCAGGAAATAATCATGATTAATAATGTGTTGTTAGCAGTCGACAGCTTTGAGAATAGCAGTAATGCGCTTAGTTTTATGCAACGAATGACTGGCTGTGTCAGCAATGTGATTGTATTAACTGTTGTTGATAATACCTTTGCACTAAGCCGCACTGGATTAACTAAAGAGAGTGATGAGTGGGATGAATACCCTGCCGCGCAAAATGAAGAAGCTTTGGCACAGAAACAATTAAAAGAGGTCACAAACGCCTTAAATAGCATGGGATTTAAAGCCCAAGGACTACTCGCTGCAGGTACTCCTATCGATACCATTCCCAAAAAAATGGAAAAATATAACTGTGAGTTATTAATTATCTCTCATCGTCATCTTTCTTCACTTGGACGCTGGCTTAGTACCTCAGTGACTCGCAGTTTACTCGATGACATCGCCCAACCGGTTCTCGTTATTCCGCTGTAGATATTTTCGGTAAGTTACATCCACCCATTACTCAGTGGTTAGCTACGGTTAACCACTAAATTTGAAATCATATACCTCCCATTGACTTAAATTTGTAACCGTCTTTTTGTTAGTGTATGGCCTTGATTAATCAACACTACCCTATTTTCGATCAAACTTCCCACAGTTCGCACAGATAACAGGCAAACAAACATTTTTTCGCTATTCTCCTTTGACAATACAGTAAGAGAAAGCTAATATCCTCTGCGTACCAAGGAGTTCCTCCATAGTTCAGTCGGTAGAACGGCGGACTGTTAATCCGTATGTCGCTGGTTCGAGTCCAGCTGGAGGAGCCAAAATTTAGAGAAGCCTGCTTAAGGAAACTTAAGCAGGCTTTTTGCTATTGTATAGCCTGAATACATTAGCTATTTACGTCATTTGCATAACCTACCTCTGAAATAAGCTATAATCGCGATTTCTCATAGCTATTTTTTCACTTTACCTTTATCATTCTATTCCGGCTTGAGCACTCGCTCATCATTCACTCTTCCCCTATGGAGCCGGTTTAATGACAACTGTAACTACCCTAACGATCCGCCGCCCTGATGATTGGCATGTTCATTTTCGCGATGATGATATGTTAAAAACGGTCGTTCCCTATACCAGTGAATTCTTTGGCCGCGCGATTGTCATGCCGAATTTAGTGCCACCAGTCACAACGATTGAAGCCGCAAAAGCTTACCGCGAGCGTATTCTAAAAGCGGTTCCACAAGGACATCAATTTACCCCTTTAATGACCTGCTACCTTACTGATAGCACAGATCCTGCTGAAGTCGTTCGTGGCTTTAACGAGGGGGTATTTACTGCCTGTAAACTCTACCCGGCCAATGCAACAACTAACTCTAGCCACGGCGTATCCGATATTAAAAAGATTTACCCCGTATTAGCTGCGATGGAACAAGCAGGAATGCCACTGCTTATCCATGGTGAAGTCACCGCAAGTCATATCGATATTTTTGACCGAGAAGCCTTATTTATTGAGCAAGTTATGTTGCCACTACGGGCACAGTTTCCAAAACTAAAAGTTGTTTTTGAACACATCACCACCAAAGAAGCGGCTCAATATGTCCAAGAAGCAAATGAATTTACAGCTGCAACGTTAACACCTCAACATTTGATGTTTAATCGTAACCATATGTTAGTTGGTGGCATAAGGCCGCATTTATTTTGCTTACCTATTTTGAAGCGTAATGTGCACCAAGAAGCATTGCGTGCAGCGGTTGCTTCAGGTTGTGACCGTTTTTTCCTTGGTACCGACACCGCACCACATATACAATCACGTAAAGAGTCTTCCTGTGGTTGTGCTGGGGTCTTTAATGCTCCCACCGCATTAGCGGCTTACGCGAGTGTTTTTGAAGAGCTTGGTGCTTTGGCGCATTTCGAAGCTTTTTGTTCCCTAAATGGTCCTAAATTCTATAACTTACCTGTGAATGAAGGGACAATTACGCTAACTAAAGAACAAAATATTATTTGTGAATCCATTGACTGCTGCAATGATAAATTAGTGCCTTTCTTAGCAGGGGAAGATGCACGCTGGACAGTCTCTCAGAGCCAGTAGTTTAACACCCATGGGAAGTTCAAAATACTTCCCATTCTATTTTTGCAATCTTTATTATCCGTTTTATGCATTTTCTGCCATTTAAACAAAAAAAATGTTTTATTTACTTTCTTATTAGCAAAATCTCCTTATACTAAAAGTGGACTCATCACGAGGTCATTGCTCTTAGTCAGTTATAGATATTTATTATTTATCACGATGTTTGATTAGGAGGTTTATATGAATAAAAAAAATGATGTCATTCAAACCCACCCAGTAGTTGGCTGGGACATCAGTACAGTCGATGATTACGACGCTATGATGTTGCGTTTGCACTACCTCCCCGAGCAAGATAAACACACAGGTGACGCTATTGTGGATAAAACAATGTGGCTAACAACTGATGTGGCTAAACAACTCATTCATATTCTTCAAGCAGGTGTAGACAAGATAGAATCAGGGGAATATGTTGAGCTTGGTTTTAAAACACACTAGGGAAATAAATGGATATTAGGATCACTAATATCCATTTAATTTATTCATCCATACAGGTAATTATATATATTTATATAATTACCTTATCAATTAATTACTAATTCGCAATTTAAAATAAGAACACTATTTATTGTTTTTATTAATCCTTGGTTGACTTCACTATCAATTCCAATTTATTGTAAGGCATCTTCTTGAACAAGGATGTTCCAATGCGAATATTAGTTATTGATGAATGTTATTATACACGTCTTGGTATTACAGAATATTTATCCAAAAATAAAAAACTCGAATTTATTAGTACAGGATGTATAAAAGAAGCCATTGGTTTTATAAATATAAACACACCAAGCATTATACTAGTGAATTTAACGTATTATTGTAATTATTCTAATTACTGCCCTACGCTACAGAAATTATTAAGCAATACCAATAATATACGATTTTATATTTATATTAATGCCCCGTATCCACAGACAAACAATCCATTGTTATTAAAGGATAATTATTTCATCCTATCAAAAGATATTATTATTCAAACACTTGATAAGGTTATTCGTGACTATGAACAAATAGAGAAAATCACCAAGCTTGCTAATAACATTGAGTCATCTATTTTCACAATTAAAGAACAAAATATTATTAACAACTGGATGAATGAAACACCTAATCATATTATTTCTCGAAAACTAGGAATTAGCAATAGCACTGTTTATTCACAAAAAAGGCATATTACCTCTAAAGTTTTCGTCAAAAACAGAATAGAGTTATTTTTTATATATAATGTATTTAAATATTTATATTAAAAAAAAGCCCTAATTTCAGGGCTTTCTTATTATAGGTCACATTAATGACTAGTTATCTTTATTTAATAACCCATCGGATAAACGGTGGCGTGATTTATTAAAGATTTTATTACTGACCTCACGGCCTGCACGTCGTGCACGTTGCTCTTGCTCAGGAAGTTTCATTTCTTGTGTACAAGACGAACTGCAGCAGCCTTCATATTTTTCTGCACAGCTAGGGCATTGGATAAACAGTAAGTGGCAACCATCATTAGCGCAATTGGTGTGTGCATCACAAGGTACGCCACATTGGTGGCATTGTGCTAATGTATCCTCTGTAATACGCTCACCCATACGGTTGTCAAAAACAAAGTTTTTCCCTTTAAACCGTAAAGGCAGGCCTTGCTCCTTCGCCTTACGTGCGTATTCAATAATCCCACCTTCAACATGGTAGACATTTTTAAAACCATTATGCAGCATATAAGCACTGGCTTTTTCACAACGGATCCCACCAGTACAATACATCACAACATTTTTGTCTTTTTGCTCTTGCAGCATTTCAACCGCCATTGGCAGTTGCTCTCTAAATGTATCTGATGGTATTTCAATCGCATTATCAAAACGCCCCACTTCATACTCATAATGATTTCGCATATCAACGAAAACAGTATTTGGGTCATCAATCATATCATTCACTTCATGCGCTTTTAGATATTGACCCGTATTTGCTGGGTTAAATGTTTCGTCATCAATACCATCAGCGACTACACGCTCACGCACTTTCATGCGTAGCACCCAGAATGATTTACCGTCATCATCAATCGCAATATTTAAACGTAGGTTTTCTAATGCGGGGTCTGTTGCATAAATGAGTTCGCGTAATGCGCTCACATTGGATTCAGGCACACTGATTTGTGCATTAATACCTTCTTTGGCAATATAAACGCGCCCAAAAACACTCAATGCTTTAAATTGTTGGTACCATTGATTACGAAATTCGTTTGGGTCTTGGATATTAAAATACTTGTAAAAAGAGATAGTGGTGCGCGGCTCGACCTCAGCCAACATGCGCTCTTTTAAGATTTTATTTGAGATTTGGTTATGTAACACTGGCATGGTGTTCTCTTTCCTTTATAACTAGTTAATATTTAAAGCTTAAAATCATGTAGTGTTCACGAAGTGTCCACTCTCGACCATTATCAATATTATCGCTGTTATTTTGTTAATAAAAAACCCCTAATGTTAAGGGGTTTTTATTGGCTATTATTTTCGATGTCTTACTGTATTGATTTATTTTAACAATGAATCATTTTAGTTGATCAAACATGGAGATTAATTATTGAGGTATTCATTGAATATATGCGAGCCTAGGATACGGATCACTTCCGAACGCTCATCCAAAGAAGAACCCTCTTTTCTGACATAAATGCTGATGAATACGGGTTCATGATTATTTGACCACACCATAGATGTTATCCCTCTGACACCATATTCACTTGCTCCCGATCTATCCGCAATTTTCCACCCCTTAGGAAGAGAAGCTCTTAGCATATTGTCAGCCACCTTATTATTGATCATCCATTCCTTTAATTGGTTTCTTGATGCTTGAGTTAGTACTTCTCCCGTCAAAATTTCTTTTAAACTACGACTCATCGCATCTGGCGTTGTCGTATCGCGCAGATCATTCTCAGGATTAATGGTGAGTTCTGGTTCATACCGATCAGAGCGAGTCGCCGTATCACCTATGGACCTCATAAATGCGGTCAGTCCCTCAGGGCCTCCTCCTGACAAAATAGCAAAGTTTGCAGCTGTATTATCGCTATATTCATTTGCAGCCTGACAAGCCTGCTCCAGTGTGAAGGATTTGTTTAAATAACCCTGAGCAACTGGGGAATAGGTCACCATATTTTCTTTAGTAACCAGCATCGAATGGTTTAATGAAATCTTTTTTGCATCCACTTTTGCTAGAACATTAGCACAGGCAATAGACTTAACAGTGCTATCTAAAGGGAAACGCTTATCTCCATTTATCGAAATAGTTCTGTTGTCTGAAAATAGAACTGATAAACCTACTTTCCAACCTTCTTTTTCGTACAATTTGACTTGTTCATCTAAATTCAAAGCAAAAGCAGAAGATACCAGCGGAATACTTAACACTAATGCAGTGAGCGTTTTAAATCGTAAATTCATAGAAAACCTTATTCATTAAGATATATAAAAGAAAATAATTAGCTCAGTTCTTTTACTAATATTGTTCCAGATTAATTTAAAGAATTGATTTATTTGTATTTATTCTAATTAGGATAATTATATTTTTTTTTACCAAGTTAACAAATGATTATATTTTCTAGTAGACCATAGAAAAACTTATGGCTGGGTCAGCCACAAAATCTGACCGACATTTATTGTTTTACAATGCTCCCTATTTCTTAATTTTAATCCTCTCAGAATATTTTTCTTTTTAGTTTGCAGTTCGTTATGTTATAACATTTGTTTTATAAGCCAATTTAACTGACTGAATGATGCGATTTTTTCCTTTCTATTTTTTATTTCTGTTTATAGTTGCTCCGCTGGTAGCGGCACACCCTCACAGTTTTATTGAGATGCAAATTTCCCTTGAAACTAAACAAGATAAATACACAGGGATTAGCTATGTTTGGAAAATGGACCCAATGACATCAGCGGATATCGCCTATGAATTAAAAGGCATTAAACCGGATGACCCTCGTTGGAAACAGCAAGAAGCTATTATTATGGCAAATGTGTTGGTGCAAGATTATTTCACTGATTTTTATTATCAGGGGAAGAAAGTGAGTTTTAAACGCATTCCAGATAGCTACCATTTAGAAAAAGATGGCTTTTCTTTAGTTTTCTTCTTTACCGCTTCATTTATGCAACCCCTGCCTATAGCAGGTTCCCATGTGGAAATTCAAACTTACGACCCAACTTTCTATGTCAGTATGACTTACCAAAATAAACAACAAGTTAACCTACCGTTGGATATTGCTGCTAATTGCCAGATGGAACTACAAGAAGCAAATGTGACCGATTCAATGCGCGCCTACGCTTTCTCTTTAGACAAAAGTGATGATCCAGAAGAGGATTTGGCACTTGGCAAACAGTTTGCACAACGGGTTGATATACAATGTCCATAATACCTTTACGTACGCAAAAATTAATAATTACTGCGCTGTTTGTGGGACTTATTACCTATGTCACTTGGCAGCTCTACATCCACTGGGGATCATGGTTACAACTTAGCCTAGCTTGGCAAAAACAGTTAAACCAAGGGTTATCTTACCTATTGCAAGAAACCACCTCTCGCCCATGGTATGCAGGTGGATTACTGGTGATTGCCAGTTTTGCTTATGGTTTTTTGCATGCCCTTGGACCAGGACATGGCAAATTAATTATCACTACATATATTGCCACCCAAGCGACTCATTTAAAACAGAGTGTTATCATTAGCTTACTAGCATCACTCTTACAAGGGCTTGTTGCGATTACTTTAGTTTCCTTAGTCTTGATCCTATTCCAACTCTCTACTAAGCATCTCAACCAAGCCAGTTTATATGCAGAGCAAATCAGTTATCTATTTGTTATTTTGCTGGGTGGCTATTTATGTCTCAGCGCATTACGTCGTGGCTGGTTAATCCGCAAATCAAAATACTTAGCCCCACTCACGATAAAAAGCATTCAGCCATTGAATTCTTCAACGAAAGCAATAATTAAAACAAAAGCCCATAGCCACTCGGATAACTGTGGTTGTAGCCACCAACACGTTATTCAGTCTCATCAATTGCAATCCAGTTTTAAAAGTAAACTATTGATTATCCTATCGATGGGGATTCGCCCTTGTTCTGGGGCAATTCTCGTATTGCTGTTTTCTTATGTAATAGAGGTATATACATGGGGGGTTATCGCTGCCTTAGCGATGGCAATGGGTACTGCATTAACCATTTGTTTAATTGCCATTTTTGTTCATTTAATGCGTGATAATGCGGTTCGCGTATCACAATTAAAAGGAAAATCATTTTCCCCTTATTGGGCAATCTCACTAAAAATTTTGGCGGGTATTTTATTTATTTTGATGGGCGTTTTGATGCTTCAAAGCATCGGTTTGGAACAATCGGTTTCCCCACTGTTGCGATAAACCATTAAAAAAGGGAGGGCTCCCCCTCCCAGGC
Organism: Providencia sp. PROV174; assembly: GCF_028480685.1. NCBI lineage: Bacteria > Pseudomonadati > Pseudomonadota > Gammaproteobacteria > Enterobacterales > Morganellaceae > Providencia > Providencia sp. PROV174. The sequence goes on from NZ_JAMPOT010000009.1 coordinate 453,795, forward strand.
ATTTGCCGAAGTCACGGTGTGGTAGCACACCGTTTTATGCGCAATGTCAACTGCTTACTACTTATTGCCAACAACCAGATGGTTAATAATGAAGCTATGCAGGTCCCCATCACTAACCATCCTTATTACTTCGTTTAACCAATTAACTCAATGCGAGCAGGTAAGCCTTGGCGCACCGATGCCCCCGAAACCCAGTCTAACCACGTGTTGGCGACTTCACGTGTTGGGTCAGCAAACCCAAGGTCATTTAAGTTAATTCCTGAACCATTTGCCGCATTCATTGGCATTGGTTGGCCATCCAGATAATGCTGTTTTGCCCCCATTTCGGTGTGCCCATAACCATGCTCAATCGCGAGTACCCCTGGCATGACACCATCAAGAACACTCACTTGGGCTTCAGCATGGCCACCCGGTGTGGTGATCCGGATCCAATCGCCATGTTTGACCCCCATTTTCGCTGCGTCATCGGGATGCAGAGCAACAAGATTCGTTGGTTTCACATGGCGTAGACGTTCAATGACTGTCGTTGAACTACTCATGACATGGGATTTAAATGACATCAGTTTCAACGGCCACTCTTGTTCTGGGAATACCGTATTCACATCATCGCCATTTGCCATACGTGGTGGATAGTAGGTAGGGCAACCACTATAACGCTCACCCGTTATGGCGTGTCGATTAATTGCCACTGTTGGGTTCCAAATTTGTAAGCCTTTTTTCCATTGAGGGCCTGTTGCATCGCCATCCCATGCTTTTTCATACGGAGCAAAACGGCCTCCTCGTGTGAAAATATAGGCAACGCGACGAACTTCTTCTGGTTTTAACGTACGCGTAATCGCTGGTAAAATGCGCTCCACGCCACTGATTTGAATATCTTCTGTTGCGGCTTCAGGAACTGGTTTTTCCCCTAACCATGCCATATTTGCAGCAACTCTTAGGTAATAATCTTCCGCTGTATTAAGTGAATGCATGTTGCCATCCATATCTTCAATCACGTTATCACCAAAGCCCGGTAAATTAAGTTCTTTTGCTACAGCGATACAGAAACTTTCCATCGAAACTGGCTGGCCATCCGCTGTTTTAGCTGTGCGTGACTCAACAATCGGCCAACGTGCCGTACTGGCTTTGACCTGCACACCAGACCATGGTGCACTGAAACCCCAACTTTCGAAATTATGGGTATCCGGCACTATGTAATCTGCCAATGCCGTTGTTTCATTCATAAAGGCATCAATACCTATAATCAACGGTAAGTGTTTAGGGTCTTTCAGTTTTTCTTCCATCACCTGACGAATACCTGCAATACCATATACAGGGTTAGTCATATTGGTGATCCACGCTTTCAGTGCATAAGGATACCCCATCAAGGCGGATGCTAACTGTTCGGTTAGTTGGCCTTTGGCAAACGGGTACCAAGGGGCTTTTGCGGGATATGGGTTCTCACCTGCTGCCTGACGCGCTTTGAATTCATCTGATTTTTCATACACTTCATTGCTACGTGATAACACCACACCTTTAGGTTTCACTTTACCTTTATAGCTGGCAATTTTGTAACGCGGCCCATCGTTTTCCCCGTTGAATTTACCACCACCAACAGAAACACCGCCTTTCAAGTTTAAGTTACCAATCAATGCGTTAAGCATGATAACTGACCATGCAGTGTAGAAACCATTACCGCCCATCATACCGCCATGGGAAATAACTGCGGCTTTTCTATCATAAGAAGTCAATGCTTTACCCAGCGATTCAATAGTTTTTACTGGGACATGACAGCGCTGGCTGTATTCTTCCAAAGTCATGCGATTTGCGGCTTCTTTAAGGCACTGGAAGCTAGATTTAACCGTCACTTCACTGCCATCGTGCAAAGTCACTTGGCGTGTCACAAATAGCTCAGCCGTAAGGGCTTCATCAGCCAATTTTAATTCACCCGCAGCATCTTGCACTAAATAGGCTTTCTCATCGTCACCTTCTCCTGTGATATAAGAAGAAATTAACAATTTGCCTGCTAATGGGTGGTTATCATCCGTAATGACTAAATGTGTTGAGTTAGTCCAGCTTTTCTCCCCCATCGCTTCCATGGATTTTTCACTTGGCACACTGAGGTATTTGGCATTGTAACGCTCATTTGCAATGATCCAACGGATCATCCCCATCACTAACGCAGCGTCAGTACCCGGCTGTACTGGGACCCAGTGGCCGTGGTCATTTGCTAAAGTCGTTGTTAATGGTAATGCAGGTGAAACCACCACATAGTTAAATGAATCACGTAAACGCGCTGTCGCTAATTGACGACCTTGGCGCTTAAATGGGTTACCGGATTGCGCGGGAGACGTTCCCAAAAACAGCGCAAAGCGTACGTTATCCCAATCGGGTTTGACGTGGGCGTTTTTGTCCAAATCATCCATCAATGCACCGGAACCGGCACGATAAGCCAATCCACAATACGAACCGTGAGCACCAAAGTTTTTACTACCAAAGGCATTTTGTGCAAAGCGACGGATAAAACCATCACGGCCGTCGTCACCTGCGTTGGTCACTAATAACTGGTTGGCTTTTGGTCCCAGTTTTGGTTGTGATGGGTCTAAAGGCGTTTCTAAATCGCGAATAGCACGTAAACCATCGACATGGCCTTCACCAAATAAGTCCCCTCCCTCAACCACTTCTTTAATCAGTTGTTCAAAACTGATGCGCTCCCATTTACCTTCGCCGCGCTTACCAACACGTTTCATCGGTTCGAGAATACGCAATGGGCTTGTTAAGCCTTCCATTAACGTTGCACCACGAGCACAGGCAGTCGAACGGTGTTCAAGGCCTGATTCTCCACTCATTTTGTTAAATGCCGTTTTCAGCGGCATGCCATAAGGAAAATGCTCTTCATGGGACAGTGGATGATAAGGGTTCCCCGCGATACGCAATACTTCATTTTTCGCTGTATCAACGCGAGCACGAATACCACACTGAGTCCAACAACCAAAACATTGCGTCATCGCAACCACTTGTTCTGGGTTTTCTTGCCAACCTTTCAGTGCCTGTCCTTCAGGACGTAAAGAGTTACCATTGAGCCTATCAAGAGTGACTTTACCTGACGTACCATTAACCAGACCATCGACTGCACGTTTGGCAACATCACGGTAGCTTGCACCAAATAATGCGATACCACCGACAACCAAACCACCTTTAAGCCATTGACGTCTTGAGAATTTAGCCATGTTGCACTCTCCTCGCAAACCAGCGAACACCTTCACGAACAATAATTGTTAATGCAATCCATAAACCGAATGTGCCGACAATAGCCAGTAATCCGTCTGTTCCCAATGGGAAATGGTATGGGTTAGCGATAATGTTATATTTTGGTACCGCTTGAACTTCCATCAGAAAAATCCAACGTATCGTCCAAGCAAAAGCCATTGAAATTAAAGCTAAAATAGTGATATATGCAACCGAGCGAATCGCTTTTAAATTACTGACGGACATCGCAAAAGTGATTAACCACAATGCGCAAACCCCCATTAGCATCCACCATCCTGGGCTTGCTGTATCTAACTGTTGGCGTACTGCAATACCTGAGGTGGTATCACCTGAGAGCCATAGCGCAAAACAAACGGCGAACAGCAATAATGTCACAACTTGAAAGCGAGCTAAGCGATTTTGATATTGAGGTTCACGGCGTGCCCCTAAGCTAATCAATGCAGGTAATACTTGTAACGCACTGAGGAACATCAATACTGGTACCCACCAGCTATACCAAATTGGACGTGCATTTAATACTGAAGCTTCACGACCGGTATATAACAATAATCCTATCGCTGAAAGTGCAGCCAACAAAGCCACCCAACGCGTTGCTTTAAACTCTTTTTTCCAAATCAGTTTCACCACTAATGCGACAAAATATAAACCAATAAATGTAGTGAATAATGGCAGTAACACAGACCCCCACCACATCCAAGACCACATTGTTGGATGCGCGTAGAAATGCCATACCCTTGCGGTTTGGTGTAAATCCGCAGTTAATGCTAATGGAGCGGTAATGCCCATCGTGATAGCAATAAATACCGAAATCATCTCTAAGCGACTGTTTTCTGGTTTATTTCTCCAATGAAGATAACAAGCATACAGTACCGCGCAAGCAGCAATCCCTATGAAGAAGAAATATTGTACCGCCCAAGGAAGCCAAAAGAATTCTTGTGGCTGAGCCATGACTTCTGAAATATACGTTACTTGGTCATTCATCAGAACACCTCCTGCCATAATGCGGGCTGCCCTTTGCCTTGTAGCGGCTGCACGAATGCGTCATCTAAACCGATATAGAAAACTTGTGGTAATGTGCCACTTTCAGGTTTGAGGACTTTGATTTCAGCTTCGTGCTCTGTCAGTATTTTACGAATAGTACTGTTCGGGTCTTTTAAATCCCCAATAATACGCGCGCCACCCACACAAGATTCAACACAAGCTGGCAATAAACCCACTTCTAAGCGATGAGCGCAGAATGTGCATTTATCCGCAGTTTGCGTAGAGTGGTTGATAAAACGCGCATCGTATGGGCACGCTTGTACGCAGTAAGCACACCCAACACAGCGTTCGTTATCAACGACAACAATGCCGTCTTCACGTTGGAAAGTCGCTTGAACTGGGCATACGGGTACGCAAGGTGGGTTATCGCAGTGGTTACATAGACGAGGTAATAATACGTTGGTGAAACCTTCTTCGCCTTTCACTGCAACTTGATATTGATTCACTGTCGTTCTAAATTGACCTTGTGGGGTTTGGTTTTCAACCGAGCAACTTACTGTGCAAGATTGGCAACCAATACAACGGCGCAAATCAATCAACATTCCATAACGTTTTTCTGGGTTGCCTTCTCGGCGTGTCGGGGAAAAACTGAGCCCAGCTTCTGCGATAGGAATTAACGAAGCTCCCGCAGTCACTGCCCCAATTTGTTGTAGAAATTTTCGTTTACTCAGATCCATAATTGGCTCCAGTACTGACATTGCTAATGCGAAAATAAAAGTTATTAATCAATATGTTATTTGTATTACATGCGTTATTGACAATGGGTACAGTCTCGTTAAGATAACCCGTGGAATTGTTATTTCTCTTTAAACCAAATGAGTTATCTTGATAAAACGTGTAGTGCCATTGTAAGAAGTGTGGAGCCGTCGCCCTATTGTGGTTTACCACATACCCGTAGCTAAATTGATCTAACGCAACGAATAACTCAAATATGTTAAAAAAATCGCCTAGGCCGTTGTATCACATACTATTAATCATGCTACTGACGTGCTCTTTGCCTGCAATTTCGGCACAATGGACTATCGGGGTATTAGCCTTGCGCGGGCCGAGTTCCACCCAATCTCATTGGCAACCACTTATTGACACTCTCAATGAGTCTATTCCTGGGGAGCGTTTTACGTTACAACCACTCAATTTAGATGAAATGAAAGAAGCAATTTCCAACCGTAAGATTGATTTTTTGCTGACGAATCCGGCCCAATTTATTCAGTTAGATAACCGCTATCATTTACGTTGGTTGCTCTCCCTTCGTTCTGATGTGGAGCCTAACAGCACGACACGTAATGTTATTGGCAGCTTAATATTAGTTCGCAAAGACAGTGATATTTCAGAAGTTAAAAACTTGATTGGCAAAAAAGTCGGCGCTATCTCGCCGGATGCTTTTGGTGGCTATTTATTAGGTTACAAAGTATTAAGGGATATGGGCTACGATGCGGCTAAAGACTTTAAGATGCAATTTTTAGGCTTTCCTGCTGATGCATTATTATATGCACTGCGTGATGATTCATTATCTGCAGCAATTGTTCCTGTCTGTTTATTAGAAAATATGCATAGTGAAGGGCTGATTGATAAAACACAATTTCGTCCACTAATTCAACATCCAAGCTCTCTGTCTTGTTTAACTAGCACAGAACTGTATCCAAACTGGTCTTTTGCTGCCTTAAGTGAAGTGCCGGACAATTTAGTCGACAAAGTCACCAAAACATTATTATCAACCGATAAAGCCGCCATGCGTTGGGGAGCTCCGGCCTCGGTGACTCAAGTTGAAACTTTGCTCAGGGACGTTAATCAACACCCGCAACAGCGCCAAATCTGGCAAGATATCGTCAGTTGGACCATTCAAAACCAAATCACCCTTAGCCTTGTTGCGTTATTTTTTGTGTTACTTGGCGTTAATCATGTTTGGATTGCCTTTTTGGTTAGGCGCCGTAGCCGCCAATTAGAAGAAGCGCATAACCGCTTACGAGAACAAGAAGCCAATTTACAAAAGGCGCAGCGGTTAAATATTTTGGGGGAAATGGCTTCTGGATTTGCTCATGAATTGAATCAACCCCTGTCTGCAATCCGCCACTATGCCCAAGGGTGTATTCTACGCCTGACTAAAGAGTCTGAAAGCCACCCATTAATTAACGCATTAACGAAAATCGACGACCAAGCTCAACGTGGAGCCGATATCATTCGTAATTTACGCCTCTGGGCGGGTAAACCAAGTCTTGACCCGGCAGTCACCTTGAGCCAACAATCAGTTAAACAGGCCATTAATCATATTTGGCAATTATTGCGTGCAGATCAACACTACCCCGATTCAAGGTTAATTTTACCTGAAACGCCTGACATCTCCCTGATGTTGCCTGATACGTTACTTGAACAATTACTTTCCAATTTAATCAGCAACAGTTTACAAGCAGGGGCAACCCTACTGCATTTCGAGTTCCATTTTTCACAACAGCATTTTTTACTTGTCTTGCAAGACAATGCCGGAGGTATGCCTGCGGGTCAATTAGAGCAAGGGATCACCCCATTTGCTACGACTAAAAAAGAAGGTTTAGGGTTAGGCTTAGTGATTTGCCAGCGTTTGATCCAAAGCCAAGGTGGCGATATTCGTATCGAAAATAACCTGAGTGATGATGGGTTACATGGCCTAATGGTCACTCTCATTTTCAATTATCACAATAAAATCGTGGATTGAGCATGTTTTGCCACGTAATTGATAACATTCACATTAACTATATGTGACAATGGCTTTATTACGATAATCAATACTCATTACATAAAGCACTCTATTTTGTCACCCTCTACACGACGAGGTATATGTATGCCAGTGATCCATCTCGTGGATGATGACCCCGATGTGACGGATGCCTGCCAATTCTTACTCGAAACATTGGGCTATAGCGTTACCGTTTGGAATGACAGTGAAGCATTTATCCAAAATGCGGCATTACACCAAGAAGGCGTGGTGTTATTGGATATGCGCATGCCTAAATTAGATGGTCGGCAAGTTCACCAATACCTTAGAGAGCAACACAGCACATTAGCCGTGATCTTTTTGTCTGGCCATGGGGATATCCCGATGGCGGTAGAACAAGTGAAACTGGGTGCCGTTGATTTTCTACAAAAACCCATTGATAGCCAACAGCTTGCTAAGACCTTAGAGCAAGCTCGCTCACAAACCACTAAAGCCACTGAAGGGTATTTAATTAAGCAGCGCTATGAGACGCTCACCCCTCGTGAAAAAGATATCTGTGGCTATGTGTTGCAAGGCTTAATTAACCGCGAGATTGCGGAGGCAGCCTGTGTTTCTGTGCGCACCGTTGAGGTTCATCGGTCTCGTGTCATGGAGAAAATGGCGGTTCGCAACTTAGCTGAGTTAATGAGCACCATGCAGGCAGTTAACGCTTTAAACGAATAATTTGATATAGTTTAATCATGCCTTTTTATTAATTTATGACTAATATATTCGGATAATAATGATACTAGCTCCAAAATTTCAAAAACGGTTCCTCCACCCTCGTTACTGGCTAACTTGGCTAGGCATTAGCGTATTATATCTTCTTGTTTTATTGCCTTACCCTGTCATTTATTGGATGGGAACTCGTTTAGGTTTATTTTCCAAGCGCTTTTTGAAAAAGCGAGTGAAAGTCGCAGAGCGAAATTTGCAATTATGCTTTCCAGAGATGAGTGAGCAGGAACGGCAGCGCTGCATCGACAAAAACTTTGAATCTGTCGGCATGGGCTTATTTGAAACGGGTATGGCTTGGTTTTGGCCTGATTGGCGCGTTCGTCGCTGGGTCAAGGTCATTGGGGAAGAAAATGCCATTGCAGCTCGCCAAACCGGCAGAGGGATTATCGCGCTCGGCGTTCATTTTTTAACCTTGGAAATCGGTGCTCGTGCCTTTGGTATGTTAAATCCGGGTATTGGTGTGTATCGCGCCAATGATAATGACCTGCTTGATTGGTTACAAACCCGTGGGCGGTTGCGTTCCAATAAATATATGTTGGATCGCAAAGATATGAAAGGCATGGTACGCGACTTAAAAAATGGGGAAATTTTATGGTATGCCCCCGACCATGATTACGGCCCACGCAATAGTACATTTGCTCCTTTATTCGCTGTAGAAAATGCCGCCACGACCAACGGTTCACAAATTATTTTACGCCTGGCTTCCCCTTTAGTGGTGCCTTTTACCCCAAGGCGTTTACCTAACGGTAAAGGTTATGAATTGATCATTCAACCTGCCATTGATGATTTCCCAATTGAAGATAATGTGGCTACCGCAACCATGATGAACCAAATTATCGAAAAGGAAATCCTCAGGGCGCCAGAACAATATATGTGGCTACATCGCCGTTTTAAAACACGCCCTGAAGGGGAACCTTCGTTATACGGGGATTTAGACAAAATCCATCATTAATAATTAGCGTAAGCAGATAAATTATGGCGTAGTTTTTCAACGGCTTTTTATGATGTTTTTCTTGCTGTTTTTTATACTGTTTTCTCTAAATATGGCATGATTTTTCAACTGTTTTTTATAATGCTTTTCTTGCTGTTTTTCATACTGTTTTCTCTAAATATGGCGTGATTTTTCAACTGTTTTTTATGATGCTTTTCTTGCTGTTTTTCATACTGTTTTCCCTAAATAGGCAGAATGAAGCTAACAACGCTGTAGAACTGAATATGACGGGAAAAGTGACTCGGGTAGCTGAATGAAGCTAACAACGCTGTAGAACTGAATATGACGGGAAAATTATGACGGGAAAAACAGAGTATTGGAAACGTAACCTATACGTCGTGTGGTTCGGCTGTTTTTTAACAGGTGCCGCCTTTAGCCTGATCATGCCTTTTCTCCCGTTATATATTGAAGAACTTGGCGTCAAAGACCATGCTTCGTTGAATTTATGGACTGGTGCCGTTTTTAGTATCACCTTTTTATTTTCTGCCATTGCCGCTCCATTTTGGGGGCGATTATCCGATCGCAAAGGGCGAAAATTAATGCTATTACGATCCGCACTGGGCATGGCGATTGTCATGGTATTAATCGGCTTTGCGCAGAATATTTGGCAATTATTAGCCTTAAGAGCCATATTAGGTTTATTGGGTGGCTTTGTTCCTAATGCTAACGCGTTGATTGCAACTCAAATTCCCGTGAAAAAAAGCGGCTGGGCTATGGGCGTCCTTGCGACTGGTGCGGTCAGTGGCGCACTTATTGGCCCATTAATCGGCGGTTTTCTTGCTGACCAGTATGGCTTACGCCCCGTCTTTTTTATTACCGCAACGGTGCTGTTTGTTTGCTTTTTTGTCACGCTCTTTTATGTTAGAGAACGCTTCACGCCAGTTTCTCGCAAAGATGCATTAACGAGCAAACAAGTTTTTGCCTCTCTTCGTAATAAAAATTTAGTCATTAGCCTCTTTTTCACCACTATGATCATCCAAGCCGCAATGGGCTCAATCAATCCTGTCATCACACTCTATGTACGTGACTTATCTAGCTCCCTAGAAAACTTGGCTTTTGTCAGTGGCGTGATAGCCTCCATTCCCGGTGTTGCGGCTTTAATCAGTGCGCCCATGTTAGGTAAACTCAGTGACCGAATAGGCCCTGAAAAAGTTTTACTCGCCGTGCTGGGCGCATCTATTTTTGTATTATTCCCAATGGGGTTGGTAAGTAGTTATTGGGAGTTAGGCTTTCTCCGATTTATGCTTGGGGCACTAAATGCTGCACTATTACCTGCGGTACAAACGTTAATTATCTATAATATTTCTCACCAAGTGACTGGGCGTATTTTCAGCTATAACCAAGCATTACGCGATGTTGGAAACGTGACAGGGCCATTAATGGGCTCGTTTGTCGCTGCCACCTATGGTTTCAGAGCCGTATTCTTTTTCACTGCGGCGTTGGTTCTCTTCAACTTAATTTATTCATGGTTAGTTATCAGGCGCCAATCCGATGGTCTACGCGCTTCCCCGTCCGACCAATAACCCCTTGCTATTTTTTGTACAAAAACCTGATGATTTATACGCTTTATTGTCTCACTTTGCTTAAAATTAAAATTTTAAAGCCTCAACCAATTGATTTTAAATAACTTAATCGATTCAAAATTCTTTCTTTTATTGTCAACTAAAATCCTGTATCTTCCCCTAGCTTATCGTGAGAAATGAGAGTTATATCGACTTTTCACCTTAAAAGTACACCTTTTACAATAAATTCATTCTGTATATAGGTGATTCTATAATAATGTATGTTAAAAATATGTTTCACATACTTATGTTAACATATCAATAACAATTGACATTCAAGCGCACGGCTTGGTGTTTTATATCATGCACAACCTCTCAAGAGAGTATTTATGGGAGTTCACAGATGAACAATTCTGCGACTAAAACAAAAACTTTTTTTGGGCATCCATACCCATTGAGTTCGCTTTTCCTCACAGAAATGTGGGAACGCTTCTCTTTTTACGGAGTTAGACCGTTACTTATCCTATTTATGAGTGCGGCATTATTACAAGGCGGAATGGAATTACCCATTGAACAAGCTTCCGCTATTGTCGGTATTTTCGCTGGTGGGGTTTATATCACTTCGTTGCCGGGTGGTTGGTTAGCCGATAACTGGTTAGGCCAGCGCCGCGCGGTTTGGTACGGCTCATTAATTATTGCGTTTGGCCATTTATCCATCGCAATGTCTGCCTTTTTATCAAATACCTTCTTTTTCGTTGGTTTATTACTCATCGTATTAGGTACAGGGTTATTTAAAACCTGTATTACTGTGATGGTAGGAACGCTGTATAAGAAAGAAGATACACGTCGTGATGGCGGTTTCTCTCTGTTCTATATGGGTATTAACATGGGTTCATTTATTGCCCCGTTAATTATTGGTCCACTTCATGAAAAATATGGCTGGCATTTAGGTTTTGGCCTTGGTGGCTTAGGAATGCTGATTGCCCTGTTAATTTTCCGTTTTTACGCTATTCCTCAAATGCGCCGCTATGATAAAGAAGTTGGCCTTGATTCCACATGGAACCGCCCAACGGTTGAGCGCAAAAATGTGGGGAAATGGGTGACCTTTGCCATGGTATTATTGGCCATATTGGTTGTCTTGATTGATAATGGTACGATTCCATTTAATGCCTCCATCATCGCGAAAAGCTCTGCTTATGTTATCTCGACCTGTGTAGGCATCTATTTTTTATTTATGTTCTTCCTTGGCGGTTTAAACAGCAGCGAGCGTTCTCGCTTACTGGCTTGCTTAATTTTACTGATTGCAGCCGCATTCTTCTGGTCCGCTTTTGAGCAAAAACCAACTTCATTTAATATCTTTGCTCGCGACTATACTGACCGCCAAATGGGCAGTTTTGAAATCCCAACCATTTGGTTCCAATCAATCAATGCGTTGTTCATTATATTGTTAGCCCCAGTATTTAGCTGGTTCTGGCCTTCTCTGGCTAAACGTAATATGAACCCAAGCAGCATGACCAAGTTCGTGATTGGTATCTTATTTGCTGCAGGTGGCTTTGCTATCATGATGGTGGCAGCAAACCAAGTGCTTGCAACACAAAGTGGCGTTTCCCCTTTCTGGCTAGTTGGCAGTATCTTATTACTGACATTAGGAGAACTGTGCTTGAGCCCTATCGGGTTAGCAACAATGACCTTACTCGCACCACAAAAAATGCGTGGTCAAGTGATGGGCCTATGGTTCTGTGCAAGTGCGTTGGGTAACCTTGCCGCAGGTATCATGGGTGGTAACATCCGTAAAGATCAATTGGATTCAATGCCTGAGCTATTCTCCCATGTTTCTATTGCACTGGTGATCTGTGCCGTCGTATTGGCAGTATTGATTATCCCTGTCAGGAAAATGCTCAAAAATGCAGACAAAAATGAAGCAAATGCTTAATAACGCGGATTAATTGTCTTTTATCCGGTAGCAACCCACACGCTACCGGATCTCTTCCAGTTTCATTAGCCACCTAATAATTTGCTTATTATATTTCATAAAATAGGCGCTATACTGGCCTTTCATCATCCCATAATGACTCTTGGAAACCCTATAATGAGCCTCTCTGCTCCCATTTACTATGTTGATGCTTTTACAGATACCCTTTTTCACGGTAATCCCGCAGCGGTTGTATTACTCGATAACTGGTTATCAGATGAACAGCTAATTGCAATTGCCGCAGAAATTAACTTGTCAGAAACCGCTTTTTTAGTCGACCGCCATATTCGATGGTTCACCCCTAAAGTCGAAGTAAAATTATGTGGTCATGCAACACTTGCCGCAGCCTTTGTGTTAAACCATGTGCTCCAACAAAACATTCATCCTTTAACATTTAGCTCTTTATCAGGTGAGTTGGTTGTGACACAAAATGCTCAAGGGTTTACACTCGATTTTCCAATTATTGAATCTGTACAAAGTCATCCAGACCAATACCCACACCTCGCTGACATCCTTGGAGTTAAAATCAAAGAGCTTTGGATAGCGAAAGACCGTTACCTGTGTTTTCTTGAAAGTGCAGAACTCGTTCAAAACTGCCAGCCAGATATGCTAAAGCTTTCACAGCTTTCTCTACCTGGATTAACAATTACAGCAGAAAGTGCTAATAGCGATTATGACTTTGTTTCTCGTTATTTTGCCCCTGCAAAAGGGGTTGATGAAGACCCTGTAACAGGCACTTCACATTGTGCCATTGCACCAATATGGGCAGAACGACTGAATAAAAAGCAATTAGTTGGTCATCAGATCTCATTACGCGGAGGAGTGATTCATTGCGAGCTAACCTCTGATCGAGTAAAACTAACGGGTAATGCCGTTTTGTTCCTAACTGGCCAAATCCACCTTTAAGCTTTATAAATCAAAAGATTAAAATAAAAGCCATTTTTTTTTAATTTGTTTCCCTTCCTTAAATTCCGCCAGTGCCATTATTTTTCTTGAAATATTGGCACTCATTTCATACTAGAAAAAAATTTTTTAACATTTAACTAAAAATTTTAATTCCAGCTCAATTTAGTTTACAATTATAATCATTATTAAAGATATAATTACAATTATAAATATTTCTAATTGAAGCTTTGGTCAATTGTGAAAAACTCATTCGATATAAGGAACTTAATAAAATGGCTATTACTAGAAGAAAATTTTTGATTGGTGGTGGCGTTGTTGCCGTTGCCGCAGGAGCCGGAATTTTAACTCCAATGTTAACTCGTGAAGGTCGATTTGTTCCTGGTAAACCGCGACATGGTTTTGTCGCAGGAACAGAAGGCCCTCTACCACAGCAAGCTGACGTCGTTGTTATTGGTGCTGGAATTCTAGGAATTATGACAGCAATTGAACTGGTTGGACGCGGTTTAGATGTTGTTATTGTTGAAAAAGGTAACATTGCAGGCGAGCAATCATCCCGCTTCTACGGCCAAGTTATCACGTATAAAATGCCAGATGAAACCTTCTTACTCCACCACTTAGGAAAACAACGCTGGAGAGAGATGAACGCGAAAGTCGGTGCAGATACTAGCTATCGTACTCAAGGTCGTGTTGAAGTTCCTCTTGATGAAGAAGATTTAGTTAACGTCAGAGAGTGGATTGATACTCGCAGTAAAAACGTTGGTTCAGATATTCCATTCAAAACACGCATCATTGAAGGTGCTAAACTCAACCAACGTTTAAATGGTGCACAATCTAAATGGACCATCGCAGGTTTTGAAGAAGACTCCGGTAGCTTAGATGCTGAAATTGCGACCTTCGTCATGGCAGATTATGCGAAAAAATTAGGTATCAAAATTTATACTAACTGTGCTGCTAGAGGCTTAGAAACACAAGCAGGCGTTATTTCTGATGTCGTCACCGAGAAAGGGCCTATTAAAACCTCGCGTGTTGTTGTTGCAGGTGGAGTCTGGTCAAGACTGTTTATGCAAAACTTAGGCGTTGATGTCCCAACATTACCGGCTTATCAATCTCAGCAACTGATCACCGGTTCACCAACTGCACCAGGTGGTAACGTTGCTTTACCAGGCAATATTTTCTTCCGTGAACAAGCGGATGGTACCTACGCAACATCCCCTCGCGTGATTGTTGCTCCGGTTGTTAAAGACTCCTTCGTCTATGGCTACAAATACATTCCACTGCTATCGATGCCAGATTTCCCTGTCCATATTTCATTAAATGAACAGTTAATTAATTCATTTACTGAACCAACAAGCTGGAAACTGGATGAAGTTTCACCATTCGAAAAACACAGAAATATGACTGCGTTACCTGACTTGCCTGAGCTGAATGCATCATTTGAAAAATTAAAAACAGAATTCCCTGCATTTAAGGATTCTAAACTGATTGACCAATGGAGTGGTGCTATGGCCATCGCACCAGATGAGCACCCAATCATTTCTCAAGTCAATGAATACCCAGGTCTAGTTATCAATACTGCGACAGGCTGGGGAATGACAGAAAGCCCTGTTTCTTCCGAGCTCACCGCTGACTTGTTATTAGGCAAAGAACCCTCACTGAATGTGAAACCATTTAGTCTGTACAGATTTAGTTAATATGTGTTTGTAAAATTTGCTCACAAAAACCCTTCAATATGAAGGGTTTTTTTATTGCCTATTGTGGCTCTATTGCTTAGTATTCGAGACTTAAATCAAATGGAGTGATTATGAATAAATTACTATTGGCAATAGCGATTTCACTGTTAAGTGCCACAGCTTTCGCTGAAAAAAGTTACACCGTAGAGCAATTAGAGGACATGATTGCTGATAACAATAAACCACAAATTGCAGCCCCTGTTTTAGATGGTTCTATCGCAAAAGACGATTTCCCAACGTGTAAATCAGGGTTAATCGAGTGGCTTGAAGGCGTTGAAAAATACCCTGTTACCATTGAAAAAGATCTTGATGGCGAAGATTTTTCTGCCACTATCTGGGCTGAATCTAAAGCGTTTTTAGTTTCTTGTGTTAAAAGTGGCAACAATGCAAAAGCTGTTCGTATGAGTGCAGAGTATTTAGATAATTAATTCCATACCCCATTATAATTTAAAGGCTCATAATTTGAACTTTGGGCCTTTAATATTCCCTTTTTGATTTTAGCTACAGCTGACATTCTCAAAAATCCCCCTGCCGGAACGATTCACTTCACATTTATTGCTGAATTAGTTTGAAATGAGTATTACACTTAGCCTTTAACATTATTGCTTTTAACAATTACTAGCATACTAAGTAACAATTGTAAGGTAGACCATGAGTTCCATCGCAGACGATGTCATCACACAAAAAATTGAGCAATCCATTTCTCGCGTCTCTAAAGTGGTATTTCCAACAACAACGAACCACCACAGCACCCTATTTGGCGGTACTGCTCTCGCTTGGATGGATGAGGTTTCTTTTATTACCGCAACACGGTTTAGCCGTAAGCGCCTCGTTACGGTCTCCACTGAAAAAATTAATTTTACTCATCCAATCCCTTCAGGAACCATTGTTGAGTTGGTGGGTAAAGTCATTCGAGTTGGAAGAACCAGTTTGACGGTCAATGTATCGATTTTTTTAGAAGATATGTATTCCGAAGGTCGTGAAGAAGTGATACATGGCCAGTTTAATTTTGTTGCAATTGATGACAATGGCAAACCTACCCCACTATTTGAGTCATAAGCTTTTTTAAGCCATCAACATAAAGGTTTTGTTTATATTGCTAAAGGTGTGAATTCTGTAAATTTTAATTCACACCTTTCTAATAACACATCAGCCCGCCCTTATTTAATTCACTTTTCTCACTTCTGATGTGTTTTATATCGAAAATTTATTCGTATTAAATGTTTTTATAAAATAATCCCCCTAACGCCTTAAACCACACTTAAAATATCAACTAATATTCCATTCCCTTATCTTTTCATTTGCCTGGTATGACTTCTTAATCATTTTTCTTATTAATATCTTGTTACAACAAACACATAACGTGGCTAAAAGATAGGAAACCCCATACACTATATATTGTATATTTTTATTATATATTGATATTTTTAAATTAAAATCGTAGAGTATAGATGATGCCAATAACTCTAAAAATGCGTAAACCTCTCAGGCTTATAGCTTATTTTATATTACGTATTTTGATGTAAACTTTTCTTTATGTAATACACTTTGTTGGTAATAAATCTCATTGAAACATTTTATTAAAAATAGAAATAAACAACGCTAAAATAAGATATCAAATTATGCTTAGAATTCTTTCATTTATTATTTTATGTGCCTTTTCAATTAACCTAAGTGTCGCTGCGGTTCCCAAAGAAACTATCAAACGTATCGAACAGGAAGCACAAAAAGGCGATGTAAAAGCGCAAGTCATGTTGGGAATTGGCTATTATCTTGGGAATGAGCTTAAACAGGACTATGGTAAAGCAAAAAAATGGTTAACGATGGCATCGAATAAGGGCAATTCTGATGCTCAGTTGTTTCTAGGGGACATGTATTTAAATGGTAATGGCGTTGAGGCTAACCTTGAAACAGCGATGGATCTATTCGAAAAATCAGCCAATAAAGGCAATGTTGAAGCCCAAAATTATATGGGCCAGTTTTACTATCAAGGTATTGGTGTAAAACAAAATTATATTACGGCTTTTGAATGGTTCAAAAAATCTGCTGATAAAAAATTTCCACCCGCACAATACCAAGTCGGTAGAATGCTAGAAAGTGGTGAAGGAATTGAAATCAATGAAAAATCTGCAGCTGAATATCTAGCTCAAGCCTGCAAAGCTGGCTTAAAAGAAGCTTGCGTAAAAAAATAAATCTACCCCAATATTTCCTGCATTTTACCTGATGTTATTCATTATAATGGCATCAGGTCCCCCTCTTTTTTTGATGAAAAATCTTATTACGGCTACTTGCTCACACCCTTCCACCAATAAATTCATTACTATTAATAATCAATTTCACAATGTATGATATTGTTCTAAACTTATAATATAAAAGAGAAAGGGAGATATTATGTACAATACAATTTTAGTTCCGATCGATGTAACCGAAGATGCTCTCACTAATTTATTAGTTCCTCATGTTAATTCGCTACAAAAATTGAATGATGCAACAGTGCACTTTCTTGCCGTAACCGCACCAATTTCAAACTACTTACGCTATGGTGGCACCATCTTACCAGGGGACTTCCCTGACGATGAAAAGCAAGCTGAAATTATTCTTACCGAATTAAAAGAAAAAATTAAACTATTTGATATCCCAGCAGATAAAATAAAGGCGAAAGCAACCGTTGGTTCTGTTAAAGACGAAATTTTGGCAACCGCAGAAGATATCAACGCCGATATTATTTTATTAGGCTCACGCCGCCCGAGTATGTCAACCTATTTGCTGGGTTCTAATGCCGCCTCAGTAGTTCGTTATGCAAAAACCAGTGTATTAGTGGTTAGATAATAAAGACTAAAGTACTATTTGAAGCTTAAGCAAACCCATTTTACAAATAAAAGGTTTAGCCTTAATGATTGTTACAAAAAACAGCAAAGACATACACTTTATAGGGCTATTTATGTGTTCATTTAGGGTAAATTAAAGGCTCATAAACATTTTCGTGATTTTCACGCCCTGCTTTTTTAGCGGGGTTTTTTTATGCTATAAAACTGATGAATGGCTTAATCTATAACGCTTAAAAGGAATACCATCAAAATCAACAATGAGTTCTTCAGTAAAACCATAACGTAAAATCGCGGATATCTTCTTGCGAGTTAACGGTAAATGTATTGTAACTGACTCAACCTTCAGTGATGTAAAAGCTTTATTAATAATATTCTTAACAATAGATTTTCCCTTTCCCCAAAACTTAGGATGTAACACTAAAGCTAAATCTGCATCACCCGCTTCATTTTGTAACCCTCCCCAGCCGGCAAATTGGTCATCAATCATAATGGCCCATACTCCATAGCCATGTTGCTCCCAATGCAGCTTTTTTCCTGCGACCCACTGCTGGCAGGCCTGTTCATCGAAATGGCTGCTCCCTAAAGGCATATGTTCAAGTACAGCTGGATGAGTATTCAATGCGATAAGATCTGCGGTAGCAATTTGATTTAGCTGAAAAAACTGAATAGGCATAGTGACTATTTTGTCCACATAAGATATTAATAAACCCAATATATAATTTCGCTATCTTCCCAAAAAATGATGCCCTACTCAAGTTAGTAGGGCATCAATATACCGTGATTACTGTTCTAAGGCTGTCGCCATGACTTTTTGAAAATCTTCCCAATAACAATAGCCGCTTTTATCAATTGGGCACCCTTTTAGCTCTAATGTGACATGTTTAGGCGGTGTTTGTAATGATAAATATGTATTATCCCTAAGCTGGTCTGCAGTTTGGTAGACATATTCTACTTTCATAAAATCTTTATTTGCTTGCTTATCAGTCCAGCGTTGGAACACCAATTTACCCCCAATCGGGGTATGTTCATACTGCTCTGGTAATTGATACGGTTTAAAATCCATTGCTGACATTAGTGACGCAATATTCGAGTCATGACCGACTAAGAATATAAATTTTGCTGTTTCTCCTTTATCGACCGAAACAAAGCCTTTATCGATATAATTGAGTATTGGATGAGCAACATTTTTTGCAATGATTTTTGGCGTAAATAACGTTTCTTGGTAAGCATTTTTTAACGTATTCAGTTTTTTCCATTTTTCAGGGGTATTCACAAGCCCCCAAGCCACTTCATTTGCAGGAAACCCTTCATAATATTGAAGGTCTATCGCATCCACCGCTGAATTTGCAATTTTTAATGGACCACTAACGCCCGGTTCTTTTTCGGCTTCAATAATAAAGCTGTTTTTTGGGCTATTTAAATTACATAATTTGTCTGTTTTACATTTTTGAGAATCTTGAATATTCAGTACACTATCTAACTCTTCATAACCCGCAGTCAGTGATAGCCCTTTAAAATATTGCTCCATCTCAGCGAGAGCCTGCTGTTTAAATTCAGGGGAGGCATTGGTAATAATTGGGTTAAAAACAGGGTCCATTTTACCAATTTCAGGCTGATGATGAATACTTACCTTGCATCCTGGAAATGCGCCTGCAGCAAAGAATTGGGCAGTTGCTATCGTTCTTTGGAGACTATTTGTATAAAGATATACATCCTCATTACTTGTTGGACACAGTTCATCTGCAAGTAATTTGTTTTGGTCGATCCACTCCCTAAAATAATGCCCCATGTAGACTTCAAGTGCGCCGCCTTTAGTAGTGAGATAACCACTTTGTGCATCCCATGCAGGCCATTTTTTATCAGTTACTTCAGTAAGAATACCGGTATTTACGATAGGTGTACGTAAATTATGGCGGCTAAGGACTAAAACTTGATCTAAAACCATATCTGTTTTGCTATCTGTACTCGCTAATACAGGTGCAATAGGTGTTAATAATGCCGTAGATAAACAGAGAGTTAGCAATTTATATTTCATTAATATACCCCTACAATTAAAGCAACAAAGAAAAATACGTTCATCGCTATATAAAGAACTCAGCGAACAATCACACCGCAACTTATCTAATAATGACGAAGTTGACTTTTTTTTCTGCGATAAATATCTCAAAAACAACCTTAAGGTAAACTAAAAACAAACGATTGACATAAAAAAACGAGAAGTTAAGATTTTCCAGTCAATACACGGAGATAATATAATGATAGTCCAAAGCGCAACACGTGCACACGATGATGATATTATTCGTGTTTGGGAGTCTTCAGTGAGAGCAACTCACCATTTTTTAACTGAAGAAAAAATTGCTGAACTAAAAATTGCTATCAAAGATATTTATTTACCGCATTTAGCTGTTTTTGTGACATTCGATAGCGTAGGCAATATGACCGGTTTTCTAGGGTGCGATAAACACCGCCTTGAAATGTTGTTTATTTCCCAAGAAAGTAGAGGCCAAGGTACAGGGAAAAAACTGCTTCAATATGCCATTGATACCTTAGGCATTACTGAGTTGGATGTTAACGAACAAAATCCTCAAGCTATCGGGTTCTATCAACATATGGGTTTTACACAATATGCACGTTCTGAATTAGACGGCGAAGGTAATCCATTCCCTATTCTTCATATGCGTCTTGATAAGAAGTAGTTATGAAAATCATTGAATTAGAAACAACGCGTTTACGGCTGCGTGGATGGCAAGAAGAAGACAAGCAATTACTTTACCAAATGAATAGCCATCCCGATGTCATGCATTATTTTCCTTCGGTGCTTAATGAGCAGCAAAATGCACAATTTATGCAAACCATCATAGATAAATTTACTCAACAAGGGGGATGGGGATTATGGGCTGTTGAATTAAAATCCAATAAACAATTCATTGGGTTTATCGGCTTAAATATTCCTTCAGCAACACTCCCTTTTTCACCTTGTGTCGAATTAAGTTGGCGTTTGTTACCGGAATATTGGCATCATGGCTACGCCACTGAAGGAGCGAGTCGTGTCATCGAATACGCTTTTGATAAACTAAATCTGCCCGAACTGGTTGCATTTACGGCAGTGGTTAATTCACCATCAGAATCCGTAATGAAAAGACTAGGAATGATAAAACAACTAAATAACTTTTATCACCCAGCACTCCCTGATGGCCATTGGTTGCAAGAGCATGTGTTGTATCGCATCAAGGCCAGTGACTTTTTAAACAAGTCTCATCAATAAGAAACTATTCAGACAAAAATGCCCACAAAAAAGCCATCACAATGTGATGGCTCAGATTTGCAGCCAAACATATTATGTTTAGCTGCAAATCTAATAGGTTTTGAAAATAGATTAGGAAAATCAATTTATTGATTTTCGGCTGATAACACAAAGCGGGAAAAACCACGCTTTTATCCCGCTTTGTCAACAAACTAAGCCATCACAATGTGATGGCTTAATGTTATTTAGCACCTACTGCGTAAATTATTTTTTACTTTCAGCTTCGGCTTTGGCTTCTTTCGCTTCTACATCACGGTACCAACGAGGGTGATGTTTTCGCGCCCAACGGCGGCTAACTTTCCCTTCGATCATTCCGTTGATTGAACCTTTAACCCAGAATGCCATGTACATATGAATTAAAATGGCATGGATCAATACAATCGCAGCAACGGCATGAATCAATAACCCCCACCGCACAACCCACATTGGGAATAAATGTGCAAAATAAGGGCGCCAAATGATAATACCAGTTATCAAGAGCACAAAAATCAGGCTCATGATGCTCCAGAACATCATTTTTTGACCGGCGTTATATTTACCGACATCAGCCACTTCATGTTCATTACCCTTCAATACTTCGACAATATTTTTAATCCAAGGTAAGTCTTGCTTATCTGGAATATTGTGTTTCACAAAGCGAACAAACATAAACATCAGCACGACGAAAATCAACACACCAAAAAAGGGATGTAAAATCCGTCCCATTTGCGGCGTACCAAAGGTTTCCGTCAACCATTTCAATGTTGGGAAAAATAACGCGATCCCCGACAAAGCAACCAAGAAGAAGCTGATGACAACCGTCCAGTGACACGCGCGATCAATAAACTTTGTCCGCACAATCATTTTGCTTTTCTTACTCATGGTCATCTTTCTCCTCTTCATCACTCACTTCTTTGTTTGGACCAATTCCCACATAGTGGAAAATCAACCCTGCAAAGGTCGCGATAAATCCAACGACAGAAAGTGGTTTCAAGATGCCCTGCCACAGATTGATTGGTGTATCAATTTGTGGGTCTTTAGGCAGGCCATGATACAGTTCAGGTTTGTCAGCATGGTGAAGCACATAAACAACATGCGTACCACCCACACCTTCAGGATCATAAATTCCCGCTTGCGCATATCCCCGATTTTGTAATTTCGTTACGCGCTCTGCACCGTATTCCAACATTTCTTTTTTCGTACCGAAACGGATAGCCCCCGTTGGACAGGTTTTCACACATGCTGGCTCTTGACCAACACTCACCCTATCAACACACAAAGTACACTTGTACACTCGATTGTCTTTTGGATTTAATCGAGGAATGTTGAATGGGCAACCTGCGATACAATAACCACAACCAATACAGTGCTCTGATTGAAAATCCACAATACCATTTGCGTACTGAATGATTGCTCCTGCTGATGGGCAAGATTTCAAACATCCTGGGTCGGTACAGTGCATACAGCCATCTTTGCGGATCAACCACTCTAGTTTACCCATTTCAGTGGTTTCGCTAAAACGCATCACCGTCCATGATTTTGCGCTTAAATCCGTTGGGTTATCATAAACTCCAACGCAATGGCCAACTTCATCACGGATATCATTCCACTCAGAACATGCCACTTGACAAGCTTTACAGCCGATACAAGACGACACATCAATGAGCTTACAGACTTCAAGCTTATCATCACGCGCTTGTGGCGGAGGCGTAATGCTATTGGTCGCGGAACGTTTAATAATGTCTTGAGATTGCATGGACATGTTCCCTCCCTTACGCCTTCTCAATGTTAACTAAGAATGCCTTATACTCAGGTGTCTGAGAGTTAGCATCGCCGACAGACGGCGTTAACGTATTGGTGATAAACCCTTTTTGAGTCGCACCTTCAAAGCCCCAGTGAATAGGTAGTCCAACTGTTTCAATTGGTTTTCCATCCACCATCAGCGTTTGTAATCGAGGAGTGACAACCGCAACTGCCTTGATAAACCCACGTTTACTGCTGACTTTGACCTTATCGCCTAACGCAATTCCTTTGGCTTTCGCTAATGTTTCGCTGATTTCAACAAATTGCTCTGGCTGGGCAATCGCGTTCAAGCGAGCATGCTTGGTCCATGTGTGGAAATGCTCTGTTAAACGGTATGTAGTTCCGACATAAGGGAAATCTTTGTGGTCACCAAGACGTTTCTTGTCTTCATCAAAAATCCGCGCCGCTGGGTTAGAAACTACATTCGGGTGCAACGGGTTAGTGCCAAGTGGTGTTTCAAATGGCTCATAGTGCTCAGGGAATGGCCCTTCTGCCATCTTATCGATAGCAAATAAACGACCTAAACCTTCTGGTTGCATGATGAATGGCCCAGTTCCTACTTCAGGAGCAGAAGCATTAAAGTCAGGAATATCATTACCGACCCATTTTTTACCATTCCACTCGATAAGCATGCGGTCTTTATTCCACGGTTTACCTTGGGTGTCACAAGAAGCTCGGTTATAGATCACACGGCGGTTCAGAGGCCATGCCCATGCCCAACCCAGTGTGTTACCGATTCCGGATGGGTCGCTATTATCACGATTTGCCATCTGGTTGCCTTTCTCAGTCCAACTACCGGTATAAATCCAGCAAGAAGACGCCGTTGAACCATCTGCACGCAATAAAGCAAATGAGCTGAGTAGCTCGCCTTTTTTCGCTTGTAAATTGCCGTCGGCATCATAAAGATCAACCAGCGCAACACCGTTGTTTTCTTTCGCCACTTCTTCTGATTCAGGATGGAATTGCTGCTTATAATTCCATTTCATTTGCATCAGAGGATCTTGGCCTTGGCCGCCTTCTTTTTCATACAATTCACGGATCTTATACAGAATACCGGTCAATATTTGGCCATCGTTACGCGCTTCGCCTGGAGCATCTGCCGCTTGCCAGTGCCATTGTAACCAACGGCCTGAGTTGGCTATCGAACCATCTTCTTCCGCAAAACAAGTGGATGGTAAACGGAACACTTCGGTTTGAATCGAAGCCGTATCAACGTCATTCATCTCACCATGATTTTGCCAGAAATTAGCCGTTTCAGTGACTAATGGGTCGACAACAATCAGGTACTTCAGTTTACTAAGGCAGCTAACCACTTTATTTTTATCAGGGAATGACGCTACTGGGTTAAACCCTTGACAGATATAGCCAGTCACTTGGTCCTTGCTCATCATGTCAAAATACTTCATTACATCATAAGCTTGGTCCCATTTAGGTAACCAGTCATAACCCCATTGGTTCTCAGCTTGAGCGGAATCCCCATAGAAAGACTTCATCAAACTCACGAAGAACTTAGGATAGTTGCTCCAAAAATTCACCTGATTTGGCAATGTTGCTTTTGGCGTATTCGCAGTAAGGTAGCTTTCAATGTTCTGATGTTTTTCAGAAGGTAGTGTCAGGTAACCTGGCAAACTGGTTGATAGTAACCCTAAATCTGTTAAGCCTTGAATATTCGAGTGCCCGCGTAACGCGTTCACACCACCACCAGCAACCCCCATGTTACCTAGCAGTAACTGGATCATAGCCATGGTACGAATATTTTGTGCGCCAACAGTATGTTGTGTCCAACCTAACGCATACAAGAAAGTCCCGGCTTTGTCTGCCGCGCTTGTTGTCGCTAAGATTTCACAAACCTTCAAGAAGTCTGCTTTTGGTGTTCCACAAATTTGTTCAACAATATCAGGTGTATAACGTGACACGTGCTTGTGAAGTAAATTCCACACGCAACGTGGGTCTTGTAATGTGTCATCGCGTAATGCGTGACCATTTTCATCAAACTTATAATTCCAGCTGGTTTTGTCATAACTGCGCTTATCAGCGTCATAACCACTAAATAAGCCATCGTTAAAATCAAAATCATCTCTAACAATCAACGATGCATTAGTGTAGTTCTGAACATATTCAGCATTAATTTTTTGATTTTCAATCAGGTACAGCAAAACGCCCGATAAAAAGGTAATATCGGTACCTGAACGGATTGGGACATAATGGTCAGCAACTGATGCGGTACGCGTAAAACGCGGGTCTATGACAATCAGTGTGGCATCATTATTATTTTTCGCTTCAATTGCCCAGCGGAACCCAACAGGGTGTGCTTCCGCAGCATTACCGCCCATAACGACGACAACATCGGCATTTTTGATATCAACCCAGTGGTTGGTCATCGCACCGCGACCAAATGTTGGAGCAAGACTTGCTACCGTTGGTCCGTGTCAGACACGCGCTTGGTTATCAACCGCTAGCATACCTAGCGATCTGGCGAATTTTTGTGTCAACATTCCCGTTTCGTTACTGGCAGCAGATGCACAAAGCATCCCTGTTGATAACCAACGGTTTACCATTGTTCCTTCCGCATTTTTTTCGATGAAATTCGCATCGCGATCATCTTTCATCAAGCGTGCAATGCGGGTGAAAGCATCATTCCAACTAATGCGTTCCCACTTATCAGAGCCTGGCGCTCTATATTCAGGATAACGTAAACGATTTTCGCTTTGGATATAATCGAGCAGGCCAGCCCCTTTAGGGCATAAAGCACCACGGTTTACCGGGTGGTCTGAGTCACCTTCGACATGGAATATCGCGGATTTAGCATTCATGGCGCCATCGCCCATGCTATATATTAGTAATCCACAACCGACAGAACAGTAGGTACAAGTATTACGCGTCTCTTTAGAGCGAAGTAATTTATATTCACGTACATTAGCTATTGCCATTCCAGGCATAAAACCTAACGCAGCTACAGTTGTACCTGCCATCCCGCCAGCGCAGATTTTAAAAAACTTTCTGCGACTAACGTTCATTGCTACCTCTTTATATTTTTTGTATAAATCGATGAGAGAATAGCAGCCTAATATGATTAGATATTGCCTAAAATCAATGAAAGTGAAAATAAAAGTTTAATTAATATTAACTGAGTAGTTAAACATCAATTAAAATTACTACCAATAGAGTATTTATTGTTAAATTGATTTGGATCAAATGTTACATTTAAACTATTTTAGTTAAATTCCATTTCAATTAACATTTCGTAAAATAGGATACGTCTATTTCTTAGAAAAAATAAATTTTAAATTTAATTTAAATATAGATTTAGTATTTATCTGATGAAATAAACATAAAGGAATAATTTTGTGATCGCCTTAAATGCCACGTCATCTTAAAATAAACAAATATTTTTTTTCAAGGTGACGTGATAACACTATCGTCTATTTCCAACCACTAATTATGATCCCTGCACCAAAGAGCACAACTAGAGCGCCTACCCAGTCAGTCACGGTAAGAGGCACACCATCAACCACTTTCAGCCAAACTAATGCGGTGGCAATATATATCCCGCCATAAGTAGCATAAATTCGGCCACTTGCTTCCGGATGCAATGTCAATAACCAGACAAATAGCATTAAACTTAACGCCGCAGGGATCAATAACCAAGCCCCACCTTGCTTTTTCATCCAAAGATAAGGAAAGTAACAGCCTGCAATTTCAGCCAACGCAGTGATAAAGAATAAAGCAATAATTTTTATCGACATAAAAACCCATTCAAAATAGCCCCCATAAATATCACGTTGATATTAGCAAATTTCATCAACACTGTTATGTGGTTTTCACTAATATCAGTGAAATACGTCTTGCAACCGGTAAGACATAAAAAACGCCAAGGTTAACATAAACACTGACGAGCCCTATGAACAACTCAGCCTTACTCTATATTTTGTAGAATTTTTATCAATAATTCAACAAATTCCATACAAGAGCACAATATCACCTGTATTTTTACCATCACACCCATTATTATACAGTGTATAATAATTTTAATAGGTATTAATATGATTTCAGGACATGTCTTTATAGCAACCAGCCTAGATGGTTATATTGCCCGAAAAAATGGTGATATTGAGTGGCTTGTACAACAAGATTTTCCTGATGAAAATCATGGCTACGAAAACTTCATCAATAACATCGATGCAATCATTATGGGGCGAGGGACATTTGAAACCGTTTGCGGCTTCATGCCTTGGCCCTATGAGCAACCTATTGTGATTCTTTCATCCACACTCACACTGCAACCCGTTCCTGAGCATTTAGCCGGTAAGGTGCGTTTTTCAAGCCAGGCGCCAGAGCAAGTCATGCAAATATTAGAGTCTGAAGGCTGTAAACGTGTTTATATCGATGGTGGACAAGTCATTCAATCCTTTTTAAAGCAAGGGCTAGTTCATGACCTTATTATCACTAAAATTCCTATTTTATTAGGTGAAGGACGCCCGTTATTTGGCCCACTACCTCAAGATATCTTGCTCAAGCATTTAAATACTCAAAGCTTCCCTTCAGGGCTTATTCAATCCCATTATGAGATAGTAAAATGACGGAGCGAAAACCAGGTCGTCCGAAAGCACAACAACTCAATATTTCCTCTGAAAATATTATTGCAAAGGCAATAGAGATATTAGATGAAAAAGGAATTGAACAATTATCCATGCGACTGATTGCTAAGGAAATGACAATCAGTCCGATGGCTCTTTACCATTATTTTACCGATAAAAACACGCTAATTAAGGCCATTGGTAACACCCTTTATCACTGTATTAATGTTACTGATGTCACGGGCACTTTTCCTAAAATAGAAAGCCTTCTATGCCAATATCGAGAAAAGGTGATTCAGTACCCACAAATTACGTTAGCAATATTTAATACTTCCGCATTATTTCCTGAGCAAGCCACTCGCATAACTAATGAGTTAATTCAGTTACTCACTGAGCTAGGGTTATCAACACAACAAGCAACCCAGCGGGGGTATATTCTCATCGACTATACTCACGGTGAAGCATTAGCAACATCCACTCTCTTACGTAATGAACATCACGCAGATGAAAGAATATGCAATGCACAAGAAAATTATACTGAAGCATTAAAAATTCTTTTAAAAAATATCGATAAGCCATAAGTTAATATGATTAGGTTAAAAATCAAACCAAGCTCCATGCTCCTAAATTTTTAGTTTAAATTTTAAGACCTATTGCTGTTACTATAATAATCACCTTTTCTATCATCTTATTGGCTAATAAAATTATTATGAGAGCAACATCTGAAGAAGCCCGTGTATATATAGAAGTGGTAGAACAAAAAAGTTTTAGTAAAGCGGCTGCTAAACTTAATTTAGCAAATTCAGCAGTGAGCCGAATCGTCAAAAAATTGGAAGAAAAACTGGGGGTCAATTTGCTTAACCGTACCACTAGGCAAATTGACTTAACTGCAGAGGGCGAAATTTATTTTCAACGCATGAAAATTATCTTGCAAGAAATGCAAGCGGCAGAAGATGAATTATATGACACACAAAGCTCTCCAAAAGGCCTATTACGAATTGATGCAGCAACACCGATTGTATTGCATATATTAATCCCTTTTGTTGCTATTTTTCGCAAACAATATCCAGACATTCATTTGTCGTTAGTTTCATCGGAAACCTTTGTTAATTTAATTGAACGGAAAGTTGATGTTGCAATTCGAGCAGGACATCTCACCGACTCCAGCTTACGTGCTCGCCCATTATTTAAGAGTTACCGCAAGATTATTGCGTCTCCAAATTATCTGGAACAACATGATGAACCTAAATACCCTCAAGATCTTTTGCATCATACATGCTTAACCTTTACTGAACCCGTATCACTAAATATGTGGCCAGTTAAAGGCATTGATGGGCAACTAATGGAAATTACTGCAGGGATATCATCAAATAGCGGAGAGACCCTAAGACAGCTTTGTTTAGCTGGAAATGGGATTGCATGTTTGTCTGACTTTATGGTGAATAAAGATATTCAAAATGGCCAATTTGTCGAAGTATTAAAAGATGAATTGCAGCCTATTCCTTTACCATTCCATGCCGTGTATTACAGTGACCGCGTTGTCAGCCAGCGTATTCGGGTTTTTATTGATAGCTTAACTCAATATCTTGCAGAAATTCAGAGGCCATAACAAATTTTAGCCTCTGAGCATATAGAATAATCAGTTAGTCCCAGTTTGGCGCTAAACCTTCTGGGCTAACTAAACGGTCATTACAATCTAATGCTGCAATCGCCGCTTTATCGTCACTATCTAACTGTAATTGAGTTGCTTGCAAGTTACTTAATAAATTTTCACGTTTTGTTGATGATGGAATAACAGAATACCCTTCACCAATCGCCCACGCTAAAATAACCTGAGCAGATGTTGCATTATGTTTCTGTGCAATACTCGCAATAACCTCATCCTTTAATGCTTTGCCATACGCTAATGTCATATAAGAAGTAATATGGATATTGTGTTGTTTTGCCCACTCAACGACTTTTTTGTTTTGCAGATAAGGTGAAAGCTCGATTTGGTTTGTCGCAATATTTTCAACGCCGACTGCCGCGATTGCTTTTTCCATTAATGGAATAGTGAAATTAGAAATACCAATTTCACGTGTTAAACCTTGTTTTTTCGCTTCCAATAATGCTTGCATGAACTCTTCAACAGAAACAGCATCATTTGGAGATGGCCAATGCACTAGTGTTAAATCCACATAATCCATTTGTAGATCACTTAAACTTTGTTTCAGACTTGGGATGAGCTTATCTTTGCTTAAATTCTCAATCCAAATTTTTGTTGTGATATAAAGCTCGCTGCGTTCAACGCCGCTTTCTGCAATAGCCTGCCCAACCGCAGCTTCATTCTCATAAATTTGTGCAGTATCAACGGCGCGGTACCCAACATCTAATGCATTTTTTACTGAAGCAATCACCACATCATCTTTTAAACGGAATGTACCCACACCAATTACAGGAATAGTCATTGTGTTACCTTTCTTAAATTTTTTACATTAAGCTTCACGGGTAATTATTTGGATAGTCCATGTTCATTCGCTACGAACTACCCCATAATTACTGCAACAATTTGAATACGACAAAGAATACGATGGGATAATGCAGAGAAAAATAGCCATAAGCTCAATAGACTTTTGCTAAAAAATCAATAATCCCTATTATTAATAGCTTTAACTATAAAAATAGTCTTTATAGAGACATTTGACTAAACTTCGCCTAATCAAATTATTAAATAAGATAATAATACCATGAAAATAATAAATTACATTTTATTACTCTACTTTTCATATTTATTTTAGTTTGTTAGCCTAAATATAACTTAGCAATTAACGAATAAGGCAATACAAATGAAAATTCTTCTTCTCAATGGTGGGCAAACATTTGCTCACTCGGCAGGCCAACTTAATCGTACGTTACATGATGTAGCCAAAACCACGCTAAGTAAGTTAGGGCACACTATTCAAGAAACGCATATTGAGTCGGGCTACGATTCCGAAAATGAAGTTAAAAAATTTCTTTGGGCGGATACGATTATTTACCAAATGCCTAGCTGGTGGATGATGATGCCTTGGATGGTAAAAAAATATATGGATGACGTTTATACCCTCGGTCACGGCCATTTATATGCAAATGATGGCCGCACTCGCCAAGATCCAAACAAGCAATATGGTACTGGAGGCCTACTTCATGGAAGAAAATATATGCTTTCCGTTACTTGGAATGCTCCTCTTGATGCATTTGATGAGTTTGATAATTTTTTTGATGGTCGAGGTGTCGATGGTGTCTATTTTGCCTTTCATAAATCACAACAATTTCTCGGATTGAAAAAATTCCCAACCTTTATGGTTAATGACGTGATCAAAGAGCCTAATATTGAAAAATACATCAATGATTACAAAGCACATCTCACCGAAATTTTTGGATAATCAACTTAAAAAGGAATACATTTGTATTCCTTTTTATTATTTAGTCATTATTAATTAATATTATGCAATTTTGCTTATTAATTTCACATCTAATGAATCAATTTTATCTTCTATTTTCTTAATAAAGTCTTTCAAATGTTGTGTTCCATTATGTTTATCTAATGATTTTTGGTCCTTCCAAATCTCAAAGAAAATAAAAATGTTTGGATTAGCATTATCTTGGTGTAATTCATACTGAAGACAACCTTCATCCTTATTGCTTGGCTCAACAATTGATTTAGTTGCTGCTTTCACAAAATCAACTTCATTATCTTTTGCAATTACTGTTGCAACAATTCTTATTTCTGACATAAGCTCACCCTGTTATAAATAGATAATTTTAACTCATCTATTTATAGCATAACTCGAAGTTAAAATTTAACCTTTATTATTCTATAAATTAGAAAATACTTTTCCAGCTTTAATCATGTTGTTATATTGCAAAAATAGTGTAAATTAAAAAGATAATACAATCAACTTTATCGTTTCATTACATTTTATTTTCGCTGATGAGCAAAGGCTGAATTTTAGCCCATCATGGGATGGGAATTTTCAATTTATACTCATTACCGTGCTGGGTAACACATTAACAATTCATTCACATTAATGGATTTACTATACAGATAATACTAACCAGCGTAGCATGATGAAATCATAATATATGAATGAGGCCACAATGAAAAATCATATTCAATTGGATATTAAAGACAATGAAGCCACTTTATCTTACCTATCGGATAAAATAATTTTACCTATTGGCATTAAGAGCTTTAATGGCTTTAAGTTTCAGCATTCCCCTATTACAGCTTATGAAGCTGAAATGGCAATTGAACATATCGAAAACGCGATTATTCCGATAAAAAAACAGCTCCCTACAGGGGAAATATTGCTTTTTAGTCATGATAAAAAATTAAGTTTACTGATAGAAAGTAGGCATATTAATGGTAGCTTTATCACAACATCGCAAATTGAAGATGCTTTTAATGAATTGGTCGATGTGATTAATGGTAGCCCCATTCATTCAACACAATTGCCAACAAATAGCGAATTCAGTGCTTTTTTATTAATCATTAGAGAGATTACTCATCATTGGAGTTTGCATGGTATTACATATAATTAATCACAATAGCGAAGGAGGATAAAGCCCTCCTTCTTTTTCTATCAGCCCTATTAGTTTAGTAGCTTTTCCATTAACAATGCTCTTTTTTCTTCTGCAATAAAACTCGCCAGTAATGCATTTACATTACACTCAGTAAAGTCAGCAATACCCCAACCAAATATATCATGCAATAATTGGTACTCTTTATTTAATGTTACATCCGCAACTGTTCGCGCATCTGTATTTATGCTTAATTTAACGCCCTGCTGTTTCAACTTATTAATAGGGTGGTTTTCGATACTATCAAAGACATTGCACACCAAATTGCAACTTGGGCAAACTTCAAGTAATACATTTAACACTTTGAGCTTTTCAATCGTATTTGAATTCTCAATACTTCTAACTCCATGTCCTATACGCGAAACATTTAGCTTATCTAATGTTTCAATCACGCTTTCATAGCCTAAAGCCTCACCAGCATGTGCGATAACATTGCCGCCGTGCTCTCTGACATAGTTAAATGCGGTTTCATGATTGTCTAATGAAAAGCGAGCCTCATCTGCAGCTAAATCTAGTGCTACAACACCACGAGATTGATATTCTACAACTAATTTTGCCGTTTCAAGACTCTGAGAGGCAGTAAAATGCCTCAAAGTACACAAAATCAAGCCAGCTTCTATTTCGTACTTTACAACTGCCGAATTAATCGCATCTAATGTTATATCGACAACCTCTCGGCTTGAAAGACCTTGTTGAGTATGTAATAAAGGAGCAAACCGAATTTCTGTATAAATTACATTATCCATTTTTAATTGCTCAAACAAATCATCAACAGCGAGTCCAATAGCAGATTTTGTCTGTAATATATTAAGTTGAGGTTTAATGCAACGTAGAAAATCGCCAAGATCTTCGCATCTTACTGGTGCAATAAAGCCTTGTTTAAACTCATTAAACGTTAGTGTTGGGATGGTTTGTTTAACATAAGAATAACTTAAACATGTATCTAAATGCACGTGTAGTTCAATTTTTGGCATAACGTTAATTGCTGTTTTTATGCTTTTAGTAAATACGCTTGACGGTTTTAAAGGTACTTTCATGTTAATATCCTGCGAGTTATTTTTTAATAAACTAGCAAGGTTACTACCATTTAAAAAAGGACATATGTCCTTTTTTAAATGAAAAAAACGAGTATGATTTAAGTATAATTTCAAGCGAAAATGGTTATAAAAATGAAAGCAATAAACTCTACAATAAAGCGTGCAGAATTTATTACTCATCATCAACTTGATAAAATCATTTCTGACGAAACTCTCAAAAAAACAAAACTTATCCACATAAAGGCCAAAGAATATTTAATATTTCAAGATAGCCAAATCAGCCACCTTTACTTCCTTGTTTGCGGAAAATTGCAAATTGAACGTTATGAAACTAACGGTTGCAAAGTCATTTTTTCATTTGAAAATGCATTTTCTATCATTGGTGATTTAGAACTTTTTCAAAGTAACCTTGAAAATGACCGTATCTATAATACGATCCAGGCAGTTACAGATGCAGACTTGCTTGCACTACCTTTATCTATGATCCGAAAAAAAGAAATTTACGCTCCATTATTTTTGCAATTTATCTGTCAGCACCTTAGCAAAAAGCTTTATAACACATCACAGTTACACTCCAGTGCATCATATTCAGTTGAATATAAATTAAGACGCTATCTTACTTTTGCTGAAAAGCAGAATGGAGAAAGTTTTCAATTAGAAAATCGTGACTCTTTAGCTGCAATGCTAGGCGTCTCCGTTAGGCAATTAAATCGAACACTATCTAAACTCGTCAGTGATAAATTGATTGAGAAAAAAGGTAAAAAAATTAAGATATTAAATACTAAGCAGCTCTTAATTTCATGCCAGAAATAGAAAAGGCCACCACTTCATTCGCAATGACAGCCTTGCTATAAAATAAGGATATAGTTATTTTTTGGTTGCTAAAATAACCGAAGAGGCTTTAACTATCGCAGTAACTTTGCTGTTCACTGCTAACCCCATTTCAATTGTACTGTTATTCGTTACTACTGCTGATAATAATGTTCCTGCATCCGTTTTTAAATTAACGACTGAGTTTACACTGCCTTTTTCAATAGACTCTACCTTGCCATTGAATTGGTTACGTGCTGAAAATTGGTACTCTTGTGCATCAGAAACAAGAACAACCCAAGGTGCTTTAATCACCGCAACTGCTTGCTTGCCTTTTTCTAATCCTAACTGTTCAGTGCTGTTTTTAGTGATGATGGCAGCAATGCTTTCTCCATTACCTAAATTTAAAATAATTTCATCATTTACTGAGCCAACAACAACCGACTCAACAACACCTGT
This sequence comes from Providencia sp. PROV174, assembly GCF_028480685.1. Classification (NCBI taxonomy): domain Bacteria; kingdom Pseudomonadati; phylum Pseudomonadota; class Gammaproteobacteria; order Enterobacterales; family Morganellaceae; genus Providencia; species Providencia sp. PROV174. Next base: position 488,048 of record NZ_JAMPOT010000009.1, read on the forward strand.
AAGTTGATTTCTTGCAGAAATAGCCATTAAACATCTCCTATATTTAATAAAAGTCGACTTCAGTAATACTATTTTTTAGTAATTTAATATTATTACCATTCGAGTTAAGATTTAAAATAAAGTTGCATTTATAGGCAATATTTTTAGCATTATAATCGCACTTAGAATTGACTAATAATATTGTTTGTCCCAATGCACGGATATCCATCGTATGATCAAACGGCTTATTCATATCTTTCCCATAAGTGACTATAGTCTCGGAGATGAGTGCATTATCTTTAAAATATTTTATCGTTGTTGGAAGTTTAAATTCATTATAATCATTTTTGCTATATTGTTTTTTCGTATCAGCAAGCAATGAGCCAGCAATAATGCCATCTTGGTTATATTGGTAGATTAATTCACCATTTGAATCTTTTTTAGACATTATTTGACAGTTATCACCTATCACCATTTCGACAGGACCACTAACATCCCTACCAACCAATTTATTTTTAACTCGCTTTACAAAAAGATAGTTATGAGCACCATTTAAATACTCATCTTTCTTTTGATCAAAAGTAAAACTTTCCACACAACCATCATGACCAATTTTTAACATTGATTCATAATTAATTGATTTATCTTCATTATAAACAACTGATTTTATTTGCTTAACAGCACCTCTGACAGGATTGAAATCATAAAGTTGAGCCAGATTAAATACGACTGGGTTATATTGCTGTTCTTGAAACGCTAATGATACAAAAGAAACAGGGAATAAACTTAAACAAACGATTCCCAATGGGTATTTTTTACTCATTTCTATCGTCTACCTCTAACTGCTACGGCTTGCTTTGACTTAAAAATAGCCTTTTGTATACATATTATCAGTTTTTCGATAAAAGTCAGGTTATGAACTCATAAACTGAGTATAAAACGAGTCTTAAATTAAATTCAAAGCCATTTTCGGCTAAAGACAAATATAAATACGAAAAAATAATAAACAATAACAATGACTGTAACTCCTTTTTTTAAAATAATAATAAAGGAGTTACTTAAATTGATTATGGCATAATTGGAGCCGGTGTTGGCTCGCGCTCATCGTTATAAACACGGCCAAAACGTAGGTTTCCTTGGTTCCACTCCTCAACTGCGGCATGAATATCGGCTTTAGTTCGACCAATAAAATTCCACCACATTAGTACTGACTCATTTAAAGGCTCACCACCCAGTAATAGAATATGGCTATCTGAAGCTAGCTCTATAGAAATTTCTGTTATATTTTTGCCTAAATAAACTAATTCATTACTCTTAATTTGCTGCCCTTCAATAATGGCACTTCCACTTACGGCAAAAATACCGTATTCAAATTCAGATCGTAAAGTTAAAACTTGTCTAGCGGTTTTCTTCGCAATAATATCAAGCCCGATCAACGGTGAAAATGTCAATGTTGGTGCTTTATAAGTGCCATATTCCCCAACTAATAAATTGAAATAGATTTCGCCTTCAGCCCAACGAGGTAACGTAGGATAATGGTCAAAGCGTGGGGAAATATCTTTAACTGCTTCGGGCAAAGCAATCCATAATTGCACAGCATGTAACTGCCGGCTCTCTCCATAGGTATCTTCAGAATGACTGATCCCATGACCTGCTGTCATTAAATTAACCTGTCCTGGCCGAATAACCTGCTCATAACCAAGGCTATCTCGATGCAATACTTCACCTTCAATCATCCAAGTGAATGTTTGTAAAGCAGTATGAGGGTGAGGTGATACCTTCATTCCCTCTGAGTCTCCTTTAAAAACCGTCGGGCCCGCGTGGTCAAGAAAACACCAAGCTCCTATTAGCCTACGCTCCCTTGTTGGCAAAACTCGTGCAACAAGAAGCCCACCAACATCCTTCGAACGTGCTGTAATCAACTGTAAATCAGGTATTTTATCATTAAATTGAATACTCATACTTACCTCATCAGTAATTAGCAAATGTTATTGGCGGATATCACTGTATTCAGGTGTTCTATCGAATATTGCTTTTGCAAAAGGGCATAATGGAATAATTTTTCGTCCTTCATTTCTCATTCGCTCAACAACCTTAGCAACTAATAACTTTGCAATTCCCTGTCCTTTTAAGCTTTCATCAACCACGGTGTGGTCAATAATCACCAGTTCATCGCCAGTATAAACAAAGGTTATCTCGGCAAGACGAGTTTGCTTGTCATCGGATAAAATAAAAAAGCTATTGTGGTCAGATTGGATATTCATCATAAATAACACCCTCTATGTTAAATCAATTTAACTTAGAGTATGTGACGTATACCAAAAAGACAACATTCTACAACTGTCGATGTGATCCAAATATTTTGAAGTTAGCGAGATAACAAAGTAAGAAAAGATGCCACGACAGCGCTTAACTAGAGATTAAATTTAGTTAAACGCTGTTTTTCAATTGGTTAATTAATGTGACACACATTAATTAATTGTCAGAAAAGTTGCTTATCACTGTATAGGTTAATGAGTTTTCTGAGCTATCGATAACTTTTAATTTTACATTTCGATAAGAAATAATGTCGCTATTTTTAAGGTTATACTGAATCGTATCGCCAAATCCTTGGTTCTCAATATTCGAACCTATTTTTTGATAACTAATATCGACAACTTGGTCATTTATCCCATTGAAAATTAAAGCCTGTTCAAATGAATTACCATCAGAATTGTTTAATTTCACCTGTTCGATTTGTGCTTTATCGCTACAAACAGCAACATTGACATCTGTTACGATACAAATCTCATTAGGACTAGATCCTTTTTTAATTAAAAGTGAATTCCAAGGTTGCCCTAAAACCTCAACAGCGACCGAACCAGAGTCAATTATTTGGTCTGGCATATAAAAATCGCCTTTATCACTTGAACCCACTTTTTTGAATACACCCGGAATAATTTTGTATGCCAAATCTATCTGTACAGGGTTTAATACTTTAATTCCGTCTATTTCACTAATATTGCCTTCTCTAACTAAGGGTTGCCCTACTGTAATATGGTTGACCTGACCTATTTTAGGCTCACTGATTTTTTGTGAGTCAGGAACATAATTATACTCAGTCACCGCACATCCTGATAAAGAAGCAATACAAAAAACTGGAACTAATAATTTATTCATCTTGATAAAATCCATGGCATTAAGATATTAAATATTATATTTATAAAACAATTTCAACAAGTTACTATTTTTCTATCCACTGAAATTTTTTGATGAAACTAACCTTGATGATTTAGTTATAACCCATGGTATTAATCATCATTTAGTTATGTGGGATGGTAACTCAAAACTGTGTGCTAATTACTCTCATGTCTGAACAAGCCAAAAAATACAAATAAAAACGTCATTAGAACAACAAAAAACACCTTATATTATTGACGTTTCGTTAACGTATATTCTGCCATGAAAGCATCATATAAGCATTGGTACAACTGGCTTTATTATCATAATTTTTTCATCTGGTTATCCCTTTAGTTGATAAGACCATTTATACATAACCGCCTCAGCTTATGCTTTGGCGGTTTTTTCGTACTTATATTTTTTGATTAAATTTATTGTTATTTGCGTAAGGCATTTTATTATCTAGTAATTTAAAGCTAAAGCTCTCTCTATCTACATATCCAACAACATTGTTTGAATCATATAGCTGAATGAAGAAATCAGCTAGTTCCTCGCTAGAATGATATGTACCAAAAACTTTATCGTAATCATAATATTCTACTCCGTTAGCAATTCGACCAAAATCTGTTTTGGTCGCTGCTGGAGCCAGTAATTTTACTTTAATCTTAGCATCCAAGTTCAATAATTCATGAGCCAATCCCTCAGTAAAAGAGCTAACAAAGAATTTCGAAGCACAATAGGTAACGGCTGTAGGTACGATAGTATATCCTCCTGCAGAACTTACATTGATCAACTGTGAATCATCAATATTCTGATTATCACGCACGAACATTAACGATAGAACTGCGAGTGTATTGATATTCAAATTTAATAAAGTTTGTGCATCTTTTATTGGCTGAGAGAATGCTTCCCCATAATATCCAACACCGGCGTTATTTACCCATACCCGAATATCAAAAGCTTTCAGTTCCTCATAAAGTGAAATAGCATCATCTGTAATAGATAAATCACATGATTTTGTTACGACCTCAATGTATTGATTAATCTTACGCAATTCGATTTTCAATTCATTCAACAAGGAATCTCGCCTTGCTACAGCAATAATATTAAATCCACGCTCAGCTAATTTTATTGAAATTGCACGACCAATACCTGAACTCGCACCTGTAATAACCGCATAATGTTTATTTCTCATGACATACCCTCTTTGACAAAAGTTTCAAAAGGGTAAAGGATAGAGTTAACTCTAGGTCAAGAAATTTCTAGGTAATACATGAATTATTCAATCAGTCAGTTTGCACAACTAACCGGATTCACCATATACACCCTTAGATACTATGAAAAAGAAGGAATATTGAAATCATCCAGACAAGCAAACAATCATAGGTACTATTCTGAAGATGATATTGAATGGGTTAAGTTTATCACTCGTTTAAAAGAAACTGGCATGCCTTTAAAAAAGATTAAAGAATATGCGGTACTAAGAAATATAGGAACATCAACTTCATTTGAGAGAATGAATTTGCTTACTGAACACTACGCTAATCTTGAAAAGCAAATTTTATCTCTAAATGAACACTTAAGTAACTTAAAGCTTAAAATTCAGCATTATCAAGAACAATTAAAAATGAATACCAATTAACTTACACGGCTAATTCACAAGCACCATATCTTATTGTGAATTATGGTGCTTAATAAATTCCCCTGCTATTTTTTAACCCATTCCGCCAGCTTTTGTTCTTTACGTTGTTGATTTGGGTCAATTTCATCCGCCAGCAATCTCTTTGCATCATCACGCTTTCTTCTGGTATCAGTTAGTATAATGATTAGCTCCATTGGGAGGTACTCAAATCATGGAGTATAGATGTACTACCTAAAGGGGGTAGTTTTCAATAGACGTTAGTAGACGTTGGAATAATGGGATTTAGTTGGAATGCTTGATTTACTTGAGATTGGAAGACTTTAGAAGATGTTGCTAGAAGTGAAGATGGCGGAGGAGGAGAGATTCGAACTCTCGGATGGTTTCCCATCGGCGGTTTTCAAGACCGCTGCCTTCAGCCGCTCGGCCACCCCTCCGCGATGACGTGCACTATAAACATCCTCTCATTGGATGTAAACCCCTAATTTGATCATTCGCTTTAAAAATATACGTCTTTCATACTGTTAGATGAAAATATCGACATTCTAACGACTTTACTTGGGTTATATCCCAATTTTTGCTAAATTTACGTTCTAATTTTATTTGAGTTGAATAAGAGTATGTTGGTTTTTAATAATCAAGAAATAGAAACAGATGCGCAAGGTTACCTGCTTGATAGCCAACAATGGAGTGAAGAATTAATTCCTTTACTCGCGCAGCAAGAAGATATTGAAATTACTAATGAACACCTGGAAATTATCCGTTTCGTCAGGAATTTCTACTTGGAATTTAATACCTCACCGGCTATCCGTATGTTGGTTAAAGCCGTTTCTCAACAATTTGGGGAAGAAAAAGGCAATAGCCGCTATTTATACCGGCTATTTCCAAAAGGCCCAGCTAAACAAGCCACTAAACTTGCTGGCCTGCCAAAACCGGTGAAATGTATTTAATTTCTTGCTAATAGCGGACACTAAAGTCCGCTATTGGCTCGGCTTGCCAATTTTCGGTGAAAAAATGGTCTATCTTGGCACCTGGGGGGCCCCCCGCTTTCAGCCACTCATCAACAAACTCAATATCTTGCTCTGAGCCATAAACAGCTAACTTAACGCTGCCGTCATCCCGGTTACACACAAAACCTTTTATGCCATTCTGATTAGCCCAATGATAGGTTTGGTAACGAAACCCAACCCCTTGAACACGACCATAAATATAAAAATAACGACCTGATGCAGTCATGTGAACCTCCATTGTCAGAGCATAATGTATTGATACCTTCTTTTAACAGTTGTTTTTTATTCATTGAACAGATAATCTGCTAAATGAGGCACTGCTTTTGATAGTTACGTATAAAGACAGTGTATTGCGTTATTGATAATTGTCCATATCTTAGCTTGAAAACGCGTAGCACTGCCCATATATAGTTTGAAGTATAAGCAAGGCTTTTAGGAGGTCGCTATGATGATCACCAGTAAATATGGAATCGGGCAACAAGTTAGACACAAACTTCTCGGCTACTTAGGCGTCGTTGTAGATGTAGACGCTGAGTATTCGCTCGAACAACCACATGATGATGATATTGCCGCTAACAGCACACTACGCGATCTACCTTGGTATCATGTTGTTATGGAAGATGACAATGGGGATGCTGTTCATACTTATTTGGCTGAAGCTCAAATTACCTATGAAACCGTAGAAGATCATCCAGAACAACCATCAATGGATGAACTAGCGGAATCAATAAGGTCTCAGTTGCAAGCACCTCGCCTTCGCAACTAACCTTCAAATATCGATATTGTTATTTATGAACGCAACCGTAAAGCAGCTAACTAGCTGCTTTACTTTTTAGCGTTAGAGAATTATTTATTTTTCAAGGCCTAATGCAGGGATTTCTTGTTTTGGGCATTTATCCATAACAAACTGCAAACCTGCCTGCAAAGCGATTTTTTGCGCTTCTTCGCTAATCACGCCTTTTTGTAACCACAAAACTTTAGCTTTAACTTCTACCGCTTCCCTGGCTACTCCTACTGCAGCTTCTGCATTACGAAATACATCGACCATATCAATGGGCTCAGGTATATCACTAAGCTTTTCATATACAAGTTGCCCTAATAAAGTTTGTCCTGCCAATTTTGGGCTCACTGGAATAACGGTATAGCCTTGGTGCAAAAGATATTCCATAACTTCATAACTCGGCCTATTGGCTTTATCACTCGCCCCGACTAAAGCGATAGTCCGAGCACTCTTTAAAATTTCAGCAATTTCTTGATCTCTCATCAAAATATCTCCCAAAACCTATAAACTATTCATAAGCATTATGATATATGTTGTATATCTTTGCTCATTCAATTTTTAAAGATGTCTATCTCGCATCTTATTTAAGGGAATATCATGGAATCAACTACCCGTAAAATTACAGCCTCAAAAAATATTGCTTTGGTTGCCCATGACCACTGTAAACCCTCATTATTATCTTGGACTAAGAAAAATAATGAACGACTTCAAACTCACAATTTATATGCAACAGGAACAACCGGTAACTTAATTAACCAGCACACTGGATTGCCAGTCACCAGTATGTTAAGTGGCCCAATGGGGGGAGACCAACAAATAGGTTCAATGATTGCGGAACAAAAAATTGACCTATTGATTTTCTTCTGGGACCCTCTTAATGCAGTACCTCATGACCCAGATGTTAAAGCTTTGCTACGCTTAGCCACAGTTTGGAATATCCCTGTCGCAACCAACCCTGCAACCGCGGATTTTTTAATTACCTCGCCCTATTTTGATAATGCGATAGACATTGTTATTCCTGATTACCAAAGCTACTTAACTAAACGAACTAACTAATCTATCAATATTAAGCGCCACTGCATTCTGGCGCTTAATACAAAATAAAATTACCTTAAGGTTTCTTTTGCTTTGGAACGCCCAACTGCTTGAGTTCATCAACAAATTCTGACGGCTTTTCTGGGTGATAAAGCAACCAAACTTGCTGCTTAGCCCGTGTTAATGCGACATATAGCAAACGTCTTTCTTCTGCATGATCAAAATCTTCTGGCTTAGGCAGTAATGCTTGCTCAATAATTGATTCGCGGGCAGGAGCAGGAAACCCCTCCTTTCCACTATTCAAGCCACAAATTATCACATGATCTGCTTGCTGCCCTTTTGAGGCATGGATAGTCATAAACTGAATGTTTAATTTTGGCCAACGAGTCTTGGCTTTATCTAAAATATTAGGTTTTAAATAATGATAGCGAGCGAGCATTAATATCGTTTCATCATCAAGGACATAACCACTCATTTTATCCAACAAACGTTCCAGCGCATCTTCATACAGAAGAATAACGGATTTTTTATTTCCTTTAGTTAAGCTATTCAATGGCTTATCTAACTGCATAGGGTTTTGTAAAATAAACTGATTAGCAATCTCACCAATACGCTCATTAAAACGATAAGTCGTGTCTAAAGCGCAAAGTTCTCCAATACCAAAGTTATGTTCAAACGATGTGGTTAAGTCTAATTCTGCGCCACTAAACCGGTAGATAGCTTGCCAATCATCTCCAACAGCAAATAACGTCGTTTGCTTATTCTGCTTTCGTAGTGCTTGCAATAACTTAGCGCGAAGAGGAGAAATATCTTGAAACTCATCAACTAAAATATGTTTCCATGGGCTAATAAAACGCCCTTTTTCTAGAATATTGATGGCTTGATGAATTAATCCTGAAAAATCAATTGCGCCTTCATCTTTCAATGCGCTTTTCCACGCTTTCAATAACGGCGCCATTAAACGAATACGTTTTTGGAAAAGATCTCTTATTTCTTCCGCCGCATTCTCAATCATGTCCTTCTGACTACCACCATGCATACGCATTAAGCTTAGCCAGCGGTCTAACCGAGTAGCGACTTTAGTGCTAATTTTTTCGTCTTTCCAGAATTCACCGTCTGGAATTTCCCATTGTAACTCTTCAGAAAGCCATTCTCGCCACCCTTTTGCTTGCGCTTTCTTAGCTGAACATTGTTCCCGCCATTCATTTAATAATAATGTATGCCGTTTTTGAGTGTCTGTTTCTAACTCGCTAATCACTGGCGATTTTTTGCTACCTTCACGAATAATATGTAAAGCAAGAGCATGAAAAGTTTTTGCTTCAATATCTTGTTGTAGGCGTGAGTGAATACGTTCGTTCATTTCATCCGCAGCTTTACGACCAAAAGCCAGCAAGAGAATTTGTTCTGGTTTTGCTAAACCTCGCAAGGTAAGCCAGCCCGCTCTAGCGACTAGGACTGATGTTTTACCACTCCCAGCCCCCGCCAGCACTAATACATTGTCCTCACCATTGATCACTGATAAGGACTGTGAATAATTGAGTGGCGATGTTTCTACCTGCTGGAAAAAATCGTGATAGCGAACTAAAACAGACTCACACCAGTGATCATTAATTTGTTTTCTGCATTCTTGACTGTTACTTAGCCAATTCAAACATTCTTGATACTGTGATGCACAATTTTCAAACAATGAAATACGTGCTAAAGGCATAGGCAATGACGAGAATTTTTGTGATATTTTATCTTTTATTTCGGCTAGTTGGTGTAATGTCAACCAATGATCTTGCTGCGTCAATTGTTCAATCGCATTAACGAGCTCAGTCAATACATGAGCACTGACTTGACTCATTTCAATGCTCCATTGCTGCCATTTTTCATTTAAATAATGGTAAAAGCGCTGAGTTTGTTTCCATTCAGTGCCGTGTAAACGAACAACCTGTTCATTCACAATTTCAAATTCTAACTCCCCCCAAACAATCCCTCTCTTACAACGAAGATCAATGAGTTCATTAAATGGGATAAGATATTGGTGGTTTTCACCACTCACTTCAATACCTGCGTTGAGTAAGCGAACCCGATTGTAGGGATGCTGAGCCAGACGCTGTCCAATCTGTGTTGATTTCAGTTCCATACGTCCTGCACCTGAGAAAATCAATGACAAAAATACGGTTGGCTTGATTCCAAACAGTTTTTTATTCCTTGTAAACAAGCTATCCTATATAGATTAAGGCTTGTCTTACCTTTGAGGTACTTTGTGTTAACACTGCTTACCAGTTATCGTCGTGTGCTATATAACAGCCATATTTTATATTATATCCGAATATTTATAGCCCTGACAGGCGCAACCTTAGTGCCATGGTTGTTAGGTCAAGAACCTAAAATCACCATCCCACTCACATTGGGTGTCGTTGCTGCAGCACTAACTGACTTAGATGATAGGCTAACTGGTAGAATAAAAAATTTAATTATTACACTTTTTTGTTTTTTTATTGCATCCGTTTCTATTGAACTCCTTTTTCCCTATCCTTTATTTTTCTTTTTTGGCCTCGCTTTTTCTACGTGTGGCTTTATTCTTCTTGGTGCTTTAGGACAGCGATACGCTACCATCGCATTTGGCGCACTATTAATTGCCATTTATACCATGCTCGGTGTACCCATTTTTGATACTTGGTACCAACAACCCGCATTATTACTGACAGGGGCAATTTGGTATAATATTTTAACCTTGATTGGGCATATTTTATTTCCAGTAAGGCCATTACAAGATGCAATAACCCAATGTTATCAGCAACTTTCAGCTTATTTAGATGCAAAAGCTAACTTATTTGATCCTGATTTAGAAGATGACTACCAACGCTCTGTTTATGATTTAGCATTAGTAAACAGTCACTTGGTCAGCACCATGAACCAAGCAAAAATGGCATTATTGAGTCGATTAAAAGGAGATCGGGGACAAAAAGGTACACGAAATTCGCTACAATATTATTTTGTTGCTCAAGACATTCACGAACGGGCTAGCTCCTCTCACATACAATATCAACAACTTAGCCGCACTTTACGTCATTGTGATATTTTATTTCGTTTCCAACGCCTATTAACCATGCAAGCGAGAGCCTGCCAACAAGTTGCTCAATCTGTTTTATGGCGTAAACAATACCAACATAATCCTCGTTTTGAACGCACTTTCACTTACATTGAAAAATCGCTACAGCTACTAAAACAGCAATCACCTGAACTTCATGAAATTAAAGCCCTGTATAACTTACTTAAAAACTTAAAAGGAATTGATGTTCAACTTAAAGGCCTGAGCCTTGAGCAAAGTGCATGGCAGCAAAATAATAAACAAATAGAACAGTTATCTGATGAATCGTTATCAGGGATTAGTGATATTATTTCACGAGTTAAACACCATTTAACGCCAAAATCATCTTTATTTCGCCATGCAGTAAGAATGTCAATTCTCCTTTGTTCTGGCTATATAATTATCCAACTATTTGATATGGAACGAGGATATTGGATATTACTCACTAGCTTATTTGTATGCCAACCTAACTACAGTGCCACTAAACGCCGCTTAGCCCTTCGCATAATAGGAACTATTGTTGGTATTCTCATTGGTTTACCTTTGCTGAATTTAATCCCCTCGATGGAAGGCCAACTTACGCTAATCGTTATTTCTGGCTTACTGTTTTTTATGTTTCGCAGTAGCCAATATGCTCAAGCAACCTTATTCATCACACTTCTCGTTTTGTTTTGTTTTAACCTACTGGGTGAAGGGTTTGATGTTGCACTTCCACGGATCATTGACACATTAATTGGTTGTTTTATTGCATTACTTGCCGTTAGCTTTATTTGGCCAGATTGGAAATTCCGCCAACTCCCCCAAATCATTCAAAAAACCATGGATAGCAACTGCCGTTATTTAGATGCTATTTTACAGCAGTACTACCAAGGTAAAGACAACCGCCTTGAGTATCGAGTTGCACGTAGAGACGCACACAATAATGATGCAGAGTTCGCTTCCATTGTGTCCAATATGGCTTCTGATCCTAAGTCTTACCGAATCACCCAAGAACAAGCTTTTCGCCTTCTTTGCTTAAACCATACTTTACTCAGTTATATTTCAGCGCTAGGTGCGCATCGTGAAAAAATGCAAAATGAAGGCAATCTTTTATTACTCAACGACGCTATTTGCTATGTTGAATCATCCTTACAAATCACAACCATTGACCCGCTAGTTGTTGATGAAAAATCAGATAAACTTCGCCATAGTCTATTACACCGCATAGATGATATTTCAACCAGTGATGACGAAAAAACGTTGCTTATCATGGAGCAAACTAAGTTATTACTTGAGCTAATCCCTGAGATACAGCAAATCATTCGCACTATCAGTGCAACATAAATATACCGATGAGCGGGTATTAAAATTCTAAATACCCACTCATCCTCGTATAGCTATATGTAATATTGATTATATTAATGGCAAAAGTCGTTTTCAGTGAGTTTAGGCTGACGTCAACTCAAAGCTATTATACCAAGCAATTAGTTCTTGTTTGATATCCTTAGGCAAAACAGCACTATGACATCCTTCTATTGCAGCTGCTAAACCAATCAGTAGCTTGATGCTGGGGTTATTTCTACCATGTTTTTTTAGCTTCATAAAACAAGCCTTTGCACCCATCATGCGCAAATCATCAACATGAGATACGCCTATTTTCCCTAGAGCACGCTCAACTGACATATTCATATTAGGTAAATCTTTTATACGCATGGTCATTGATTGCTTTTGTTTTAATTCCTCGATAGCTGAACGGTACGCTAACTCAATATATTGGAGAAACAAAACTTCGTCATGCCAAACTTGTTCCGAAAGTTGATAGTACCGCATTTCCAATGGAATACCTTTTTTACTATAAACTAACCGATTAAACCCTAACGCTTCAAAGTGGCTCCTCGCAACTAAACAACCACGTAAATAAAAACAGTCATCAAGTACCAGCCCCACAATTGCATCATCGACTAATAAACAAAATCCACCAAAATGATTTTTACGTTTTAATGCGCCAAATTGACTTAACAAACCGGATAAATAAAAAATTTTTTCTTCTTCTAACAACATTACCAAACTCCTTTTTGGGTATGCTCAATTTTCATCCTTGAGAAAATTAAATTTATAATTTCTTTTTTTACAGATAATTACGCGTAACCAATTTTGAGAGTTTCCATAAAAAATGCCAAGCAGAATGCAGAGAAAAACAACAAAGTTGCGAAGCGCTTTGAAAAAATAGTCTTGATATTGGATGGATATACAGTTACTGTATGTTCATACAGCATTGTAACGAGGTAAATTATGAGCATCTATTCTTGGAACAACTCAACAGAACATTCTCTTAATAATTACGCACAATCAATCCCTGCTACAGGGCTTACCAATAGCTCTATGCAACAAGGTATGGTGAGCGAACTTGTTTACGATGAAAAACACCCTATTATGGATTATATTTTATTACCAATGCTTCGTCAGTTTGGGGTTCAATCGCGCTGGTTACTTTGGCTAAGTCCAAATAAACGACTAAGTAAACACTGGTTAGAACAATCAGGTATACCTACTCATAAAGTTATGCAATTAAATCATATGGAAGATATCACTACGATTGATGCCATGGAAAAAGCACTAAGAAGTGGTAATTATAGTGTAGTTTTAGGGTGGCTACCGGAAATAAGCGAGCAAGATTTTATTCGCTTACAATATGCAGCTCAAGAAGGCCGTTCTATCGGTTTAATTATGCGCCCACAAGAAACATATAATATGGTTAGCACACATGCAGGACAGCCAAACCACTTAAAAATTCACTCAAATCATTATCACTAGCTAAGATTAAGAATTTTCTTACTAAATTTAACCTTTAGAAATATTTATCTCTAAAGTTAAATTAAAAGTATTGTAGATCAATCAGATAGATAAAAAATAATCATTACAAGAAATATACATATCTCTCTGATTTATACACTAAAAAAATACTTTTTTTAATGATTATTGCTCACTCTACTTGTATCTTTTTAAGTTCGTTGTAGACTTTAGCTTGTTCGGCTTATGGCATTATTTTTTTACTTTTATTATTTTTTTGTAGATAATGTCTGCGAAACCTAGCAAGTAAATTAAACCAATGGCATATAATAAGGCTCAGCGAAGCCAAGCCAATATTGGATGATAACGAGGCGTAAAAATGAAAAAAACAGCTATCGCAGTAGCAGTGGCAGTAGCAGCTTTTGCAACCGTTGCACAAGCAGCTCCAAAAGATAACACTTGGTATACCGGTGCTAAATTAGGTTGGTCTCACTATGAAGACACTAAATTCACTTCACCTGAAACTGATCTTCATGTAGGTAAAACTACTGACCGCGACACAATCGGTGCTGGTGCATTCGCAGGTTACCAATACAACCAATACATGGGCTTCGAGCTTGGTTATGATTGGTTCGGTAAAATGAAATACAAAGGCGCTGGTAACAGCGGTGACCTGAAATCTATGGGTGTTTCATTAACGACCAAATTAAGCTATCCAATCATGGATGACTTAGACGTTTACACTCGTTTAGGTGGTATGGTTTACCGTACTGAAGCAAAAGCAAACCAAACACAAGGTCGTTTCAAAGAAACTGACACTGGCGTTGCACCTGTATACGCATTGGGTCTTGAGTACGCAATCACTCCAGAGTGGGCGACTCGTTTAGACTACCAATGGGTTAGCAACTTAGGTGACAAAGACAATATCGGTACTCGTCCAGACAACGGCATGCTGAGTGTTGGTGTTGCTTACCGTTTCGGTCAAGCTGATGCTCCTGTTGTAGCTCCAGCTCCAGTTGTTGCTCCAGCTCCAGTTGTTGAAAACAAACGTTTTACTCTGCGTTCAGACGTTCTGTTTAACTTCAACAAAGCAAGCCTGAAACCAGAAGGTCAAGAAGCTCTGAATGAGCTGTACAACGAACTTAGCAGCATCGACCCAACTCAAGGTCGCGTACTGGTAGTTGGTTTCACTGACCGTATCGGTTCACAAAACTACAACCTGCCACTGTCACAAAAACGTGCTCAGTCTGTAGTTGACTACTTAGTTGCTAAAGGCGTTCCAGCTAGCGCAATCGCTGCAGAAGGCCGTGGTAAAGAAGATCCAGTAACTGGTAACAAATGTGACGATGTTAAAGGCCGTGCTGCTCTGATCGAGTGTTTAGCGCCAGACCGTCGCGTTGAAATCGAAATCCAAGGTACAACTGAAGTTGTAACTCAACCAGGTGCTTAATTCTTAGCCCTAGTTTGAATTTCGAACTGAACATAAAAAACCCCAATTAATATTGGGGTTTTTTTACTATTAGATGCTATTAGAATAATAGGTACGATAGAAATATTCACTTTAAAAATAAATATCCCATAATAAACGCATACCACTTGGATACACACAACAGTAATGATCCTTACCGATCTTTATTAATTATCCTTTTCCTTTGACGTCCCGAGGATCGCTTGTAAATCTTGCTTTAATGAGCTCATTTGACTCTCATATTTATCTTTATGTTCTGCATCTTCAATCAACTGAATAATAGTTTCAGACAACGTTTTATTACGTCTCACTGCAAGATTAGACAAACGCTGCCACACCGAAAAATTTAAATCTATTGATTTCTTACGTGTATGGGGATGTTCTGCATTAAAATGACGTTTACGCCTCGCTCGAATACTCTGTTTCATTCGATTATCAAGCTCAGGATTCATATGCAAAGTGATCCACTTTAGTACATCAATCGGTCTATTTTCCATTTTTAGCAGCAAGTCTATCGCTTCTTTTTCTGCGCTTCTTTCTATATAACGGGTAATAGCTTCACCACCTCTTGCTTTATTGACGAGGTATTCCCATTTCCAGCCACATTCAAGATTTTCAAGCTGCTGATATTTCATAATTTTTCCTGAAGAAAATTGAACCTATCTTTATATTAGCAAGATTATAAACAAAATACTCAAGCAGATATTCGATTTAGTAGAATATTCACTTTTTCAGTAAAGAAGATAACCTGCCCTTGTAAAAATAGTGTACAATCCGCCCCTATCTGTTAACAAATTAATAAAACTGCATGTACACATTTGAATACATACTCGTCATCTATGGGATTGGCGGAGTATGCGCAATGCTATTTACCCTACTCGTAACAAAAGACCCTAACTGTTTTATGCGTTTATTGAGCGCCATACTTATTGGCTTAACTTGGCCAATGACACTACCTATTGTGTTTATGTTTTCGTTATTCTAGTCGATAATTCAACAATTATTGCTGCAAGATTGCCTATCAAAGGCTAATATAACAGGCTTGCCCATTGGGTAATGAATTAGCCTGAATTTTGTTTATAAAACAAACAATATTATTTAGCAAATTTATTAAATAAACCTTGTTCAGGCATATACGCCCAGCTTATTGGCAGGCATTCTATTTATAACCCTATTAATAGCAGATAATTATAGTGATCAGTCAAGAACTAACATGGCAAGGCCTAATTCCTAACTTATCGTCATTTCAGACGAAATTTGTATCTTCAGAAACGTTGACCCCTGCAATTTTGTCAGACATTCAGCCTAGGCTGTCTGATGGCATACAACATTTTGTTGATGAATTTGCCCAAACGCGCTTTATGTTTATCAAGTCTGATGAAAGTGAGGAATATCTTAGCCTTTATGCTAATGCAATTACCCCCTTGCTAGCAAATATCAACACCATTGATGGTGATTATCAATTATCTGAAGATAATCGACTTTTTCAGTGGAAAAATGGTGTTAAAAGCCGTTTTTCTTCTCGTGAAAAAATCGCTTACCGTAATTGGATAGAACCTGAACAATTATTCGGCTATGTCACCCCGTCCTTGAATTTAGTACCTGGCTTACTTCATCAAATCAATGGTGGCATATTAGTTATCGCAGCTAGTGCTTTAATTAACCAGCCTTTAATGTGGGCTCGCTTAAAAAATATGGTTAACCGTCAACAACTTGAATGGTTACCTTATTCTGAAAATCAACCTTTACCAATTGAAATTGAGCCACATCCCTTAGAACTTAAAGTTATTATTGTTGGTGACCGACTCGCTTTAGAAGAATTTGAATTTACAGCACCGGAGCTATTTAGCTGCACTATTTATGGCGAATATGAGCCTATTATGTTCTTCGAGGATGAAGAGCAATTGGCCTTATGGATGCGTTACATAAAATCCATTATTGATTCGAATAAATTACCGAATATTTCGCCTGATGGTTGGGCTCCTTTTATCCAACAAGCTGTACGTTACTGTGAAGATAAATTTAATCTTCCTCTTGATATTCTTTGGCTAGTTCGCTCTCTTGTCGATGCTAGCCATTACCATGTTAATCATTTGCTAACTCAAGAGTCATTTAATCAAGCAAATGAGAATCGCCAATGGCGCCACAGTTTTCTTGCCGAACGAACCCAAGATGATATTTTACAAGAACAAATCTTTGTTAAAACCGAAGGTGAAGTTATCGGCCAAGTTAATGGTTTGTCTGTTTTGCAATACCCGGGGCACCCTGATGCCATTGGTGAACCTTCGCGAATCACCTGTGTTGCGCATTTAGGTGATGGTGAATTTACCGATGTAGAACGTAAAGCCGAGCTAGGCGGTAATATTCATGCCAAAGGCATGATGATCATGCAAGCCTATTTAAATTACGAGCTTAAATTAGAACAACCTCAGCCTTTCTCCGCCTCTATCGTCTTTGAGCAATCCTATGGTGAAGTTGATGGTGATAGCGCTTCGCTCGCAGAGCTGTGTGCTTTAATTAGTGCATTAGCTCTACAACCTATTGATCAGCAAATTGCCATCACCGGTGCGGTTGACCAATTTGGTTATGTCCAACCTATTGGTGGGGTAAATGAGAAAATTGAAGGCTTCTTCGATATCTGTGAAAAACGAGGATTAACAGGCAACCAAGGTGTCATCATCCCAATGGCAAATGTGCGCCATTTATGCACCAAGTCGGCTGTCGTTGAAGCGGTTCAAGAAGGTCAATTCCATATTTGGCCTGTTGAACATGTTGCCCAAGCCATTACTTTACTCACTAAGCAGCCGTACTTTGAACAACAAGCTGAAGAGGAAAATGTACACCTGTTAGCTTTAATTCAAGAACGAATCAACCAAGCAAACTCACCAGATAAAGCTAGACTCCCTTGGTTCTTAAAATGGATGAGTTGAGTAAAGATTGCGTAAAAAATAGCAGATCGGAGTTGTTCAGCGTACAAGTGTACGCTATCCTGTAGCCCTACACATAATAAAGGCTATCTTAAGAACATGGTTGAGAAACGCGGATCCTACACAAAAGATGATTTAATTGCTTCTGGTAAAGGCGAGTTATTTGGAGAAAATGGTCCTCCATTGCCATCAGGAAAAATGTTGATGATGGATCGTATCGTCAGTATGACTGAAGATGGCGGTACATTTAACAAAGGTTATGTGGAAGCTGAATTGGATATTAATCCGGACCTTTGGTTCTTTGGCTGCCACTTTACAAACGACCCTGTCATGCCAGGCTGTTTAGGCCTTGATGCAATGTGGCAGTTAGTTGGCTTCTACCTTGGCTGGCTCGGCGGTGAAGGTAAAGGGCGTGCGTTAGGCGTTGGCGAAGTTAAATTTACGGGCCAAGTTCTCCCTACGGCGAAAAAAGTCACTTACCGTATCAGCTTTAAACGCGTGATCAACCGTAAGCTGATTATGGGTTTAGCAGACGGTGAAGTATTAGTTGACGGTAAATTAATTTATACTGCAACAGACTTAAAAGTGGGTCTTTTTAAAGACACGAGCGCATTCTAAGCTTTGAAATGCAAACCTCCGCAATGGCGGAGGTTCTTAAATTGATTGATCTCTTTAACTTAAAAACCAAAAAATACGCAAGAAAACGAGTACAGGCTATTTAACCTAAAAGATCAACGAATATGGGGATTATACTACCGCTACGGTTCGATCCTCCATCGCCTTTCGCCAACCACCTAGCCAATGCGACCGAGCATCTACTGCTTGATATGGGCACAGCTCTTTAGAGCGCCCTGCTAAACCTGCTTGATAACCTCTCGATAAAGCTCTTTCTAAACGGTCTCGCTTCTGTCTTTTCATGCCTTACTTCCCTCATCATTTAAATGGAAAAGAAAACAGCACCTATTATTTTTTAATAGGTACTCTATAGAAATAGCGCCCGTTGATAAAAAAATCAAGTAAAGATTTTCATATATTTGTCATAAATAGCATAAATGTGACT
This sequence comes from Providencia sp. PROV174, assembly GCF_028480685.1. Taxonomy (NCBI): domain Bacteria; kingdom Pseudomonadati; phylum Pseudomonadota; class Gammaproteobacteria; order Enterobacterales; family Morganellaceae; genus Providencia; species Providencia sp. PROV174. The sequence continues at coordinate 506,954 of NZ_JAMPOT010000009.1, forward strand.
TGTATGTGGCAATTAATATAACTCATTGATTTAAATTAAAAACAAAGACATTCTTTTATTTATCATAATATTAGCGAACAAATATAATTATTATTTACTAAATATAAATTAAAAGAATATCTATATTTGATAAAAATAATAATGCACCTGAAATATATAAAACTACATATATTCAAGGTGCATTTAATATAATTTACTTAAATAGTTGCCAATAACTAGTATTTATCTATTTCTTTCGCAATACTCTCAGCCACTTGCTGCCAACCCATCGATAACGTACGGACTAACTCTGGATAGCCATCTTCGTTTTGATCTAACTGCACATCAAAATTACGGCGGATCACGTTGTTATCATGAGAGTAAGTCCAAAAACCTTGCACTAATACTTTACCGTCATACCGCCCATTAAAGGCCGTTAAAGTGATATCAAGTGTATCCGGTGAGTTCTGTAATGGCTGTAACGATACCAATTTTTCAGGTAACGCCGCAGATAATTCACTCACCATCGACTGCCCAAGTTGTTGCTCTAATGGGCTAGCCCATAAGTGGGTACTTGCATTGGTATAACTGACATCTGTCGTTTGGTAGGTAATACCATTTGACGTCAGTACATCTGATAACATAATACGCTGCAACCATACTTGGCCTTTATCCATCACCTCGGCAGATTGTATCTGAGGAGTTTTCATTGGCAATTGGTAGTACTTTTTCTCTGGAGTACTACTACAAGCCGCCAATAACAAAACAAATATCGATAATAAATATCTCATTATTTTTTCACTCCTTTAGGCTCAACATCCTTCGTTGGTTCAGCTTCAAAAACTAGTGCATTACTCTTATTATTCAAGGTACGTAAAAGCGGCTGAACTTCTCTCAATACTTGGTCTAAACGCTGCATGTTATCCACCATTTTATTATAAGCTGGTGAACCAGGTTGGAAACCTTGCATTGCTCGGTTCATTTCTTGCAGTGTTTTTTGCAAGTCATGAGGTAAATTCTGGAACTCTTTACTCGCCATCACTTTGTTGAGCTGTGCCAACATAGCATTAGCCTCTTTAACAACTTTTTGCCCTTCTGCCAATGTTTGTGTGGTTTGATTAAGCATCGGTTCAATTGGCATATTGTTAATTTTATCTAACACTGCAATGACTTTTTGTTGAATTTGCGCTAATCCTGCACTGGTTGTTGGGATAATTTTATAGCCAGCAACCACCGTTGGGCCTTTATAAGGCTCTGCATTTTGCACAAAATCCAAATCAACAAATAATGCGCCAGTTAGCAAATTCCCTGATTTTAATGATGCTCTCAAGCCATCTTTCAACGCTAAATTTAATTCATTTTTTAAATTAAAATTCTTACCAACATCTTTAGAGAAACGTTCTGGCTCAATGTGAATTAAAACAGGAATTCTAAAGTCATTATCCAGAGATTGGTCTAAACCTTCCGTATAAAAAGGCACTTGTGCAACAGTACCTAAACGAATACCCCTGAACTCGACCGGCGCTCCTGGTTGCAGGCCTCGCACTGAGTCGGAGAAAAATAAGACAAAATCTTGATACTGTGTATACAAGGAGTTTTGAATACTGCTTTGGTTATCAAACAGTTGGAATTCAGTATTTTCCTTTACATTCGCACCTGGAACCCACCCCGTTGGAACATCAAAACTCACACCACCAGTAAGCAATGTAGCAATTGAGCCCATTTCAACGTGAACACCTTGGGATGACATATCAAAAGCAATACCACTGTCTTTCCAGAAACGTACATTTGAACTAATTAATTTATCATACGGCGCATTGATAAATAATTGGTAGCGCATATCACGCTTATCCATATCAAAGTTGCTAGTTTCAACAGAACCGACTCGGTAACCACGGAATAATACAGGATCACCCGGGTTTAATTGCCCTGCCTTATCACTCACCAGTACTACACGAATGCCCTTAGCATCTGGTGATGCAAGAGGCGGGGTATCCAACAGAGTGAACTCGAAATGCTCTTTTGCCGCTAAGCCCGGTTGAAGCTCAATATAAGCACCTGAAAGTAATGTACCCAACCCAGTGACACCATCACGACCGATTGTCGGTTTTACAATCCAAAACGCGGAGTCGGTACGCAGTAATTCTTTCATTTCATTGTTCAAACGCGCTTTAATGATCACTCGACTAAAATTGTCATCGAGTGTCACGCTTTCCACAACGCCAATATCAACGCTGCGACTTTTAATTTTCGTTTTACCCGCTTCTATTCCTTCAGCATTGTAAGTGATTAATGTCACTTCTGGGCCTTGGTTGCTAAAGTGGTAAAATAAAACCCAAGCACCAAGCAAGACCGTCACGATTGGGATCACCCATACAGGCGACCAACTTTTTAGCTTGCTAATTTTGGCATTGGCCTGTGGTGTTTCTTTATCAGTCACCCGATGACTCCTTCTTGTTCAACAGTATTTACTGCATTTTTTCTTTCACAGCGGTCCCATGTTAATCTAGGGTCAAAGGTCATCGCTGCAAACATTGTGAGAATAACAACCACACCAAAGAAAATAATCCCCATCGCAGGGACAATATTCATCAATTGCCCCATTTGAACCAAAGAGGCTAAAATAGTAATAACAAACACATCTATCATTGACCAACGGCCGACATATTCCACCAACTCATAAATAAAGTGCATACGATGCGGGTCGCGATTACCGTACCCTTTAGAATCTAGGCAAAGCCACGCAATTCCTATCATCTTCAATGTAGGTACCATGATACTGGCCACAAAAATCACCATGGCAACAGGATATGACCCGTCTTCCCACAACAAAATCACACCATCAATAATGGTCGAATTTAATGCCGTCCCCAACGTATTAGTAGTCATCATTGGCAGCACATTAGCAGGGATATACAACATAATTGATGTGACTAAAAGCGCCAAAGTCCATTGTAAACTTTGGTTTTTACGCACACTACCATGAGAGTGACAACGTGGGCATTTGGACTGCTCGGCAGGTAAAATCGCCGTACACACAAGGCATAAACGTACATTTTGTTTAATACCCGTCTGGCCCACGATTAACCGCCTATCTAGCTTCGGAGCCGCTTCAATTCGGTTCCACAGCCAATGGCGGTCTAAGCACTGAAAAGCCCTTACTTGTAGCATGCAATAAGCACAATAAGGTAAAAAGCTTAACCCGATACCAATATCACCGTAAGCTATCAATTTAACAAAGCTGACTAAGACCCCCGCTAAAAAGATCTCAGCCATACACCACGCTTTCATTTGGAACAAAATACGGGTGATCACCACTTTAATACCTTTAGGAATATGAACTTGCAACCCTAAAAGAATAATTGTGATCATACAAAATGCAGGAATAATCAATGAAAAAAATAGAAAAAAGAGTGCCAGACCGCTATAACGCGTGGTTGCTATAATTTCAATTATTTGGAATAACGAGATTTCATTTTCAATCCCTGCGGCGCCCATCTTAACAAAGGGGAATAAGCAGGCAATAAATAGCATAATTAATGCACTAACTGCATATGCTGCCGGCTGCTTATACGGATATCGCCACTTTGAGACCAATGTGGTCTCACAACGTGGACACGTTGCCTTGCTCCCTTGCTCCAATTCAGGAACTGCAACCAACATGTCACACTGAGGACAAAGCACATGTTCATGAGACTCATGGTTGCACAAAGTGTATTTGCTCCTTTAATTAAAACGTAATTAGCCGTTTTTCAACAATTCAAGCTCTTGCCAACGGTCAAACGCTTGCTCTAATTCAGCTTCTTTTGCCGCTAACTGACTCAGCGTTTTTTCTGTTACATCATGTGGTTGGTTGAAAAAATCAGCATCACCAACTTGAGCTTGCAGCACTTCAATTTCACTTTCAAGTTGTTCCAATTTTGCTGGTAATTGTTCCAATTCGCGTAATAAATTGTAACTGAGCTTATTTGAACGTTTTACCGTTTCTTTCGGTTTCGCCTGTTTATCTTGGCCAGTCACTTTACCCGTTTGTTCTGCTTTCAAACTCACGGTTTGTGCTTTTTGCTGTTGAGCATCGTAATACCCACCAGCAAAACGGTTAATAACCCCATTACCTTCGAAGATCCAACACTCTGTCACGCTGTTATCGACAAATTCTCGGTCATGGCTGACCAGTAAAACTGTTCCTTGGTAGCCATCAACTAATTCTTCAAGTAACTCTAAAGTTTCGACATCAAGGTCGTTAGTCGGTTCATCGAGGATCAATAAGTTACTTGGTTTTAGGAATAAACGCGCGAGCAGTAACCGGTTACGCTCACCGCCTGAAAGTGCTCGAACAGGTGTCATCGCACGTTTTGGTGGGAACATAAAATCTTGCAAATAGCCTAGAACATGGCGTGGCTTACCATTTACCATGACTTCTTGTTTGCCTTCTGCCAAGTTATCCATCACGGTTTTATCTGGGTCCAATGCTGCACGATGCTGGTCGAAATAAGCAACTTCCAACTTAGTACCACAATGCACTCGTCCGCTATCTGCTTGTAAATCCCCTAGCATTAAGCGCAGTAATGTTGTTTTACCACAACCGTTTGGCCCAACTAAAGCGATTTTATCACCGCGTAATACTTGAGCTGAAAAATCTTTTACCAGTACTTTATTATCAATCTGGTAATTCACATTTTCCATTTCAAATACAATTTTGCCAGAACGAGATGCTTCACCTACTTGCATTTTCGCTGTGCCCATCACTTCACGACGCTCTGAACGCTCTACCCGTAGCGCTTTCAGTGCACGAACACGCCCTTCATTACGAGTACGACGCGCTTTAATACCTTGGCGGATCCACGTCTCTTCTTGGGCTAATTTACGGTCGAATTCTGCATTTTGCATCTCTTCAACACGCAAAGCTTCTTCTTTGTTCACCAAGTAGTCATCATAATTACCCGGCCAAGAAGACAATTGCCCACGGTCTAAATCAATAATACGGGTTGCCATATTGCGGATAAATGAACGGTCATGGGAAATAAATACGATACTACCTTGGAAATCTTTTAAGAAATTTTCCAGCCAAAGAATGGTTTCAATATCTAAGTGGTTGGTTGGTTCATCTAAAAATAATACTCTCGGGTTACTCACTAACGCACGGCCCAAAGCGGCTTTACGTAACCAACCACCTGATAATGAAGATAGTTCTGCATCTGCAGGTAAACCGAGTTTCTTCAGGACATCACTGATACGAGAGTCTAATAACCATAAATTACGGTTATCCAACACCTCTTGCAATTCAGCTAATTTATTTAGATTTTTCTCGCTCGGGTCAGTTTCGACCTCTTTCGCAACATGGTGATAATCTTTGAGGTACTGAGCTTGTTCTGCAACGCCTTCAGCCACAAAATCAAAAATAGTGCCTTCAATATTACGCGGTGGATCTTGCTGTAAGCGGGCTACAATCAAGTCTTGCTCGTAAATTAACTGACCATCATCCAGCGGCTGCTCTTTCGTTAACACTCGCATTAATGTCGATTTACCCGCACCATTGCGACCAACCAAACATACACGTTCGTTATCTTCGATATGAATTTCGGTATTATCCAGTAATGGGGCATCACTAAACGAAAGGTATGCACCCGACAAATTAATTAAAGCCATTGATTCTATCCTTACTCTGCGTGGCTAATTAGCCAGCAGTTATGTATTTGACGGTTACGAGCAAAATCTTCTGACAGTGTTTTCGCTGTGATTTCTTGTGCTTGTAATCCTAATTCTTTAATTGCTTCAAGATCCATTTTGAAACCGCGTTTGTTATTAGAAAACATCACGGTTCCACCACGGCGCAATAACCGTTTTAGATGGGTAATCAATTGGATATGATCTCGTTGTACATCAAATGTACCATCCATACGTTTTGAATTTGAAAATGTTGGGGGATCAATAAAGATCAAATCAAATTGTTCCCGGCTATTTGCCAACCAGCTCAAGCAATCCGCCTGAATTAAACGATGCTGACGACCTGTTAGCCCATTCGCTTGTAGGTTTTTTTCAGCCCACTCAAGATAAGTACGTGACATATCAACGGACGTGGTGCTTTTCGCTCCACCAAGCCCTGCATGCACTGTGGCGGCACCGGTATAACAGAACAAGTTTAAGAAATCCGCATCTTTACTCATTTGGCCTAACATTTTACGGGCAATACGATGGTCAAGGAATAACCCCGTATCCAGATAGTCCGTCAAATTCACCAACATTTTCGCATTGTATTCTTGCACTAAAAAGAAATCGTCTTTTTGGGCTAATTTCTCATATTGCTGCTTACCTTTTTGGCGCTGGCGTGTCTTTAACACTAGCTGATTCGATGTCAGTTCTAGCACATTCATTGTTGCAGTGATCACATCAAATAAGCGTTGACGAGCTTTACGTTCATCAACGGTTTTTGGTGGTGCATATTCTTGGATCACCACTTTATCGCCATAAATATCAACCGCAACATTGTACTCAGGTAAATCAGCATCATAAACACGGTAACTATCAATACCTTGTTGTTTTGCCCATTTACTTAATTTCTTGATATTTTTACGTAAACGATTTGCAAAATCAGGTGAAATTTCCGCGATAGTTTCTGACGGTGTAGCGGCTAATTGATAATTCTTTTGAACGCAATCTAAAGGACCATTCTTAGCTTTAAATTCACGCTCTGAACGCAGTTGCAAGCAGCTAAGTAATTCAGGAGAGGCACTAAAAATCGATAAACGCCACCCGGGGAAACGGGCCTTCACGATACGCCCTAACTGGCTATGTAGCGCAATTAAAGCAGGCTCACTTTCTAAACGCTCACCATAAGGTGGGTTACTGATAATTGTTCCTATCGTATCGGTGTTAACTGGGTTTTCCAATGCTGCCGCATCACCTTGCTTGAAGGTAATTAAATCCTGTAACCCTGCACGGCGAGCGTTTGCACGAGCCATTTCAAGTACACGCTTATCAATATCAAAACCATAAAAACGTGATGTCGTCTCTTTCAAACCTTGGCGGAAACGAACTTGCGCTTCCGTGGTTAGTTCACGCCAAAGTTCCGCGTTAAATTTCGACCATGCATAAAAGCCCCAATGAGTACGGTGTAATCCCGGAGCTTTATCTGTTGCCATCATTGCAGCTTCAATTAACAGTGTTCCTGAACCGCACATCGGGTCGACCAATGGTGTTCCCTGTTGCCAACCGGAACGGTTAATAATTGCTGCTGCCAGTGTCTCTTTTAAGGGCGCTTGGCCTGCCAAATCACGGTAGCCACGTATATGTAGCGAGTCACCACTTAAATCGAGTGCCACACTGGCTCTTTCTTTATTAAGGTAGACGTTGATACGAATATCTGCTTGCTGGCGAGCGACATCAGGGCGCTGATCAAGCTTGCGTACGAAGCTGTCTACGATAGCATCTTTAACTTTCAATGCACCGTATTGGCTGTTGCGAATTTCTTCGTTAGTCCCTGTAAAATGAACAACAAAGGTATCATTGACAGAGAAAATCTCACTCCAGTCGATAGCTTGTACACCGAGATACAAATCTAAGTCACTGTAAACGTCAAAATCATTCAGTGGCAATAAAATACGCGATGCCAGCCGACTCCACAGTAGGCTTTGGTACATAACACGTTCGTCGGCCTGAAAATAGACACCCCCTTGGGCCACTTTGCATTGGCTAGCGCCAAGCGATTCTAATTCCGTTTTCAGTAGTTCTTCAAGGCCGCGAGCTGTGCTGGCAAACAGAGAATTCATAGTATTTATTACCAATTTGGATGAAAAATTGTTGCGCATTATAGCTAATCTTATGCAGTTGTCATAAAGTTGCTACGCACAATTATAAGGATTAAAAAATGATAACGCTTTCGCGCCTTTATACACACCCAGTTAAATCTATGCGAGGAGTTCGTTTATCCCACGCCTTCGCTGATATTAGCGGTTTGACTTTTGATCGTAATTTTATGGTAACCACGCTGGAAGGTAAATTTATTACGGCGAGAAAATATCCACAAATGTTACTTTTTACACCGGTAATGCTCAATAATGGTCTCCACTTGCGAGCACCAAATGGCGAAAGTGCAACAGTATTGTATCAGGACTTTGATGAGAAACAGAGCCCTACTGAAGTTTGGGGTAATCATTTTCACGCACTTATTGCACCTGAAGCGATAAATAGTTGGTTAACTAGCTTTTTTGACGAGCCAGTACAACTACGCTGGCTTAGTCCTCAGCTTTCTCGCCGTGTCAAAGAATACCAAGATGTGCCAATGTCTTTTGCTGACGGCTATCCCTTTTTACTGATCAACGAAGCTTCTGTCCAAGAACTGCAACGTCGCTGCCCTGCCAGTATTAAATTAGAACAGTTTCGTGGCAACTTAATTATTACTGGCGCCAAGCCGTTTGAAGAAGATACATGGAAAACTATTCAAATTGGTGATGTCATTTTTACATTAGATAGGCCATGTAGCCGATGCATTTTAACGACTGTTAGCCCGGAAAAAGGGGTTAAACACCCCCACAGCGAACCACTTGCAACATTGCAAACCTTCCGTTCAGATGAAACCGGCGATGTCGATTTTGGCCAAAATGTGATTATCAAAAATACAGGTGTTATTCGTGTTGGTGATACCCTGACGGTATTAGAAACTAAACCTGCAAAACAATATTTAGTTCAAGAGCGGGAAAATGACCTAGCCGCTAATAAATTAAATACTCAAGCCAATAATGTCAGTTTAGTTTTTGAGGAAACAGAATATACAGGTGATAACCAAAATGTGATCCTTGAACAATTAGAATCCCATGGTTTAACTATCCCTTATTCGTGTCGAGCTGGTATCTGTGGTCGCTGTAAAATTAAGCTTATTTCTGGGGAAGTCACTCCATTAAAACAAAGTGCCATCAAAGAAAACGGTTACATACTCGCTTGCAGCTGTATCCCAAAAACAGCGGTTAAATTAGCGTTTAACTAAGTGTTGGTTTTGCTTTTTAACACCATCAGGGGAAAAATTCTATGATGGTGTTAAACATTCAAAACTAGATTAATTAAATTAGCAAAGAAACCTATTTATTTAACTATTTTTTCACTGGATCTTTGACGATCATTTAAATAGCATTACCATATAATTGACGTTTAACTTTAGATGAATATTCAAGCATGCGATCGTTCATGATCTTAATTGGATCACAAAATCGTAAAGTTCGATCGGGTAATTCTAAGATTGGTTCTGCTAATAAACATAAACTCGCAGATGGGCCAGCTTCAGCAATAATAAATGTGAAGTACTGGTTTGTATTTTCTAAACACACTTGGATTATTTGCCCCTGTTTAGGTTCATTAATATAGTGAAATGAAGAAAAATACCAACTCTTTGGCATCTGTGGTTTTAAAAAACGAAAAGCAACTAAGCTATTTAAGACTAATTCAGCTCTTTCTTCTTGAGTAATATTTAATCTTTTAGCCTGCTCATCGAATAAATAATATTCACCTGCATCTTCGATACTAAATGGCATCTCATTACGAGCAAAAACCGTTAGCATCTTAGCAGGAAAACATGAACGAAATATCATGCCGTTGGCGAGATCTAACATCACCCTATTATGGTCATGATCAAAATACCAACGCCAATGATCATCAGGTTTAATATTCATAAACGACCCTTTAGCGATTTACCGGTAAATATAGCAGAAATGATCTTTATAGTGATCCTTTCTAAATTTACTCTAGGGCTTATTTTTATATGCTAAAAATTGGATCTACTAAATAAGATACGTTAGAAATATCCGGATAATATTGTTATCTAAATAGCAAATCTACTGAAAATTGCGTTCAATTTGATACAAAAATAGCCACTATTAGCAATATAGTTTAAAAGGGGGAATAAATAAACCCCCTTGATAGGTAAATTTACAATTTATTACTAGATATGATTAACAATATCTTTAATTAATTTTGGCCCATGGTAAATAAAACCAGAATAAATTTGAATTAAAGAGGCACCCGCTTCCATTTTTTCACGTGCTGCAGTAAGGGAATCAATTCCACCCACTCCAATTATTGGCAGTTTGCCATTTAATTCACGCGAAATAATCTTAATAACTTGTGTGCTTTTTAATTGTACAGGACGACCGCTTAATCCACCCGCTTCATTGCAATGATTTATCCCTTGAACCAAAGAACGATCTAACGTGGTGTTCGTTGCAATAACGCCATCGATATTATGTCTGACTAGGCTATCTGAAACTTGGATAATTTCCTCTTCAGATAAATCAGGCGCGACCTTTACAGCAACAGGCACATATTTTTGGTGCTGTAATTGTAATTCCAGTTGTTTTGCTTTTATGCTACTTAATAAATCATCCAGCGCTTCGCCATATTGTAATGTACGTAACCCTGGCGTATTTGGTGAGGAGATATTAATAGCAATATAACCTGCATGAGCATAGACCTTATCCATGCAAATTAAATAATCATCTTTACCTTGTTCAACAGGTGTATCTTTATTTTTACCTATATTGATTCCAATGACCCCACCGTAATTCGATTTCTTGACATTCTCGACAAGGTTATCGACACCTTTATTATTAAAGCCCATCCGGTTAATTAAACCTTCAGCTTCTACAAGTCGAAATAACCGCGGTTTGTCATTACCAGACTGGGGACGAGGCGTTACTGTACCAATTTCTATAAACCCAAAACCCATTGCACCAAATGCATCAATACATTCACCATCTTTATCTAAACCCGCTGCAAGTCCTAGTGGGTTTTTGAAGGAAAGCCCCATACATTGAACGGGCTTAGTGGCAACTGATTGGCGAATAAGACATTGGAAAGGGGAATGATTCAAACGTTGAAGCTGGCGAAAAGTCAATTCATGCGCTTTTTCGGGGTCGAACTGGAATAGTGCCTTGCGGGCAAGGTGATATAGCATATCCAATAACCTATTTTTACTAGTACGTTTCAATAGAGTAGACATCATGTCGCATGCTAAAACCCCGCCAAATAGGATTTGCCGAGCTTTCATTCATACATGCGGTTTTTTCGTCGGATAAAACGCGCTACAGATTACCCTATCTTATTGCCCTTTTACCACGAAAAAATCAATAAAAATGCATTTGTCTGGGTTTTCGAGGGAAAAACAACCATTTTATGAGAGTTATCTCTCATTTAATATTCCACTTTTGTCATAAACAATAATAAGCCGCTAAATTAAACTTTAGCGGCTTATTAAAGCCAATAATTGACTAGCTATATATAAAACTAGCTTTCTAACGCTTTGGTTATTTTTTCAAATAGATCACCTGAAAGGTTATCTAGCGCTTTTAGCTGCTCAAGCACTTTGCGCATTTGTGCTTGGCGCTGTGCATCATAACGTTTTAAACGGATCAGCGGCTCAATCAGCCTTGATGCTACCTGTGGATTACGCGTATTCAAATCGACTAAAATGTCATACAAGAATTGGTAACCACTGCTATCTTCTGCATGGAAATTAACTGGATTCCCTGCAGTGAAGGCACCGACAAGTGAGCGAACACGGTTAGGATTGCTCATGCTAAATGAACGGTGATTCAATAATTCACGTACATTGGCAAGGGTTTCTTTCGCTGGATTTGCACCTTGTAATGTAAACCACTTATCCATAACTAACCCGTCATGGTGCCAACGCTCATCAAAGTCTGCCATTAACTGCTCTTTACAAGCTAACTGTGATTCGTTTGCTGCGGTCAATGCAGCCAGCGAATCAGTCATGTTATCGGCAGATTGGTATTGTTCCAGTACTAATTTGTTCGCCAGCTCGCTATCGTCACCCGCGGCTAAGTATTGTAGACAAATGTTACGCAGTGAACGTTTAGCTATATCTTGGTGATCAACCCGATACCCATCAATATTAATGGAGCGATAAACAGTGAGAAGCTCATCATGCATTTCTACCGCTAAATGATGATAGATAAAGTTCACAACTTCGTGGATCGCGACAGGGTCGATAACCGTAAATAATTCGGCAAGCTCATTTTCGGAAGGTAACGTTAAGATCAATGCAACTAACGCAGGATCAATCGAATCACTTAATAATACCCCACGGAAAGCATCAACCACCGACTCAGGCAAAACTAATGCCTCGCCGTTTTGATAATGAGCCACGTTAATTTTTACATAATTATTAATTAGTTGCTGCGCGGCATCCCAACGAGCAAATTCATTGCTTGCATGCTGCATCAAGAAAGCTAATTGCTCATCCGTGTAGTTGTAATCTAATTTTACAGGGGCTGAAAACTCACGTAATAAGGATGGAACTGGACGACTTGTCACCTCATCAAATACAAACGTTTGAGTTTCTTGCGTAATGTTTAGCACTGAATTTACAACACTGCCATCACGTTTTAGCGTAATAATTCCACCTTGTTCATCATAGAGCTCAATATCCAATGGGATATGCAATGGTTTCTTTTCCGCTTGATCTGCCGTAGGCGGCGTCATTTGGCTAACATGTAGGGTATATTGCTGTTTTTCTGGTGAATATTCATCACGTACAGTTAAAACTGGTGTCCCTGATTGGCTATACCAACGACGAAATAGTGATAAATCAACATTTGATGCATCTTCCATCGCCTGCACAAAATCGTCACAGGTTGCCGCACTGCCATCATGGCGATGAACATAAAGTTGTATTCCCGCTTGGAACATTTCCTCACCGAGCAGCGTATGGATCATACGAATAACTTCGGATCCTTTTTCATACACCGTTAAGGTATAGAAATTATTCATTTCAATAACTTTGTCAGGACGGATCGGGTGCGCCATTGGGCTTGCATCCTCAGCAAACTGGGCTGAACGCATCACTTTAACATTGTTAATACGGTTAACAGAGCGGGAGCCTAAATCCGAACTAAATTCTTGATCGCGAAAAACGGTTAACCCTTCTTTTAGGCTTAATTGAAACCAGTCACGACAAGTAATGCGGTTTCCTGTCCAATTATGGAAATATTCATGGCCAATCACAGATTCGATATTCAGATAGTCTTTATCTGTCGCGGTTTCGCTTTTGGCTAAAACATATTTAGAGTTAAAGACATTCAGTCCTTTATTTTCCATTGCTCCCATGTTGAAGAAATCAACGGCAACAATCATATAGATATCAAGGTCATACTCTAAACCAAAGCGTTCTTCGTCCCACTTCATGGCATTTTTCAAGGACTGCATTGCCCAAGGAGCACGGTCTAAATTACCTTTATCAACAAAAAGTTCTAACGCAACTTCACGGCCACTGCGAGTCACAAAGGTGTCTTTTAAAACGTCAAAATCACCTGCTACTAAAGCAAATAAATAACTTGGTTTCGGGAATGGATCTTCCCACTTAACCCAATGACGGTCGTCTTCTAACTCACCTTCTGCGATACGGTTACCATTTGAAAGTAAATAAGGATAACGTGATTTATCTGCTGTAATTGTGGTGGTATAGCGAGCCAGCACATCTGGTCGGTCTTGGTAATAGGTAATATGGCGAAAACCTTCCGCTTCACATTGTGTGCATAACGCCTCACCTGAAACATATAGCCCTTCTAGTGCTGTGTTTTTTTCAGGACTAATTTCATTCACAATCCGCAGTGTGAATGATTCAGGTAATGACTCAATAATCAATTTACCTTCAGATTCTTTATAGTTTTGCCATGCTTTGCCATCGACTTCGAGGCTGACTAACGATAAATCTTCGCCATTGAGTTCAAGCGTTGAAGATTGCGGATTAAGGCGTTTTACCTTACTTACTGCGGTAACCACTGTCTTCACTGGGTCAAGATTAAAATCGAGGTCAATTTCTGTAATTGTGTAATCAGGTGCTTGATAATCCTGACGATATTTCGCTTGTCTTAACTGGGTCATAAGTAACCTTTTAATTCGTTATATTCAATATCGTACTGCTTTAATACTTATACAATACTATAAGCCACAATAATGTGAATGGATTTGAGAAACATTTTCATCAAAAAATGTTATCTATTTTTATGGCTATGTTAGCTTTGTATGTCCCACCCTACTTAACTTTGTTAAAAATTCGTTTGTTTGTTGGTGCTATAGCACTATTAAATATTTTATGGCGTGTTAGTATCTTTTCGTGATTAATGCTTTTGTCTGTTTCTATGGACAGAATACACATAAAACGTATTTATTTGATTTCATAGTAATACAGAAAGGCAATACGCGAATTTAGGTTGCCGTGCTCCTTGAAAACAAGAGATAGAATAACACTTCTATCTTTTGCTAAAGTGGGTATACTTTTGCAACTTTAACGATTTAGCTAACGACTATTGCTGCTTTTATCTCATTGTGACTTTTAGGGGAACAAGAGTAAAAATGAATAGCATTAGTGGTAAAGATAAGCTCCGCGAGGATGTCTGCGTGCCATGAATTTAGACGCTACACCAATTATTACATCACTGCTTGATACCGATGCTTACAAGCTTCATATGCAGCAGGCCGTTTTCCACCGTTACCATCAGGTACCGGTTGTCGCTGAGTTTCGCTGTCGTAGCAGTGAGATCTTAGGTGCTTACGCCAATGAAATTAGGCAACAAATTCAGTTAATGGCTAAGTTGTCACTTTCTGATGACGAGCTAAATTTTCTCCGCCGCTTACCTTTCTTCCAAGAAGACTATCTTATGTGGTTAAAGTCATTCCGCTTTAACCCAGAACAAGTCGTTGTCAGTACCACAAATGAAGGTCAGTTAGCGATTCGCATCAGTGGGCCTTGGCGTGAAGTGATTATGTGGGAGGTACCGCTCCTTGCATTGGTCAGTGAAATCATCCAAAAAGATAGGCACCCAAACATTCATCCTGACGATGCTGTTCAGCAACTCAAAAAGCTGTTAAATGTTTTCTATCAACAAGCCGATGAACACCAACTTGATTTGTCTAACTTTAAGCTTATGGACTTTGGGACACGCCGCCGTTTCTCCTACGACGTACAATCCGCCATTGTTTCAATGCTTAAACAAGAGTTTCCTTATCTTGTAGGAACAAGCAATTACAAACTTGCACACGAATTAGATTTATCCCCTGTTGGCACACAAGCCCATGAATGGTTCCAAGCCCATCAACAAATCAGCCCTGAGTTAGCAAATAGCCAACGTGAGGCATTGCAGAGCTGGCTTGATGAATACCCTAATCACCTAGGTGTGGCATTAACTGACTGTATCACTATGGATGCCTTTTTGCGTGATTTTGATGCTAACTTTGCGAACCGCTACCAAGGGTTGCGTCATGACTCGGGGGACCCGATCGAATGGGGTGAAAAAGCCATCGCTCATTACCAAAAATTGGGTATTGACCCGATGAACAAAACGTTGGTGTTCTCTGACAGCTTAGACTTACAAAAAGCACTTGAGTTATATCGTTATTTTCATCAGCGGATTAACCTTGTTTTTGGTATTGGTACTCGTCTAACCTGCAATATTCCACATGTAACCCCATTGAATATTGTGATTAAGCTCATCGAGTGCAATGGTAAGCCTGTCGCTAAGCTCTCTGATAGCCCAGGAAAAACCATTTGTGAAGATGATGAGTTCGTCAATCAACTCAGAAAAGCGTTTGACCTGCCTAAAATGGAAAAAGCCAGCTAATTAAGTCGCTTTTCCCTAGCTCTGAGTAAGAATTTGCACTTTTCTTGCCCAGAGCTTCAAAACCCCCTTTTTCTTTTATTCACTTACTATTACTATAGCTTTTAAGCTCAATAACCACACTTCGCTTCAACAGAAATGTTTTATCGCGATTTTTTACTTGTTTCCTAATAAATGGCAAGTAACATAGAGCTTTGGCCCCATGAAACATGGGATTTCGTTAATATCCCTACTTTAACTATTTTAATCGCCATAAACCGATGACATTTTTTGAATAATATTCATAGATATAAGCGGTTGAATGGATTTAAAACAATTTGAATTACATCCTAAATAATTCGAGTTGTAGGAAGGCGGCAAACAAAGTGAGCCCTAGGAGCATACATAGGTATGTGACTAGGGTCGGTTTGTGAAGCCAACGCATCTACGGCTCGAAGTATGACGGATTGAGATAGTCGAAGTAGATATTGTTAAATATGAAGAGAGTGAATTATATGATAGTAGCGCCTGTAGTCGACGTACTGCAAGGCCGAGTGGCGGTAGGCACAGAAGTCACCGTTCAAGGCTGGGTACGTACAAGGAGAGATTCAAATGCTGGTTTTTCTTTCCTCGCCGTTTATGACGGTTCTTGCTTTAATCCGTTACAGGCTATCATTAATAATAATTTACCTAATTATAATGACGAAGTCCTGCATCTCACAACGGGTTGTTCGGTTGAAGTTACGGGTACCGTAAAAGAATCCCCAGGCCAAGGTCAATCATTTGAACTTGAAGCCACCGCTGTTAAAGTCGTTGGCTGGGTTGAAGACCCTGACACCTACCCAATGGCAGCAAAACGCCACAGCGTTGAGTTCTTACGTGAAGCAGCCCACTTGCGCCCGCGCACTAACTTAATTGGTGCCGTTGCGCGCGTGCGCCACACATTAGCCCAAGCCCTGCATCGCTTTTTTGATGAACAAGGCTACTTCTGGGTTTCTACTCCATTAATTACCGCGTCAGATACTGAAGGTGCTGGTGAGATGTTCCGCGTTTCCACGTTGGATTACAACAACCTGCCACGTAATGATAAAGGTGAAGTGGACTTCAGTGAAGACTTCTTTGGTCGCGAAGCGTTCTTAACTGTTTCAGGCCAGCTAAATGGTGAAGCTTACGCAACGGCTATTAGCAAAGTGTATACTTTCGGGCCAACTTTCCGTGCAGAAAACTCAAATACCAGCCGCCACCTAGCGGAATTCTGGATGTTAGAGCCTGAAGTAGCTTTTGCCTCTTTAGATGATGTGGCTGGTCTGGCAGAAAAAATGTTAAAATTCGCCTTCAAAGCTGCTCTTGAAGAACGCCGTGATGACTTAGAATTCTTTGCTCAGCGTGTCGATAAAGACGTTATCAACCGTTTAGAAAGCTTTGTTAACTCAGACTTTGCACAAGTTGATTACACGGATGCCATTAAAATCCTTGAAACTTGTGGTCAAAAATTCGAAAACCCAGTTTATTGGGGTGTCGACATGTCTTCTGAGCATGAGCGCTACTTAGCAGAACAGCACTTTAAAGCACCAGTGGTAGTGAAAAACTACCCGAAAGACATCAAAGCGTTCTATATGCGCCTTAATGAAGATGGCAAAACCGTTGCCGCGATGGACGTATTAGCACCGGGTATTGGCGAAATCATCGGAGGTTCACAGCGTGAAGAGCGCCTTGATATGCTCGATGCACGCCTTGAAGAAATGGGTATGAATAAAGAAGATTACTGGTGGTACCGTGATCTGCGTCGTTATGGCACCGTTCCTCACTCAGGTTTCGGCCTTGGTTTTGAGCGTTTAGTGGCTTATGTCACTGGTGTCGGTAACGTGCGTGAAGTAATTCCATTCCCACGTACCCCAAGAAATGCAGCGTTCTAATAACGGCTTTTCTGTATTAACACCCTAATTTACGGGCCAGCTGATGTTGGCCCGTTACTTTTCAGCCCTAATATACTTTCGCTGTAGAACTATCTCATCTCGTTACATCGAATTACAGCCACATGATAACCAGATCACAATTTTTACGTTATCACCTTATTATTCTCCGTAAACAGCCAGCAATCTGCTAGTGCTAAGAATAATCTGCTTTTTAATCTCACTATTCTCTTTTTACTAGTGATAAATAACCGCTTTACATTCGCTAAACTGCTCAAAAAAAACTCAATTTGTCTTTTGAAAAAGTTCCCTAATTTTTGTAATATTTTTTAAACTGGTACGATGAGTGGTTATTTATTGATCTATTTTTTACATTTTGAAACATCTAGTTACCATTTGTTTCAGAATCTTTGATTTTGTAGCACTTTGAGGGTAGATAATTTTATTTAGCAATGGAACACTGGTCGCCGACATAGACGACACTAATCTCTCACAAATAGTTCCAATTATTTTTTGCGAATTATTTTTGGCAGTGGCAGGTGTCCGAATAACACCAATGAGGGTAATAATAATGATGAAACGCAATATTCTTGCAATGGTTATCCCAGCTCTGTTAGCTGCTGGTGCAGCAAACGCAGCTGAAGTATACAACAAAGACGGCAACAAATTAGACGTTTACGGTAAAGTTGACGTTCGTCACTATTTCGCTAAAGGCGATAGCGGCCAAGACGGTGATGATTCACGTGTTCGTTTAGGTGTTAAAGGTGATACTCAAATCACTGACCAACTGTCAGGTTTCGGTCGTTTTGAGTGGGAAACTAAAACTAACAAATCTGAAACTAGCAACGAAAACAAAAACCGTTTAGCGTATGCTGGTCTAAAATTTGCTGATTTCGGTTCAATTGACTACGGCCGTAACTACGGTGTAGTTTATGACACGAACGCATGGACCGACGTATTCCCATTATGGGGTGCGGACACTATGGCACAAACAGATAACTTCATGACTAGCCGTAACCGTAACCTGTTAACTTACCGTAACAATAACATGTTCGGTTATGTTGATGGCCTGAGCTTCGCTCTGCAATACCAAGGTAAAAACGGCGACGATAACCTGTCTGGCGCTGGTATGTCTAAAGACAACGGTGACGGTTTCGGTTTCTCAACTGCTTATGACTTAGGTTGGGGCGTAACTCTGGGTGGTGGTTATTCATCATCTTCTCGTACACCAAACCAAAAAGCCGGTAGTGTTGTAGTTGATTCTAGCACCACTCCTGTTACTTCTGCATATAGTGCAACTGGTAAGCGTGCTGAAGCATGGAACGTTGGTGGTAAATTCGACGCTAACAATGTTTATTTAGCAGCTATGTACGGTCAAACTCAAAACATGACTCGTTACAGTGAATATAACCTGATTGCAAACAAAACTGAAAACATTGAGTTAGTTGCACAATACCTGTTCGATTTCGGTTTAAAACCATCTATCGGTTATAACCAATCTAAAGGTAAAAACTTAGGTAATGGTTTTGATAACCAAGATTTAGTTAAATATATCTCTGTTGGTTCTTACTACTACTTCAACAAAAACATGTCTGCTGTTGTTGATTACAAAATCAACCTGTTAAAAGACAACGACTTTACTGAAGCTGCTGGTATCAACACTGATAACGTAGTTGGTTTAGGTTTAGTTTACCAATTCTAATTATCAGTTAACTGATAAGTTAGAAAACGGTAACATGTTTTTGCAAGCAGCACTTCGGTGCTGCTTTTTTATTTCTCTTTTTTCATCTCTAGCATAAATTCTTCCTCCACAAAAACACCAGAATTATCAATAAGACAGACTGATTCACCATCTTTATAGATATTTATGGTCAGATTACATGCAATTCCTACCTAGTTCACAAGATCTCGCCAATTTTTGGTAAAACGGTTGGCAAAAAGCCTTTATCACGTTACCCTGAGAACTCGACTCGTTCGACTAAACCCGTTTTCAGCTACACCCGCGAGTTTCGTATGGTCTGGGCAGATAACAAGCAAGGATAGCCAACCGCATTCTCACTTATGCCTTCATACCCTAGGAACTGTGTGGGTACCACTACAGAGCTTTGGAATCGACAACATGTTTGAAAAAATTACTTCTGCCCCTGCTGACCCAATCTTAGGTCTTGCTGATAGTTTCCGTGCTGATCCCCGCGATAATAAAATCAACTTAGGTATTGGCGTCTATAAAGACGAATCAGGGAAAACCCCTGTGCTTGATACCGTTAAAAAAGCAGAAAAATTCCTGCTGGATAACGAAAACACCAAAAACTATCTTGCGATTAGCGGAATGCCAGAATTTGGCCGTGTAACACAAGAACTGTTATTCGGTGCACAACATGAAATTGTCACCTCGAAACGTGCACGTACAGCGCAAGCACCGGGTGGTACAGGCGCACTGCGTATCGCCGCTGACTTTATTGCCAAGCAAACCAATGCAAAACGTGTTTGGATTAGCAACCCAACTTGGCCTAATCATAAAAATATTTTTGAAGCTGCTGGCTTAGAAGTTTTAACTTACAACTACTATGACGCAGCCAACCACGGTATGGATTTTGACGGCATGCTTAACAGCTTATCATCTGCGATAGCGGGTGATGTGATTGTTTTACACGGCTGCTGCCATAACCCAACGGGTATTGACCCAACCGCTGAACAATGGACAAAACTCGCCGCATTATGTGCAGAAAAAGGCTTATTACCGGTTTTTGACTTTGCTTACCAAGGTTTTGCAAAAGGTTTAGATGAAGATGCCGAAGGCCTGCGTATTTTCACCAAAAACAACCCTGAAATGATTGTTGCGAGCTCATTCTCTAAAAACTTCGGTTTATACAATGAGCGTGTCGGCGCTTGTACCATCATTGCCAAAGACAGTGACAACGCAGAGCGCGCATTCAGCCAAGCGAAAGCGGTTATTCGCGCAAACTACTCAAACCCACCAGCACACGGTGCCGCAGTGGTAACAACCATCCTTTCTGATGACGTGTTAAAAGCAGAGTGGGTCCAAGAATTAACCGCAATGCGTGAACGTATTAAGCGCATGCGCCAACTGTTAGTGAAAACATTGGAAGAAAAAGGCGCTAAACAAGACTTTAGCTTCATTATCAACCAAAATGGTATGTTCTCCTTCAGTGGCCTAACAAAAGAGCAGGTAGAGCGTCTACGTAGCGAATTTGGTATCTATGCGGTCAGTTCTGGCCGTATTAACGTAGCAGGCTTAACACTTGAGAACATGGTTCCTTTGTGTGATGCAATTGTTAAAGTTATTTAAGGATGGGCTTTAACAAAATTGAATGAAATCGGTTTAAAATAGACGTTAACTGAAAAGAACATTATTATCACGACACCCCAAAGTAGTTATTCAACTTTGGGGTGTTTTATTATGAACAATCTATGATTACGGTTAATTTTTTAAGAGCACAGCTATCACGTATGGCTTAAAAAATGTTCAGTGTATTGCACTGCCCCCCAAGCGTTTTTCAAATGAGCTGGGCTTGATGAATCATCAAACGTATTTTCATGTTCAAAACGTTGTTCTACAAGTAGTTGAGTTAGCCTATCCACCGTCTGCTCAGTGTGTTCGTTCCACATAGCATTCGTGCTATCATGAAACACCACTTCGGTCACATTCGCCATCGACATCCTATGGTTATTATGATGAATAGTCACTAACCGCCCACTTTTAGATTGATACGTAGTTACAGCCAGATTAGCTGCAATTTCCTCATATCTAATATCTGTTGGTTTGAAATTAATTAGCACAATCCGATTACGCCCTTCAAAATCGCTAATCGTCACATTTCCTTTGCCCTGGCCACTAACAAGATAAAAATCATTTCCTTTTCCACCAACAAGCTGATCTGCACCATCAATGGAAATTAAAATATCTTGCCTTTCACCACCGTACAACACATCATTACCTTGTCCGCCATATAATACATTTTCACCCCCAAAAGTGACCAGCTTATCGTTCCCTTTACCGCCTTTAACAACACGCCCGTGTCGGCTTTGGTCAATAATAGAATCGTTACCTTCTTTAGCGTCAATTAACCAATGGGTTCTAGAATAGTCAGGTGATAGATTAATTCCGTTATCTTCAGATGTGAGCAGTAATTGTTTTGGAATACCTAATAAACTATCACTCATCTCATTAGCTGGCTGCCAAGTTTCCAATTCACCTGATTTTTGCGCATCTAATAATTTATCTGCAAAATAGTTAGCCAAAGGCTCCATCCCATTCTCTATCATTGACCGGAATTTATCTGGTAATTGTGAATAAGTATGAACTGTCGGTTCTGTTCCTCCTTCCGTAACTTTTTGTTTTATTTTTGCAATTTTGCCAAATTCTGATATGTAGTAATAATACACCGTACCATCGTCAAGCTTCTCAACTATGGGCTGACCTTTAAAGTTAACTAAATGAACATGGTTTTTCCCTTCATTATCATCAATATAGGTCAGGCCAACAAATCTTCCATCAATTAAATAATGGTCATCCCCTACACCACCCATTAATGAATCATAACCAGAACTAGAAATTAGAAAATCGTTACCATCCCCACCACTCATAAAATTCACACCTGAACCACCATACAGCACATTATTTCCACCAATAGATTTGATAGTGTCATCTCCCCCTCCCCCTATTAATATATGACTGGTTAAGCTGCGGTCCAAAATAATGTCATTACCTAATTTACCACTTATTACTTTTTGCTCTGATAGGTAACCTGTTGGCAATTCAATAAAATCATTATTATCTGTGCTTTCTATAACAGGTTTTACAGGTACTATTGTACTGCCTTTTTCTTGCAAGCTAACAGTAAATAAATTTCCGTATTTATCTTGAATAAGTACAGCATCTCGCATATCTTCATCAAAATTTTCAAAACGAAGAGCCAATTTTGTATCACCAAATCGAGCTTTGGCCATTAGCGTTTGCTCATCTATTTTTAATGAATATCCATTTTCAGCTTGCAATATTATAATGACTCTATCCTTTTTTGAATATCGCCCTTTTATATCTGAAAAATCAAATATGACCTCTCCATTCTCGTAATTAGCTTGGTTTATTTGGTAAACATCATTACCAAGACTGACTTTAATACGATTTCCTGACGCAATATGCGATAATATATTATTACTATCATTACCCTTGTATGTTAAATTTTTAGCATGTCCTGAAGGCTTTAATATCCCCCAATCTGGGGAAGAGTATGTTCGTGTATTATTAATTGTAATTTCATCTTTTGTTTCATCAAATAAAACGCCCACGTCTTTCTGGCCAAGTAATTGATCATTGTTTTGCAAGTAAGTAATATTAAATAACTTACCTCGTAAAACATCCGGCTGTTCTTGGGTTAAAGGTGCTAATTGGCTATTTAAGACAAAACCATCACGCGTTCTTAATTTATAATCATGGTTTAATTCACGTCCAATAGAGGTTTTTTTATAGACATTTTTTAACACAACCGTCACTTGACTCGTAATATTGGGGAAAGATAAATCATTAATTTCCGATGTAGATAGTTGTATTTGTAGATAAAGATCCTCTCCCTCAACATAAACATCAGTGATTTCACTTAAACTATATTCGAGATTGACCATACTTAGTGATTGGCTGAACTCCTCAATGACAACTGTCCCATGGTAACCTTTATATGATTTATGATAAATTGGATTAATCGATGAGCGTTTATCGACCCTCTTAGTTTTATTATTAAATCGCCAATTAACACGATATAAATCATCAGTATTTAATAACCATTCGTATCGCCTTATTTGGTAACTATCATGCCCATTTCCACCATTCGCATAACCTTGAGTCAAAATAAGCTTATCTGCGCCATCATAGCCATATAATTTATCAATACCTGCTCCACCATCAATAATATTATTATTATCGTCACCCTTAACCACATCATTCGTATTATCACGCAAAATAATATTTTCAATATTTTTAATATGTGCTATTTTCAATAACTTTGACTCAATTATAGAATGATAGTTAACTTCATTATGTTTTAAATCCACCCTTACTTGATAATTTCTAGGTAAATTATCAATAATTAACGTATCATTACCAGATTGACCATCTAAATATTTATTCGGCCTATTGTTGTCATTTGAATCTAATGAATCTAAATTACCATCTCTTAAATAGAAATAATCATTTTTATTTCCTCCCGCAAAATACTTTTCTCCAGATAAAACTTGAAAAGCATTCATTTGGTTTTTCTTTCCAATAATAATATCGTTACCATTAGCCGTATTAAAGCTAGAACCTCGGTTTTGTAGGTCATTTAAATAAAGGCTGATCTGTGGTATGTTATTTACGAAGTGTTCACTATAGCGCTGATAGTTACCACTAAAAATCATTTGCCCATGTACGCCAAATTTGGTTTTTGTTGAATAAAAGTTCAGCTGCTCAGCATCCGAAGTATTCAATTGTTCTTCAATAGGTAATGTAAATTGGCTATCTTGAATACCATGTCTGGTTTTAAATTGAGTAAATAGTGGGTCGTGATAATCAGCATTAAATCCATAGTACTCATTTGTAGGTTGACTACCATTACGCTCCAAATCAAAAGTATCTTTTTGCACTTTCCTATATTCATAAAAAATTTTATCTTCTACTGCTCTATGAGCAATACCATTTGCCATAAGGATATATCTTCTCAATAGGAAATCAGCTTCTTGTGAAGTAAATGAAGGCGCCCCTCGTTTAATATATTTAGAAATATAAAATCCTGGACTGATGCGCTCACTCCCTAACTCACCACCAAAGTAATTTCCATCAGTATCGACTAAATAATAACGATATGTCTGCCTATAAATAGGCTTTTCAACTACACTTAAATGATGATCAAACCCAGCTTGAACAAGGGTTTGTTCAAAATGCGATAAATCATTTTGCCAATCCATTTTTTTAAACGAATCGATATAACGTTTAATAATTATTTCTTGTTGAGTACGTTCTGTAGGTTCTAAACCAATGGCTCCGCGTATACCCTCTTCTAACTCACGGCTCCAACTAATCTCAATTTCTGATTTAATACTATCAATATGACGTTTAGCGCTATCTACCCAACTTCGTAAAATTAAAAGACCTCCAGCAAAAAGTCCTACCGCTGGAATTGTAGCTGAGGACGCCAATATAGCTATCGTAGTTGCAGCACTAATTCCTATACTCACACAAGTAAAAAAAGCGCTAACAATCAAATCCTGCCGCTGCTTAGGATCAGTGGTGGTTTCCAATTTAGATAAACATTCATAAGCTTGATAGGCATCTAATCCCATCCCAACTAAATTAAAAACAACAACAGTACCAGAAGCTAATCGGCTACGAACAAGGGATGAAGCACCATACTTAGCTGCAATTTTCAATAAAACTGGTTGTAACACCATATCACCGTAATTAAAAAATGCATTACCGCATGTCAGGTAAAATTGTTTTTCTAATTCAGCATACTCTGCTTCCGAAAGATCAGGATTTTCTAATTTAGACAAAATAGTATAGATATTAGCGATGGACTGCATAATACCTACGCCCCCCATAACTTGACCGAATCGGTTTGAAAAGCGTTCAAAACGCGATAACTTTGTTCCCGCAGCATGCAAATTTTCTATTATTTTTGCTGTAAATTCTGGATTATCAAAATCGACATTCTTCTTAGTAAGATAATTCAATTGTTTTTTCAGAATTGTGTTATCTGTAAAGCTGGCATCGCCATCCGTTATTTGAATATTATCTGGGGTATTTAATTGCCTGCGAAGTATTTTTAGCAAAACAAGATCGGTATCTTTACCATCCATCATAGTTAGTTCTACGGCTAGTTTTTCCGAATTAAAGCGTACTTTTTTGTGCCAGCCTGGTTGTTGAGTATGCGTTATGTTGATAGGCTTACCATCGATCGTAACCCCCAAGTTTTGTAATTTCATTAATGGAATTTTTTCATCATTAAAGCTAACCCAGCTATTCTTAGCGCCAGCGAAATCAATATGTTTAATGATATTCTCTCTTACCGTAATATGATCCTGTGATGATTTATAGGTTTCAACATCATTGAAATCGATATATTGAAGATCCGCTCTCAGTTGGTTACCATCCTCAATAGTCAAACCTGAATGCTGACCACGACTTATTTTTATTCCATCAGGCAAGGTAATCTCTTCACTAAAATAGTTTTTTACTAATTGGTAAAATGCATGTTTGGCCTGTTGTGGTACAGCATGTTTAACACTCAGTTGAAAACCATTAGGGTCAAATAGACTATATTCATATAGACCATTACGCATGGTACAACTTACCGTAAACGTAACTAATCCACTTTTAATCAACAACAGAGTATTCTGCTTAGGATGGTTATCCGTATTGCATGGTGAAAAAACATCCAATATGGATTGGTCTGAGATAGTTATTCCGCTTTTAGCTAAATTATTTTCAATTTCAGTTGAATAATTTTGAATTTGTTTGAGTAATTCAGCTTCACTTTCCGATAATATTCCTTGTTGATACTTTTGCTCTAGTTCTGCTTTTCGCTCAATCAAATTACGTGTTGAAATAGAATCCCCTACCTGGAATTCAAGACCAAAAAGAAGCCCTAATTTCTGATCGAAGTGCTTTGAGTATCCATTTTGGCGTAACCAACCATGATGAATCATGTTGATTTGCACACCTTCAGGGCGATTACATGCTTGTTTATGTAATTGGCTAAATTGTTGCTGTCGTAACTGTTGATCTATATGATATTTCTGTAATGCTTGGGCCAATGAGAGATCTTTAAGCGGCGCATTTTCACCAACAAAATTATCTGAACTAAGCCGACTAAAAGTCGTTAAATTATCATCAATTAAAGTGAATGCATTTGAATCTGTTGTAACCATCAATACTTTTCCGCGATCAAACTCATTTGTTATTGGAAATAACATTTTTAATTGTTGCTTAGACTGTTCGCTTAAATTATTTAATACATGAGGATCATGATATATCGCCCGTAAAATAGCTTGGCTATCTAAAGCTTGTTTTTGCAAAGATGAAGATAATTTAGTTTCAAATAAGCTATTCCAATAGACTTTATTTTCTATGACATCACTATTCAAATATTCATATACTCTAGGACTAATTAATGGATCATAGAGCGCTATTTGTATTTTTTTTGTACTAAATTGGCCATCGGCATCAATAAAATACTGTGCTAAATAAGGATGTTCTGCTAGATGTATTTCACTAATTTTAATCTGCTTTAATGCGATTTTTTCAAGTAACAACTTCAGTTGTTGACGAGTTGTTTGATTTAATTCCGTTACAGGTGAACCTAATTGAGAGTTACTAGGTAACTTTGGCACCATTGTATATTTAATGTTGCTAGATTTAACCTCAATATCAAAATCATACAGTTTAAGCTTTGAAGATAATTCCGTGGTAAACTTTATATATTGAGCGTAACTAGTCGTATCTGGAGGACTAATAGAATGAAATAGCATATCCGTTGATGCTGTTAATGGATATTTCTTCTTAATAGCAACAAGGCCAGCGGCTATATCATCATTCGCATTATCGATTACTTTTGAATCACCAATAAGAACCCATTTTACTTGTTTTTTTCCTGTTATAGATTCAAAATTTTCAGGCTCTCCATATTCCAACACCCATTTTTTAGAGTCTACATCAACTTGAAAAATAATTGTATTTTTCGGGTTTTTAGCTGCAAGAGCTTCGGCTAAATCACGCCCTTTCGTATCACTAATAAAA
The DNA here is from genome assembly GCF_028480685.1 of Providencia sp. PROV174. Classification (NCBI taxonomy): domain Bacteria; kingdom Pseudomonadati; phylum Pseudomonadota; class Gammaproteobacteria; order Enterobacterales; family Morganellaceae; genus Providencia; species Providencia sp. PROV174. The sequence goes on from NZ_JAMPOT010000009.1 coordinate 534,241, forward strand.
CGAACAATGACAGCAACATCTGACGTATGACTCTTTCTATTTTTTAGGCTTAGCGTACTAATCCGCTTTCCATCCACCATTTCCCATCTAGGTACGGATATAATGCCGATATCATTTAGCTTCGCAGAAAAGTCAGCGTAGAAATGCTCAGGTAATGTCCCGTTATTACGAACCAACTCATCAACAAAAAGTTGATAAGCATTTGGGTTATAAGCCACCTTTCTAACTAAATCAAAATCCAGCTTTTTATTTTCTGGTGAGTGAAATATCGCTATAGGATTTGGTTCAATATTGCTACTAAGTTGGTAAAGTTTAATTTCTCCACGACGAAGCTCATTAATAAAATACAACACCGCTGGCTGATCATTAATTGTTACTATTTTAGTATTACTATTATACTGATAAATAAATTTATGTTTTTTTATATCAAGTAAATAATTACCGTCAATAACATATTTAACTCCAGAAAAATTATTACTAATAGGCCTATTATATGCCACAATCGGCATATCCATACCATATTTCGCAAGAGCATTGACAGCTTTAATTGTAAAATTTTCACTCACCCCTCCAGCCCCTAGATTACATCCCATCAACACTAATTTGTCTGGTTTTCTATTATTTAATACATTACTTTTTAAATAATCTAACCCATCTGCAAACTGCTGTGAATTATAGTACATATAGGATGTAGGTTGATTATTACCGTTATATATACCATGTCCCACAGTCAACCAACGAATTTTTCCTGTGTTCAATTTTTCAACATCACCATGCAAAATATGATATTGCCGACTAGTTATGTCATATTGAATAATCATTGATTTATCTGGGTGTTTAGAAAAAGCACCGGCAACTGCCTTGGCCGATACTTGGTCACCCGCAATTTGAATAATAACATTATAATCATATTCACCCGTATTTCTTATCGAAACAGGCCCATTTGATTGAGACTCCCATTCTCTATATATTATTAACGGGTTAAACCAATCATTGATATATTTAATGCTTACTGATTTTTCTCCAGATAAATCCATATTATTATGAATATCATAAACATTAATATTTTCAAAATCCGTATCTAATTGTAAGATTGCTTTACCTAGTTTCTTCTCAATATTTTTATCTATATCATCAGCAATTAGGCTTTTCTTTCGTTGAATTTCATTATATGCAATCAAATAGCTTTCTGACAATTTTCTTTTGGGATTAAAATATTCTGAATTTTCTCCTTCACGCCAATTTTTATTGATCGGGGCTCGATACCCTTGGTTAATTAATAGCTGCTGAAAATTTGATAGTTGTTCTATATCTCGAATAACTATTGCTCCATTTTTATTCATCGGAAAATAAGTATCAATAGATTGAGAGCTACCTAATAGCGCATTTTTTCCTTTTAACTTATCAGGTAAAAAGAAAGTAATAGGAAAATTATCTTTAAGTGTACTTACAGGATTAGCATCATCAGCCCCATGATGAACCAACTCAAAGCCATCAGCACGTCCTAATTCACGGTTGATATCATTTTTAATTTCTTTTATTTTTTTATTGATAATACCATTATCTTTACCTTCTAGTCTGTTATATTCCACCTCGCTATCATAGGCTTTTTTTTGTTTTGGTGTTAATTCTTCATAGACAACCCCTGCTTTCCATTCCTTCCATGTTGGCATCTCTGTGACTTTAATGTAATCTTCTAATTGTGACACTGGGAAAATAATACTAAACATATCATAATCTGCTATTATTGCTTTACCCGTCTTAGGATCACTCATAACTTGAAATGGCTTAATTTCATTCCCATCCTGATAATAAACTTGCCATACATAAATTTTACCTTGTTTTATTTTTTTTAGCATAAATACTGTCTCTTGGCCATCAACAATTGATGTAGTTCTACTATACCCCTCCCCTCGTTGTTTCTTTAAAGGTGAAATAGCTTTATATTCAATTAATTCATTAACACGTTCTTGTGTAATTTCTAACGTAATAGCTAAAGCTTTATTTTCTTCAATTGATTGCTGAATATAAGAGTTATACTTTTCAAATTCTATACGTGCAGATTTTTTAGCGTACTGTTGTTGTATCGGAATAAAACCACTATGAGGCCCCCAATCAGCACTTTTCCCCTTAATTAAAAGCCCTTTACTACTGTACACACCTGAATTAATCAAGCTTGTTGACTTTGTATCAATAGGGCGAAAACCAATAATAATATTATTCTTATTCGCAACTCTGATAATAGCTTCTTGATGGATATCAGAGAAACCTATCTTTGGTAGCAAACTATCATTCATTATTGGTTTCAATTGTAAATTTATACTTTTATAGTTTAATTCCTTATTTAATTGGATATTTTTTAGCTGTTTTCCTTTTTGCTCCAGTACATTATCAATGCTTTCCACATTGAATTTATCCATATCCACTTTACTACTTAAAGAATACACATTATATTTTCCATCACTAATGAAAAAATTACTTTTTAATTCAAATAATGCTTTTGCATTATTTTTCACCTTATCTTGTAAGTCTGAAAAATCTAGTATATTAGAATACAAATAAAACGATTTCTTATCTAAGGTTACTTTAATCTTTACAAGATTACGTTCAGGACTAAAACTTTTATACATAATATTAACACCAGAAAACTTATCCATAAAGCTTGCTTTTCTAGCAGATAAAATATCATTCTCCGTAGCCTTAATATCCTTAGCATTTAATTCTTTAAGTATTTTGTCTCTTTTATAATTATTATTTTCTTTTAATTCGAAAATTTTTATTTCATAATCATTTCCTTTTAATGGTTTAAACCCATATTGCTGTGCATTCATTTTTACATAAAAATCAATATGGTTGATAAAATTTTCTTGGTTATTAAACTTTACTACTCCGCTATTAGGGTCGAAAAAAGTATAGTTCCATGACTTACTATACTTACTATAAATGGCAGATACTGCCATTGCATGCCTAGCTGAGCAAAATTTAACCAAAAATGAATCGTGGCTTTTTTGTGTGTGTAGAATTAATTTTTTCTTAAAATTATTTAATGTATCATTACTAACTAAATGTTCTGTATAGTTATTATTTTTAGTGTCTAAGCTAGCACCTTTCCTATAGTTATGAGATTCTAATTTTAAATAGTTATCTCTCTGGATATCTTCAGTTAAAATATTAATAAAAAATTTAGTGTCATCAATTGTATATTTTTCTCCTAAGCTAGATAACTGTGCTGAAAATTGTTTTCTCAATTTTATATATAATGGATCAGTAAGTATTAATTTTCCCTTTGGGCTAGCAAAAAAGCTTTTGTTAGCAAAAAGCGCTTCTCCATATTTCTTTAACTTTATTTTTTGCAATTCATATAAATAGGTATAATGAATCACATCTTTACCATAACTATTTTTTTGTGATTGATAATTTTCTTCAATCGTTTTATTTATATAATTAAGAAAGCTTTCATTAGTGATTTTAGTATATTCTAACTCACTAAAGTAATTAGCATTAATAACTAATTTTTGATATGTTGATTGCACTTTAATAACATCACTCATCAGTTCATTTAATAGTACTTGCGCATGTTTTTTTAATGCTTCATGTTTTATCTGTTCTAATGATGTTGAACTATTTTCATAGCTATTCGCTATATTATATAAAAAATTCAATTGTTTTATATATTCTTCACCTTTATCGTTTATCATATAAAGTAGATATTCATTAGTTAATCCATAGCAATAACCAGGTGAAAGTGAATAATTAATTCCGTTTTCCGTCATCATTTTTACAAAAAAATGATGGTTTTTTATATCATTTGAGTAATCAAAAAACTGACTTTGATTGAAATCTACGTTTCCATTATACATTTTTAAAATATCCTTATTAAATTATACACATGATAAATAGAAAATATAAACTGAAAAGTTCATATATGAAAAATTAAATATAAATTAAGATTGGTAATATAAATACTTAATTAAGTTCCAAGCCAATTTAAAATATCAAAATAAACATTAATTATCTACATTTAACAATAAAAGTAAGATGAATTTCAATTATATTTATTTAAATATAATCTGAATATATATATTATTAAACTATTAATAATTTGAGTTTAGGTAAAAAAATGCAATGCCCTATTTATAGGGTATTGCATTAAGTAGATATCGTAACTTTTTGACGATTACCAGATAGGCTGTTCATCTTGCAAGAAAGGGTTTGTTTTTCGCTCAAAACCGAGATTAGACATTGGGCCATGCCCTGGAATAAATTCAAAATCATCGCCAAGAGGCAATACTTTGTTTTTAATAGAGGAAATTAAGTCTTGATGGTTACCACGTGGAAAATCACTTCGCCCGACTCCCCCTTTAAACAATACATCACCCATTGAAATTAATTTATCAGCGTGATTCACAAAAATAATATGCCCAGGGGTATGACCAGGACAATGCAATACATCGAATGTAATATTGCCACAAGTTACTTTATCCCCTTCTTCTAACCAGTAATCTGGCGTAAAATCAGGGCATTCACCTATGTAAAACATCGCATTTTGCTCTGCGAGGTTTTCAATCCAAAAAGCGTCTTCTTTTTGTGGGCCATAAATAGGCACTGAAAAATGCTTAGAAAGAATAGCTGATGCACCTATATGATCAGAATGTCCATGAGTTAACAGAATTTTAGTTAACTTCAACCCAAGGTTTTCAATAGCAGAAATTAATTTTTCTGCTTCTCCACCGGGATCAACAACGACTGCATCTAACGTATTTTCATCCCAAATAACTTGGCAGTTTTGCATAAACGGTGTTACTGGGATAATAGTATATTTCATCGAGCAATTACTCCGTAATCTGTGTCACCTATGCACAGATTACCACGTTCTTGCAGGTCCTGTATCAATATGTATAAAATTGCTTCGAGGATAATAACCAACACCACCAGCCTTCATTTTCAGCGCAGCTTTGCGAATATTGCTCAATTGTAACCCTTCGATATGAAAATCCATTGCTTGCCCGCGAGTATGATAGCTTTTTTTCGCTACCCCTGAACCCTTACGGCGCAGTTGGTTATTTGTTTCTAAGGAACGGTAACCTGAAATCAGCTGTACAGGTTTATTTGTTCCCATCATCATTTGTAATAAATAGATTTGGTCAAACAGTTTAGGGTCGATGGTTTTCACTTTGTCACAACGATAGTCACGGAAAAAATGATTTAAACGTGCTAGTTCAGACTTATTGTAACGGCGCCCGTCAAAAAATTCAGTTTTTAACGATTCGCCTGTATTAATATTTTGAAAACGTAAAATACGTGGTCGAGGGGTCGTCATTGCAGCAAATACATGGCTTGGTAATAAGCTAAGGCCAATCGTTGCGGCCCCAATACCTAACCACTTTCTGCGGGATTGATCAATTATATCCATAGGTGATAGCTCAGACTCTAATAAATTCAGTATTAATCGATAAAATTTTGGCAACCTATTGAGTCTAGCAAATCATGCCTAGCTTTAATGTATAATTATGTAAAGATATGCATACTTCACAGGAATTTTATTGCAATTTTCGTCAAAAAGAGAGTTTTGTCACTCAAACTGCTCGAAACATGCAATTTAAAACACAAATTATGCTGCCTTTATCAAAGATGAATACAATGGTAATAAGTGAACACCCATAAAACAACGGAATAAACAGGATAAAAACGGATTTTAGTGGAGTTTTGCTGAATGGAAATGTACGACGAAGAATATTCAAACAGTTAATTTAAAATATTTAAGGGGAGAAAAACTCCCCTTTTAAATAAACGATTAGTGTAAAACCTTTTTCAATATTGGCAAATATTTATCTGCATTATTAATGGAATTATCATACTGATAAATATCGGCTCGATATTGTGGTTGCTGGTCTTTATCTACCCAAGCAGTTTGATAGTACAGAAAAACCGGGATCCTATCGGGTATATTCACATACCGTGTTGAGCCTTCTTTCAATGCACCATCAATTCGTTTTTGTTCCCAACCGGCATCACCTAACAAAATACTGGCTAATTCGCTTGCTTTATTCACTCGCACACATCCAGAGCTTATTGCACGTGCATTACGATTAAATAAACTATGGTTTGGTGTATCGTGTAAATAAATCGCATCTGAACTCGGCATATTAAACTTGTAGCGCCCTAATGAGTTAGTTGGGCCCGGTGCTTGTCGAATGCGATATGGGAAATTCGCTGGGGTGATATTATCCCAGTCAATAGAATATGGGTTGATTTCATATGAATCAGCGCCCCATCCGGAATAAACCGTATATCCTTTACGGCTAAAATAACTTGGGTCTTGTTTTCCTTTCGGTGCAATATCTTTACGGGCCATACTGGTTGGCACGCTCCAAGGCGGATTAATGACCACGTTATTTAGCGCACTGCTCATGATCGGTGTTTTGCGATCAGCACGACCAACAATCACTTTAGAATCTAATATTACTTCATCATTTAAATAAAAATCTAAAGAGTAACCTGGAATATTAACTAAAATCCCAGTACCACTACTTGCAGGAATAATACGTAAGCGCTGAATATTAAGCGCCATTAAACCCGCTTTCTGCTTAGGCTGCATATTTAGCCAAACACGTGTACCTTTTCCAACCACACCATCGGCTTCTAAACCATATTGTAATTGGAATTTTTTTACAGCGTCGACGAGTTCTTGGTCATATACTTTTGACACAGTGCTCACAGGTGTTTCTGTTGGTTCGACTGTTTGTTCAACCGCCTGCTCTGCAATTTGAGCCATTGTTTCTGGAGGTTCAATTTCTTCGGTTACACTTCCACCTTCAAGTAACCCTTCACGTTGCAGAATTTGACGTAAAATAACCACATCATCGCTAGACTGTCCTGGCTTTAATGTTTTTGTTCCCACCATTTCCAAATTATCTTCAGGCATCGCCAATAACTTCAACATTTCCTTGCGCATAGGCAAATACATTGGATGATTTGGTGCCTGTGATTTTACCCAATTACTTAGGTTATTAGACTCAACTGCCTCAAGCCATGGTTTCATTTGAGCCGTCGTGGGTGCAATAATTTTATATGGCCGATTTGTATATAGCCAGTACTGCCCACTCGCTTCTATCGAAGATAAATACTGTAAATATCCAAGCATGGCATCAGATAAAATAACGTCACGGCCCAACTCATTTAATTGGTTATTTTCCAATATCGCCAACCATTCCCCGAATTGTGGCTGAACCCCAGCAAGAGATAATTCGGCCAATTGCTGTTGAAATTGGCTAATTGCTGTTTCATCTTGCCACAATAGCTGCATTTGCCTATCAGCATATAGTTTTGCTAATTGCGTAGAAAAAATGGGTTTCACATCCGCAGGAAGCGACTGTGTTATTTTGGCTAAACTTTCTGTTGGTGTAACTGAAGCTACCGTTTGAACTTCAGAAACACTTTGTTGCGTATTTTCTTCGTTTGAAAATGCAGGAAATTGTAACGCCATCAACCCGCATATTACTGAGACTTGCAGAGCTCGCACTCTTCTCTTCGCCATACATCCACCTTAATTTACTACATGGATAACAATTTTTTTATTATAATTACAATTTTATTGTATTTAATTTTAGCAGTAATGTTATAGGAATAGACTAATTTTCCTTTTTTCAGATTATATGCAGTTACGTTAACGATTAGTGAGAAAAAGAATTATTTTCATCATGAGGAGTTCAAAAATTTATTAGTGCTTTAAACATAGATGAATTTTATTTTAATTAAAAGCTTTACCCAACGTTTTCTTCACCACTTAATTCCATATAAAAAAAGTGGTTTTTATCATGGGATAATATATTTTAAAAATCGGGTTTTATTCAAATTAATTAATACTCCTGTGAAACCGCTTTTATGTTATTTGTTAAATATAAAAAAGCCGATATTCATTCCTAAATACCGGCTTTCATTTTATTCACAAAAATTATTGCTGCAATGAGAGTGCTTGTACATTCGGGTTTTCTTGTCCAAACCCTTTTAAACCAACAACATGCACATGCTCATGTGTACCAATTACTTTACGAACTAATTTATACGTCGTGCCTTTCTCTGGGCTAATGTTTTCTGGTGCGGCAATAATCAATTGCATTTCAAGCCTATCGCACAGCTCAAATAATGTCGCAATAGATTTAGCATCTAATCGCGCAGCTTCATCTAAGAATAATAAACGACAAGGAATAATATCTTTCGCACGTAAACGACGAGACTCCTCTTCCCAGCTCTGTACCACCATCACTAAGATCGACATCCCAGTACCAATCGCTTCACCCGTTGATAACGCGCCACTTTCTGCTTTTAGCCAGCCATCTGAACCTCTGTTCACCTCGACGTCTAACTCTAAGTAATTACGGTAATCAAGTAATTCTTCACCTATCGTTTGTGGCAACCGCTGCCCAACATCCACTTGTGGGTTAAGGCGTTGATACAATTTCGCCATCGCTTCAGAGAATGTTAACCGTTGGCTGGTGAACAAGTCTTGATGCATTTCACTTTCTTCAGAAAGCACACTGAGTAACAACGCATGACTTTCTCGAATATTCACATTGAGGCGAACCCCTTTAACCTGGCCAAACGCTACCGCTTGCAGCCCTTGGTTTAGCATACGAATACGATTTTGCTCGCGCTGAATGGTTTTGCGAATAATATTTGCCACACTTTTTGAACTGATCGCCAATTTTTGCTCACGCGCTGTTAGCTCTTCTGTTAAACGCGCCAGTTCAATTTCCATTTGCTCGATTGCATCAATCGGGTCATCTGTACGAATAATATCTTGGCGAATACGTTCACGTAGGTGTTGGTATACCGCGATAAAGAAGTTTATCTTCCGCTCTGGGTGTTTTGGGTCTTCAGATAAACGCAATACATCACGTAAATGCTCGTTATCCGCAACCGCTAAACGCAGCGCACCCAAGGCTTTATCCGACATCGAACGTAAGCTATCACCGTCAGTATAGGCCAGCTCACGGCGATGTAGACGACGCTCAACGCCATTGTCTTTCACCAAGCGCATGACCGCACACCAACCGGCTTTTGCTGTCACTACCTGCTCACGCAGCATATAGTAGTCTTTTTCTAACTTACGAAGACGCTTTTGTAAGTTATCCATTTCAGCTTCACATAACGTCAGCTGTTTTTCTAACTGGTTAATACGACTACGATTTTCCATGACTCGCTGGTGCAGTTCATCACGTCGAATTCGAGCACGTTCTTGAGCATCAGGATCCGCTTTTACGCCAATTTCTTGCATTTCAACTTCGAGTTCTTTCAACATCTCTTGTTTGGTATCGAAAGAACTGCGTAACGAAGCGAGAACTTGATGGAACTGTGCACTTTGTGCTTGGTGCTGACGCAATTGTTCACGAGCACGTGTACGTTCAGTTTCTGCCTGCTCTAGACGCTGGCGTAGTTTTTCATTCAAGTCCGCATTTTCATTCACCATCCCCGTTGAATCACTGTAACTAAAGTGAGCACGGCGCTGAACGACTTCGACTAATGCAAAAGCTTGCTGTTTAGCATTTTGTTGGCTGTGTTTTGCTGACTCATAATCTTTGCGTAATTGCTCGTGTTGTTCAGGGTCACTGAGCAATACTGTCACAATCGGTTCTAATTTTTCTAACGCATGACCATGTTTATTCAGAAAATGTGCGGCTTCTTCCGCTTCCGTTAGCTCTTCGCTTATCTCTTCGACTCTGTCCACCAATGTTTCATCGAGTAATAACCCCATCTGAGGTAATAAGCGATTAAGAGCAGCAAGGCTTTCTTTGCCTTGTGCAAATTGTTGACGTTGTTGCTGAGTTTGCTCTTCAAACTGTGCCAAAGCACGTTCAATTTCCGAACGTTTCTGATTAAGCGTACGAATTTCAGCTTCAGGATCATCTTCAAAGGCCACCGAAATATGTTGACCAATAAACCGACTGAATGCTTGGTGTGAACGCTGAATTTTCTGTACGTCAAATGATAAATTCGCATAACGCTCAGCCAACTCATCACGCTCAGCAGTTAATGACTCTAAATGACTTTCACGAGCTGCACGACCAAACAAAGGCAATTCAGGATAACGAGAGTAACGCCATTGACGCTCAGACGAACGGACTAATACCGCACTTTCAAATTCTTGCGCATCAAAAACGCTGTCATCGAACGATTGAGGATCCCCTTCGATAAAATAAACATCATCAGGGCAATCTTGTAATGTTTCTAGCTGGCTACGAACCACAGATAAGTCTTGAACCACAATACCATGACGAGCTGGGCCATATAATGCAGAAAAATAAGCCGCATCTTCGATGGTAATATCATCATAAATTTCAGATAACAAAACACCATTAAAGCGCTCTGCCAACGCTAACATGCGGCCATCTTCAGCACCGCTTGGCTGGCTTAGCCGCTCTATTTGCTTTTCGAGATCTTTACGTTGCGCAGCAACTTCATCTCGTTCAACCGTTATTTCCCTTTCTTGTTCGAGGAGTTGCTGCATAAATTCAGTCACTGCAGTACTTGACTCAAACGTTTCATGGGATTGCTCATTAAGCTGTGTCAGAGCTTCTTGAGCCATAATCCATGCGGGAGCTTTAGATGAAAGTTGGCTAATACGCTGGCGAATTTGTTCCAATTCTTGGCGCATTTGCATCCGTCTTTCGCCACTCTCATTCACACCAACACTAAGTTCCTCTTGTTGTGCTTCCAGCTCAGCCATTAATGCGTCAAGCTCATCTGGCTCATAGCTTTGCCCATGACGTTTACAAAATTCTGCCAACATACGTTCTGCATTTTGCTGGCTATTCAAACGCTGTTGTAATTCAGAGAGTTGCATACGTAACGGTTGCACTCGCTCTGCTAAATGCTGTTGAGATGACCAATCACGCAATAACGCCCGCGCTTGTTGGTATGCATCACTGCGGCTCACGTCACCTACCATACTTTTAACTAATTGATAGGCTTGCTCAAATTGGCTATGTGCGGCATCCGCCACACTCATTTTTTGCTCAAGCGCTAATAATGCTTGAGTTGCTTGTTGCTCACGCGCTTCGAAGGTATCTAACCATTCATCTGCATTATCAATGGATAATTCAGAAAGTTGGCATAATTCACGAGCACGCGTTAAAGCATGCAACGCTTGTTGGTACTGAATAGCACGTGTTTGTTGTACATCCAACGCTTGTTGGTAATCGGCGAGTTGGTTTTTTAGTTCATCAACTTCAATTTCAGCGGCTTCAGCTCGTGCCTCATACTCATCTTGAGTTTCAGTCGCTTCAGCAACGACTTCACTTTGTTCTTCAAGGCGATAAGTCAGCTCTTCGATATCCGCCTGATATCGATCTATCTTCTCTTGCTGACGCAGTGCGGCTTGCACTAAATTCAAATGGTCACTGGCTGCTTGGTAGTCCGCTTCTAATTCTGTAGAAGCTCCATTCTGCTCATTCAACTCACGCGCCATTTCGACACTGCGGATTTGTTCAATTCGCAATTGTTTACGGCTGGCTAATAACTCATTGCGCGCAGCCAGTGCTGCATCAAGGTGAATCCGTCTTTCATTGGAATGGCGCATATAATCCGCAGAAACATAATCAGTCGCCTGGCTAATCAAATGTTTGAATAAGTCGCGGTCAGATTGCGTTACACGAATGGCTTCTAATGTTAAACGGTTTTCACGCAAAGCCGCTTCCATATCTTGGAATGCTTTACGTACCCCACTGTTTTCTGGCAATAAATAATCACGTAATGAGCGGGTGATTGCGCTAGAAATACCGCCATATAGTGATGCTTCAATTAGTCGATAATATTTGCTTCGATCACTCGCGGAGCGTAAGCGTTTAGGTAAAACCCCTAATTCAAATAAAACCGAATGATAGTCTGTTATCGAGTTAAACTGCTTGAATAAGATCCCGTCTTGTTGCTCAAGGCGTTCTTTGAGTTCATTCAGTGGAATGACTTTGGCTTGGCGCCCATCAATCACTTCAGTCAATATTTCTGTCGGCACAGTCGCTAAAGGAATACCTTGAACCATAAATGGCTTGATATCGACTTTTTTATCGCGCCCAGCGACTTGCTGTAAACGCACTCCCACCATAACACGCTGATGCTTCGAGTTTAATACATCCAAAATAGCGTAGCAGACCCCAGGGCGTAATTTCCCATGCAAGCCTTTATCACGCGAACCTGATGTCGCACCAGCTTCCGTTGTGTTACGGAAGTGAAGTAAGGTTAAATCGGGGATCATCGCGGTAATAAACGCCGCCATTGTGGTTGATTTGCCAGCACCATTACCACCCGATAACGTAGTCACTAATTCATCAAGGTCAAAAGTTCGGGCAAAAAAACCGTTCCAATTCACCAGCGTCAGTGAGCGAAATTTTCCGCGTTCAATCATTATTCTTCATCCTCATCACTTTCTGCCGGTTCTTGACTCTCTTCGCCATCCTCTTCATCACTGTCTTTTAGTGATAATTCACCGTCAAGAGAGATAGCTTCACCATCACGGATCATCCGTAACTGCGCATCTTGTGGATTATCACCACTGCGCACATCGGCACCAAAACGGAATACAGATTCACTAATAATAAATTTACTCGAATCATTTTGCAGGAAATGCACCATTCCCAAACGGCGTAAGCGATTAAGTGATGTTCTTAATTTTTCCTGCAATTTTTGTTTATCTAGGTCAGAACCTGTCGAACGTTGATTAACAAATTTAAGTAATTTGCTTTCATCCGCTAATGATAACAATTCTTCAAATAACTCTTGTGAGGTAAAAATACCTTGGTTACTCAAGCGTTCAGGGCTGAGATAGAGATAACAAAGAATTTTGCCGACCATCATATCTAATTCAGATAACACGGAGCGAGGTATTAAGGTTGTTGAGCGCGGACGTAAATAGAAGAAACCTTCAGGGGCGCGAATTAGCTCTACGTTATATCGTGCATAAAATTGCTCTAATGCTTCCTGAAAATCCATTAAAAATGCGTGGTTATCGAGGTCATCAACACTAATATGGCGACCTGAACGCAATTGGCTGTCTAGCTCTGGAAAAATCGGGTTAGCTAATGCTTGAGCCAGTTTAACTGGCATAAATTGTTCAATATTTGTCGATGACATGTGCCTGTACCTTGGCTCCGTGATCATTAATAGCTTGCCATTCTGCCGGTAATCCCGCCAAATCAGCCTCTGCGATACCTAATTTAACAGCTTGGTCGATAATAATTCGAGCAACATCAAAATGACGTTTTTGTGGATATTGCAGTAAGTAGTCATGCAACACACGGCCCACATCGAGTGGCCGCTGCTCGATTTTATAAATGGCTAACTCAATTTCCATTAGCTCTGCAAGCTGGTCATTTAATTCACTAAACTCTTCAAATTCAAGCTCTGGAGGTAATTCACCCGTGACTTCTTCATCATGCAACGCGAGCTCTTCATCACGCATATCGAATAATCGATCCGCATTGGCGTAAGTGAGCGCCCAAGGGCTATCAAGGTAATGCTGAACGGATTGACGTAACCGCTGAGAAAAAATTCTATTTTTATCCATATCGATGGCCGTACGGATAAACTTATGAACATGACGATCATAACCAATCCATAAATCGATAGATTGTTGACCCCAGCTAACGATACGGTCTAATTTATTTTGCAGATCAAAAATAAGCCTATCCACTAAGTCCGAGAACACCAGCGCATTCATATTGGCTTCTTGGATACGTAATAAATTCGCTTGCAGTTTATCCCCTGCGGCTTCTAAGGTGTCTTGCAATTCGCGCAATGTACCTGATGTTTCTGACAATAATTGCTCACAGTTAGCGATAGCCGCCTGCCAGTCTTGATTTAATAATGCCGCAATATCTTCTTTTACTGAATTTTGTTGTTCATCCATAATGCGTTGCGATAAATCAATACTGTCAAAAATTTCAGCAACTGAATATTTTAGTGGAGCAAATACATAACGGTGCCAATAAAATTCATCCCCCCCTTCCTCAGCGGCTTCAGCGGCACGTTGTAGTTCTCCTGCAACAATAGAAAGCTGCATGGAAAGTCTTAATGTTGAGAATTCTCGCTGACGAATATAATAATCGCTGATACCAATCCCCAAAGGGGTTAGACGGTAAATTGCATTACCTTCAACAAGGTCACTAGCAAAACGGTTAAATATCTTCTGGCGAACCATATCATTGATAGCATTATTGGCTCTTACCGCCAAAGATTCAGTCGTCTGTTCAAACCCTTTGCAAACCTCACGAAAGGCATCAATCAGCTCCCCTTCACTCATTTCACCATTGACTCTTTCACTGTTTAATACCGCTACCGCCAGCAAAAATGCTAAACGTTCAGCAGGAAGTGAAATTGAAAAATCATTTTTTCGTGCCCAAGACACAAGTTCAGGGACGGTCTGGGAAAAATCACTCATAAATCGTCCTTTTGTATTTGTTTGCGTGCCATGACATGAATATAACGCCCCATGCTAATATAGGGTTCTTCACGGCAATACTGCTGTTCTAATGCCAACAATGCCGGAAAATCTTTTTGCTGTAACTGCCGACTTTGTAAATAGTCATGGAATACCCTAACACCACTTTTACCGATGATTTGCATATTACACTCCTCCAACCAAGTATCAACTTGATGAGGAAAAAGCGGGTTTTGTGGTGATAACGAGCGTTTACGACGACGTTGAATATGTGGCGTTGCAAGATGAAAATTTCCCAAAATTGCGTTACGCATCACCAAGCCATTTGCATTATAGAACATGACAGAAAATACGCCTTCAGGTCTAATTATATCTACCAGTTGTTCAATTGCATATTTTTGATCGCTAATCCATTCAAGTACTGCATGAAATAAAACAAGGTCGACTGGTTCATCAACATACTGAGCTATGTCTTGCACTGCACAATGAATAAAACGCATGTTATCGCTTATGCCTTGTTTCTTGGCGAGTTCACTGGCACGCTCCAACATCTCTTCGGATAAATCGCAAAGTATCACTTGATGCCCCATTTCGGCAAGTTTGCGTGAAAAATGCCCTTCACCACCGCCTGCATCAAGTATTTTTAGGGTTTTATCCTCAAATTGGCTGCACAATAATTGAGTTAAATCTTGCCAAACTACCGCTTCTCGTATTTTTCCTTTTGTCGTTCCGTAGATATTTTTTGCAAATTTATCGACAATATCATCAAAGTTGCGGTCTGCCATGTGCTATCCGGTTGCCTATCATCTATTATTTAAAGCGGTTTATGAGCCAATTTGTCGCGAAAAAACGTAAAATGGTTGATTACATCCTGATACTGAGAAAATTAATGCTAACCAGAAATATTCTCACATTACATTGTACTTATCACATACAATGCCAAGCGACAGTTAAGGCAGGAATTATAACAGATAATAGCTATATTTTTGCATAGTACTTTATTGTACTCAGTAAATTTCGATTTAGTGCTATTAAACACTAACTTGTTATTTTTACGCCAATTTAGCTGCTTTATTGCGTTTTTTTTCTGCAAACACCACCACAACGATTGTTCGATAACTCTTAAGAATAGGCTTAGTTATGTTATTTCTCTTAAAAAAATATATTGGTTCGCTATTGATGCCATTACCATTATTGCTCATCGTCGGGTTTATCGGGTTACTTTTGCTGTGGTTCACGCGCTGGCAACGTTGTGGGAAAGCATTTGCTACCCTAAGTTTAGTTTTAATAACCCTATTAGGGTTACAGCCTATTTCAGATACTTTGCTTGCTCCTGCAGAAAAACAATTTAATAAACGCTATGAACTTATCACTGAAACTCCACCTCAAGAGGTACGTTACATTGTTGTACTCGGGGGCGGTTTTACATATAACCCTGATTGGAGCCCAAGTTCTAACCTATTGAATAATAGCTTACCTAGAGTGACTGAAGGCGTCCGCCTTTATCTAAAACACCCCGGCAGTAAACTCATTTTCACTGGTGGTAAAGCAAGTAGCCCTATCAGCAGTGCCGAAGTTGCCGCACAAGTTGCGCAATCCTTGGGTGTTCCCGCACAGGATACGATCCCACTCACTGAACCCAAAGATACACAAGAAGAAGCTTATGAAGTTGAAAAAATTATTGGGAAATCGCCTTTTTTATTAGTCACTTCTGCTAACCATTTACCTCGAGCGATGACTATGTTTACTCAACGGGGAATGAACCCTTTCCCTGCACCCGCAAACCAGTTAGTTATCACGAGTGAAATTAATCCATGGGAGAAATACATCCCTTCCTCATATTACTTCGGTCATAGCGAACGTGCTTGGTATGAATTTCTTGGTACGCTTTGGTGGCATTTAAAACCCAATAACACACAAACGTTAGAAGAGCAGCTTGCCACGCCTGAAGTTATTACCGCTGAATAGTAACAAAAAAGGTGTAATCTATTGAGATTACACCTTTCATTTAGCTAAATCGCATATTAGCTATTCCAGCTATTAGGGAAATGCTGATTACTGAATAAATTGCTTTCTAACTAGTTCAAGGTCTTCAGGGGTATCAACACCAGCACCTGGTGTCGTTTTCGCAACATCCACATGAATTTTCTCTCCATACCAAAGCACCCTAAGTTGCTCTAACATTTCGATTTTTTCTAATGGGCTTGCTTCCCACTTAATATAACGGCGAATAAACCCTGCACGATAAGCGTATATACCAATATGACGTAAAAAGGTATCACCTATTGTGTCTTGGCTTTTCGCAAAGTTGTCTCTATCCCAAGGAATGGTTGCCCGAGAAAAATACAATGCATAACCTTCGTGATCAGTAACAACCTTCACAGCATTTGGGTTAAATGCTTCATGAGCATCATTAATAGGCACAGCAAGTGTCCCCATTTCAGCTTTGCTCCCCTGAAGGTTATGAGCAACTTGGCTGATAATCTCCGGTGGAATTAAAGGTTCATCACCTTGCACATTCACGATGATTTCATTGTCAGAAAAAGCGTAGGTATCAATAACTTCAGCCAACCTTTCTGTTCCAGATTGATGGTCTGGATTCGTCATACAAGCTTCGCCACCTGCTTCAATCACCGCTTTAGCAACATCAGCGTGATCTGTCGCAACTATCACTCGACTAGCACCCGATTTAATCGCTTGCTCCATCACTCGAACAACCATCGGCTTGCCATGGATATCGGCCAAAGGTTTACCAGGTAGACGTGTTGATGCATAACGAGCAGGAATAATAACCGTAAACATGATGATTACTGGCCTTCATCTAATGAAATAGGGCGCGCTTCATTTTCTAGCAATACAGGAATGCCATCACGAATTGGATAGGCTAGATGATCAAACTTACAGATAAGTTCAAGGTTTTCTTTGTTATAACTCAATTTGCCGTGGCATACAGGACAGGCAACGATTTCAAGTAAACGGTGATCCATGTTTTCTCCCGAATGGATTTTAACTCACTTGGAGTCAGGATATCACATGCAGATATCACCGTTAACTTTAATCTTCCTGAATAAGATCTCCTGCAGGAGATGAGAGGATAAAGCAGGAGAAATTGTTCTGTTTATTATTTAATAAGCAATAACGTCAGCTGCCGTTACGCCATCCGAATTACGAGTAACAGAGAACTCAACGTTTTGACCTTCGAATAATGATTTGATTTTTTTATTAGCAATTGACTTTGTTGTCACAAATACATCATCACCACCATTGAATGGGGAAATAAAACCGTAACCTTCTTTTGCGTCAAACCATTTAACTCGACCCATATGTAATTGAAAATTCATATTAAAACTCCTTTTGTTCTGAGAACAATATTTTTATCTTTGTATCATTACTCTTTCTTGCTTCCCATTTATAAATTGCCGATCTATTAATACATCAAAGAGTAATTAAACTTTACCAATTCATGCGCACAAATCATTGTGCATATTTTATAACGCTCATAAATGTAGATTTCAGACACCGCAAATCTACTGAGAAGTTAACAGTCTATTTTGACATTATGATGACAAAATGCAGTGACAGCGACTTTACAGTATAGATTGTGCGAGGATATGAAGACTAACTAAAGAACGGAGCGTGAAATTTAAGCTAGTATGAAATCCAATTATCAATGTATTGCATCTAGATACATAATAAGTGGATCTATATCACATTGGCGATATTATTATCACAGAGGAACGTTATAGACAAGTTTTTTTGTTATTTGTAATAAGTTTTTTTATTCCACTTAAGATTTTTTCAGCGTCTGTCGGCTGTAATTGTGCTTGGACAGGCAGGAACCACCAATTCGGTTGTGCAAAAGCACGACATTTCACCGCATCCTTTTCGGTCATTAATAAGTTTTGCTCATTTTTAACTAACCGCGAAAGCTGTTTTAATTCATATGACTGATGGTCAGCAAAAGCATAAGTGTTAATGACATCTACCCCTTTGTTTTCTAATGAGGTAAAAAAACGAGGTGGATGACCAATACCTGCCATTGCGATAACCGCAGGTAATTGTGTAACCGCTCGTTTTTCACCACTAACAAGGTTACAAGCAACATCACCTTCAAGGGCCATTAAGGCTTCATTTTCTTGAGCTTCACCGCCGTTAACAACGACAGCATTAACACTCTTCAAACGCCCAGCCCTTTCGCGCATAGGCCCTGCAGGCAACCACCAACCATTACCAAACCGACGTTGACCATCAATAACGACAATTTCGTAGTCACGTTGCAATGCATAATGTTGCAGCCCATCATCAGTAATAATCACATCTAATGGAAATTTCTCTAGTAAGGCTTTAACTGCATCACTACGCTTGGGGGCAACCGCTACAGGAGATTTAGTACGATGAAAAATTAATACGGGTTCATCCCCTGCAACTTCAGTTGTCGTTGTTTCATCGAGTATCAGCGGGTACTTTTCAGATTTACCACCATAACCTCGAGAAACAACACCCACACGGTAGCCTTCTTTGGTAAGTGATTCCACTAACCAGATAACAACAGGGGTTTTACCATTTCCCCCCGCTGTCAGGTTTCCAACCACTACCACTGGAATTGGGGCTTTCCATGAACGTTTTAGCCCGATTTTATAAACCACATCCCTAATTACCGTTACTAACCCATACAGGAAAGATAACGGCAGTAATAAGAGATACAGCCATGATTTACCAGACCAAATACGTTCTATCATTGTTTAAATTGAATACTATGTAATTGTGAATATGCGCCATCTTGAGCTAATAGCGATGCATGGTTACCACGTTCAATGATTCGCCCATCTTGTACAACTAATATTTCATCCGCATTTTCTATCGTAGATAGTCGGTGAGCAATGACCAAGGATGTTCTATTTTTCTGTAACTCGTCGAGGGCTGCTTGAATAGCACGTTCAGACTCTGTATCTAGTGCAGATGTCGCTTCATCAAGAATAAGAATTGGAGCGTCGCGTAGAAGTGCGCGAGCAATCGCAATTCTTTGACGTTGTCCGCCAGAAAGCATCACACCATTTTCCCCAATAACGGTATCTAGGCCTTTTTCAAGTTTAGCAATGAAATCCATTGCATAGGCCATTTCTGCAGCTTTCTCTATTTGCTCACGGCTGTAGCTACCATCTGTTGCATAGGCAATATTATTCGCTATTGTGTCGTTAAATAGATAAACATGCTGAGAAACTAACGCGACTTGGCTACGCAATGAAGACAATGTGTATTCACGGATGTCATGGCCATCAATTTGAATAGACCCTTCATCAATGTCATAAAAACGTGTAATCAAATTTGCAATTGTGGATTTACCTGAGCCCGATCGCCCAACTAAAGCAACTGATTTTCCTGCTGGCAAAGTAAATGAAACATCGTCTAACGCAGGATGCTCTTTGGTTGCATAGGTAAAGGTGACATGCTCAAATTTAATATCACCTTTAACTTCTTTAAGTACTTTAGTTCCGTTATCTTTCTCTTGTTCGGAATCTAAGATAGCAAATAAAGTTTGGCAAGCTGCCATACCACGTTGGAATTGGGAGTTAACGTTCGTTAATGATTTTAACGGACGCATCAATGCAAACATTGATGAAAATACAACAGCAATTGTACCTGAAGTTAGCTGATCACGAATTTCAGGAAAACTCGCAGCATATAGGACAAATGCTAATGCAAATGATGCAATTAACTGAACAATAGGGTCTGAAATTGCTGAAGCGGTTACCATTTTCATATTTTGGCGGCGCATATTGTTACTGACTTTATTAAAACGTTCAGTCTCAACTTTCTGCCCACCAAAAATTAAAACTTCTTTATGGCCTTTTAGCATCTGCTCCGCGCTAGCCGTCACATGCCCCATACCCGTTTGCATGTTTTTACTGATCTTACGAAAACGTTTGGAGACAATACGAATAGTGACTGATACAACAGGAGCGATCACGATTAAAATAAGGGAAAGTTGCCAGCTATAATAAAACATCATCGCAAACAACCCGATGATATAAGCACTTTCCCGAATAATTGTAATTAATGCCCCGGAAGAAGAAGATGCTACTTGTTCTGAGTCATAGGTAATCCTAGATAACAGTGTTCCTGTCGATTGCTGGTCAAAAAAACTAACCGGCATTCCCATCATATGACCAAATAATTTACGGCGCATGTTCATCACGACTTTACCTGCAACCCACGAAACACAATAGGTTGAAACAAAGCTAGACCCACCACGAACAATCATTAATCCTAACACCGCGAGCGGAAGCCATTTTAAAACGTCATTATCTGCCTTATCAAAGCCTTCATCCAATAAAGGTTTTAATAAAGAAATCATAAACGCATCACCTGCTGCATTTATGATAAGTGCTATTGCTGCAACGATTAAACCCGCTTTAAAAGGCGCTATTATCGGCCACAAGCGACGAAAAGTTTGTTTTGTCGAAAGGTCTTTATCATTCATACTTTTAATTACCAGACTTAATGTAAGCGCACTATTCTACTCGGGAAATAGCGGTAAGCCAAACCACAGATGATACCAGCGGGGCTGAATTTCATAGCGATAACGTGAAACCTGAATTTTTTCCTTTGTAAACCATAAAGTTAACTGTCCATCTTCTGCTGTATTTAACCATTTAATATTACTATTTTTATATCTAAAATAGACTTTTGGCGATGGAATTTTCCATGCACTGTACCTTGCTGATGATACTGCCACCATTGAAGGTTGAACATTTCTTAACAATAAATCTGTTGATGAAGTGCTGCTTCCATGATGTGGAGCGAAAAGAAGAGTCGAACGTAATTGGTTCTTGTACATTGCAACAAGTGATTTTTCCCCTTGTTTTTCGATATCCCCTGTTAATAAAATTTTATGGTGGCCATCCGTTAATTGAATGACACAAGAATCATTATTATGCGATATCGATGCTAACTTTTCAGGCCATAATACTTCAAAAGTTAATATCCCCCACCGCCATTTTTGGCCTTTAAAACATGGAAGGTGTGCCATATTTTTTATCTTATTAAGTTTATTATTTTTTTTCCTGTATGCCGAAGTTTTTTGTGGCCCAAAACTACTTCTTACGCTTAGCCATGGATATTGCTGGATTAAATAATTAGCCCCTCCAGTGTGATCGAAATGATTATGGCTTAGAATTACTCCAATTGGGGTTATATCATGATATTTAAGGAAAGGAATAATTTGACGCTGGGCATTGCTATCCCCTTTCCATGCATTACCTGTATCATAGAGTAACGCCAAATTATTTTGTTCTATCACAACAGCCAAACCGTGTCCGATATCTAATACCGTCATTCTCCAGCCTTCTTTGAATTGTTTACCACTTCCCCTTTCTAAGAAAATTAAAATAACCACACAACTAACAAGCCCGAAATAACGCTTGTACCACTTAAATAAGACAACAATGATACTTAGCCAACATATTAAGAATAAATAATAAGGGACATTGATGAATTCTGACCAAAAAGTACTTAAATAAGGTAATGGCTTTAACCCTAAGCCTATAACGCTATCTATCACATATAAAAGAGACTGCTGAACTACTTCTATTGGCACTAAAAATACGACTAAAATAGCAGGAACAACACACCAAGAAACGAGTGGGACAAACCAAAGGTTAGCCACTAAGCCCATTACGTTAATACCATTAAATATGATAAGTTGCATTGGAATAAGTAATACTAGTAAGCCAATTTGTAAGTGTATTAATCCTATAATTTTTCCCTGTACGCCTTTAGCTAAATAATATGGTAATGGAAATATTGATAACCAATAAAGAATGGCTAGAACAGCGAAACTAGACAACCAAAAACTATCTGACAAAATCGCCAATGGATCAAATAATAATATTCCAGCTATACTCCAAAGAGCCCATTGCCGAACAAAATACCTTGCTGGTTTATTTCTAATATATATCCATAATAGTAAGGCAAATAATGCTCGAGTCGCAGGGATAGCAAACCCCGAGATCCACGCATAAAAAATAGCTAATCCCAAACCTATTACTGTTGGCAGTATTTCATTGATATATTTTATTGGTAAAAGGTATTGAATTCCCCGAGCAATAAAAATGCCAAACAAGTAAGCTAAGCCAATATGCAAACCTGATATGGCCATTAAATGTGTTAAGCCCGTTTTTTGTAGTAAATAAGTTTGATCTGTGGGTAATAAGCTTCTATCACCAAACATGAGTCCATAAATAACCCCTTTATTAGACAATGGATTAATTAGCTCCATATAGTTATAAATGATTTTTTGCCTTACAGAACACCTCATTTGTAATGGTTTTACTTTTTGGCTTTTCAAAACCCCTATAATTCTATTAGCTAAATAATAGCGTTGTAGATTAATTCCACCTTCATTTAGTGAGCTGTGCAATGGCCTTACTTTGCCATTGATTCGCCAAGATTGCCCTGCACAAACAGATTCTTTTGTTTTCCATGTAACATATAAAGGCGGAAAAACAATACGGTTGTTAATTTTTTCAATACGTACTTTGATTTTTTGCTCTTTGTTATTCAAAGGAGTACCAACAATAACCACATCAATATCATTATTTTTGTTAGATAGGTAATTAACATGATTAATAATGTTAACTCCATGCCAATTACCCCATAGATAAAATATAATAATTAGTGCTAAAAATTTCCCTAACTTGCCAAATAGAAAAAAAATCATTAACAACGTAAGAAATAAAAAAACAAATAACAATTCACTCAACATTATAATTTTAGGTATAAATAAAAGTGGTAACGTACCAAAAATCAATGCAATAGAAGCCATTGTTATCGAAATAGGTAAACTTTCACTAACGATTGAATTATATTTTTTGAGTCTATTTTTTAGCCACCTTATTATGTAGATGATATTTTTTATCAATTTTTGTATCCCTACATAGCATTTGTTCGCTTTAGTTTATTTATTTTTATTAATTTTTTAAGTTTCTTTCTTTTATTTTACGTAGCGCTTTCCAATATATTTTTCACTTACAAAAAAGTACATATTCGTTTGCGAGGAGCTTCGCAAAATATCGATATACTACTCAATATGGTTTTGAATTGGTTTTAATATTTTTTATAAATATAGAGAATAGAGAGGTGTTGGTGTTGGTGTTGGTGTTGGTGTTGGTGTTGGTGTTGGTGTTGGTGTTGGTGTTGGTGTTGGTGTTGGTGTTGGTGTTGGTTAGATATAAAAAAACAGTGCCGTATAGAATACAAGCACTGTTTTGATGTAATAATTAAGATCTACAGCCTAATTATTGGCCGTAAATATTTACACGATCACGTAATTCTTTACCTGGTTTAAAATGAGGAACATATTTACCTTCTAGTTCCACTTTATCACCAGTTTTCGGGTTACGGCCAACGCGTGGAGCACGGTAGTGAAGAGAAAAACTGCCGAAACCACGGACTTCAATACGTTCACCGTTAGCTAACGTATCCGCCATATGCTCAAGAATTTCCTTTACAGCTTCCTCAACGGTTTTTGCTGAAAGATGAGACTGCTGGCTAGCCAGTCTTTCAATTAATTCAGACTTGGTCATAGTACCTCCCTAAACTACCGTTACAAAGGGACAACACTACTGTTGCCCCCACTTAATTATTCGCCTTTAGCTGCTTTGAAAGCTTCAGCCATAGCATTGTTGCCGAATGCTGTATCTTCTTGTTTGTTCACAGCTGCGACAGCGTCTTTCTCATCAGCTTCGTCTTTAGCGCGAACAGACAGGTTGATTACACGGTTTTTACGATCAACACCAGTGTATTTAGCTTCAACATCATCACCAACGTTCAGAACCAGTGTTGCATCTTCAACACGGTCACGTGAAGCTTCTGATGCACGCAGGTAACCTTCAACGCCCAGTGTCAGCTCAACAGTTGCACCTTTAGCATCAACTGCAATTACTTTACCAGTCACGATTGCGCCTTTCTTAGTTGCTGCTAAGTAGTTATTGAAAGGATCTTCAGCTAACTGTTTAACACCTAAAGAAATACGCTCACGCTCTGCGTCGACTTGCAGAACAACAGCTGCGATTTCATCGCCTTTTTTGTATTCACGAACTGCTTCTTCGCCTGCAACGTTCCAGGAGATGTCAGACAGGTGAACCAGGCCATCGATGCCGCCGTCCAGACCGATGAAGATACCGAAGTCAGTGATAGACTTGATTTTACCTTCAACGCGGTCGCCTTTGTTGTGAGTTTCAGCAAATTGCTGCCATGGGTTAGATTTGCACTGTTTCAGGCCCAGTGAGATACGACGACGTTCTTCATCGATATCCAGAACCATAACTTCAACAACATCACCAACGTTAACAACTTTAGATGGGTGAATGTTTTTGTTAGTCCAATCCATTTCTGAAACGTGAACCAGACCTTCAACGCCTTCTTCGATTTCTACGAAGCAGCCATAGTCAGTCAGGTTAGTAACGCGACCAGTCAGTTTAGTACCTTCTGGGTAACGTTTAGCGATTGCGACCCAAGGATCTTCGCCCAGTTGTTTCAGACCCAGAGAAACACGAGTGCGCTCACGGTCGAATTTCAGAACTTTAACATTGATTTCATCACCAACGTTGACGATTTCGCTTGGGTGTTTAACACGTTTCCAAGCCATGTCAGTGATATGCAGCAGGCCGTCAACACCGCCCAGATCAACGAATGCACCGTAGTCAGTAAGGTTCTTAACGATACCTTTAACTTCCATGCCTTCTTGCAGATTTTCCAGCAGTTGATCGCGCTCAGCGCTGCTTTCAGATTCAATTACAGCACGACGAGAAACAACAACGTTGTTGCGTTTCTGATCCAGCTTGATTACTTTGAACTCAAGCTCTTTGCCTTCCAAGTGAGTAGTATCACGAACTGGACGTACATCAACCAGTGAACCTGGTAAGAACGCACGAATACCGTTCAGTTCAACAGTGAAACCACCTTTAACTTTACCGTTGATAACACCAGTTACAGTTTCAGCTTCTTCGTAAGCTTTTTCCAGCATCAGCCATGCTTCATGACGTTTAGCTTTCTCACGAGAAAGGATAGTTTCACCGAAACCATCTTCTACTGCATCCAGAGCTACATCGATTTCATCGCCAACTTGGATTTCTAGCTCACCCTGAGCATTTTTGAACTGTTCTACTGGGATAGCAGATTCTGATTTAAGACCTGCGTCAACAAGGACTACGTCTTTATCGATGGCAACAACAGTACCACGGACGATAGAACCAGGACGAGTTTCAATATTCTGCAGGGATTCTTCAAAGAGTTGAGCAAAAGATTCAGTCATATTAATGATCTTCAAGAGTTTTAAATTAACGTCCACTTAGCTTCCCGCCAAATGGGGTTGTTTCACATACCCCACAACATTCCATGTCGCAAGGTTGATGCTATGCTAATAATATAATCACATAGCGGTAACTGCGTATATTATCTAATTATAAGCTAAAATAAAGCCTATTATCACGATAATTGTAGAATTTTTTTTGCATAGGTGTGTGCTTTTTCAATAACTTCCCCAATAGACATACTTGTGGAATCCAGCACTAATGCGTCTTTCGCGGCAATAAGGGGGGCAACAGAACGGTTACGATCACGAAAGTCACGTTCTTCAATTTCGCTCAAAAGACGTTCAAAATTAACATCAAAACCTTTCTCTTGCAACTGCTTCATCCGCCGATGAGCCCTTTCTTCAGCTGAGGCATCAAGAAAAATTTTTACTGGTGCATCGGGGAAAACCACCGTTCCCATATCACGGCCATCAGCAATAAGCCCAGGTAGAGTTCTAAATGCACGTTGGCGTCGAAGTAACGCTTCACGCACGCGAGGAAAAGTTGCTGTTTGGGATGCCGTGTTTCCTACTGTTTCGGTTCTAATTTGATTTGAAACATCTTCCCCTTCCAGAATGACTTTCAGTACATTGTCTTCAGGAACAAATTTCACATCTAAATTTGCAGCCAAAGGCACTAACGCATCTTCGGATTGGATATCAACATGGTGATGTAACGCAGCTAACGCTAATACACGATAAATTGCGCCTGAGTCTAAAAGTTGCCACCCAAATTCGTTTGCTAATGCTTGGCAAAGTGTACCTTTACCTGCTCCGCTTGGTCCATCAACGGTGATTACAGGGGCTATCGCCACCATAAAAAATCTCCTTTTCTGCAAATAGCCGAGCTACCCGCAATTAAAATCTGTGAAGGTATTATACCAATTCAGTAGATTTGTGAAATAAGCAGGTTCTGATGATTACTAAAAAATAAGAAAAAATTGATATTTGAACCATAAAAATTAGGTTGATACAAAACAAAATAATATCAACCCAATCAATAGATTAATGACTTAAACGTGCCAACTGTTCGAAGTAATCAGGAAACGTTTTTGCAGTGCAGCCGGGATCCAAAATTGTTACTGGCGTATCTGATAACGCAACTAATGAAAAACACATTGCAATACGATGATCGTTATAGGTTTCAATTTCAGCATGTTGTAATTTTTTCGGTGGGACCACACGAATATAATCATGCCCTTCTTCCACTTCAGCGCCAACCTTTCTTAGCTCTGTCGCCATCGCATATAACCTGTCAGTCTCTTTCACTCGCCAGTTATAGATATTACGTATCACTGTTTCGCCTTCAGCAAATAAAGCGACGGTACCAATGGTCATTGCCGCATCAGGAATCGCATTCATATCCATGTCAATGCCCGTCAATGTTCCGCGTTCACATTCAACGTAGTCATCACCCCAACGAACAGTCGCCCCCATTTTTTCTAATACATTGGCGAATTTCGTGTCTCCTTGCAAACTATTGCGCCCAATTCCTGTGACTCGTACCACGCCCCCCTTAATGGCAGCCGCAGCGAGGAAATAAGATGCGGATGAAGCATCACCCTCAACCAAATATTCACCCGGTGATTGGTATTGTTGCTGCCCTTTGATGACGAAATGTTCATATTGATGATTTTCGACACTAACACCGAACGTTTTCATCAGTGCTAACGTGATATCAATGTAAGGCTTGGAGACTAACTCGCCAATAATTGTAATTGTTGTATCTTGCTCTGCACGCGGAGCCGCCATTAACAATGCGGTTAAAAACTGGCTGGAAACAGACCCATCGACTGAAATCTGGCCACCGATAAAACCACCTTTTAAACGTAGTGGCGGGTAGTTTTCTTGTTCCAAATATTCAATCTCAGCACCACCTTCCTTTAATGCATTGACCAAGTGCCCAATTGGGCGCTCTTTCATGCGAGGCTCACCCGTTAAAATAATATTATTGTGACTTAGTGATAGTGCAGCAGTCAGTGGGCGCATTGCCGTTCCCGCATTGCCTAAAAATATTTCTAGCTCATCTGGATGAGATAAATTTCCGCCTAAACCTTCCACACGACAACGTGTTTTATCTTCAGACAGTTGGAAGCTAACACCTAACTGGGTTAATGCATTCAGCATATGGCGAATATCATCACTGTCCAATAAATTAGTGAGTGTGGTCGTTCCTTTAGCCATCGCGGCTAATAACAGTGCGCGGTTTGAGACACTTTTTGACCCTGGCAAATTAATTGTGCCGTTAATTGAAGGAATAGGTTGTAATGTCAGGGATTGCATAAAAAGCAGTTTCTCCAGTGAAGTTTGCAAGTAAATAAAATTTGGCTCTATTTTCTTTTAAGTCAAATGCAAAGAGCACAAATAACCGACTGAACATCCTATTTCAGTCGGCAAATCTCGTTATTGAGCGTTATGACGTTCGAAATCAGCCATAAAATCAACCAAAGCCTGAACTCCCGCTAATGGCATCGCATTATAGATTGATGCGCGCATACCACCAGCCACTTTGTGGCCTTTCAGCGAAAGTAGGCCTTGTTCTTTGGCTTCTTCAATAAATTTCGCATCAAGGGTTGGGTTTTGCATTTGGAACGGTACATTCATCCAAGAACGGTTTTCAACTGCAACACGGTTAATATAGAACTGGCTATCATCAATTGCATTGTAGAGTAATTGTGATTTTTCATAATTACGCTTAGCCATTTCTTGCAGACCGCCTTGCTCTTTTAACCATTTGAAGACCATACCTGCGAGATACCAAGCGAAAGTCGGTGGAGTATTAAACATTGAATCATGTTTTGCTAATACCGTGTAATCAAATACGGATGGAGTCTGAGGTGAAGCTTTACCGAGTAGGTCTTCTCGGATAATAACGATAGTTAGTCCTGCTGGCCCAATATTTTTTTGAGCCCCTGCATAAATTACACCATAACGGCTTACATCAATCGGTTTAGATAAGATAGAAGAGGAATAGTCAGCAACAATAATTTTATCTTCAGGGAAGTCAGGTTCCTCATGAATAGCTAAGCCGCCAATGGTTTCATTTGGGCAATAATGGACATAAGCAGCATCGTCACTTAACGGCCATTCTTTCATGGATTTTAAACTCACGACACCGTCTTTTTCTTCAGTAATTTGAATCACATTAGGCGTGCAGTATTTTTCAGCTTCTTTTGCTGCAGACTCGGACCAATAACCGCTTACAATATAGTCTGCTGTCGTTTTATCACCTAATAAATTCATTGGTAACGTTGCAAAATGGGCCCGTGCTCCGCCGTGACAAAATAAAACTTTATAGTTATCAGGGATATTTAATAAATCACGTAGATTTTGCTCTGCTTCTGTTGCCACTTCGACAAAGTCTTTTCCGCGGTGACTCACTTCCATCACAGAAACGCCTAACCCCTTCCAATTACAAAATTCTTGCTCAGCACGACGCATGACTTCAACAGGTAGCATAGCTGGACCTGCACTGAAATTATAAACCTGACTCATTGACCTCACCCTATCCATCTTCAATTATGGTTAATAAAATTCACTCAGATAATTAAAGTTGTACCACTCCAAGCCTTTAGCTGCAACGGTTATTGTCAACAAGCCTAAAAAAGAAAGGGGGGTTATTTTTTGATAATGAGGAAAAGAATTTTGTTAATCTTGTCACACTCTCGACAAGCATCATTTTATGGAGAAATTAACAATAAATAAGCGATAATATCCCGAATTACGTCATTGCGCTGTATTTCGGGATATTCATTGAAATGTCTTTTATTGAGGATTAAAAATTAGCGAATAACTTTGCTTACGATTTCAATCGCTTCTTTTTCTATTTGACGTAAATGCTCTTCACCACGGAAACTTTCACAATAAATTTTATAGGCTTCTTCCGTGCCTGATGGCCTTGCTGCAAACCAGCCATAATCCGTCATGATCTTTAAACCGCCGATTGGTGCATTGTTACCTGGCGCAGCGGTTAAACGCTGTGTAATTTTATCTCCCGCCAATGTATCTGCTGCAACCATTTCAGGTGATAATTTACTTAGCTTTGCTTTTTCTTCGTGAGTGGCTTTCGCTTGGATACGGTTATAAATCGGCGCGCCGAATTTCTTAGCGAGATTATTATAACGTTGTTGAGGATTTTCACCTGTAACAGCCGTAATTTCAGCTGCGAGTAAGCAAAGAATGATACCGTCTTTATCCGTTGACCACGGTGTGCCATCAAATTTTAAGAACGATGCTCCAGCGCTTTCTTCACCACCAAAACCTAATTTACCGCTAAATAAGCCATCAACAAACCATTTGAACCCTACAGGTACTTCGACTAGTTCACGACCGATGTCATTAACCACACGGTCAATCATGGCGCTCGAGACCAATGTTTTGCCGACGGCAACATCTTTACCCCATTGAGGACGATGTTGAAATAAATAATCAATAGCAACAGCAAGATAGTGATTTGGATTCATTAAACCATCTGGCGTGACGATGCCATGACGGTCGTAATCTGGGTCATTGGCAAACGCAAGATCAAATTTTTCTTTCATCCCAAGCAAACCCGCCATCGCCCAACTGGATGAGCAATCCATGCGAATAACACCATCATGGTCAAGTGGCATAAAGCGGAAAGTTTGGTCGAGTTGGTCGTTTACGATTTCAATATCGAGTTGATAATATTCTGCAATTTTTTTCCAATATTCAATACCGGAGCCGCCTAGAGGGTCAACACCAAATTTTAAACCTGACTTGGCAATTGCTTGCATATCAACAACTTCACCTAATGCAGAGACATAAGGCATAACCAAATCTTGCTGGATGACATATTCACTCGCCATCGCTGTATCAAAACTTACTCGTTTTACACCTTCAAGGTTATTCGCTAGCAATTGATTGGCATTTTTCTCAATCACAGAGGTTAAATCGGTATCAGCCGGCCCGCCATTTGCTGGGTTGTATTTAATACCGCCATCTTCAGGTGGGTTATGTGATGGTGTAATCACAATGCCATCCGCAACATCTTGGTGTGATTGGTTATAACTTAAGATAGCGTGAGAGATAGCGGGAGTTGGAGTAAACCCATTATTCTCCTGAACAATAACATGAACCTGATTTGCCGCTAACACTTCAACCACAGTCATAAATGCCGCTTCTGATAGCGCATGGGTGTCTTTTCCCACAAAACAAGGGCCTGTTACGCCTTGCTTTTTGCGTAAATCAGCAATTGCTTGTGCAATGGCTAGTATATGGTTTTCATTAAAGTTTTTACGCAATGAGCTACCGCGATGCCCTGATGTTCCAAACTTAACAGCTTGAGATGCATTTCCAGGTTGTGGTTGCTGCGTATAATATTGAGCGGTTAATTGAGCGACATTGATCAAGTCACTTTGAAACGGAAGCTGCCCTGCACGTTCATGTATTGTCACTTGTTTTCTCCCAAAGCACTGATGCTTTGTTATCAACACCAGTGGCCTGTCAGTTTTTAAATAGTATTACAAACCTTTTCAATCACATTGGCTGGAAATTGCATTTCCTGCATGATTGCATCAACCATACTACGCTTACGATTAGTATTCGTATTTGTGATCACCCAATAGGGTGTTCCTGGTATATGACGCGGCTTAGATTGCTTGCCAGCTGCAAGTAATGTTTGCTCATCACCCGCAAAATAAATACGAGTTCGGCCATGCATTAACTCTGTTGCACTCGCAAAACGATTTGCATCTAAACTATATAAGGTAGATAAAATCAACATAAAGCGGTCAATCGCTTTACTTTTTTCTGCATAAGCGTCAGATAACAGAAGCTCTCTAATGACTCTAACAGGATTTAATGCAACAGCGGGTGTACTCATCGCAGGTTCAGCCTTAATGGCGGCATGTTCCTGAATAATTTCTTTTGCTTGTACTGGCTGCCCGGATTTGAAATTTAACATACGGCGCAAAATATCCGATGCACTTTCACCGATATGCTGTGTATGGCTCGCAATATAGCGGTAAAGCTCTTCATCAACTTCTATCGTTTTCATTTTTTCCCAGTACTTATTTAACTAAAATTTGCGGTGTGATTATAAGACAGATTTAAAAAAAACAAAACAATTAAAATTTCAATAACTTAAAGTAAACATTATTCTAAGTTCAAAGATAATTCAGTGGGTTATCATGCCATTACTTTCAGTATTTTACTTCCGAGAGCAAATTCAACTTTCTGAAATTTAGTGGCTATAAACCTCTTGGTTATCGACCATTAACTTACCTCAGCCAAGATCGTAGTTTATTTGACCATTTGGATTTTACTCAGAGCCGTGACATGATAAGACCACATGTACCACTGACGAATTGATCAAATAAATATGACTGTGTTACTTAACCATACTATCCATAAGCCTGAAAATCCAATCTCAAATAGCCCTATAGTACTCATACATGGGTTATTTGGTGACCTCAATAACTTAGGTGTTTTAGGTCGTAATTTACAACAATATTTCGATACGATTCAAATTGATGTTCGTAATCACGGTGATTCTTTCCGTGATGAGCAAATGAGTTACCAACAAATGGCCCAAGATGTTATTACATTAATAAAATCTTTAGGGTATGAAAATGCTATTTTAATTGGTCACTCAATGGGTGGCAAAATTGCCATGGCTGCAACTGCAATCGCCCCTAATTTTATTGATAACATCGTTGCTATTGATATGGCGCCTGTCGCTTATCAAGTTCGTCGTCATGATAAAATATTTGCGGCTCTTGATGCCGTCACAGAAAAAAATGCGAAAACTCGCCAAGAAGCTACTGTGATTATGCGTGATTACATTAACGAAGAAGGCGTTATCCAATTTCTGCTTAAATCTTTTAAACAAGGTGAATGGAAATTTAATTTACCTGCCCTTAAAGCGAATTATGAACATATTATTGGTTGGGAAACCGTACCCGCCTGGGATAAACCCGTATTGTTAATCCCCGGAGGAAACTCCCCTTATGTGCAAGCGGAATATAAAGAGCAAATCGCACAACAATTTCCGCAAGCCAAAGCATGGGTTGTCGCTGAAACGGGCCACTGGGTTCATGCAGAAAAACCAGACCATGTATTAAGAGCTATCCATCGCTTTTTATCTATTTCTGAATAATTAATCATATTTAAATATAGATATTGAAAAGACATATATCTTTTCAATATCTTTAAATATATTTGTAGTTAAATATAATTACTTTATTAATTACATAATAAGACTAACTTCAATACACAGCGAATTACAAACCCTGTATTATCCAAATTCTACTCCACCTTATTACTATCTAGTGCATATTTTATTAATGCAAATTTGGATTTAAAAATTCAAATAACTTAAGGAATTTATTAATATAGAAAATGGATAGTCTAAAATCAAAATCAACATTATATTTCATTAGTGTCATTGCTAAGTTATCAGGGCAAGTAAATCCTAAAGAACTAGAACAAACACTCAATCAATCTATTGGTTATAATGAAAAAATTAACATTATTAAATCGAAACACGCCATTCGCTGTAGGAATAAATATCAGAAAGATAAAAATATAGCTAAAATCGTCTGCCCAGCAATTTTATATAATACCAAAGGCGAAGCTTTTCTATTAGCTAACCGCAATCAAGAACAGGTTCTCATTCAGCAATTTGGAAATAGACCGCCAGAGATATGGAGCATTGACGAGCTAAACCAACAATGGAGTGGCCATTGGTTACAAGTAAACCTTAAACAAGGGCAATTTGACATCACTTGGTTCCAAGCTGAGTTTCTGAAATACAAATCCATTATTTTATGGGTTTTATTTTTTTCATTCATATTGCAAATCCTCGCATTAGTCTCCCCTATTGTTATGCAAGTGATTATGGATAAGGTGCTCGTTCATAATAGTTTAGTCACATTGGACGTTTTAATTTTTGGGTTAATGGTTGCTGCACTAATAGAAGTAACGTTAAAAGGGTTACGTGAATACATTTATCATCATACAGTTAACCGTATTGATATGACACTCGGCTTGAAACTAGTTAATCATTTATTGAGATTGCCTATTCCCTTTTTTAAAAGTAGGCAAATAGGTGCGATTGTCACTCGCGTAAAAGAGCTCGAAACTATTCGCGAATTTTTAACCAGTAGTTTTTTCACTCTATGTGTTGATGTGTTGTTTTTATTTGTATTCATTTTCGTGATGAATTCGATCTCCACGACACTCACAATAATATTTTTGTGCTCTATACCTTTTTATCTTTTATTGGCTTGGTGGCTAACGCCTAAAATCGAATCTGCCGCACAGCAACAGTTTACTAATATCGCCATTAATACATCTTTTTTGACCGAAAGTATTAATGGGATAGAAACCGCCAAAAGCTTATCCGTCGAACCGAATTTTACGCGTCGCTGGGATGGTCAAACCTCAGATATGAGCCAAACTAACTTTGTAGCAGGACAAATTAGCTCCCGCTCCGAGCATCTCGTTATGGCTATCGAAAAAATCACCAGAGCGATTGTATTGTGGGTTGGTGCCTCTGAAGTTTTAGCATTACAGATGACAATTGGCCAACTTATTGCTTTTTATATGATGGTTAACCATGCTAACCAGCCCCTCATCAAACTGACCAAGCTTTGGGGAGACTATATTCGCACGAGCGTCGCTATCGAAAAACTGTCCCAGATTATCAACTTACCCATCGAACAATCTCAGCAAGAAAATAAATTACCTCTGCAAGGGCATTTAAACCTAAAAAATATCTCGTTCCGCTACCAACCGAACATGCCGTTTGTTCTAAAAAACTTTAATTTAAATATTAAAGCGGGGGAAACCATTGGCATTGTTGGTACTTCAGGGTCAGGTAAGAGCACCCTTGCTAAATTATTACTACGGCTTTATACCCCTGAAAGTGGAACCATATTTGTGGATGGCACTCCCATATCCGCGATTAACTTACACTCTCTTCGTCAGCAAATTGGTATTGTGTTGCAAGAGAATTTCTTATTCAGCCAATCTGTTTTCCATAATATTGCTCAAACCTCACCTAATGCCTCCATGGATGAAGTGGTTCATGCCGCCAAAATGGCGGGAGCACACGAATTTATTTTGAAATTACCCAAAGGTTACGACACCGTTCTTGCTGAGGGGGGATCATCTCTTTCGGGTGGTCAACGCCAACGCATTGCGATTGCTAGAACGCTGCTTTCAAATCCTAAAGTAATTATTTTTGATGAGGCGACTAGCGCTTTAGACGACGAGTCCCAAGCGGTTATTCAAGAAAATATGCAATTCATTGCAAAAGGAAGAACCGTCATCACAATAGCTCATCGCCTATCAACCATTCGCCATCACCAGCGGATCATTGTGATGCAACATGGTGAAATCATTGAGCAAGGTAGCCATCAACAGCTTATTGAACAAGGTAATTTTTATAAACACTTGTGGACTCTACAGCAGTCTCTGAAATCAGACATGGACGTAAAATGAAACATCGATTAGACAAAAACCGTTATAACAGCTTTTTGCCTTCACACTTGGCGATATTAAAAACTCCCCCATCTTACTTGGCACTATACGTTGCTATTTCTATTAGTGTGGGTATTTTTCTTGCTGTGACTTGGTCATTTTTTGGTAAATTGGATATTCAAGCCACCACACAGGGTAAACTTATTGTTTCAGGGCGAACACAGTTAATTCAAGCGTTTGAATTAAGCCGTTTAGAACATATTCATGTTACTGACGGGCAAACAGTAAAACAAGGAGACCCTTTAATTACCGTTAATGTGTTAGGTGTTGACCAAGATATCTTAAGTTTAAATTACCAGCATAACTTTCATTTAGCCGAAATATTAATTTATCAGGCATTGATTTCACGACAGCCTATTGAGCAGTTACCTTTATTTAATCAATTAACTGAAACAGAACAAAACAATACGCAGGCTAGCTATCAAACACAAAAATTAGAATTTGATTCATTAATGAATGAACTTAATAATGAAATTCAATTGAATACCGCCAATCAACAAGCCCGAAAAGATGAATTACTCACTATCAACTCCCTTATTGTCAATATCAAAAAACGCCTCGATGCACACCATTCGTTAACTGAAAAACAGTTAATCAGCCAAAAGGAATTTTTAGAACAAGAGCGAGAACTATTAATCGCTAAAAAAGAAAAAGTGACCAAATTATCTGAGCTCTCAATTCTAAAAAGCCAGCACCATGCCTTAAATGAAAAAATAGACCGGATAAAAGCCCAAAAAAACCAAGAGTGGGATGAAAAATACAAACAAGCTGACTTTAAGCGGGCTTCCCTTGAGCAAGAACTATTAAAAAATAAAGAAAGAAATCAATTAGAAATTATACGAGCTCCCGTTGATGGCACTATTCAACAGCTTGCCACACACACTTTAGGAGCTGTATTGCAACCCGCACAGCAACTGATGGCTGTTGTTCCTAACAATAATGTTCAATTAGCTGAAATTAAAATCTTGAACAAAGACATTGGGTTCATCCATGAAGGGTTGAGAGCAGAGGTGAAAATAGATGCATTCCCTTACACGCGTTATGGCACGATTGAAGGGGAAGTAATTTCCATATCGCGTGACAGTACTCTCGATGAAAAGCTTGGATTAGTGTTCTTAGGGCAAATTGGTCTTAACCAAAAAGAACTATCTGTTGATGGCAAATCTATTGAACTGACTCCCGGTTTATCCATTGTGGCAGAAATAAAAACGGATAAACGCCGTATTATTGACTACTTGCTTAGTCCTATTAACGAGTACACCTCAAACGCGATGAGAGAAAAATAATCGATGGAACAGTTAAATAATCATGGCTTGGATGCCTTAGTTTGGGTGGCTAAATATTACCAAAACAATGTTTCATCTGATCAACTCAGGCATGCAATTGGTATGCAAACTCTATCCCCCACGGAGTGGGAAATTAGAGAATGCGCACATACACTCGGGTATGAAACCAAACTTATTGCTGTGCAATATACACAATTGAAAACGCTACCTTTACCCGCTTTAATCTATATAGATGGTTTTTGGCAAGTTATTAGCCAAGAAAATGAATTAACTCTCATTAACCCGACTAATGAGGAACGAAAACCTATTCATAATTCTATTGGACATCAAGAAACTGAATATGATGTATTACTCATTAAGGAGCAATTAGAACCGGAGCAAAAAAAGGCCTTTGGCTTTAGCTGGTTTATTCCCTCTATTTTGCGGCAACATGTTAAATTACGAAATATTTTTATTCTCTCAGCCATTATTCAGCTTTTTGCCTTAATTAGCCCGCTATTATTTCAGAATTTAATCGACAAAGTGTTAGTTGGTCGCAGTCTCTCAAATTTACATGTCATTGCATTGGCGATTTTTGCCATTGCTGTTGCAGAACCGATATATGGTTTTATTCGTAATAAAATTTTTAGTCATAGTAGTAGCCAGATCAGTGCTGAGTTGTCAGGGAAAATTTATCGCCACTTAATGGCCTTACCGTTAAATTATTTTAAGTTAAGGCCAACAGGGAAAATTATCGCTAGGATCCGTGAATTAGCCCATATAAGGCAATTTTTAACGGGCTCAACACTGATGCTATTTATTGACTTTATCTTTGTCATCCTTTTTGTCGCAGTTTTATTTTCCTACAGTAGTTTGATGGCTTGGATTTTATTGGGCTCAATGGGGGTATTTTTTGTTTTATGGATGATACTCGGCCCCATTATTCGCCAACAAACTGAAAAATCTTATCAAGCGGATGAAAATGGTCTCACTTTTCTCACCGAAAGTATCACTGGGATTGAAACCATCAAAACAACCGCAACAGAAAAATATTTTAATCAACGCTGGAAAAAAATATTTAGCAAACAGCTAACTCAAAGCTTCAAAGTCTCAATGCGCAGTGAAGTAGCCTCTCAATTAATGACTTTTGTGAGCAAAATAACGACTGCGATCCTTTTGTGGGTTGGTGTCAAAGAGGTATTAAATGGTGGAATATCTCCTGGCGAATTAGTGGCATTTAATATGCTAAGTGCACATGTTACGCAGCCTGTATTGCGGTTTGCCCAAGTTTGGCAAGATTTCCAACATACCATTATCTCATTACGCCGGGTGGGAGATATTCTTGATGAACCGGTAGAAAATGAACGTAAAGGGATTGCAAATACGTCAAATATTCACGGCAAAATCGAGTTTCAAAATATCCGTTTTCGCTATCAACCTGATACGCCTGAAGTTCTCAATAATTTATCCTTTATGGTTAATGCAGGTGAATTTATTGGTATTACCGGCCCCTCAGGTTCTGGAAAAAGTACTTTAACGAAATTATTACAACGGCTTTATATCCCACAACATGGACAAGTTATTGTTGATGGCATGGATTTAGCTGTCGCTGACACTGTATCATTACGCCGAAAAATGAGCGTTGTATTACAAGAAAGTACCTTATTCGTTGGTTCGATCGCAGATAATATCCGTTTGAGTCATCCACAAGCGACTGACGAGCAAGTAATTCACGCAGCAAAATTAGCGGGAGCTTATGAATTTATCATGACATTGACTGATAATTTTAATTATCCCTTATCAGAAAAAGGTTCGAATCTTTCAGGTGGTCAACGTCAAAGGATTGCACTTGCGCGTGCATTACTCACCGAACCCGATATCTTAATTCTCGATGAAGCTACTTCTGCACTCGATTACGAGTCAGAAGCCGCGATTATGGAAAATATGCCATTAATTACTCGAGGAAGAACCGTCATTAGCATTGCTCATCGGCTAAATACAATTATGCACGCAGATAGGATATGTGTGATTTGCCAAGGAGAAGTACACGAGATAGATACCCACGAAAACCTACTCAAATCAAATGGTTTATATGCCAATTTATGGCGCCAGCAGACGCAATAATTTGAATAAAAAAGCATCACACTTATAGCAAGTGGTGCTTTTTTACCAAAAGCGCTCATTTTACAATCAATTAAACCCAATCATCATAGATGAAGCTATAGCACAAGGGGATTAGCTAGGGTATCATGGCGCGCTGAATTACTGGCACACCCTTTTAGCAGTTATAGACATGGCAAAAGAACAAACGGATCGAACGACACTAGATTTGTTCGCTGAGGAACGAAGGCCTGGGCGACCTAAAACAAGCCCGCTATCACGGGATGAACAACTGAGGATCAACAAACGCAACCAACTGAAACGAGATAAAGTGAAGGGATTGCGCAGAGTTGAATTGAAACTGAACGAAGACGCTGTCGCGGTATTGAATCAGTTAGCTGAAGATAAAAATATAAGCCGTAGTGAATTGATCGAAGAAATTTTGATGTCACAACTTGAACATGTTGATACATCAATACTCAAGTAACGTTATCTTGATAAATCACACAAATTTGACAGACTTAGCAACATTTTTTCGCCAGAATAAGGCGTAATATTCTATCTATTTTCGTTCTAAACGGGCTATAGAAGGCGAGTTTTCACCTCTAGCTCTCTTAGAAAAACAAGAGGTTAATCACTTTATGGCAGTCATAGGCATTTTCTTCGGAAGTGACACAGGTAACACAGAAAATATTGCCAAAATGATCCAAGAAAGATTAGGCAAAGATGTAGCAGAAGTTCACGATATCGCGAAATGTAGCAAAGAAGATATTGAAGCTTTTGACATTCTACTTCTTGGTATTCCAACTTGGTATTATGGTGAAGCCCAATGTGACTGGGATGATTTCTTCCCTACTCTCGAAGAGATTGATTTCGAAGGTAAACTCGTCGCCTTATTTGGTTGTGGAGACCAAGAAGACTACGCTGAATATTTCTGTGATGCTATGGGTACGATCCGCGATATTATCGAACCACGTGGTGCTGTTATTGTTGGTCATTGGCCAACAGAAGGTTATCACTTTGAAGTATCCAAAGGCATGGCAGATGACAACCATTTTATTGGTTTAGCTATTGATGAAGATCGTCAACCTGAGCTAACTGATGAACGTGTTGATGCATGGGTAAAACAAATCTCTGAAGAAATGTCTTTAGCTGAAATTTTAGGCTGATAGACTGCATAAAGAACCCTTACCCATAGATTACACCACTGTCTTACACAAAATGAACCCCCTAAGCCAGTGGCGTAGTCTAAAATAACCGATAAGGTATCCTAATAGGATAGGTTCTCAAGAGATTATCAAAATAATGAGACAATGCATGGTTTCTATTTTTATTTTCCATGCCTATAATTGTAAATCAGTTTAGAAGACAACTGTATTGATGTTAAAAATGTCTCATTATTGTTAAATTTATGATTTAAGATACAGGACAAACCCGCATGACAGACAACAATAAAGCATTGAAAAATGCTGGACTCAAAGTCACTCTTCCAAGATTAAAAATTTTGGAAGTACTTCAAGAGCCTGAGTGCCACCACGTCAGTGCGGAAGATCTCTATAAAAAGCTGATCGATATGGGTGAAGAGATCGGGTTAGCAACTGTATACCGCGTGTTAAACCAGTTTGATGATGCCGGTATCGTAACCCGTCACAACTTCGAGGGTGGTAAATCTGTATTCGAACTAACTCAGCAACATCACCATGACCATTTAATCTGTTTAGATTGTGGAAAAGTGATTGAGTTTACTGATGAATCCATTGAAACCCGCCAAAAGAATATCGCTGCTCGCCATGGCATTAAACTATCTAATCATAGTTTATATCTATATGGTCATTGCGCAGATGGTGATTGCCGTGACAATGCTGACGCACACGAAGCAAAAGAGTAATAGTATTCAACCATCGTCGATGAAACGTCATGGTTAAAAATGCCAAAACCCTGATAATACAATTTTATCAGGGTTTTTTATTTTAAGTATTGATATTAGCTTTTTTTACTCGATGAGTGATAATTGCTAGTAAATAACTTAAACACTATTATTTATCACTGTATTTTAGCAATAATGCAAGATTTTTATAAAAACTATAATAGTTGCAATTCAAATTAAAACCCTTATATTATTTCAGAGATAAATATATTCCGTTATCTAAAATAATACTTTACATATCAAAGTGGTATATAAATAACATCATAGATGATTCCAAACACTTCATACTATTTAAAATTATTTAATTACCTTACTATAATTCCAACTCCATATTAGAGAGTTAATGATTCAAATGTAGTCATAATGTTAAATCATAATTTAAATGCGTAATTACATTTATTGACTAAACTAATTGAGTACTTTAGTAATTTGTAAGAGATTAACTGATGAAAAAAACCTATCTTTTTCTCAATACAAGTTTTTTCTTCTGGTTTCTTACTTTAATAGGGTGGTTTTTTAGCTATTCGGCTATCACCTTATTTTCGTTTGTATTATCAATATTGTTCTTGATCGTATACTTCAATCAAAAAAAGGTAAGTAAAATGTTCACCAAAAGACAAAACAAGCCCGCGCCTACAGCGACGCCCCCTTCTATAAGTGATGAGCCTGAAGTGATTGCAAAAATAGAAGAACAAATAACACTGTCAACTCCTACTATTAGTGAAGAAAAATCGAATACGATTATCTCTAGGGACGTTATTTTTGAAGGAAATATTACGTCTAATGAGCAAGTGCATATCTATGGGAATGTCATTGGAAATATAACAGGAAAAGAAAATACGGTTAAAGTTATGTTAAACGGCCAAGTCACAGGAAATATCACCTGCAAGGAACTGGTGGTTAATGGTCGTATTGAAGGTGAATGCATATCTGATACTATTTGTATTGAAAATAATGGAGAAATCCACGGTACTATTCATTACAGTAGTTTATCAATTAAAAAAGGAGGGATTTTATCTGGCCAAGCACAAATTAAAAACCCACCCCATCAATCAGAAAAAGTTACCATATTAAAAGATAAATTAAAACAAGACCCCCTTATACTCAATGAAAGCGTAAATACCGTATCCTTGTAATCAAAAATAAAATAAGGGTTTATTCTTGTCTTAATATTCTATTCAATATTAAAAATATATGGTAAGTCCTTTGGTTATCAAGGGAAATGACTGCTATGGTTTCTTTATAGCAGTCATTGCAACTAAAAGATTTTACAAATTAGAATACCGTAAATGGCATCATCACCATAAACTTAATATCTTTTTCATCTTGGAAGATATTTCCGTAACCACCGCCATAGCTCGGAATATCTGTATGGTTATCATACTTGGTAAAATGCAGTTTAAATAGCGTATCTTTTGCTCGACCTGATTGTACGGTATACAAAATATCAAAGTTCCATGCGCTTTCTTTTAAGCGTACATCTTGAGCATATTGACTATTTGTACTTGGCTTAGCATCCCATCCATAAATATATGAGGTTCCGACCTTCCATCCTGCTAAGTCCCAATTTTTTAAATCATACATGACACCGGCCATAACTGCTTTTTCATTATTAGCATTCCAGTCCGAGCGGCCATCCCACCAAATGTCCATACGACCGTTTGATGTTGCCCAACCGGGGGTCATACGCTGTAGAAAATAGCCTTGATTACCTTTGGCTTTTACATAGGTTCCTTCTAATTTAAAATCAAACTCATCGTAGGTGTAGCCGAGTGTCATCGCTTGCAACCAAGCTAAACCGTCATAAACATCGTTAACGCCTCCGTCTGAAACCTTATCTTTTGCACCATAAAATTGATAAGACATACGTAAGTCATGGTCAATAACTGGAACAGCATAGGAAACCTTAGCAAAATATTGATCCATATAGCTTTTAGCTTGCCCATATGCCCCTTCTAGGACTAAATTATTTTTAAAGTCATATTTAAAGCCAATTGAGTGTAAATAGCTGATCCCAGTTTCGCCATCCGCTTCACGAAAGTCATACATAGTGCGATACCAAGGAGCCTTATAGCGGTCGGTCCACATATAGGACATACTAAGTTCACCATTTTGCTCAAAATCAAACACCCCGCCTATCTCTAACCCTCGGTATGTACCGGGCATATAGCTCCAGTGGGATGCGAGTAAAGTTTGACCAGTAGGTTGAATATAGCCGCCTCTACCCCAGAAAGGGCCATATTTCAATTTTGCAGCAGCCTTATAAAAAGTCACACCACTGCGATCCCCTGTCCATTTTTCATCCCAACGTGATTTCGCATCGCTAAAGCCGATTTCATTGGGTGCA
Organism: Providencia sp. PROV174; assembly: GCF_028480685.1. NCBI lineage: Bacteria > Pseudomonadati > Pseudomonadota > Gammaproteobacteria > Enterobacterales > Morganellaceae > Providencia > Providencia sp. PROV174. The sequence goes on from NZ_JAMPOT010000009.1 coordinate 577,171, forward strand.
GCTGGGCCACTATTTGATAACTCAATAGCGGTAAAACCCGCTAAATCTAGCCCGATGATGTCCTGAAAATAACCGGATGAGAAATCAAGACTGGCATTAAATGTTGAGTGTTTAAGATTATCCGCATACTTTTTATATTTATCACTATTTGGGTCTAAATCTTTACGTGAACGATCGCGTTGCCAGTAGTAAAGGCCACCTGTAAGTTTTGAATCTTCAATAAATTGCTCCGCATGCATGATTGGTTGGTAACCAATAGGAAGCATTGCTATTGCAATTTTTAAGACGAGCAATTTCCTGCCAGTATTGACATTTTTATTAACCATTCTTGTATTCCTCTAATATTTTTTAATTTTATTTTTCGGCCGAAATACGATTTAACTTTCCATTTAAATCTAAATATTCACAATGAGTTATATCTCTTGCGATGTATTTAGCCTATTTTTTGCAACGCGAATTATCAACACAGATACAGGCTTTGTTGCCAAAATATGATCAACGGCACATTAATTTTAATTAACTGTCATTATCACCGATGATGACCTTGCTAAAAATAAAAAGTAATTGATTGATAAATATAAAAAATATGCATGGGATACGTATAAGGAAGTGTTTAAGAAAAAATCAATAAATTAACTAATTGTTCCTTAATTTCGTCTATTTTGCAGGAATTCGCTAAGTTCTATCACCACATTGACCTAATTGCCTTAAAATAGATCAGATTGCTGAGTCAAATAATTAGGATAAATGTTGTTATGCTGAAAAATAACATACACAGCTATAAAATTTATCAACAAATAATCAAATAAAATGTACAGCATTAATAAGAAAAGCACCGCATTATCATTTGCTATTATGAATTCTCCTTTTCAATATAAAGAGTTCGTAAATGAAAATAGACTTAACAGGCAAACGCGCATTAGTCAGTGCATCAACAGCTGGAATTGGTTATGCAATTGCTAAAGGCCTCGCGAATTGTGGCGCAGAAGTTTTGATTAATGGCCGTAACGATATACGCGTTAATGATGCCGTTTCTCGCTTGAAAAAAGAATTACCCAACGCCAAAGTGTTTCCTGCTATTGCAGATGTCAGTGATGCGAAAAGCGTTGATAAACTACTTAGCGAAATCAGTGAAATTGATATTTTAGTTAATAACGCAGGTATCTATGGGCCAGAAGATTTCTACACAATGGATGATGCAAGCTGGGATAGCTACTGGCAAACAAATGTGATGTCCGCTGTGCGTTTATCCAGAGCACTTCTCCCTGCGATGGTGAAAAAAGGTTGGGGTCGAGTGGTCTTTATTTCGTCGGAATCGGCACGTAATATCCCTGCGGATATGATCCACTATGGCGTGACTAAAACAGCAATGCTCTCCCTTTCTCGGGGGCTCGCTAAATCTGTTGCGGGCAGTGGTGTTACTGTAAACAGTGTCTTGCCAGGGCCAACACTGTCTGATGGCTTTGCCAATATGATGGAGGATGAAGCCGCGAGAACTGGGAAGTCGATTGAAACCCTAGCAAAAGAGTTTGTAATGGCTCACCGCCCAAGCTCTGTAATCCAACGTGCAGCGACTGTCGAAGAAGTCGCGAATATGGTAGTTTATACCTGTTCTAAACAAGCCTCAGCGACTTCCGGTGCAGCCTTACGTGTTGATGGTGGCGTTATCGATGACATTGTGTAATTCGAGCATTCAATAATATTGCCTTATTGTCACAGCAAAACTAACGGGGTACAGGCTACTGCACCCCGCTGTATGAAATAAATACTCGTTTTGATAATTAATATTTTTCGAATAATGCCTGAATTTGCTGAGGATCTTTAGTCTGAGTTAAGGCTAATTGCAGCAATACGCGCGCTTTTTGCGGATTTAACCTTTCTGAAGCAACAAAACCATATAAGTTATCATCCACTTCGGCATTTCTTGTCGTATACCCTGTTGGTACACGGCTTGAGCGAACGACAACCACGTCTTCTTTCGCTGCTTTTGCTAAAGCGTCAAAGACAGTCTTATACATATTACCGTTACCCACACCCGCGCTTACAATTCCTTCAACCCCTTCTTCTCTCAAGGCTTTCACAGGAGCTGCTGATGCATTGGCATAGTTATAAACGATACCTACCGCAGGGAGCTTTTCGAGCTTACTGACGTCGAATGCCGCTTTGTCACTACGAGGTTGCGCTGCTTGAAAATAAGTAACTTTACCATCATGAATAAAGCCTTCTGCCCCACTATTAACGGCATCAAACGCTTGTACTTCAGTGGTGCTCATTTTCATCACATTACGGCCTTGCACGACTTTATCGTTCATTGCCATCAAAACACCGCGCTCTCCAGCAGACTTATCCGTCGCTAAAACGACTGCATTATACAGGTTCAAAGGACCGTCAGCACCTAAAGCCGTTGACGGTCGCATTGCACCAACCAAGACAATGGGCTTTTTACATTGCGTGGTTAAATCAAGGAAGAATGCCGTTTCTTCTAAAGTATCAGTCCCGTGAGTGATTACAAAACCATCTGTTTTATCACAATCTTGGTTAATTTTTTTCGCCAGTGCCAGCCAAACTTGGTCATTCATATCTTGCGAACCAATATTCACCAATTGCTCACCGCTTAAATTGGCAATTTTTTTGGTTTCTGGCACCGCATTAATTAAAGCATCAATCCCTACTTTACCCGCTTGGTAACTGGAGGATGTGGCTGAATCCCCACCACCTGCTATCGTTCCTCCTGTCGCCAATACTGTAATATTCGGTTGAGCGATAGCGGATACGGCAAACAGTGAAACCAATGTCGCCAAAAGCGCTTTATTTCTGTTTTTCATCCTATTTTCCTTTCATTAATAAACTTCGGTTATTATGTGGAATTGTGCTGAATTTTATGTGACCTATACAATTATTTTAGGATAAATAATGAATTTTAAGATGATTTATCTATGAATGAATAAAAAGCGTGAGGCTTGCAGCAAAAATCCGTATCATAGCCCGTTTGAAACACTCTATTCACAAGTGACTGACAATGAGCCAAACTTTTATTCCCGGCAAAGATGCCGCTCTTGAAGATTCCATCGATGCATTTCAATCCAAATTAAAGAAATTAGGCTTTGATATTGAAGAAGCCTCTTGGTTAAACCCTGTACCTAACGTTTGGTCTGTACATATCCGTGATAAAGCGTGCCCACTTTGCTTTACTAATGGTAAAGGGGCGAGCAAGAAAGCTGCATTAGCCTCAGCGCTTGGTGAGTATTTTGAGCGTTTATCAACGAATTACTTCTTTGCGGATTTCTACCTCGGTAAATCTATTGCTGAAGGGGATTTTGTCCACTACCCTAATGAAAAATGGTTCCCATTAACCGAAGATGATAGCTTACCTGAAGGGTTATTAGACAATCGTTTGATTAAGTTTTATGACCCCGACAACGCCTTAGCCGCAAGCCAATTAATTGACTTGCAATCTGGCAATGAAGAACGCGGTATTTGTGCACTGCCATTTACCCGTCAATCAGACAACCAAACCGTATATATTCCAATGAATATTGTTGGCAACCTCTATGTTTCTAACGGAATGTCTGCGGGCAATACAGCCAACGAAGCTCGTGTACAAGGCCTTTCCGAAGTCTTTGAACGCTTTGTAAAAAATAAAATCATTGCTGAAAGTATTAGCCTACCGGCTATCCCTGCAGACGTCATGGCACGCTACCCTGCGGTAGTTGAAGCGGTTGAAACCTTAGAAAAAGAAGGTTTTCCAATTTTCTGTTATGACGCATCACTCGGTGGCCAGTACCCTGTGATTTGTGTGGTGTTGTTTAATCCACAAAATGGGACTTGTTTTGCCTCATTTGGGGCTCACCCTGACTTTGGTGTTGCCCTTGAGCGTACCGTCACGGAATTACTGCAAGGTCGTGGCTTAAAAGACCTCGATGTGTTTAATGCACCGACCTTTGATGACGAAGAAGTGGCAGAGCACACGAATCTTGAAACTCACTTTATTGATTCAAGCGGTTTAATTAGCTGGGATCTGTTTAAAGATGATGCCGATTATGCCTTTGCAGATTGGAGCTTTAAAGGTACAACTCAAGAAGAGTTTGCAACACTTATCAGTATTTTCAATACATTAGATGCTGAAGTCTATATTGCAGATTATAACCACTTGGGTGTCTACGCTTGCCGTATTTTAGTCCCAGGAATGTCTGATATTTACCCAGTTGAAGACTTACATATCGCCAATAACGCGATGGGCGCTTATTTACGTGACACCATTATCAACCTACCTGATAGCCAATGGGAAAAACAGGACTATCTTGCCCTTATCGAGCAATTAGATGACGACGGTTTAGATGATTTTATCCGTATTCGTGAATTACTTGGTTTGGCAGTAGGTAAAGACAATGGGTGGAGTAACCTGCGTATTGGTGAGTTAAAATCCATGCTGGCACTAGCTGGCGGTGATCTTGAACAAGCACTTGCTTGGGTTGAATGGACACAAGACTTCAATAGCTCAGTATTTACTGCCGAGCGTGCAAATTATTATCGTTGCTTGCAAACCCTGTTGTTGTTATCTCAAGAAGAAGAACGTGCCCCTGCGCAATACTACAACGCATTTGTGCATATGTATGGGCAAGAGGCAGTAGATGCTGCATCAGCCGCTATCGCTGGGGAATCATGCTTCTATGGCTTGTGGTCTATCGACGAAGAACTTAAAGCACTTCCTGCGCATCAAGCCTTGCTGGCAGCTTATGAAAAGCTGCAAAAAGCAAAGCGTGATAATGCATAATGTGAATTAAATCGTTGACGGGGAACTTGCCCCGTCAACATTTTTACATTTATTGGTTTATATTAATTATAAATCCAATGACCGTTTCCATAATAAGAAATCAAACTGTTCTAGGCGATCCGCTTGGACCTGATAATCACCGCTTGCCGTATCAATTACCCGTTCAAATAGCCCTTTACTGATTGTCGGTAATGGAACCCCATCAATAATTGGCCCGCAATCATAATCAATTATGTCTGATAGACGCTCAGCAATGGCACTATTCGTCGATATTTTTAAAACAGGTACAATCGGGTTCCCTGTAGGAGTGCCAAGCCCTGTTGAGAAAATAACCACATTACACCCTGCAGCAACAAGTCCTGTGACTGCATCAACATCATTACCTGGCGTACAAACTAAGGATAACCCACTGTCAGGCATAGGCTCTGCATAGTCACACACTGCACTAATCGGTGAAGTTCCGCCTTTTTTAGCCGCTCCAGTCGATTTAATCGCATCGGTTATTAGCCCGTCTGCAATATTGCCGGGGCTTGGGTTATCGGCAATGGTAGTATTAAAGAAATTCGCTGTTTTTTCATAACGTTCCATCAAATCTAAGAATTTTTTCTTATCCTCAAAAGAGACACACCGTTTCACCATATCCCCTTCTGCACCACACAATTCAGGGAATTCAGCTAACCCTGATGCGCCCCCCAAAGTCACTAGCCAATCAGAAACTAGCCCCATCGCAGGGTTACCCGAGATCCCTGAAAAACCGTCAGAAGCGCCACATTTCACACCGAGTTTTAAATGAGACAACGGAACATCCACACGAGATTGCGGTATGACGGCCTTCATGCACTCATAGGTTTGCTTCAACGCTGTTTGCATCATTTCTTCTTCGCTACTCCACTCTTGCTGGCGAAAGTAAAGTGCAGGTTTAGCAAAATTGGGGTTACGAGCAGCAAGTGACTCTTTAAACATTTTACGCTGTGCTTTTTCACAGCCCAAACTGAATACCGTAATACCGATGACATTAGGGTGGTCCGCATAAGCAGCAAGCACATCACACATCGTTTTACTGTCAGAGGTCGCTCCACCACAACCACTCGTGACCGTAATACAACGGACACCTTCTATATGTGGGAATAATTTAGGTTTTGCAGTTCCCCCTTGCTCCCCTGCGGTTAAATCCAACGCAAAGTTTTTCAAACTATTGTTGGTATAACCTAATGCTTCATTTAAGGCATCTGTAAGTTTTATTACATTGCGGTTTTCACAAAATACCAATGGAAAAATTAACCAGTAATTTGCGGTTCCCACTCGCCCATCCTCACGTACATAGCCTTTAAATGTGCGTCCTTGATATGTAGATACATCAGGTGCATTCCACTCGTACGGTGCGTCTTGTTCTAAAGAAACTGGGGCTGCATAGTGGCGAATATTATCGACTGTGATAACTTCACCTTTTGCAATTGGCTTTGTTGCTTTTCCTACTGCTGTGCCATACATAGAAACAATGCCATCAACGGGTATCGCTTCCATGGCAAATTTATGCTTTGCTTTAACATCAGTCACGAGGGTCACGTCTTCACTTCCCCAGTGGTAAATATCCCCTGCTTGCAGGTCTTTTAAGGCAACAATTAGGTTGTCGCTCTCATCAATTTTGAGAATTTTTTGCATGTCACACCTTCCTAAAAATTGTCATTAGTTAGATGACAATGCGTTGAGATTCTTGTTATGTGTGTTTTTTTTAAGTAATGCGATTAAGACGGCACAACCTACTGTGATCACCGCTAATGTCACGATACCCGCAGTATTGCTATTCATCATTTTATCGACTTCCACGCGAATGATTGGTGCGAGGAATGAACAAAATGCCCCCATGGTGGTACAGAAACCAATTCCTGCTGCTAGTGCAGGGCCGCTTAATAACTGAGGAGGAAACGTCCAAAACACTGGTTGAACGGATAAAAAACCAACAGCACTTAAACATAATGCTGCAATAGCAAAAACAGGGCTCGCAAATGCTGACAATGCCAAACCTAATGCTGCGGCTAACATACACAGTACTGAAATTTCGATACGACGAGTTGGATGGCGGTCAGCAAAGCGAGGAATGTAATACACTCCGAATGCAGAACAAGCCCAAGGTATGGCAGCAACTAAGGATTGTTTAAAGCCTAAACTTTCTCCCATTAAGGACGCAACTTGGGAAGGCAGAAAGAACATCAAACCGTATACTGAAATTTGAATCGTGCCGTAAATCAGTGCAAGGTGCCAAACTTTGATATTTTTTAGTGCAGATAATACCGATGTGGTTTCAGTTTTTGCATTTTCTTTGGCTAATTGCTCAGTTAGCGCTTTTTTCTCTTCTTCGGTTAAAAAACGGGCTTTTTCAGGGCTATCATCCAAATAAAAGAAAGCAAAAATACCAATCACAACGGCAGGAAGTCCTTCAATGACAAACATCCAGAACCAACCCGGCCGACCTAACCAGCCATGCAATTCCAGTAACGCACCTGATAATGGCGAGCCCAATGTCAATGCCAAAGGTACACCTAGAACAAAGATCCCAATTACAGACCCACGTACATTATTGGGAAAATAAATTGAGGCTAGTAATAGAATTCCTGGATAAAAACCAGCTTCCCCAAGTCCCAACAAGAAACGCAAAACAATAAATTGCGTTTCATTGGTGACAAAACCGGTCATTGCCGACAGAACACCCCAAATTACCGTAGTAATACTCAGCCACTTTTGTGCACCAATTTTGTTTAAAATTAAGTTAGCGGGAATACCAAATAATGCATATGCCGCAAAGAAAATACCGGCACCAAAAGCAAACGCAGAATCAGATAAACCAATGTCGACTTGCATTGCATCTTTCGCAAACCCCACATTGACTCGGTCAATAAATGCAACAAAATACAAAATAAACATCAGAGGTACTAAACGTTTCCACGATTTGGCTATCGCAGAATTTAAAACAGGATTGTTATAAGCTTTAGTGGTCGCCATGATATTTTTCCCTGTTGGTAAGATGTTCTATTGTGTTTGATTTAGGAAAGGTCAGAGCGGTGAATCAGCAAGGGTTAACAACTGCTGAAGTTGCTCAATCTGTATATTGTTCAACCCAATAAATGGTGCTGTACAATAGTCTGAATTAACCACACCTTTTAGCTGCAACGCTTTCTTAAAGGTTGGGATAAATGGTGCATTGACACCATATATAGCCATCAATTGGTCTACTCGTTGCTGGTGTTTTGCCACTAATGCTAAATCACCTTGGGTAAACGCCTGCATCCACGATGCAAAAAATTGCGGCACAATATTTGAAAGCCCACCAATGCACCCATTTCCCCCCGATAACACCACATGAGCAAAGTTATTATCGTAACCTGCGTATACCTCAAAATGGGGCAAGCGTGATTTCACCGTTTCAATCACCTGGGCGGTATGAGTCGTGTCAGGAATGGTATCTTTCAATCCGATGATATTGGGATATTTATCCGCTAAACGCAGGCAAACATCCGGGGAGACAGAATAACCTGTTCGTTCAGGAAAGTTATAAATGAAAATGTTAGCAGATGTTTTTGCTGCTATCGTACTGTAAAAACGGAAAACACCTTCATCATCTAGCGGGAAATAATATGGGCTAATGATCATCACCCCATCGATTCCTTTTTCATATGCATAGTTAGCCAATTCAATCGATTCTTCCACATCAAGGCGGCTTGCCCCTGCATAAACACGCATTTCCTCCTTTGGATAACGACCACATAGGTCGATTAATGTTTTTGAGCTCTGCATATTGAGCGCAAAAAACTCCCCCGTGCTTCCCATAGCGACAAAACCGGAAACATTGCCCTTCAATGAGTCATAAACACGTATATTTTGTTCTATATCCACTCGACCTTTGTCATCAAAGATGGTCACTACTGGAGTGATATAACGACTTTCCATACTGATAATCTCCTCATAAACTTTTTGTTCATATATACAAACCTCATTCATAAATAAAAACCAATAACAAGAAATCATGAATCATTGATTGAGTCAAATTCATCCAATTCATATAAAAATTTTATGTAATGATTTGATTAAAAAGGTATTTGAAGGGATTAAATGGCCATAAAGCTAACTAAAGAATACTTTTTTATTACTAAATTTTGAGCAAGGTCACGCCTTTTGGATGACTTCACCCATTATTAAGAATGACCAATTTGAGATTAAACGTATTCCTGAGATGATTTACATAGTGATATTTTAAACCTAGAATAGCGACAAAATTAATCAGGGAGGTGGTTTAATGTCTACGGGGCACATGCCGACAATTCGGGTATTAGAAATACTGCAAGTTTTATCGGCTGAAAATACTGGGCTTTCTTTGACGCAACTTTCTGATAAAACACAAATATTAAAAGGGACGATTTATCCTATCTTAAAAACATTGGTTGAACATCGATATATTAATTACGATGATAATAGCCAGTTATATTATTTAGGTATCGCCTGCTCGCTTCTTTCCCGCTCATTTTTCGAAAAATCCTATTGGCTAAAAATGGTTCATCGGGAAATGGTACATATTGTTGATGAATGCAATGAAGTGTGCCAAATGGGGATTTTAGACGGTGCTAATGTGTTATACATTGATAAAGTTCAATCGGCGCAAAAGGTCCAATTAATCTCTAATATCGGCACTCGTTTGCCTGCGATTTACTCAGCACTGGGTAAAGCCATGATTTTTAACTACAGTGATCAGCAAATTTCCGAGCTTTATCCTTCGGGTTTTACGCCATTAACCCAATACAGTGTGCAAACGTTGGCTGAACTGCGCCTGCAGCTTAACGCGGTTCGCGAAAAGAGTTATGCAGTTGATAATAAAGAAATTGATGAAGAAACCATTTGTTATGCTGTCTCATTACGACAACGCAATAACATCATTGCGGCAATCAGTGTGTCTATCCCAACCTTCCGCATCGATGAACCCAAAGTGAACCAAGTCATCAAAACGCTCTTAACAAGCCGAGAACGTATTGAGCAAGAACTAAACACTCTTGAAAATATTGAATTTTATACCTAGTTACAACGTTAAAAGCTGATTATCTTATTAAGATATATCACTTTAATTCATCGATTAATTTATATTAATCTTTTATTATTTGCATAATTGTTAGATAAATATTGCAAAAATACGGTTTGGCTAAGGAATATATATCGGAATCCCCCCTGATTAACTAGGGCATTATGCAAACATAAGTTAAATTATATGCCAAAGAGATCATATTCATCTTAAATAGTTAACATTTACGCGTATATTTTTACTTATTTTGCTGGCCAAAACTGACCTTATAAAAATTTTATATAAATTTTAAAAAATATTTAATCCTTATTTATCAGGTAGATACATCGAAATTTAACATTAAATTAACCAACTTCACCACTCTCTCTAGAGAGTTCATGATCCATATCAAATTTATCAATTCTTCCCTTTGTTACTATTATTGCGTGCTATAATTAATCAACTTTGTAAGAGAGTGTTGGTATGAAAGCTGACAACCCTTTTAATTTATTGCCACCAGCTGTAATGGCGCAAGTCGCAGATGATGCCTCTGTTTATAAGGCAAATAAACATCCTGCAATTACTTACTTGTCAGCATTCACTGCCGGTATTTTTATCTCTATCGCATTTGTATTCTATATCACGGCAACAACCGGGGCAGCTGAAGCGCCTTATGGTTTCACTAAACTTATTGGCGGGATTTGTTTCTCCTTAGGTCTGATGTTAGTGGTTGTATGTGGTGCAGACCTTTTCACCTCCACCGTACTCACTATCGTCTCAAAAGCCACAGGTAGAATCACTTGGGGGCAAATGTTCCTCAACTGGTTTAATGTCTATATTGGTAACTTAATTGGTGCGCTGTTCTTTGTTGCACTGATTTGGTTTGCAGGACAATACACCGCAGCCAATGGCCAATGGGGATTAAATGTCTTACAAACCACCAGCCATAAATTACACCATACCTTTATTGAAGCGGTTGCATTAGGAATTTTAGCAAACTTAATGGTTTGCCTTGCGGTTTGGATGAGTTACTCCGGCCGTAGTTTAACTGATAAACTGGTCGTTCTAGTGTTACCTGTCGCGATGTTTGTGGCGAGCGGTTTTGAGCATAGTATTGCAAACATGTTCATGATCCCATTAGGCATTATGATTAAAGAGTTTGCACCCGCTGAATATTGGTCTCAAATAAATATGTCTCCTGATCAATTTTCACACCTAACAGTCGGTAACTTTATTACAGATAACTTAATTCCAGTTACTATCGGAAATATTATTGGCGGCGCGATTTTAGTCGGCCTCATTTATTGGTTTATGCATTTACGTAGTGGCCAAAAACATTAATAGCCACTGACACACACGAAAAGATTTATTAAGATCCCTAAAAGATCCATTGTTAAAAGGTAAAAGTATCATGTCCGAGTTAAATGAAAAATTCGCTTTAGCATGGCAAGGTTTTAACCAAGGTGACTGGCAGAATAACGTCAACGTACGTGACTTCATCCAGAAAAACTACACTCCATATGAAGGTGATGAATCTTTCTTAGCAGGCTCTACTCCAGCAACTGACTCGCTGTGGGATAAAGTCATGGAAGGGATCAAAATCGAAAACCGCACTCATGCGCCTGTTGATTTTGACACAGATGTCGCTTCAACCATCACTTCCCATGATGCAGGTTACATTACTAAAGAATTAGAAAAAATCGTTGGTTTACAAACTGATGCACCTCTGAAGCGTGGCCTTATCCCATTCGGTGGTATCAAAATGGTTGAAGGCTCGTGCAAAGCTTACGACCGTACTTTAGACCCAGAAATCAAAAAAATCTTCACTGAATACCGTAAAACTCACAACCAAGGTGTTTTCGACGTTTACACGCCAGACATCTTAAAATGCCGTAAATCAGGTATCTTAACCGGTCTGCCTGATGCATATGGTCGTGGTCGTATCATCGGTGACTACCGTCGTGTTGCGCTGTACGGTATTGATTTCCTGATGAAAGACAAATTTAACCAATTCACCTCTTTGCAAGAAAGATTAGAAAAAGGTGAAGACTTACAAATGACTATCCAACTGCGCGAAGAAATTGCTGAACAGCACCGTGCATTGGGTCAAATGAAAGAAATGGCTGCAAAATACGGTTACGATATTTCTGCACCAGCAACAAACGCACAAGAAGCAGTACAGTGGACTTACTTCGGTTACTTAGCCGCTGTTAAATCACAAAACGGTGCTGCAATGTCATTTGGTCGTGTTTCTACCTTCTTAGACGTGTATATCCAACGTGACTTAGAAGCAGGTAAAATCACCGAACAACAAGCGCAAGAATTAATTGACCATTTAGTCATGAAACTGCGTATGGTACGTTTCTTACGTACTCCTGAATACGATGAGCTGTTCTCTGGTGACCCAATCTGGGCAACTGAGTCATTAGCAGGTATGGGCCTTGATGGTCGTACTTTGGTAACGAAAAGCACATTCCGTTTCCTGAACACACTGTATACCATGGGGCCATCTCCTGAGCCAAACATGACTATCCTGTGGTCAGAAAAACTGCCAATGAATTTCAAAAAATTCGCGGCTAAAGTGTCTATCGATACCTCATCAGTTCAGTATGAAAATGATGACCTGATGCGCCCAGACTTCGATAACGATGACTACGCAATCGCATGTTGCGTCAGCCCAATGATTGTTGGTAAACAAATGCAGTTCTTCGGTGCTCGCGCAAACTTAGCGAAAACCATGCTGTATACCATCAACGGTGGTGTTGATGAAAAACTGAAAATGCAAGTAGGTCCTAAACATGCACCAATCATGGATGAAGTCTTAGATTTCGATACTGTGATGAACCAAATGGACCACTTCATGGATTGGTTAGCAACTCAGTATGTCACAGCACTGAACTGCATCCACTTCATGCACGATAAATACAGCTATGAAGCTTCACTGATGGCGTTACATGACCGTGATGTTTATCGTACCATGGCTTGTGGTATCGCAGGTCTATCTGTTGCTGCTGACTCACTGTCTGCAATCAAATATGCGAAAGTTAAACCAATTCGTGACGAAGACGGTATCGCTATCGACTTCGAAATCGAAGGTGAATACCCACAATTTGGTAACAACGACTCTCGTGTAGATGATATCGCGTGTGACTTAGTTGAACGTTTCATGAAGAAAATTCAGAAACTGCCTACTTACCGTAACGCAGTACCAACTCAGTCAATCCTGACCATCACATCTAACGTTGTGTATGGTAAGAAAACAGGTAACACACCAGATGGTCGTCGTGCAGGTGCACCATTCGGACCCGGTGCAAACCCAATGCACGGTCGTGACCAAAAAGGTGCGGTAGCTTCACTGACTTCTGTTGCTAAACTGCCATTTGCTTACGCGAAAGATGGTATTTCTTATACTTTCTCTATCGTACCAAATGCGTTAGGTAAAGATGATGACGTTCGTAAAACTAACTTAGCCGGTCTGATGGATGGTTACTTCCACCACGAAGCGTCTATCGAAGGTGGCCAGCACTTAAACGTTAACGTTATGAATCGTGAAATGCTGTTAGATGCAATGGAAAACCCAGAGAAATATCCACAGCTGACTATCCGTGTATCGGGTTATGCTGTACGTTTCAACTCACTGACTAAAGAACAACAGCAAGATGTTATTACTCGTACTTTCACAAGCACAATGTAATAATTAGCTTATTAAAATAAAGTAAATTAAAGGCCCCGCTTTATGGGGTCTTTTTATCTATACCAGCAACGATATTTTTCTCTAAAGTTTGCGGTATGACAGATATTTTGGAGTGCCTGCTATGTCTATCGATGATACTAAAACCAAAACAATAGCGATAACTAATATGACAGAAACCCCAACCACACTCGGCCGTATTCATTCATTTGAATCATGCGGAACGGTCGATGGTCCAGGGATCCGTTTTATTGTCTTTTTCCAAGGCTGCTTAATGCGCTGCCTGTATTGCCATAACCGCGATACTTGGGACACTCATGGTGGCAATATCGTCACTGTTGACGAATTAATGAAAGAAGCCGTGACCTATCGCCACTTTATGAATGCGACTGGCGGCGGCGTTACCGCCTCTGGCGGTGAAGCTATCTTACAAGCCGAATTTGTGCGTGACTGGTTCCGTGCATGTAAAAAAGAAAATATTCATACTTGCCTTGATACCAATGGCTTTGTGCGCCGCTACGACCCAGTGATTGATGAACTGATGGATGTCACTGACTTAGTGATGCTTGATTTAAAACAAATCGATGATGCAATTCATCAAAAATTAGTGGGTGTTTCTAACCACCGTACTTTGGAATTTGCCCGTTACCTTGCCAAACGCAACCAAAAAACCTGGGTACGCTATGTTGTCGTGCCGGGTTGGAGCGATGACGACCACTCAGTACATTTACTGGGCGAATTTACCAAAGATATGAACAATATCGAGAAAATCGAATTATTACCTTACCATGAGCTTGGTAAACACAAATGGGAAACCATGGGTGAAGAGTACAAGCTAGATGGTGTTAGACCACCATCAAAAGAAGTGATGGAACGAGTTAAAAGCATTCTTGAAAGCTATGGTCACAAAGTGATGTACTAAAATTATAGAGGCTCTTTACAGAGCCTCTTATTTATTTGAAAAGCGGTAAATGACCAATTAGCTGAGTGACTGCCTTTTTATTTCCCACCAAGCCTATCCCTGCCAATTGAATATCTTTATATTGCTGTTCAGATAATTTCTGCTGATATTCATCATAAGTGCGGCAAGATTGAGCGAGCAAACTAAAAGGAATGATATAAATATCATCTTTCTGGTAAGCGGCTACTTCAATCTCTTTCATATATTGCTCTGAGGATTTTAATATCGGTAATGGTGCATAAATTACCCCTGGGTAATTCATATTATCCAAACTATTAAGATCATTCCCTACCATATTATTGACTTTATTTCCTAAACTCACACCAATTACACTCGCTGCATTCATCGCTAAGCCATTTGATAAGTTTTGGTTTACCACGATGGCACAGCGGTGTTCTGTTGGATTAAAAATCATCTCTCTTTTCCCTTTTACTGTTTGTTATTGTTCTAAAACGCCGCATTATTATTGCATTTAAAGAAAGAAATAGGCTTTCTAACTCAGTCATTACACGCTAAAATTTAGGCGAATTTATCCTATTTTATGCGATTTTAAGGTAGAGGCTTTCATTTATGGCAATAGATAAGACAGAAATAAAAATATTGAAATTACTACAAGATGACGCTCGAATAACGAATCAAGTACTTGCTGAAAAAGTAGGCATGTCAGCCTCTCCCTGTTGGCGAAGGGTTAAAAAATTAGAAGAAGAACATGTTATTGAAGGATATCGCGCTATTCTCAATCGTAAAAAAATTGGCTTAGGTGTGATGGTATTTGTTCGTGTTATTATTGATAGCGATAGCGAGGCTGAAGCCCAAAAATTTGAACAAGAAGTGACTGAGCTCGAAAATGTTGTCGCTTGCTACAGTATTGGTGGTGATACTGACTTTTTATTGCAGGTTGTATCTCATGATTTAGACTCCTACGCCGACTTCGCGATGACGGTTATTCGCCGGTTACCAGGTATCAAAGAAATGCAAAGTATGTTTGTACTAAAAGAGATTAAGCCATTGGATGCTTACCCAATATCACTCATTTAGCCACTGGGTAAATGATATTTTGCTTACGTATTAATAATAATGATTATTTAATTCATTCTTCATTATTAAGTTATGATTTAGTCTCACTGTATAGAATAAAAAACAGCTTTTTTCACTGTATTACTAAATACTCATATTCTGTTCAATACATTAAGGTATAGATAATTGTCTTATTACGATAAAAAATATCTTATACAAGAAATTTTTAATCAAAAATACCTTACCAGAATAGTCTGCTTTATAATAAGCTGACTTATCTGCATACTACTGCCGATAAGTTACTAGAATGAGTATAAGCTCAGAAAACTTATTAATAATAATATATTGCTAATTCACTACGACTAACAGGTTCCTTTTTTATCATGAATAATGAAAACTTCAGTGCAGATAACAACCCTGCACCACAAACTCAAGCCGATACATTCGTTTTTCACGCAGAACCTCGCGCTGTAGATGCAGGTGAAGGTGTTAACTGGATCAGCCAATCATGGTCTCTCGTTAAAGAAAAACTGGGAATGTGGATCCTAATTAACATCGTTCTGTTTGCGGTGATCTTTATCATTTCAATGATCCCATTCTTGAACTTACTGATTACTTTTATTACACCTATTTTTATTGGTGGTATTATCGCTATCAGTGAAAATCAACGTAAAACTGGCCAAGCAGAAATTGGGTTATTATTTGCTGGTTTCCAAAATAAATTCGGTACCCTATTTGCCGTTGGAGCCATCAACTTTGCGGCTAACTTAGTCGGTATGATCATCGCCTTTATTATCGGTGGTTCTGCTATGTTTGGTTTATTAATGGAAAGCAACCAATATGGTTCACCATCTGACGCGGCTATCCTTGCATCTTCAGGCACATTCTTCTTTGCAATTATTATCATGGCCGTTGCTGCATTAGTAGGTACTGCCTTGACATGGTTTGCTCCAGCATTGGTTATGAACCACGACTTCACTGTTGGCGCTGCAATTTCTGCAAGCTTACAAGCTGTTAAGAAAAACATCCTGCCAGGTCTTCTGTTCTTTATCGTTTTATCAATCTTAATGATAATTTCAGTAATTCCTTTAGGTTTAGGTTTATTAGTTTCTATGCCAATTATGTATGTTTGCTATTACAGCAGCTACCGCAGCCTGTTTTTCTCACAAGTAAAATAAACCAAAGTGTGATGGTTTAACGACTTTGCTAAATTATTAAATCTAAAAAAGGAAAGCAATTGCTTTCCTTTTTGCTATCCCATACAAATTCACATATATTCCTTTAAATAGTAATTTCCCTCTTTCCTTTCATAAATTGGAGCTGTTTTCCATGTATTTCGATATCACTGATTTAAAACTGTGTGTCAATGTCGCTAATGCAGGGAGCATCACCCATGGAGCGAAACTAACTTATCTGACACTGCAATCTGCAAGTGAACGAATACATGGGTTAGAAAATGAATTAAACGTAGACATTTTTGTTCGCTCAGTGAAAGGGGTTTCATTATCAAATGCAGGTCATGTATTTATTGAACATGCAAAAACAATTTTGCAGCAAATTGAAGTAATGCAAGATGAACTGCAGCAATATAGTCGACACCTACGTGGGCATATTAATATTCTTTGTAATACCTCTGCTCAAATGGAATTTTTACCTGCCCGTGTTAGCGCTTATTTACGCCAGCACCCCGCTATGTCTGTGTCAGTGAAGGAAATGCCAAGTACTAATATCGTCACTGCAATCAGAAATAAAATTGCTGATATCGGTGTTATCGCAGATTCTACTGATCTCACCGGGCTGGATATTCGGCCATTCAGCTCAGATGAATTAGTTGTTTTTGTCCATAAAGATAGCCTTTGGGCAAACCGAGAAAATGTTCCATTTTCTGACATTATTGATGCTGAATTTATTGGTTTAATGGAAGATAACCCATTACAAAAACATATTGATAATAACGCCAAACAACAAGGCAGGCGGCTAAACTACCGAGTACGTATGCCAACATTAGATTCTGTAATGCAAGGGGTTAATGATGGCATTGGCATAGCTATTATTCCCAAACAAGCGGCACAGCGTAGCCAATTCTCTGCGAGTAAAATAGTGCAATTGGCTGAGATTTGGGCATGTCGAAAATTAGTTATCTGTGCACGAGATTTCAACCAATTACCTGATTACACTAACGAGTTTGTTAATTTCTTAATTAACTGGTCATCTGAAAGCTAATTTTGTCGCCATGTAAATTCCTAATCCGATCAAACCAATAAAAAAGCAACGACGGAATAATTTCTCGCTAATAATCTTGCGAAAAAATTGACCAAGGTACATTCCACCAATAGCAGGTATTAAGGCAAAGGCAGATAAACGCCAATTAATATCATATTGTTGCTGGTCAATGGATAACTTGATTGCTAATGCAACTGTTGATGCGGTAAAGGCTAGCCCTAGAGCCTGAATAAGCTCATTTTTATTTAATTTTAAGGTTTGCAAATAAGGGACTGCTGGAATAACAAATACACCTGTAGCAGCCGTAATCACACCAGTGATATACCCCACTGTTGGGGAAAGCCATATTTCATGTTTCTCGGATGATGGCATTTTTTTTGCGATTAACCCCCATATTCCATAGATAATAAGCACGAAACCAAGTGCAGGTAGTGTCCAACCAGATGCTGAGGTTAAAGAAGGTAAAAAACTGAATATGGTGCCAAGTACCACCCCAATAATAAAACCACTGAGCCGTTTGATTAGTGCCATAAATTGTGGGCCAATCAATAATTGCCATATATTCGTGATTAACGAGGGAATAATTAACAAGCTAGCAGCGGCAGCAGGCTCCATTGACGTGCTTAATAACCCCATTGCGATTGTCGGTAACCCTAACCCAATCACCCCTTTTACAAGGCCTGCTAGTAAGAAAACACCAATAATTACACCCATTTATTTCGCTCCGATAAATTTACTTTACCGTAGAGTAATGTCCTACATTGAATAGTGCTATTTGGAAAATATTGAGGGGGGATCAGGTTTAGCCTGAGGATACGTTTTCAAAATGCTTTAAATTTGCAAAAAAAACGCGACTACTATGAGTCGCGTTTTACTTTTGAAGAAGTAACGGAAATTAACCGATGTACTCTAACCCTTTCATATATGGGCGTAATACTTCTGGAACTTCAATACGGCCATCTGCTAATTGGTAGTTTTCTAAAATCGCCACCAATGTACGACCAACCGCTAAACCAGAACCATTCAGAGTATGAACAAGTTGTGTTTTCTTATCACTCTTACCGCGGAAGCGAGCTTGCATACGACGCGCTTGGAAATCCCACATGTTTGAACAAGATGAAATTTCACGATAAGTATTTTGCGCTGGTAGCCATACTTCTAAGTCATAAGTTTTACGTGAACCAAAACCAATATCACCGGTGCATAAAATCACTTTACGATAAGGTAAGTTCAGTAATTGTAATACTTTCTCTGCATGGCCAGTCAGCTCTTCCAATGCATCCATAGATTTTTCTGGATGTACGATTTGCACTAACTCAACTTTGTCAAATTGGTGCATACGGATCAAACCACGTGTATCACGGCCATAAGATCCCGCTTCAGAACGGAAACAAGGTGTGTGTGCTGTCATTTTCAGAGGAAGTGAGTCTTCATCTAAAATTTCATCACGAACCAAGTTAGTCACAGGTACTTCAGCTGTTGGAATCAAAGCATAAGTGCTGCTGTCTGCTTCTTCTTCCAGTGGTTTAGTATGAAATAAGTCTTCACCAAACTTTGGTAATTGGCCAGTTCCGTAAAGCGTGTCATGGTTGACTAAATACGGAACATACAATTCTTGGTAGCCATGTTGTTCAGTATGTAAATCAAGCATGAATTGTGCCAATGCACGGTGCATACGAGCAATTTGCCCTTTCATGACAACAAAACGTGCACCCGTCAGTTTTACCGCAGCTGGAAAGTCTAAGCCGCCAGATAGCTCACCAAGGCTAACATGGTCTTTAACTTCGAAGTCATACTGGCGAGGTTCACCCCAACGAGCCACTTCAACGTTGTCAGAATCATCTTTACCATCAGGTACTTGGTCATCAGGGATATTCGGGATACTCAAGGCAATATCACGGATTTCTTGTTGCAGCTTTTCAAGCTCCGCTTTTGCAGAATCCAATTTTTCGCCTAATTGGTTAACTTCTAGACGTAATGGTTCGATATCTTCACCACGTGCTTTTGCCGCACCAATAGTTTTCGATCGCGAGTTACGGTCTGCTTGCAGGGTTTCAGTTTCAACTTGTAAAACTTTGCGGCGTTCTTCTAATTCACGCAGCTTTTCCACATCAAGGGTAAAACCCCTGCGAGCCAGTTTTTCAGCAACCGCGTCTAGCTCCGTACGCAGTAAATTGGGATCGAGCATGCTTATCCTGTGATTATTGTTAGTAATTAATGATACTTTTTGAGGTGCGTTCCAGCACAACAAATAAAGTAAAGTATTTCGCTATATAACCTTACCGCATTGCCCAGTTTAGCGATAGCGTTTTGTGGTGCTAATTTGATCCTGTTGGGCTAACCAGTCTAGTTTTTCAGCAAACTTGCTTTCTTGACCCCGTTTCGTAGGGTAGTAATAACGCGTTGTTTGCATCGGTTCAGGAAAATAGTTTTCCCCTGCCGCGTAAGCGTTAGGTTCATCATGCGCATAACGATACTCTTTCCCTGCTCCCATTTCTTTTAATAGTTTAGTTGGGGCATTTCGAAGATGTTCTGGCACATCGTAATCCGGTTGCATTTGCGCATCTTTAATCGCCGCTTTATAGGCGGTATAAACTGCGTTACTTTTCGGCGCACAAGCTAAATAAACAATGGCTTGGGCAATTGCACGCTCACCTTCGGCTGGCCCCACTCGAGTAAAGCAATCCCAAGCTGAAATGGCGACTTGCATCGCACGAGGATCCGCATTACCCACATCTTCTGATGCAATTGCAAGTAACCGACGCGCAACATACAGCGGATCTCCCCCCGCAGTAATGATCCTTGCAAACCAATATAGTGCGGCATCCGGTGCTGATCCTCTAATAGACTTATGCAGCGCAGAAATTAAGTCGTAATAACGGTCGCCTTTGTTATCAAACCTTGCTGTTCGCTCGCCACTGACTTCTTTTAATAAATCAGCGGTTAAAATACGCTGCCCTTGGCCATCCGCCTCGGCCATATCCGCCATCATTTCCAGCAGATTTAATGAACGCCTAGCATCCCCATTAACCAACTGAGCAACCATTTTGCGCGTGCTGTCAGGTAGAACAATATTTTGCCCACCAAGGCCACGAGATGAGTCTGCCAGCGCTTGCAGCAATACCCGCTCAATATCATTTTCTTCAAGAGATTTAAGCAAATACACCCGAGCACGTGATAACAACGCAGAGTTTAATTCAAATGATGGGTTTTCTGTTGTCGCACCAATAAATGTAATCGTGCCATCTTCTATGTGCGGTAAAAATGCATCTTGCTGGCTTTTATTAAAACGATGAACTTCATCCACAAATAAAATGGTTCTTCGCCCTGCACTACGATTTTGCCGAGCCTTTTCAATGGATTCTCGGATTTCCTTAATACCAGAGGTGACTGCTGAGATGCGTTCAATATCGGCTTGTGCATAATTGCCAATAATTTCAGCAAGGGTTGTTTTGCCTGTTCCTGGGGGCCCCCATAAAATCATGGAGTGCAGATGACCCGCTTTAATCGCACGCGGTAACGGTTTGCCCTCTGCCAATAAATGCTTTTGGCCAATATATTGTTCAAGGGTTTCAGGCCGCATTCTTGCTGCTAAAGGTTGAAATTCATTCTGCGAAAAATCAAGAGACAGGTTACCCACTATATCCTCTTTTTTACCTCTTAAAATATCTTATATATTAACCAGCAAATACCAAAGTTGCTGGTTAATATTTTTTCTAATCAAGCTTATTTTGCGTTTGAGCGCTGGTCATCTAGAGTGACACCTTTTGGTACTGTAAATTTAAATTTACTTGCATCAACGCGACCATTTTTTTGCTCTTTTAATTGATAAGCACTGGTTTGGCCATCTTGCTCAACCGCTGAAAACTGCTCAATCGTCCCTTGGGGAGAAACTGTAATGGAAAAACGTTTTAAAGTTCCATTAGTTTGTTTTGGTTTTAAATCAAACGTATTTCCTTGTTGGATGATTGAGTACTGTTTCCAATCTTTCGGGTCGTTACGTGTAATTAGTAGAAATGGCGTATCTTGCGTAGCATCCGCTAAATTAGTTACGGTCACTTGTTCTACAAACGGATTATAAAACCACAAATTTTTTCCATCTGACACCAGTACACTTTCATCAGGTGATGTCATATTCCAATTAAATAAATTTGGGCGCTCAAGCCATAAATCCCCAACACCTTCTTGAATCAAATCCCCTTCAGGACTTGTCACTTTTTGCGAGAAGCTAGCTTGGAAGCTATTGACCTTATTCAAACGTTCTTGAAGGTCTTGGCTTGCGTCTGCCAATACTTGGCCAATATGTAAACTCAGGGCTAACGCACCCAATAACATCATTTTTTTCATCGATGAAAGACCTTAAAATTATTACCTTAAGAGGCGTCCCGTCTTTATACACCCCTTAAATTAAACCAGCAATTAGCACACTAAATTATTAATGTCCCATTGACGGAGGAGCAAGAACTTCACGGTTACCATTGTGCCCTTGCTCACTAACAATACCTTGGATTTCCATTTGCTCAACAATCCTTGCAGCACGGTTATAACCGATCCTGAATTGGCGTTGAACCCCAGAAATGGAAACTCGTTGTTTCTCAATAACAAACTCTACAGCTTGGTCAAACAGCGGATCGAGCTCTTCGCCACCACTATCATAACCACCGCCTTCGCTATCATCACTACAGGTTGTAATGCTATCAATATATTGTGGTTTACCGCGAGCTTTCCAATCATTCACAACGGCATGAACCTCTTGGTCACGGACAAAGGCGCCGTGCACCCGCACTGGAATTGAAGAGTTTGGTGGTAAATACAGCATATCCCCCATACCGAGTAAAGACTCCGCGCCGCCTTGGTCAAGGATCGTACGCGAGTCAATCTTACTGGATACCGTAAAAGCAATCCGTGTTGGGATATTTGCTTTGATTAACCCTGTAATAATATCAACCGATGGTCGTTGGGTTGCCAATACCAAATGGATACCCGCTGCACGTGCCTTTTGCGCCAATCGTGCAATTAGCTCTTCCACTTTTTTACCTGCCGTCATCATTAAGTCAGCAAACTCATCAACCATGACAACAATGTAAGGTTCTTTTTTCAGCATTGGATGCTCTACATCCATACTATCACCAGGTTTCCAATGTGGATCAGGGATTGGCCGTCCCATTTCGTCTGCCGCTTTGATGCGATCGTTATAACCCGCTAGATTACGTACCCCTAACGCAGACATCAATTTATAACGGCGTTCCATTTCATTCACGCACCAACGCAAGGCATTTGCCGCATCTTTCATGTCAGTAACCACTTCTGTCAATAGATGCGGGATACCTTCATAAATGGATAATTCGAGCATTTTCGGGTCAATCATGATAAAGCGAACATCTTCTGGTTTCGCTTTATACAAAATGCTGAGGATCATTGCATTGACCCCAACAGATTTACCAGAGCCAGTTGTCCCCGCAACGAGTAAATGTGGCATTTTCGCTAAATCAGCAACGACAGGATCGCCTTCAATATCTTTCCCTAACACAATAGTGAGAGGAGATGGATTTTTGCGGAAGTCATCGCAGTCTAATACTTCACTCAAGTAAACGGTTTGCCGTTTCTCATTAGGGAGCTCTAGGCCCACATAAGGTTTACCTGGTATCACTTCTACAACACGTACGGCTACGGTTGACAACGAACGAGCAAGGTCACGTGACAATGTAGATATCCTTGCTGCTTTTACTCCCGGCGCTAGATCAAGCTCAAACCGAGTAATGACAGGGCCTGGCGAGAACCCAACCACTTCAGCTTTAACACGATAATCATTGAGTCTCGCTTCAATCAACCTCGCTGTTTGTTCTAGTTTGAACATGTCCACTGGCTCTTCTTGCGCTGGCGGGCTTGCCAGCAAATCAAGAGATGGCATTGGCGTTGTTGGTTTCGGTAATGGTTGGTCATTACGCACTAAGAACGGGTGGAATAAACTATCTTG